>CAKQDX010000005.1 GCA_934229725.1 uncultured Streptococcus sp.
CTAGAAATAAGAAAGCGAGGAGGGTCCGGTGGACCTTTTTAGGTCCGAGCCTAGAAATAAGAAAGCGAGGAGGGTCCGGTGGACCTTTTTAGGTCCGAGCCTAGAAATAAGAAAGCGAGGAGGGTCCAGTGGACCTTTTTAGGTCCGAGCCCAGAAATGAGAAAGCGAGGAAGGACCAGTGGACCTTTTTAGGTCTGAGCCCAGAAATGTAAAAGCGAGGAAGGTCCAGTGAACCTTTTTAGGTCCGAGCCTAGAAATGTAAAAGCGATGAAAGTCAAGTTTCCCTTTTTAGGTCCGAGCCCAGAAATGAAAAAGCGAGGAAGGACCAGTGGACCTTTTTAGGTCTAAGTCTAGTAATTAGATAGAGAGGCAACCCAGTATTATTTGTTTGATTGCTGAAGCTGATATTTGGAAGGTTTATCCTTGTAAAAATGAAAAGAGTCTAGTTTACTTGTACTAGGCTCTGCTTATCTGATATAATGGACGTATGATACAACAAATTTTGTTTATTACGCTTGAAACTATCTTTGAAACGGTTTGTTTTAATTACAGTTTACAGCATGGAAATTATTTTTTTACAGCCTTTTTTGGTTATCTACTCTTACGCCGTCTTTGGACAACCTATGTTGTTTCACGCATTGCGCGTGCAGCCGACAAGTCTACCAAGAAGTAAGGCTGACTTCGCCTGCGGTCAGCCATTTTCTCTGGCCGTCGTCAGTAAGGACCAGGAGTTGCCCCTTGTCTCCAATTTCTTTGGCAATACCCGTATAAGATTTTCCAGCTTGTTCAAAAGTCACTTGTTTGTCTAAAACGAGGGACTTTTCTTTATAGACTTTGACCAAGTCCGAAGTTGGAATGGTTAAAAAGAGATTCCAAATTTCCGAAATGAGCTGGTTCCGAGTGATACTTGGATTATCAGAAGTAAAAAGACTGGTTGCTTTCGTAGCTAACTCTTCAGGGAAATCACTGATTGAGAAATTTAGCCCAACCCCGATAATGACATCTGTGATGCGACCAGATTCGATAGAACTAATGGCTTCGGTAAGAACACCAGCCATTTTTTTGTTGTTCAGATAGATATCGTTGACCCATTTGATGTCTGTATCTATGCCTGTAAGTCGCTGAATGGCTTTGACAATGGCAGCCGCTACCATCATGGTATAAGGTGGTAACTCAGTATAGTGACAGTTTGGTTTAAGGTGAATACTCATATAGATACCACCGTAAGGGCTTGTATAAAAGTGACGTTCAAAACGTCCCTTAGCTGATCCTTGGTTTGGTGCAAGATAGAGGGCAGGAACAGGATCTTGTCTTTCCATACCATGTTTGGCATCAAGTTGGGTAGAAGTGGAATCTGGATTTAAGTAGACAGGAAAGTTGAGCTGGTCTGAAATGTCTTGTGGGAGAAGGATATCACCATTTTCTAGGTGGTAACCTTTTTTTCGGACACTTGTAATGACGATTCCTTGATCCTGTAGGGTTTGAATAGCCTTCCAAATAGCTGTTCGTGAGATACCGAGTTCTTTAGCGAGGCTTTCTCCAGTAACAAAGTCAGGACTCTTTGCTAATATTTCGTAAACACGTTCATAAGTTTTCATATCTTAAGTATACTCTAAAATACCCTAAAATGCTTGCTATAAGATAATGATAAAGCTTGATAATTAATAACTATATGACTAGATAAGAAAAACGTGTTATAATGGAATTTAGTTATTAAGTCCCGATAAGGCAACAGTCACCCGAGAGTTGGCTGTTGGTTCTTTGTAACTTTTTAACGGCGCAAGACTCTTAGTAGAGTCAGCGTTTTTTCTATCAGAAGGCGATATGATTTGCTTTGTCTGATATTATTTATTCATATTAAAAGGGGGACATTTTATATGTCAGAACGTAAACTTTTCACGTCTGAATCAGTATCTGAAGGGCATCCAGATAAAATTGCAGACCAAATTTCAGATGCCATTCTTGATGCGATTTTAGCAGAAGATCCAGATGCACACGTAGCAGCGGAAACAGCTGTCTACACTGGATCTGTCCATGTTTTTGGTGAAGTTTCTACAACAGCCTATGTGGATATTAACCGTGTGGTTCGTGATACTATCGCTGAAATTGGTTATAACAATGCAGAATACGGCTTTGCAGCAGAATCTGTTGGGGTTCACCCATCATTGATTGAACAATCTCCAGATATTGCTCAAGGTGTTAATGAAGCACTTGAAGTGCGTGAAACTGGTGACCAAGATCCTCTTGATCTTATCGGAGCTGGTGACCAAGGTTTGATGTTTGGTTTTGCTATTGATGAAACTCCAGAGTTTATGCCACTTCCAGTTAGCCTTTCACATAAATTGGTTAAAAAATTGGCGGATTTGCGTAAAACTGGTGAGATTTCTTATCTTCGTCCAGATGCTAAATCTCAGGTTACTGTTGAGTATGATGAAAATGACCAACCAGTACGTGTCGATACTGTCGTTATTTCAACACAACATGATCCTGAAGCAACCAACGATCAAATTCGTCAAGATGTCATTGAAAAAGTTATTAAGGCAGTTATTCCAGCCGAATACTTGGATGAAGATACCAAATTCTTCATAAACCCAACAGGTCGTTTTGTAATCGGTGGACCTCAAGGGGACTCTGGTTTAACTGGTCGTAAGATTATTGTTGATACTTATGGTGGTTACTCAAGACACGGTGGTGGTGCCTTCTCTGGTAAGGATGCTACTAAGGTTGACCGCTCAGCTTCTTATGCAGCTCGCTATATTGCCAAAAACATCGTAGCTGCTGGTCTTGCCAAGAAAGCAGAAGTTCAATTGGCTTATGCTATTGGTGTGGCTAACCCAGTTTCTGTCCGTGTTGATACCTTCGGAACAGCGACAGTTGCTGAAAGCAAACTTGAAGCTGCTGTTCGTGATCTCTTTGACTTGCGACCTGCCGGTATCATTCAAATGCTTGACCTTAAGCGTCCAATCTACCGTCAAACAGCGGCTTATGGTCACATGGGACGTACAGATATTGATCTTCCGTGGGAAAAATTGGACAAGGTTGAAGCTTTGAAAGAAGCCGTCAATCATTAAGAAATAGTATTAGAAATAAAAAATCAGAATTTTAATAGGAATTCTGATTTTTTTTATGTGCAAAGCCATTTAAATACAAAAGCCTGTTTAATTATTATTTATTAAAATATAGATAAATATCATTTGATTAGTATTTGTTAAGTAGGAGTGTTTAATTCAAACGGCCTCATTATAATGCTTATCACATACATTAAAATATTAAAAAATTGAAAAAAGGTTGAAAAATAAAAATAACATGCTATAATTATAGCGTCTATATGAATAGGGAACATGGGTAGTAGTAACTCGAAGCCAACCTGTTTGTAATATTTTGACTCTTTTGGGGAGAGTTGAATGATTACTTGTTGGTACTTGTTGCTATGTGATATGGTATTGGGATAGGGTTATCATACCGATGTTTTGATTTGTAAGATAGGGATAGAGCGTAAGTAAAGGGGACGCTCTTTAAAATGGGGAGAAGTTTTTATGAAATATATGTAAATTAGCAATACTGCTGGATTCGAAAACACTTTTTTTACGAAGCGTTTTTTCTCCTGCAGTTTTTTTATTTATTAAATAGTGTCTTTTTAAATTCGGGGGAGAAGACTAGAATAGCCCAAAACAATTGATATCCTTGGATGATATGAATTGGTTTTTGTCTTAACTTCTTGAATTTTATAAGAAATGATAGTCTTTTAATTGAGACCTTTTTCTTTATCTACTTTACATCATTCGCGAAATAAGACCAATAACGAGGGCATTCCCTTTAATGCTTTTGGAGAAAGGATACATCATTTTCGCTATTATTGGGGATAATAAAGTGATCATGTAGAGTGTTATTTGTCAATATTATATTGATTTCGTATAGGTCATAGGGGGGATCTTATGGGAAAATTAAATATTATGGTTGTCTTTGGGACAAGACCAGAGGCAATTAAGATGGCGCCGTTAATTCTTGAGTTGAAAAAACATCAAGAAACCATTAATACTATTACAGTAGTCACAGCTCAACACCGTCAAATGCTTGACCAAGTTTTGGAGACTTTTGAGATAGTTCCTGATTATGATTTGGATATCATGGGAAAAAACCAATCACTTCAGGAAATTACTTCTAAAATTTTGGCTAATTTTGATCCAGTTGTTAAGAAAGAACAACCTGATTTGGTTTTGGTTCATGGTGATACAACAACAACATTTGCTGCTGGTTTGGTTGCATTTTACAATAAAGTAAGTATCGGTCACGTTGAAGCTGGGCTTAGAACTTATGACAAATATTCACCATATCCAGAGGAAATGAATCGTCAGATGACTGACAGCCTTTCTGATTTGTATTTTGCACCTACTCAAGAAAGTAAAGCAAACTTATTGTCGGAAAATCATAAAAAAGAGGCGATTTATGTCACTGGTAACACAGCGATTGATGCCTTAAAACTTACAGTCAAAGATAATTATTATCATGAAGTTCTCGATAAAATTGATGAGAATAAAAAAATTATCTTAGTAACAATGCACCGAAGAGAGAATCAAGGTGAGCCAATGCGTCGAGTATTTAAAACTCTTCGTCATATGGTAGATGAGCATTCTGAGATTGAAGTGGTTTACCCTGTTCATTTGAGCCCTTCTGTACAAGCTGCAGCAAAGGAAATTTTAGGTGACCATGATAGAATTCATCTTATCGCACCTTTAGATGTCTTTGATTTTCATAATTTAGCTTCTAGAAGTTACTTTATTATGTCAGATTCTGGTGGTGTTCAAGAAGAAGCTCCATCACTTGGAAAACCTGTTTTAGTATTACGAGATACAACAGAGCGTCCAGAAGGTGTTAAAGCAGGAACATTGAAACTTGTCGGAACTGATCCAGACAAGGTGAAAGAAGCAATGACTTCACTTTTAACTGATGAAGCTCTTTATAAAGAAATGTCTGAAGCTCCTAATCCTTATGGTGATGGTAAAGCATCTGAGAGAATTGTTCAAGCGATTAAAGTGTACTTTAATTTGGAAGATTCTGTATCAGAGTTTCACGAAGGAGGAAATTGAGTGTGAAAAGAGATAAAAAAATCTGGTATTGGATTTTATGTTTGATTTTCTTTGAAGCATTACTATTTCTCTACTGTAATCAAGTCAATCCTAATTTATTGATGTTTGAAGCTTTCTTTCTGATTTTAGGTATTGTTGCAGTATGTTTCTTAACAGAGATTCTGATTACTTGGCTAATCATTTTAAGTTTTGCTTTAAGTATCTTTGTATTGGTTAGTGGTGTTGTCTATCTTCCACTGAATGATACATTTGTTCTTATATTCAGTTTTCCTTTGTTAATGGGGATACTTTCAAAGATTAAGTATTACTTCTATAAATTTATTTCATCTGTTCAGATTGAAGAAGTCAAGGCTAGTAACGCTTATCGTGATTTATTAGGGGATAAAAAACCTGTTCAAGCACTTTTGATACATTGGTCTCATGAAGAACAATTCTTTGAATTGAGTCCTCGTGAATATAACCATTTGCTTACTAGTATCTATCATCAGATTTCAGATAAGCTGGATCGCTTTGAACAAGTCTTTTATGTTTCTGAGGGGAGCTACTTAATCCTTTCAAAAAATAAATCTAGAAACTTAAAAAAGATTTATAAAACTAGTCTTGAAGAACATCTAAAAGAAATGACATTCACTTGGGGAAGTAGTTATCAAGGTATTCAATTTCAATCAGGTTTTCTTGTCATTGATAAAAAGAATTCCAAAAAATTTGATAACTATAGTGAATTAATGAGTAATTTAAACCGTCAGTTAGAAACGGATATTATTGTTGAGTATTAGGGGGAAGTTATGACTATCACAAACTTGTTTTTTGTATTTGCTTTATGTATTAGCCTTATTTTTGCGATTGCTTTCATTGTTTTGTTTACTGTTTATACAGTAATATATGAACGTGTTTCTCATAATTTCAAGGCGGTGAAACATGGTTAGTCAGTTTTTAATGATTTTCACCCTAATATCCATCTGGATTTCCTTAGTTTGGGGTGTTGTTATTCTGGTATCAGCTGTTCATTTTTGGTTGAAACATAGTGATTTTAAGGTTGATAAGGAAGAACTTCCTTATTATCCTAAGGTTACGATTGTAGTTCCAGCCCATAATGAAGATGTTGTTATCTCTCAAACGGCTCAAGCTATCTTGAATATGAATTATCCTCATGACAAGGTTGAGCTACTTTTGTTTGCGGATAACTGTTCAGATAATACTTACCAAGAGTGTTTAGCTGTTCAAGCTATGCCAGAGTACGCTGGACGTAATATTACCATTATTAATCGTAAGGGTACTGGTGGTAAAGCAGGTGTTCTGAACGATGCCCTTAAAATGGCTGATGGAGAATATATCTGTATTTATGATGCGGATGCCATGCCTGAAACTAATGCACTTTACTTCTTAGTTAAAGAAGTGATGAAGGATCCAGAACGAAGAGTGGCGTCCTTTGGGCGTAATAAAACAAGAAATGCAAAACAAAATTTCTTAACACGTTGTATCAATCAAGAGATTGTTGTAACGCAACGTGTTCATCACGTTGGAATGTGGCATTTATTTAAAATTGGTCGTATTCCAGGAACGAACTTCATTATTCAAACTGAATTTGTTAAAAGTATTGGTGGTTGGAGAAACGGTGCCTTGACCGAAGATACCGATATTTCCTTCAAGATTATGCAAAGTGGTAAATTAATTGCCTTGGCATATAATTCTGAAGCCTTCCAGCAAGAACCTGAAACGCTTAAAAGCTATTATATGCAACGTAAGCGTTGGGCAAAAGGTAATTACGAAGTTGTTATCTCGAACTTTAAACATTTGTTCGGTAAAGGAAATTGGCGTGTAAAACTAGAAGTAGCGAACTACTCTTGTATTTTCTTCTGGTTTAATGGTGCAATTGTCTTATCTGATTTAATCTTCTTTGCTAATGTCTTAGCCATTGTTTTACATATCTTTTTCCCAACCGTTCAGATTCCGTTTGCCTTTGATGCAAGTAATATTTACATTGCTCAATTAATGTTGTTTAACTGGCTCTTGATGATTGGATTATATTTATTGCAAATCAATGTTGCCTTAGCTTCACAATTTGGACAAGCAACCAGCAAACAAATTTGGTTAGCAATTCTCTCTTATTTTAGTTACGCACAGTTGTTCATTATTGTTTCTTTAGATTCGTTGTGGTCTATTATCATGGATAAAATTCTTCATCGTGAAGGAACAACATGGGTTAAAACTAAGCGTTTTGCAGAATAGGAGTATGTATGAAAACAAAATATTTTAAATATTTATGGTTTGTAGTTATCCTTGGCTTATTTGTTTTTTCAATGTTTACCATAAGAATGAAAACGAAAACTGATATTCAAGATAGAATTTATCAAAAATGGGAAAAACACTTCGTGGTCAAAAAAGGCAACGAAGCATATGTCAAAACTACTAATGACAAAGACAAAGATGTTGTTCTTTCCGAGTCACAAAGTTACGGAATGCTAATCACCGTGCGAGCAGCTAAGAAAGGTTTAGCTAATCAAAAAGATTTTGAAAGACTCTACAAGTATTATTTGTCACATCGTATTGAAGGCAATCAACTGATGTCTTGGGAACAAATTGTTCAAAAAAGTGCTAAAAATGTTGATGATCACAATGCAACTGACGGGGACCTTTATATTGCCTATGCCTTGATTGAAGCCTCAAAACAATGGCCAAGCCATAAAGATGAGTATCAAACACAGGCCAAGGCTCTCTTGCAGGATATTCTCAAGTATAACTATAATGAAAATACTGGAATTTTAACTGTTGGGAACTGGGCAAACAAAGATTCCAAATATTATAATCTTATGAGAACTTCAGATACTGTGCCTAAACAGTTCCAAGCTTTTTATGAAGTTACGAAAGATAAAAAATGGTTGGGCATCAATAATAAGATGTTAAGTAGTCTTGAAAAAATTAGTTCTGAGACTAAGACTGGATTAATTCCAGACTTTATCTGGGTGGATAAATCAGGGGCTCGTGTGGTTAAGCCTTATACCATCTCAAATCAGTTTGATTCTACTTATTCTTATAATGCTTGTCGTCTTCCATACAATCTTACTCAAAGTAACGATGAAAAGAGTCAGAAAGTCCTTAATAAGATGTTGGATTTCTTTATGACCCAGAAAAATGTCTTTTCAAATTACAATTTGTCTGGTAAGTTTTTAGATGACCACCAAGCTGCAAGCTTTAAAGCACCAATTGCTTTTGCGGCTGAGAAGGATCAAAAGTACTTGAAATTAGTTCAGCAGAATAAGATTGTCTTTATGCAGGACCTTCCTGTTAAGAATTATTATGATTCTGCGATTATTACTTTAGTAGCCATGGAATTCTTCTAAGTAATAGTTAACTAATGACTCAAAATCTTCCCTAAACCTGTTATTTGGAAACAGTAGCATTAGGGAAGATTTTTTCTTACGACTAATGATTGAAAATAAATTAAATTTCAATCTCGAATGAGCATGGAAAATCTCATTTTGAAAGGTTCTTAAGTTGGTTAACAATTGCTCTTAATGGTAAAAACTAATAAAGAAATCAAATGTAAAAAGTCGTATTTTTAATGATTCTTCTTATGTTTTATGTAAGTCTTCTATGATATAATAGACTGATGACTATTTTAAATGATATGGTTCCTTTAGCGAGCCACTTGGTTTTTATTGGTTTAACTTATCAAATGGTGAATACGCTTTTTGATTGGGAAAAAATAACCAAGAATGTTATTGTTAACACTGGAAAATTGCGATTATTCTTGCTTTTTATTAGTATTGCCATTGGTTTTCTAGTAAGTTCATTCTTTATATATGTTTTGACGCTATGTCAATCGTTAGCAAGCTCAATATCTTAAATTAGTGATTTTACCAGACTTTTGATATAATACAAAAAGATGAAATTGACCCTTGAAAGGAATCCTTATGGATAAAATTATTGTACAGGGTGGCAACACTCGATTAAGTGGTGAGGTTGTCATTGAAGGTGCTAAAAACGCTGTTCTGCCATTATTGGCTGCGACTATTTTAGCCTCTGAAGGTCAGACAACCTTGACTAATGTTCCAATCTTGTCAGATGTTTACACCATGAATAATGTGGTTCGTGGCTTGGATATTGCTGTAGACTTTGACGAAGAAAATAATACTGTAGTAGTTGATGCTAGTGGTGAGATTCTAGATCAAGCACCTTACGAATATGTTAGTAAAATGCGTGCTTCCATCGTAGTACTTGGACCTATTCTTGCTCGTAATGGTCATGCTAAGGTTTCTATGCCTGGTGGTTGTACCATCGGTAGTCGTCCGATTGACCTCCACCTCAAAGGTTTGGAAGCTATGGGAGCTAAGATTACCCAGGTTGGTGGCGATATAACAGCGACTGCTGACAAACTCAAAGGTGCAACTATTTATATGGACTTTCCATCTGTTGGTGCCACTCAGAACCTTATGATGGCAGCGACTTTGGCTGATGGAGTCACAACTATTGAAAATGCTGCGCGTGAACCAGAAATTGTTGATTTGGCGTTACTTCTAAATGAAATGGGTGCAGATGTCAAAGGTGCCGGAACTGAAACGCTTGTGATTAAAGGTGTTAAAGCTCTCCATGGTGCGAAACATTCTGTTGTTCAGGATCGTATTGAAGCAGGAACTTTTATGGTCGGAGCAGCTATGACCTCAGGAGATATTCTTATCAAAGATGCCATCTGGGAGCATAACCGTCCTTTGATTTCTAAATTACTGGAAATGGGTGTCGACGTTAAGGAAGAAGAAGGAGGCATTCGTGTTACATCTGATGTTTCGAAATTGAAACCAGTAACCGTTAAAACTCTTCCTCATCCAGGTTTTCCAACGGATATGCAGGCTCAATTCACAGCGCTTATGGCAGTGGTTAAGGGTGAATCAACGATGATTGAAACTGTCTTTGAGAATCGTTTCCAACACCTGGAAGAAATGCGTCGTATGGGACTTCATTCAGAAATTCTTCGCGATACAGCAATGATTCACGGTGGTTTGCCACTTCAAGGTGCTCAAGTTATGTCTACTGACCTTCGAGCTTCAGCAGCTCTCATTCTTACAGGAATGGTAGCTGAAGGGACAACGACAGTCGGTAAATTGACACATTTGGATCGTGGTTACTATCAATTCCATGAGAAACTAGCTAAACTAGGAGCCAACATTACACGTGTAAGTGAGGCTTAATATGGAAACTGGTAAAGGCTATGTTTTTCGTCAATTATTGCTTGTTTTAATCGTTTGTTTGGTTAGTCTTGCTTTTCTGGCCCTTGGTTTAATGGTTGGCTATGCCGTCTTAGGTGAGGGTAAGGATCCAATAAACATCTTAAAACCAGAAACCTGGCAAGCAATCGTTGCTAAATTTACAGGAAAATAAGAGGGAGTGGGCTGTCGTCCTACTCCTTTACTTATGCAGATTCATAGAAATAGGAAGAACACGATGGCAAAGAGAAAGACATCTTTAACGAATAAACAGAAACGTCAGATTTTCTCATTACTGATAGCAGTCTTGGTAGTAGTTCTAGGTTATATTGGTACGAGCAATAAGCTTTCGCCTAATAATCCAATCAAGCAGGTAGCCAGTCTAGTCTCGGGAAAATCCAATAACTCTCTAAAATCTAACGGTTCAACAAGTGGTCAGTCTACACCACAAGAGCAGCTTGCTGAGACAGTGATGACTAGCTCTGTCAAGAGTCAACTTGGAAGCTCCATAGAATGGAATGGGGCAGGGGCCTATATTATTAATGGGAACAAGACGAATCTAAATGCTAAGGTATCTAGCCAACCTTATGCTAATAACCAAGTCAAAACGGTTCAAGGCCAAACAGTTCCTACAGTAGCCAATGCCTTGTTAAGTAAAGCGACAAGACAGTATAAGAACCGTCAAGAAACAGGTAATGGATCAACATCATGGACACCAGCTGGATGGCACCAGGTCCAAAATCTATCAGGAGAGTATAGTCATGCTGTAGACAGGGGGCATTTGTTAGGTTATGCACTAGTTGGAGGTTTGAAGGGATTTGATGCCTCCACTTCAAATCCTGAGAATATTGCATTTCAAACAGCTTGGGCCAACGAAGCCAATAGTGATAATTCTACAGGGCAGAACTATTATGAAAGTCTTGTACGGAAGGCTCAGGATAAAAACAAACGTGTCCGTTACCGTGTCACTTTAATTTATGATGGAGATAACCTTATACCATCAGGAACGCATCTTGAAGCCAAGTCAGCTGACGGATCCCTTGAGTTCAATGTCTTTGTTCCTAATGTACAAGAGGGGATTACCCTAGATTATTATTCAGGTAAAGTAACAGTGAATTAGAGAAAGAAATAACGACTCCAATTGGGGTCGTTATTTTTAAAGTTCAAAAAACGAAAAACCCACCCGAAGGTGAGTTTCTTATTCACTAGCTTGCTCCCATTGTTTAGAGAGGTAGCGAGAGTAGCTAGAGATGGTAAAGTTAACCACGAAATAAGCTAAAGCCACGATACCGTACAAGGTAAAAATTTGGCTTGGTTCGTAGTAACCCCCCATCAAAATTTGACTCTTACCAAACAATTCTTGTAAGGCAATAACAGAGTAAAGGAAAGAAGTATCCTTGATGACTGTTACAAACTGAGAAATAATTGATGGTAACATCTTACGGATAGCCTGTGGGAAGATAATGTAAACAAAGATTTGCTTATTGGTAAATCCTTGCGACAATCCAGCTTCCGTTTGTCCATGGTCAATAGAGTTGAGTCCCCCACGAATAATTTCTGCCAAGGCAGCAGACGTAAAGACTGTGAAAGAGGTAATTCCTGCCGCTGTAGACTTAAGTTGGAAGACCAAGAAAATAATGAAAATCCAAAGCAAGTTAGGTACATTACGCACAAACTCAATATAGATAGAAGCTATCCAACGAAGAATAGGATTTTTGCCGTTACGCATGACCGCAAGAATGGTTCCGAAAAAGGTAGATAGCACAATGATGAAGAAAGACAAGTAAAGTGTCGTCCACAACCCTTGTGCCAAGAATTTAAGGTTAGTAGCTGATAAAACTTCTGACATAGTGGACCTCCTTAGTAAGCTTTCTTATTCTCTTCTTCTTTACGACGTGCCCAAGTTGCAAGAGGGAAACACATGATAAAGTAGAGAAGAGCAGCTCCAGCAAAGGCCGGCACATAATTGGTTGTATCATAAGCCCAAGACTTAGCCGTGAACATAATATCTGCACCAGAGATGATGGCAACTGTTGAAGTGTTCTTAATCAAGTTAACCACTTGGTTGGTAAGTGGTGGCAAGATAGTACGAACAGCTTGAGGCAAGATAATGATACGCATGGTATCGGCATAGGTAAACCCTTGAGACAAAGCCGCTTCGGTTTGACCTTTAGGAACGGCCTCAATACCCGTACGAATAATTTCAGAGATATAGGCTCCGGTGTAGATACCCACACAGAGAATAGCCGTCAATGAAATAGGAAGCATGATATGGCCGTCCGTCAAGATTGAAATCCCATAAAAGACAACCACGAATTGGACAAGCAGTGGTGTGTTTTGGAAGATTTCGACATAAACACGAGCAATGCCACGAAGCACCTTGTTATGAGTCGAACTCATGGCACCAAAGATGAGCCCAAGAAGAAGGGCAACAATCAAGGCACCAATCGAAATACCGAGGGTGTAGAAGAAGCCTTTAGCAAATTGTCCAAAGTTAGCGAAGAAAGCAGCCCAACGTTCAAGAGCGAAAGGACTAGCCGTTTCAGTTAAAAGATACATAAATTCAGGACTCCTTTCTATTTATCTTCAGCCTTAGCTGGTTTTAAGTGGTATTTATCGTATAGTTTTTGAAGACTACCGTCTTTTTGCCATTTCGCCAGCAAATCGTTGGTATAGTCAATCAAGTCTTGGTTAGACTTACTTGAAGCAATACCGTATTCTTGAGTTTTGAAACCTTCGTTCAAGGTTTTTGTCTTCTTACTTTCATAGCCAGAAAGGATAGATTTATCAACTGAGAAAGCATTTACACGGTGAGCATAAAGAGATACAGCCAATTCAGGGAAAGAACCGAGTTGAACGTAGTTGAACTTAAGATTGTGGGCTGAGGCATATTCTTGCAAGGCAGCCTTAGTTGACGCACCTTGAGAAACCCCGATGGTCTTACCATTCAAATCAGAGATTTTGTTAATACCTGAATCCTTAAGAACCAAGAAACCAATTTGGTCATAGTAGTAAGGATTTGAGATGGCGTAAGATGCCTTACGTTCATCATTGATGGTATAAGTACCGATAAGTAAGTCAATTGTTCCGTTATCCATAAGAGGTTCACGAGTTTGTGTTGTTACTGGAATATAGTTGACTTTCACTTTGAGCTCATCGGCAATTTTTTTAGCAAGATCGACTTCCATACCCTCGTAGGTATTGGTCTTAGCAGAATAGTAACCAAAGTTAGGAACGTCCTGCTTAACACCAACGTTAAGTGTACCTCGCTTAACAATTTTTTGAACCGCTTTACTATTTAAGAGCTTGCTCTTATCTTCAGCCACCGTTTTATGACTTGAGATAAGAAAAACAGTTGCTATAGCTAGAGTGGCGACTGTCAGGTAACGTAAGATTTTTTTGAAAATCATAGGCCACCTCCTTAGGCATCGACTTGAACACGATCAGAATTGTGATCGATAATCTTAGAAAGGAATTGCACCGCACGAGGTTCTGTAGGATTGTCAAAGAAACCATCAACATCAGTAGTGTCGACAAGAATTTGACCTTCAGCCATGAAAATGATACGGTCAGCCACACTACGGGCAAAGCCCATTTCGTGGGTAACAACTACCATGTTCATACCACCTTTGGCAAGGTTTTGCATAACAGCAAGCACGTCACCAATAGTTTCAGGGTCAAGGGCTGATGTTGGTTCGTCAAAGAGCAAAAGCTCAGGATTCATAGCGAGACCACGGGCAATAGCGACACGTTGCTTTTGTCCACCTGAAAGCATACCAGGGTAAGAATCTTTCTTATCCCACATGTTAACGTAGCGAAGGAATTTTTCAGCAGTCTTTTCAGCTTCAGCCTTACTGATGCCGAGAACCTTGATGGGTGCCAAGGTTACATTTTCAAGAACGGTTTTGTGGGGGTAGAGGTTGAAGTGTTGGAAAACCATACCAGCTTCTTTACGAAGTTCAACCAAATCTTTAGCAGATGCTTCAGTAACGTTATGTCCGTTAACGATGAGGGTCCCATTCTCAATAGATTCCAAAGCATTAATTGTACGGATAAGGGTAGATTTCCCAGAACCAGAAGGTCCCAAGAGAACCACGACTTGTCCTTTTTCAATTTCTAGATTGATATCACGAAGCGCATGATAGTCTCCATAATATTTATTTACATTTTTAAATTCAATAAGTGCCATAAGAGTCTCCTTTAATGGGAATTCTTGTTAGATTATCTAACATACAATAAATTTTAGCATAAGTGAAGCTGGATGTCAAAAAATTCCGAATATTCTTTCAAAACGTTCGCCTTTTACTATATAATTAATCACTTTTTTATATAAATATGAGTAAACGAAAAACCCACCCGAAGGTGAGTTTCTTATTCACTAGCTTGTTCCCATTGTTTAGAGAGGTAGCGAGAGTAGCTAGAAATGGCAAAGTTAACGACGAAATAAGCTAGAGCTACGATTCCATACAAGGTAAAGATTTGACTAGGTTCGTAGTAACCACCCATCAAAATTTGACTCTTCCCAAACAATTCTTGTAAGGCAATCACAGAGTAAAGGAAAGAAGTATCCTTGATAACTGTTACGAATTGAGAGATGATAGATGGCAACATCTTACGAATAGCCTGTGGGAAGATAATGTAAACAAAGATTTGCTTGTTAGTAAATCCTTGGGACAATCCAGCTTCCGTTTGGCCATGGTCAATAGAGTTGAGTCCTCCACGAATAATTTCTGCCAAGGCAGCTGACGTGAAGACCGTGAAAGAGGTAATCCCTGCTGCTGTAGACTTAAGTTGGAAGACCAAGAAAATAATGAAAATCCAAAGCAAGTTAGGTACATTACGCACAAACTCGATATAGATAGAAGCTATCCAACGAAGAATAGGGTTTTTACCGTTACGCATTACCGCTAGAATGGTTCCGAAAAAGGTAGAGAGCACAATGATGAAGAAAGACAAGTAAAGTGTCGTCCACAACCCTTGTGCCAAGAATTTAAGGTTAGTAGCTGATAAAACTTCTGACATAGTGGACCTCCTTAGTAAGCTTTCTTATTCTCTTCTTCTTTACGACGTGCCCAAGTTGCAAGAGGGAAACACATGATAAAGTAGAGGAGGGCAGCTCCAGCAAAGGCTGGCACATAATTGGTTGTATCATAAGCCCAAGCCTTAGCCGTGAACATAATATCAGCTCCAGAGATGATGGCAACTGTCGAAGTGTTCTTAATCAAGTTAACCACTTGGTTGGTCAATGGTGGCAAGATAGTACGAACAGCTTGAGGCAAGATGATGATACGCATGGTATCGGCATAGGTAAACCCTTGAGACAAAGCTGCTTCGGTTTGACCTTTAGGAACGGCCTCAATACCTGTACGAATAATTTCAGAGATATAGGCTCCGGTGTAGATACCCACACAGAGGATAGCCGTCAATGAAATAGGAAGCATGACATGACCGTCCGTCAAGATTGAAATCCCATAGAAGACAACCACGAATTGGACAAGCAGTGGCGTGTTTTGGAAGATTTCGACATAAACACGAGCAATGCCACGAAGGACCTTGTTATGAGTCGAACTCATAGCTCCAAAGATGAGCCCAAGAAGAAGGGCCACAATCAAAGCCCCAATCGAGATGCCGAGGGTGTAGAAGAAGCCTTTGGCAAATTGTCCAAAGTTAGCGAAGAAAGCAGTCCAACGTTCAAGAGCGAAAGGACTAGCCGTTTCAGTTAAAAGATACATATATTCAGGACTCCTTTCTATTTGTCTTCAGCCTTAGCTGGTTTCAAGTGATATTTATCGTAGAGTCTTTGAAGACTACCATCCTTTTGCCATTTAGCCAACAAATCGTTAGTGTAGTCAATCAAGTCTTGGTTAGACTTACTTGAAGCGATACCGTATTCTTGAGTTTTGAAACCTTCATCTAGGATCTTGGTTTTATCACTTTCGTAACCTGACAAGATTGATTTGTCACCAGCGAAGGCATCAATACGATAAGCATAGAGGGATACGGCTAACTCAGGATATGAGCCTAGTTGAACATAATCAAACTTAAGATTGTGGGCTGAAGCATATTCTTGAACAGCTGCTTTAGCAGATGAGCCTTGAGAAACTCCAATGGTTTTTCCGTTTAAATCAGATAGTTTCTTATAACCAGATTTTGTTTGAACGAGGAAACCGATTTGGTCATAGTAGTAGGGATTTGACATGGCATATGAAGCCTTACGCTCATCTGTGATGGTATAAGTAGCGATAAGCATGTCAATAGTCCCATTGTCCATAAGGGCCTCACGAGTTTGTGGGGTAACCGCTGTAAAATTCACCTTAACCTTAAGTTCTTTGGCAATTTTCTTAGCGAGGTCAATTTCCATCCCTTGATAGGTATTGGTTTTAGCTGAGTAGTAACCAAAATTTGGGACATCTTGTTTGACGCCAACATTTATAGTCCCTTTTTTGACAATTTTTTGAATTGCAGCACTATTGAGTAGTTTACTGCTTTCATCTGCCCGACTGCTTTGGGTGTTCCAAAGGAGAACTGCTACAAAAGCTATAGCAGAGATAGCTAAAATGCGACTAAGTTTCTTGATTAACATAAGCCCTCCTTAGGCGTCGACTTGAACACGATCAGAGTTGTGATCGATAATCTTAGAAAGGAATTGCACCGCACGAGGTTCTGTAGGATTGTCAAAGAAACCATCAACATCAGTAGTGTCGACAAGAATTTGACCTTCAGCCATGAAAATGATACGGTCAGCCACACTACGGGCAAAGCCCATTTCGTGGGTAACAACTACCATGTTCATACCACCTTTGGCAAGGTTTTGCATAACAGCAAGCACGTCACCAATAGTTTCAGGGTCAAGGGCTGATGTTGGTTCGTCAAAGAGCAAAAGCTCAGGATTCATAGCGAGACCACGGGCAATAGCGACACGTTGCTTTTGTCCACCTGAAAGCATACCAGGGTAAGAATCTTTCTTATCCCACATGTTAACGTAGCGAAGGAATTTTTCAGCAGTCTTTTCAGCTTCGGCCTTACTGATGCCGAGAACCTTGATGGGTGCCAAGGTTACATTTTCGAGAACGGTTTTGTGAGGGTAGAGGTTAAAGTGTTGGAAAACCATACCAGCTTCTTTACGCAATTCTACCAAATCTTTGGCAGATGCTTCAGTAACGTTATGTCCGTTAACGATGAGGGTCCCATTCTCAATAGATTCCAAAGCATTGATTGTACGGATAAGGGTAGATTTCCCAGAACCAGAAGGTCCCAAGAGAACCACAACTTGTCCTTTTTCAATTTCTAGGTTGATATCACGAAGAGCGTGATAATCTCCGTAATATTTATTGACATTTTTAAATTCAATAAGTGCCATAAGAGCCTCCTAAATTTTTTGCTTTTAAATATGTAATAACAAGTGAGTATTTTACTATAGACTGCCTTAAATGTCAAAAATGTTTGAAAATTCAATCATAATATTAATTTTTAACGAATATAAGCCATTAGTGGAGTTTGAAAATTACAGGTAAGTCTGTATCTTACTAGGAACGCATATCCCAAACTTGGTCCTTAACCTAATTTTTGGTATAATAGAATAGATACGTAAAGTGGATTGCTTTACTAAATTGAAATGAATTAAGAAAACCGATGAGGTGTTTGTATGAAAAAAATTTTAGTTGTTGATGATGAAAGACCAATTTCGGATATTATCAAGTTTAATCTAACAAAGGAAGGTTACGAAGTTGTGACGGCCTTTGATGGTCGTGAAGCTTTGGAGCAGTTTGAAGCTGAAAATCCTGATTTAGTTATCTTGGACTTGATGTTACCTGAACTAGATGGTTTAGAGGTAGCAAAGGAAATCCGTAAAACAAGTCATACACCGATTATCATGCTTTCAGCTAAAGATAGCGAGTTTGATAAGGTCATTGGCTTGGAAATTGGGGCAGACGATTATGTCACTAAACCTTTTTCAAATCGTGAGTTGTTAGCACGGATTAAGGCCCATTTGCGTCGAACAGAGACTATTGAAACAGCAGCGGCGGAAGAGAGCTCAAACTCTGGCAAGAAAGAAATTTCAATTGGTGAATTAATTATCGTTCCAGATGCCTTTGTAGCTAAAAAACGTGGGAATGAAGTTGAATTGACTCACCGTGAATTTGAATTGCTCTTCCATTTGGCAACTCACATGGGACAAGTTATGACACGTGAGCATTTACTTGAAACTGTTTGGGGCTATGACTATTTTGGTGATGTGCGTACGGTTGACGTCACTATTCGTCGTCTTCGTGAAAAAATTGAAGACACGCCAAGCCGCCCTGAGTATATTTTGACCCGCCGTGGTGTTGGCTACTACATGAAGAACTATGACTAGTATTGGCTTAAATATTACGAGCTTTGAGTTAGCCTTACTCTTTACTCTCTTATTTGTTGCTTTTTACTTTATTTTCCTTGCCTATCGTGATTACCGTCAAGTCAAGAACATTCGGAAGTTGACTAAGCGAGTAAAATCTTTGATGGCTGGCAATTATAATGAAGAGTTACGCTTAAAGGGAGATTCGGAGCTCTTAGAGCTGGCAAATAGCTTGAATGATTTATCAGACGTTTTCCGTCTGACGCACGAAAATCTAGCCCAAGAAAAAAATCGATTGTCTTCAGTCCTTTCTTATATGAGTGATGGGGTTATTGCCACCAATCGTCGTGGTCAAATTACCATGATTAATAGTACAGCCAAGCGTTTGTTAAATATCGATCGGGAAACGGCGACTCAGATGTCAATTTTGGATTTGTTAGATGGTGAAAGTCCCTATACTTATAGTGAATTGCTATCTAAGACTCCGGAAATTCTTTTGTCACGTCGAGATGCTAACGATGAGTTTGTAACCTTGCGTGTCAATTTCGCCTTGATTCGTAAGGAGTCTGGTTTTATTTCAGGTCTGGTTGCTGTTATTCATGACGCTACTGAACAGGAAAAAGAAGAACGTGAACGTCGCTTGTTCGTATCAAACGTCAGTCACGAATTGCGGACGCCTTTGACTTCCGTTAAGTCCTACCTTGAAGCTCTTGATGATGGTGCCCTTGATGAAGAGATTGCTCCAAACTTTATTAAAGTCTCTTTGGATGAAACCAACCGAATGATGAGGATGGTTTCTGATCTTTTGGCTCTATCCCATATTGATAATAAGAGCACACATCTTGATGTTGAAATGACCAATTTCACGGCCTTTATGACCTATATCTTGAATCGCTTTGATCAAATCAAAAGTCAAGAAAATAATACTGGCAAGGATTATGAAATTATTCGAGATTATCCTGTTAATTCTATTTGGGTGGAAATTGACACAGATAAGATGACTCAAGTCGTGGATAATATTCTTAATAATGCCATCAAGTATTCACCCGATGGCGGAAAGATTACAGTGTCCATGAAGACAACAGATGCACAATTGATTGTTTCAATTTCCGACCAAGGTTTAGGTATTCCTAAGAAAGATTTGCCTTTGATTTTCGACCGTTTTTACCGTGTTGACAAGGCAAGAAGCCGTGCTCAAGGTGGAACTGGTTTAGGCTTGTCCATTGCCAAGGAAATTATTAAACAACATAATGGCTTTATTTGGGCTAAGAGTGAATATGGTAAGGGTTCAACCTTTACAATTGTTCTTCCATATGACAAGGATGCCATGATGGTTGATGATTGGGAGATGTAGTAGAAATGACCTCAGATATAGGGTTTAAATATAGTATTTTGGCTTCAGGATCTACTGGAAATTCTTTTTACTTGGAAACTCCAGAAAAGAAAATTCTCATAGATGCTGGTTTGTCAGGTAAGAAAATTACAAATTTGCTAGCTGAGATTGATCGTGATCCGAGTGATCTTGATGCTATCTTAGTAACGCATGAACATAAGGACCATATCCATGGTGTCGGTGTTCTAGCTCGTAAATATGGTATGGACATATACGCTAATGAAAAGACTTGGCAGATTATGGACAGTAAAAATATGCTAGGTAAGGTTGATAATAGCCAGAAGCACGTTTTTTCTCGTGACAAGATTATGACCTTTGGTGATATCGACATTGAATCTTTTGGAGTTAGTCATGATGCTATAGATCCACAGTTCTACCGCTTTATGAAAGACGGAAAGAGCTTTGTCATGTTGACGGATACGGGCTATGTATCAGATCGCATGGCTGGGATTATTGAAAATGCTGATGGCTATCTGATTGAATCCAATCATGATGTTGAAATCTTGAGAGCAGGCTCTTACCCTTGGTCAACCAAGCAACGTATCCTCTCTGATCAAGGTCACTTGTGTAATGAAGATGGGGCGGATGCTATGATTCGTACCATCGGTAATAAAACTAAAAAAATCTATCTGGGTCACCTTTCCAAAGAAAATAATATCAAGGAATTGGCTCATATGACGATGGAAAATCAGTTGGCACGGGCTGACTTTGGTGTTGGTACTGACTTTAAGGTTTTTGATACCTCTCCAGATACAGCCACTCCACTGACTGATATTTAGAGAATAGTAAAAGAGCTACACTAATAAGTTTAGTGTGGCTCTTTTTGAAAGGATTATTATTATGAAGGTCATTTATCTCTCCTTAGGTTTTATCTCACTCGGTTTGGGAATTCTTGGTATTCCCCTCCCAATATTGCCGACAACACCTTTTCTACTTTTAGCCATTGCTTGTTTTGCTAGAAGTTCTAAACGTTTTGAGAAATGGTTATATCATACTAAATTGTATCAAAGTTATGTAGCAGATTTTCGCGAAACCAAATCAATTGCTAAAGAACGAAAGAAAAAGATTATTATCCAAATCTATGTCTTGATGGGGATTTCAATCTTCTTCGCTCCTATTCTTTGGGTGAAAATCGGACTATTTTGCCTAACACTTTTCATCACCTATTATTTATTTAAGGTTATTCCTGATAAAGACTAAGCTATCATCAAAAAATGAGACTTCCAAAAAGGAGTCTCATTTTAAATATTATTAATGTTTGCTTCTAATTTTTTTACGAACTTTATAGGCAAAGTTTGCTAAGCCGTAAAGAGGACTAACTGGAAGGTTGAATTCACCAATGAATTGTTCAATACGAGGATTGAATTTTGATTTGAAGTTATACAAGCCACCGTCCAAGGAATTTTCAATACCTCCCATGTTTTGCCAGTCAGCACCACGCTCAAAAGCATGATTAGCAGTTTCATACCATGTCAGGATAGCTGGTTGATAACGGCGGTAGTCTTCATCCATACCAGCGTAGATATTCTCAGATGTCTTGCCAAATTCAAGAACTAGGGTACCTGAGAGAGGGACTGTCTGATTTCCAGCATCTACTTTTTCTTGGAGAAAGGCAATTTCTTCTTTAAGACGTTTGTGCTCTTGCTTATTGTTCTCAACTTTTCCAGGTTTGGTCTTTTCTGTGAACTTGGCTGCATCAGCAATGTTCTTTTCCAGTTGTTTATTAAGGTCTTTAAGACGGGCTGGCAAGTCTAATGTTGAGAGTGTGATGTATGACGATTCTGGGTAAGTCGTCAACAACTTTTCATAATAGTCAATGCCACGAAGGTGGATGTTTTTACGAGCTTCAGTCTTTTTCATCAAAGATGAGAATTGTTCAAGAAGTTCAGTGCCACCAAATTGAACTGAAATTCCTTTGTTCCGAGCAGTACGAACAGCCTGCTTGGTGCTCTTAGAGAGTTGTTCTTCAGTGAAATCTTCCTTATGGATATTAGCCTGGAAGCGTGGTTGAATATTTTCAGCCATGTCTTCAGTGAGACCAGTCCATTCAACACCAAGAGATTGGATATATTTGGCAATAGCCATAGTATCTTCGTTGATGTTAACTTCTTGAGAAATCAAATTTTTAGTGACAAAAAGGCTAGGATCAAATTTAACAAAGAGGGCGTGTTTTGTTTTGGCATATTTTTTCAGTGAAGCCATGACAAAAGCGACTAACTCTTTATCGTGGTAGTCCATGATAGGGCCTCGTGGGATGTAAATCATTGAGAAGCCAAGAGGCAGTGGTTGAATAAGAACACTAGCAACGGCAACAAGTTTGTCATCTTGATAGAAACCTAGACGGTCATTTCCCCAACTATCCTTGATTTTTGCCCATGAGCTACTTTGTAATAAGTTGGTTTGAGGACTATCAATCACAAAGCGGTCATGCTCAGAAGTACTGAGACCAGTTTTATAGGTATACATATTAGTCTAGAACCCACTTTCTAATAGCATAAGCGACACCAGATTCATCATTTGATTTTGTGATGTGTTTGGCGATTTTCTTGATTTCTGGATTTCCATTTTCCATAACAACAGGAGAGCCAACGACTTCAAGCATAGCACGGTCATTTTCTTCATCTCCGATAGCCATTGTTTCTTCCTTAGAAAGACCGAGTTTCTCAGCAAGATGGGTTACAGCAATCCCTTTGTTGGCTGTTTTCTTGAGAATTTCTAGGTAAAATGGTGTTGATTTTACAATGGTAAAGCGGTCGTAAAATTCTTGTGGAAGTTTAGCA
This sequence comes from uncultured Streptococcus sp., assembly GCA_934229725.1. Taxonomy (GTDB): domain Bacteria; phylum Bacillota; class Bacilli; order Lactobacillales; family Streptococcaceae; genus Streptococcus. The sequence goes on from CAKQDX010000005.1 coordinate 22,797, forward strand.
ATAGCTCCATCAAGAATTTCAGGTTCATCGATATACATGGCCTTAACAAATTCCTTGTCAGCCACCTCTTCAGGTGTACGATAGTAAATTGGCATATGAACAAGTGTAGACTCATGAACTGTGTAGCGTCCAATATTTCGATTACTTGTGTAGATACCATCTTTAGTGATAGCGTGAGAATGGACACCAAGCTTGTTGGCCAAAACTTCAATATCAAGATAGTCTTCATATGAGAGTGTCTCACGAATCAATTCATTACCAGTAGATGTTTCTTGAACCAGACCACCATTAAAAGTGATGACATAGTCGCCATCTTGGTTAAGATTAAGTTCCTCAAGAAGTGGAAGCACGCCAGGAATAGGACGACCAGTCGCAATAACAACTTTAACACCCGCAGCCTTGGCCTCTTGAATCGCTTGAAAGACTTCAGGTGTGACTTGACGTTGGCTATTTAAAAGCGTCCCGTCAATATCAACAGCAATAAGTTTAATAGACATATAAATACCTGTTTCATTTAGTTAGTTTCCCTTCTATTTTACTAAAATTTGGGCGCTTTGTCATAGTTCTTCCTGAGAAAAATGATATTGGTGAATTGAAAACTATTAAAGCCAAGTCCAAACTGTATAGAACGGTTTGTTAGTAAGAATTGCTCAAATGCTTTTTAATTGGTAAAATAAGGTCAGACTAATAAAGGAGAGACAAGAGTGATTCGATTTACCAACCAATTGACCGATAAAGAACGTAAGGAAGCAAAAGTATTGATTGCTTGCTGTCAAGCTAATGACCACACCTTTCGAGAACCTTATCTCTCCAATATGCTTAATTTTGATCCCCAAATGCCGACCTTTTTCCTCTATTATCAAGAGGGAGAGTTGCTTGGTTTATTAACAGTTTATGCGGACAATGAAGATGTTGAAGTGGCGATTTTAGTTGCCCAAGATTATCGCCGCAAAGGCATTGCGAGGAGTTTGTTTGACAAATTTCAGAAGAAAACGGCATCTTATCCTATTCAATCAGTGACCTTTCAGTCAGAACGTGTTTTTCTAGATAATCATCCTGATTTTATCAGTCATTGGGGCCTAGTTGAAGATGCAGCCACTGAAACCTGGCTAGGAAGAGAGAGAATACCCTATGCTCGGGATTCTCGTTCAGATATCAAGGTGCTCATAGCAGACACCTCTTATCTTGAAGAAATTGCCCAACTCCACCACCAAGCCTTTTCTGATGCAGAGGAAACACTTGAGGTGAGTCGAAGATATATTGCTGAGGCTTTGAAAGATTCCAATAGCCTACTTTACATCCTCCTCAAAGAAGGTCAGGTTATCGGAGTTTGTACAGTTGATTTATCTGGGAATAGCAACTACCTCTACGGGCTTGCTGTAGCAGAAGCCTATCGTGGCCAAGGCTATGGAAGCTACCTGGCAAAATCAGTCGTCAATCACCTCATTGCGCAAAATGACAAGTCCTTCCAAATAGCAGTGGAAGATGACAATGTGGGAGCCAAGCATTTGTATGAAAAGATTGGCTTTGTCAAACAAACCCAAGTGGTTTACTTGAAACAGAAGGAATGACTAATGTTATTAGAAGAATTTGAAAATGTGTCTGCTGTCATTGAACCAACGAATCAAAGTATTGGCGGTGGTGGAGAAATCTGTGACACGATTATTCTTTCCTTTAATGGGGAGATAGTGGAAAGAGTCAAGCAGATAGATGGAGTCTATGAAGGTGGCTATCTTACCAATCTAAATGGTAAACTGCCATGGTATATCTATGAAAAAGATGGTTTTAAACTTGCAGTAGCAGTGATTGGTATCGGTGCTCCGATGGCTGTAGGTCTCCTAGAGGAGCTCAAAGCCAAAGGATTTAATAATTTTATTGTTCTGGGATCATGTGGAGTTTTAGACCAATCCATCCAAGCGGATAAGATTATCCTACCAAGTTCAGCTTTACGTGATGAAGGGACCAGTTACCATTATGCTCCAGCAAGTGATGAGATTTCTTATGATGAAACGCTTCTCTCAACTATGGAGAACGCTTTGAACAAAGCTGGTATTGAGCATATTCGAACAAAGTCTTGGACGACAGATGCCTTCTATCGTGAAACAGCTGCTAAGGTTAAACGAAGACTAGCAGCAGGAGCGAAAGTTGTAGATATGGAAGCTTCGGCTATCATGGCTTGGGCCCAATATCGACAAGCCAAGGTTTATCAGTTTTTCTATACGGCTGATTATGTTGATCATCATAATCATGAATGGGATGACAGACGCAAAGAAAGAAAAGCAGATGCTATGACTTTCTTTGATATTGCTGTCTGTATCGCATTAGAATTGGAAAAATAGTCACAAAAACTAAAAGGAGTAATTAATGGAAATTAAGATTAAAAATAAAATTAAAGTAGGGGATCAAACGGAAATCATTGAGGAAATCCACCCTTGTGAGGTTACGGAAAAAGGAGATTATCTCTATCTTATTCACCATAATTCAGAAAAAGAAAAAGTGGTTATAAAATTGAATCAGGAAGAGCTCATTATGACACGTTTTTCTCAGCCTAAATCAATCATGCGTTTTTCAGCTAAAGTACCTGCCTTGGTTCACATTCCAACGCCGCTTGGTACTCAGCATTTTCAAACTGTTACGAGCCTTTTTGCCTATGATCCTGATGGCCAAACAGTTGATATTCATTATCAATTGCAACATCCAGAAACGGAAGATGTTTTTGCGGATTATGAATTAGAGGTTTCATGGTTTTAATTTGTGAAAAAAATTGAGTCATTTGGCTTGAAAAAGCCCTAAATTATGATAGAATGTAAGGGTATATCAAGGGAGTAGCAGGCGACTTTAGTCAATAGATTTGATTAAAGGTTGCGATTATGTCGTCATTACGAAATTTTACATTTCCGGCATATTCTTAAACAGCGAGACTTGTTTTTAAGGAAACAAGTCTCTTTTTGTATCATTTTTTATATGAAAAGAGCCTTGATAGCCATTTTTCCCTATATAGAAGGAGGAGATTATTTTGTCGAAAGAACAAAGTAAAGCCTTGTTTTACACACAAGGAGAGGAAGAAGTCCTAAAAAGCTTGGACACTTCTGTTGATGGTTTGTCAACTGCACAAGCCAAGGAACGTTTAGATGCCTATGGCTTTAACGAGTTGGATGAAGGTGAAAAACGCAGCCTCTTGTCAAAATTCATCGACCAGTTTAAAGATTTGATGATTATCATCTTGCTTGTCGCTGCTGCCCTTTCTGTCATTACGGAAGGTATGCATGGTTTGACAGACGCTTGCATTATCTTAGCCGTCGTTGTTTTGAATGCTGCTTTTGGTGTTTATCAAGAAGGACAGGCAGAAGCTGCTATTGAAGCGCTTAAAAACATGTCAAGTCCTCTAGCTCGTGTTCGTCGCGATGGCAATATCGTCGAGATTGATTCACGTGAATTGGTTCCTGGAGACATTGTCTTGCTTGAAGCAGGTGATGTTGTTCCAGCCGACATGCGTTTGCTTGAAGCTGCCTCACTCAAGATTGAAGAAGCTGCCCTTACAGGTGAGTCTGTTCCAGTTGAAAAGGATATTACTGAAATGGTTGCAGCAGATGCAGGTATCGGTGACCGTGTAAATATGGGTTACCAGAATTCTAACGTGACTTACGGTCGTGGTACTGGTGTTGTTACCAATACTGGTATGTATACTGAAGTTGGTAAAATTGCTGATATGTTGGCTAATGCGGACGAATCACAAACACCTTTGAAGCAAAGCCTAGAACAATTGTCTAAGAGTTTAACCTACCTCATTGTTGCGATTGCCTTGGTGACTTTCTTGGTGAGTGTCTTCATTCGTGGTGAACAGCCCCTTGAAGGTCTGATGGTTGCGGTTGCTCTTGCCGTTGCAGCCATTCCTGAAGGTTTGCCTGCTATTGTAACCATCCTCTTATCATTGGGAACAACGACACTTGCTAAACGCAATTCGATTGTGCGTAAATTGCCAGCTGTTGAAACACTTGGTTCAACAGAAATTATCGCATCTGATAAGACTGGTACCTTGACAATGAACCAAATGACCGTTGAAAAAGTCTATACAAACGGTCAATTGCAAAGCGCTGACACAGAGCTTGGTGCGGACAATACGACCCTTCGTATTATGAACTTTGCCAATGATACAAAGGTGGACCCAGATGGTAAATTAATCGGGGATCCAACGGAAACAGCCCTTGTTCAATTTGGCTTGGACCATAATTTTGATGTGCGTGACGTCTTGAAATCAGAGCCTCGTGTGGCAGAGTTGCCATTTGACTCTGACCGTAAGCTCATGTCTACTATCCATAAAGAAGCGGATGGTACATATTTTGTAGCTGTTAAAGGTGCGCCTGACCAATTGCTTAAACGTGTGACTCGTATTGAAATCAATGGTGAGATTCGTCCAATCACGGATGCAGATAAACAAGCTATTCTTACGACTAATAAGGATTTGGCCAAACAAGCTCTTCGTGTCTTGATGATGGCTTATAAGACAAGCAAGGAAATTCCAACCTTGGAATCTGAAATTGTGGAGTCTGACCTGATCTTCTCTGGTTTGGTCGGAATGATTGACCCTGAGCGTCCTGAAGCAGCAGAAGCTGTTCGTGTCGCTAAGGAAGCGGGTATCCGTCCCATCATGATTACAGGTGACCACCAAGATACAGCAGAAGCTATTGCTAAACGTCTTGGTATCATCGATCCAAATGACACAGAAGATCATGTCTTTACTGGTGCTGAGCTTAATGAGCTTTCTGATGAAGAATTCCAAAAAGTCTTCAAGCAATACTCTGTTTATGCGCGTGTGTCTCCTGAGCATAAGGTACGTATCGTTAAAGCATGGCAGAATGATGGCAAGGTTGTTGCCATGACAGGTGACGGGGTTAATGATGCACCGTCACTTAAGACAGCTGATATCGGTATTGGTATGGGAATCACTGGTACAGAGGTTTCTAAGGGAGCTTCTGACATGGTTCTTGCCGATGATAACTTTGCGACAATTATCGTTGCTGTAGAAGAAGGTCGTAAGGTCTTCTCAAATATTCAAAAATCAATCCAATACCTCTTGTCAGCCAATATGGCCGAAGTCTTCATCATTTTCTTCGCTACATTATTTGGTTGGGATGTACTTCAACCAGTTCATCTTCTCTGGATTAACCTAGTAACTGATACCCTTCCAGCCATCGCACTTGGTGTTGAGCCAGCTGAACCAGGTATTATGACTCACAAACCTCGTGGACGTCAATCAAACTTCTTTGATGGTGGTGTCTTCGGTGCTATTATTTATCAGGGAATTCTTCAAACTATCCTTGTTCTTGCCGTTTATGGTTGGGGTCTTGTCTTCCCAGAGCACCATACGCAAGGAGCCATTCACGCAGATGCCCTTACAATGGCTTTTGCAACACTTGGCTTGATTCAGTTGCTCCATGCCTTCAACGTTAAGTCTGTTTATCAATCAGTCTTTAAAGTTGGCTTGTTTAGAAATCAAACTTTCAACTGGGCCATTCCAGTCGCCTTCGTTCTTTTGATGGCAACTATCGTGGTTCCTGGATTCAATAACCTCTTCCATGTGTCACACCTTAGTCTGACACAATGGCTTGCGGTTATCGTTGGTTCCTTCTTGATTGTGGTACTTGTTGAATTAGTTAAAGTCATTCAACGTGCCCTTGGCAAGGATAAGGACGCTATATAAAATATAAAGTCAGAGATACAGGTCTCTGGCTTTTATTAGAGACAATGGTCTATTTTTGAGACTTTCCTTATGTGATAGCGGACGTCAGCGAACTTCTTTGAAGTTCCATGACTAAGTTTCGAGCCTAAAGTCTCCAAACTTCCGAACGACTGAAACTCTTATGTCTCAGTCGTTTTTATCACGTCGGAAATGCTCGGAATATGCACAATACACTCGCTAAATAAAGAGTTTTTTCGATTTTTAGTAAAGCTTCTTAATTTACTAGATTTTTAAAATAATTTTTCTACATTTAAGTAGAGAAGAAGTCTCTGGCTTTTTCTTATCATGTCTTGAATTCGTCAGATGTCTTGTTTATAATTGAGGGGAAGTAATGACTAGTTTAAGGAGAAGCATATGAACGAAACCATTAAGACACAACTTAATCACCGCAGTATTCGTCAGTTTAAACCTGTAGCTTTGACACAGGAAGAAGTCAACCTCTTGGTTGATGTTGCCAGGCATACATCAACGAGTAATTTTAGACAGGCTTATTCCATTTTAAGCATCACTGATCCAAAATTGAAGGAAGAAATTGCTGAAATTGCCAACCAAACTTACATTCCAAAAGCAGGCCACCTCTTTGTAGTTGTTGTGGATCAAAGACGTAATACCTTGATTGCAGAAGCAAAGGGCGCTGAGGCCTTGGTGCAAGGTACTCCCGAACGCTTTATTTCAGCTTTTTCAGATGCTATGATTGCTACTCAAAACATGGTTGTTGCTGCAGAAAGTTTAGGTATGGGTGCTGTTTATTTGGGTAGTATCTTAAATGATAATGCCAAACTTTCAGAGCTTCTTAAACTGCCTAAGTATGTTTATCCTGCAGTGGGCTTGGCAGTTGGTTGGCCAGATCAGGAACCACAGCTGAAACCTCGTTTGCCACGTCACGTCATCCATATGGAAAATTATTATCATGATTTGGAAAATCCCTTGGAAGAGCTTAAAGATTACGACGCTGAAGTCCATGAGTATTACGACCTCCGCGATCTCAATCACAGAGTTGATGAATTTACGACTCAGATTGCTAAGACAATGGATAAATCCGTTGCCAATCGTGCCAATACCTTGAAAGACCTTCAAAAGCAAGGCTTTTTCAACGAATAAAAAACGACTCTCAAAGAGCCGTTCTATAAATCGAATAAGGACATGGATGAAAGGAACTCATTTGCTAGTTCCTTTTTTTCGTAATCTAAAAACTCTTGCCGTTTTTTGACTAAATTGTAGCGTTTGGAGAGGTTCCATGTTCCAGTAGGATTGAGTTCAGGGTGATTGGAAACAAAGTCAATGGTTAAATCCCATTCTCGTCGGTATCCAAGAGGACGCGAGTGATAGGTTACACCTTCAATCTTCACTGTCCCATAACTCCTGTGGGCATGACCAAAAACAACATCTTTGACACCGTGTTTGACGAAAATCTGATGGAATTGTTCAGAACCTAAATAAGCGTTAAACGGTGCAAAACGCTCGTGCGTCATGGTAAAGCGACTGTGAGGAACAAAATGCATGGCAACTATAAGGCTATTAGTGTCTAATTCACTTAAGATATTATCTAGCCTCTTAAGACTAGTCTGACAGATTTCCGGATCAGTACCTAAACGCTTAAGTCGTCTGTCGAACCAAAGTTGTCTCTTACGCCTGAGAATCTTATCCAACTTTTCATCAGAATAGGAATAATCATACCAGCCATGAAAGGCCAATAATGTCTTACGACCTAAATCAATCAGCTGAAAATCAAGCTTAGAAATAAGGTCATCCTCCAAATCAAGCATATCATGATTGCCTAAATTATAGGTAACCTTGACCTCCTTAGAAAGCTTTTGTAGAAATGGTTTAGTGTCGCTAAAATAATGGTTAGAAATATCACCAGCAATGTGAAGGTGACTAACCTCTTGATCTTTCAGGCATTTTATAAGCGTATCGATTTCATATGTTTCAAAGTGATTCAAATCAATATGTAAATCACTCATTACTGCAAGTCTTGTCATAGAAACATTGTAACAAAAAGGTTAAGGCTTGTCTTTAAATGAAGATGATGAAAAATGCTTGCCCTAGGACTACATTTTCATTATGATAAGAATATGGATATCAAGTTAGAAATACAAAAGATGGCCAAGGAAATTGGCATTTCAAAAATTGGTTTTACAACCGCTGATGATTTCGCCTATCTGGAAAAGTCCCTTCGACTTGGCGTTGAAGAGGGTCGAACGACAGGATTTGAGCATAAAAATATTGAAGAACGTATTTATCCCAAATTGACCTTGGAATCTGCTAAAACCATTATTTCCATTGCAGTGGCCTACCCACATAAGTTGCCACAACAACCCCCAAAAACAGAATATAAGCGTGGCAAGATCACTCCAAATTCATGGGGCCTAGATTATCACTATGTTTTGCAGGATAAACTAAAACGCCTGGCAGAAGGCATTGAAAAACTGACGGAAAACTTCGAATATAAAGGTATGGTGGACACTGGAGCCTTGGTCGATACAGCAGTGGCTAAGAGAGCTGGAATAGGCTTTATCGGAAAGAATGGACTAGTGATTTCAAAAGAATACGGCTCCTACATGTATCTCGGTGAGCTTATCACTAATCTAGAGATAGAACCTGATCATGAAGTAGACTATGGATGTGGGGATTGTCGTCGATGTCTGGATGCCTGTCCGACATCTTGTCTCATTGGTGATGGGACTATGAATGCTCGTCGTTGCCTCTCCTTCCAAACCCAAGATAAGGGCATGATGGATATGGAGTTTCGAAAGAAAATCAAGACTGTTATCTATGGTTGTGACATCTGTCAGATTTCCTGTCCATATAACAGAGGTATTGACAATCCCTTGGCTTCAGAGATTGACCCTGAGCTTGCAATGCCCGAATTGCTCCCATTTCTAGATCTGACTAATAAGTCTTTTAAAGAAAAATTTGGAATGATCGCTGGTTCTTGGCGTGGTAAGAACATTCTTCAGCGAAACGCCATTATTGCCTTGGCCAACTTACATGATCGCAATGCCATTGTCAAACTGATGGAGATTATTGATAAGAATAATAATCCTATTCATACGGCAACGGCTATTTGGGCTCTCGGTGAGATTGTTAAAAAGCCAGATCAGGCCATGTTAGACTACATGAGAGAACTTTCACCCAAGGATGAAGAAGCCCAAGCTGAGTGGGAGCTTGTATGTGCAAAATGGCAAATTTAGGCGATTTATGCTAGAATTAAGCATAATACTATAAAATGGAGGAAACCTATCCATGGAAGTGGCAGAAATTCGCCAAAAAATCTCTGAAAATCAAGAGAAGCTCGTGAGCTTCGGGAGGTCTCTTTGACTTAGATCGTTTGGAAGAGGACATTGCGCTCCTTGAAAACCGAATGACTGAGCCTGATTTTTGGAATGATAATATTGCAGCTCAAAAGACCTCGCAAGAGTTGAATGAGCTCAAAATGAAATACGAAACTTTCAACAATATGCAAGAACTCTCTGACGAGACAGAGCTATATTTGGAAATGTTGGAAGAAGACAGCAGTGTTCAAGAGGAACTCGAGGAAACGCTCGAAAAACTTGATAAAATTATGACAAGTTATGAGATGACCTTACTCTTGTCTGAACCATACGACCATAACAATGCCATTCTGGAAATTCACCCAGGTTCTGGTGGAACAGAGGCTCAAGACTGGGCAGATATGTTACTCCGTATGTACCAACGTTATGGAAATGCCAAAGGTTTCAAGGTTGAAACTTTGGATTATCAGGCGGGTGATGAAGCTGGTATCAAATCTGTAACCCTGGCTTTTGAAGGTCCTAATGCTTACGGATTCCTCAAGTCAGAAATGGGTGTCCACCGTTTGGTTCGTATTTCGCCTTTTGACTCTGCCAAACGCCGTCATACCTCATTTACTTCTGTGGAAGTCATGCCTGAATTGGATGATACTATTGAAGTTGATATTCGTGATGATGATATCAAGATGGACACTTTCCGTTCAGGTGGTGCAGGTGGTCAGAACGTCAACAAGGTTTCTACCGGTGTGCGTTTGACTCACATTCCAACAGGTATTGTTGTAGCTTCAACGGTGGACCGTACACAATATGGAAACCGTGATCGTGCGATGAAGATGCTTCAAGCGAAACTCTATCAAATGGAGCAAGAAAAGAAAGCAGAAGAAGTGAATGCTTTGAAAGGTGATAAGAAAGAAATCACTTGGGGAAGCCAAATTCGCTCATACGTTTTCACTCCATACACTATGGTTAAGGATCATCGTACAGGCTATGAAGTTGCCCAGGTTGATAAGGTAATGGATGGAGATATTGAAGGCTTCATCGATGCCTACCTCAAGTGGCGTATGGAAGAATAGTAATAATATACTATTTTTAAGTATTCAGATACTTTATCTCAATGAAAGGAAGGCATTCAGCTACTTTAGTAGTTGAATACTGACATTATGGCTCTTATTGAATTAAAAGATGTTACTAAGAAGTATGATAAGTCGACAACTGCCCTAAGACATATTGATTTGTCTGTTAACTCAGGGGAATTTGTTTACTTAGTCGGCCCTTCTGGTGCTGGTAAATCAAGTTTAATTCGCTTGTTTTACCAAGAAGAAAAATTAACGAGTGGTTCTATGAAGGTAGGGGAGTTTGATTTAACCCATCTTCGTAAAAAAGATGTTCCACTCTTGCGACGTTCTATCGGGGTTGTTTTCCAGGATTATAAACTTCTTCCAAAGAAAACAGCTTTTGAAAATGTTGCTTATGCAATGGAAGTTATTGGTGAGAAACCACGCCACATCAAGAAACGAGTAGCAGAAGTACTCGAGTTGGTTGGTCTTAAACACAAGATGCGTTCCTTCCCAAATCAATTGTCTGGTGGTGAGCAACAGCGTGTCGCCATTGCGCGTGCTATTGTCAATAATCCTAAGGTTTTGATTGCGGATGAACCGACAGGTAACTTGGACCCAGAGATTTCTTGGGAAATTATGCAGGTCCTTGAACGTATTAATCTGCAGGGAACGACCATTTTAATGGCAACCCATAACTCAACTATCGTTAATAACCTTCGTCATCGTGTCATAGCGATTGAAGAGGGACGTATTGTTCGTGATGAAGAGGAAGGAGAGTACGGTTACCATGATTAGACGCTTTTTCCGCCATTTAGGAGAATCCATTAAGAACCTCAAACGTAATCTATTGTCTACTCTTACGGCGGTATTCTCAGTAATGATTGTGCTGTCACTTTTAGGTGTTTTTGGTTCTGTTATTCTTAACACTCAAAAATTGGCCTCAGACATTGAAAAAAATATTCAGGTCAATGTGTACTTGCAGCCTGATTCGACGGATGCATCAAAAACTGTCAAAGAGATATCTGGTCAGATTGTTGCCAATAAAGACTACCATAAAGTTTATGATGCATTGACCAAGATAAAAGGTGTTGATAAGGTTACTTTCTCAAGTAAAGAAGAACAAAAGAAAGAACTCATCAAAACAATGGGTTCAAGTTTCGAAACAGCTACTGGAGATGGTAACCCTCTGTCAGATGTGTACATTATTCAAACTAAAACACCAGACGATGTGAGTCGTGTTGCCAAGGAAGCTAAGGCTATTCAGGGTGTTGATAATTCCAACTTTGGTGGCTCAGATAGTGAAATTCTGATGTCTACCATGAAACGTGTTCAATTGTGGGGAATTATTGCGACAGCTCTCTTAACCGTTGTGGCTGTACTCTTGATTTCTAATACCATTCGTATTACCATTATGTCACGTGCGACCGAAATTCACATCATGCGTTTGGTCGGTGCTAAGAATTCCTACATTCGCCGTCCTTACTTGATGGAAGGTGCTTGGATTGGTGCTTTAGGTGCCATCATTCCTTCTGGCCTTATCTACCTTTTGTATCACATGGTTTATTCAACCTTAAACCCTGATTTTGTTAAGGGTGGTGTCTCTATGTATGATCCAGAATGGTTTGTCTACGCTGTTATCGGAACCCTCTTTGCAGTCGGTATTATTATCGGTTCAGTTGGGTCTCGTATGGCAATGCGCCGTTATTTGAAATATTAGTGCAATTAAAGAGAACCGTTTTGGTTCTCTTTTTTCGGTTCAGAATGTTTCATGGAACCTAAATTTTTGCTTTATCTCAAAATCATGGCTCAAAGACCAAATCCAATCACAGATTTGGTATAATATTTAAAAAACATTGGAAAAGAGATGCATTATGACAAAGTTAGCTACCATTTGTTATATTGATAATGGAAAAGAGCTTTTGCTTTTACACCGTAATAAAAAGCCTAATGATGTTCATGAAGGAAAGTGGATTTCTGTTGGGGGAAAACTAGAAGCTGGAGAGACACCTGATGAATGTGCCTGTCGTGAAATTCTCGAGGAAACACATTTTACAGTGACAGAGATGGATTTCAAGGGGATGATTACCTTTCCTGAATTTACACCGGGACATGATTGGTATACCTATGTCTTTAAAGTGACTGGTTTTGAAGGAGAACTCATCTCAGATGAGGAATCTCGTGAGGGAACGCTTGAGTGGGTTCCTTATGATAAGGTTTTGTCTAAGCCAACTTGGGAAGGTGACTATGAGATCTTTAAGTGGATTCTTGAAGACAAACCTTTCTTCTCTGCTAAGTTTGTTTATGATTCCAACCAAAACTTGGTAGACAAGACTGTGACCTTTTATGATAAATAGGGAGGAACTATGAAGCGAAAAAAGACAGAAAAGTTTTCAGAAACTTGGTTTTTTAAATGGGTTTTGAATAGTCAGGCTGTAGTGGCTTTTTTGATATTACTGTTGATTGGTTTGACGGTTTTGATTTTGACCAAGATTAGTCCTATTTTCTCGCCAGTCATTGATTTTTTGACAATCATCATGTTGCCTCTGGTTATTTCTACGCTCCTTTACTATTTGATAAAACCTTTGGTTCTCTTGGTAGAAAAAACTGGTTTAAGTAGAACGATGTCTATCTTAGTCATCTATGCTATCCTCGCCTTACTCTTAGTTTGGGGAATTTCAACAGCTATTCCTAGTTTGCAAAATCAGATTTTGATTTTGATTAGAAATACACCGTCTTATATTGCCCGAGCTAATAGTGAAGCCGAACGCTGGCTAAATCTCCCCTTTCTTTCCAATTACCGTGGAGATTTAGAAGCCATGCTTAGTGATTTCTCAGCGAGAATGGTTAACTATGCTGAAAATTTCTCTTCATCAGCTTTGACTTGGGTGGGAACCTTTGCTAGTACTGTGGCTAGGGTTACGGTTGCCATTATTTTGGCTCCCTTCATTCTTTTTTATCTCCTAAGGGATAGTCAAAAGATGAAGCAGGGCTTTGTGTCAGTGTTACCCACTCGTTTTCGTGAAACGACTGTTCGAATGCTGTCAGATATCAATAATCAGTTAGAAGGGTATGTTCAAGGCCAAGTTACAGTTGCTATTGTCGTGGCCATTATGTTTTGTATCATGTTTAAGATTGTAGGTCTTCGATATGGGATGACTTTTGGTATTATGGCAGGTTTCTTAAATATGGTTCCCTACCTTGGAAGTTTTCTTGCCATGGTACCAGTTGTTATTATGGGGTTGGTACAAGGTCCCGCTATGCTAATCAAGGTTCTCATTATATTTGTCATTGAGCAAACCATTGAAGGACGTTTTGTTTCTCCACTTGTTTTGGGTAATAAACTCAGCATTCACCCTATTACTATTATGTTTATTCTTCTGACGGCTGGTTCTCTTTACGGTGTCTGGGGTGTATTGTTAGGAATTCCAATCTATGCTTCCGTCAAGGTTGTTGTTAAAGAGATTTTTGATTGGTACCGGTCAGTAAGTAATCTTTACCATGATGACAAAGAAATTGAAGGACAAAAAGAAGATGTTAAATAGTGAGAAAATGGTTGCCTCTATTGGTAACCAAGATTTAGATCATGCGGATAAATATTTTAAGAAAGCTCTGCAAGAAGATCCAGCTGAAGTTCTCGTAGAGTTAGCTGAGTACCTTGAATCTATCGGTTTTTTACCACAGGCTCAAGAAATTTATGAAAAAGTTCGTTTTGATTTTCCAGAGGTCAATGTTAATCTAGCTCAAATTGCTGCTGAAGATGGTGATATTGAGAAGGCTTTTCTCTATTTAGATGCTATTCCTGAGGACTCCGAAGATTATTTGTCTGCTTTAGTTGTGAAGGCAGATCTATACCAAATGGAGGGGTTAACAGATGTAGCCCGTGACAAGTTGCTAGAGGCGAGTCAACTATCAGATGACTCCATTATCATTTTCGGTTTGGCTGAAATGGAGTTTGAACTTGGAAACTTTGAGCAGGCTATTCATTATTATGCTAAACTTGATAACCGTGAGCTTCTTGAAGCTACGGGGGTTTCTACTTATGAACGTATTGGTAAAGCTTATGCTAGTCTTGGTAAGTTTGAAGCTGCTCGAGAATTTTTGGAAAAAGCTATTGAAATTGAATACGATGATACTATTGCCTTTGAATTAGCGACACTACTTTACGATCAGGAAGAATATCAAAAAGCTAATTTTTACTTCAAACAGATTGAAACCATGTCTGCAGACTTTGAGGGGTATGAGTATATTTACGCCTTATCGTTACATGCTGAACATAAAACCAAAGAAGCTTTACGGATAGCACAACAAGGAATTTCTAAAAATGCCTTTAATGTGCAATTACTTTTGTTAGCGTCACAGTTATCCTACGAATTGCACGATACTCAGTCTGCTGAATCCTATTTGAAGCAAGCCTTGCCAGTAGCGGAAGACCAAGATGAGATTATTTTACGTTTAAGCACTCTTTATTTGGAAGAAGAACGTTACGATGATCTCGTGGCTTTAGCCGATTACGAAGTTGATTCTGTCTTGGCTCGTTGGAACATTGCCAAGGCTTATCAAGCACTTGATGATGAAGAGAAAGCCTTTCAAATTTATCAAGACCTATCTACTGATTTGTCTGATAACCCTGAATTTTTACAGGATTACGCTTATATCTTGCGCGAATTTGGCTACAGAGATCAAGCGCATGTTACGGCGGAAAAATATCTTTCCTTGGTTCCAGATGATGTTAATATGCAAACATTTCTTGATGACAATTAATCTTCGAAACTCTTGAAAGCATAAACTCAATAGAGGATGTGATAGTTAAGTCTGTTCACTTCCTCTTTTTTTATTTGTCTATTTATGTTATGATTTTATTAGAACCCATAAGGAGTAGATATGGTTAAGAGAGATTTAATTCGAAATATTATTATAGCAGTTCTTGCCATCGTAGTGATCTTGTTACTGAGGTCTTTTGTTTTTTCAACGCATCGTGTGACTGAAAATCAGGCAAATAATTATATCCATGCAGGTGATTATGTTACCTTCAATAAAAACGTTGAACCGAAGAAAAAAGATTTTATCCTTTATACCGTTAATGGCAAGGAATACATTGGACGTGTTATTGCCGGTGAAGGAAAGAGCGTAACAGCTATGGATGATTTTCTTTATGTCAATGATAAGCCAATTGAAGAAAATTATATTAGCCACGATAAATCAGCTTATTTGGCTACTGTTTCGCCTGGGAATTTTTTCACAGATGATTTTTCAATTGCAACGTTGACCGATAACAAGCAAACGAAGATTGAAAAGGGACAATACCTAGTATTAAACGATAATCGTCGAAATACAAAAGATAGTCGTAAGTTTGGACTTATTAAAAAAGACCAAATTAAAGGTGTTATTTCTTTCCGATTGTACCCTCTGTCACATTTTGGTTTTGTTGATGTTGACTAATATTCTTTAATGACTGAAAAAGCTAGGAACTTTTGTTAAGTTTCTAGCTTTTTTGCGAATATATAACTGGTAATTCATTTTGATTCTGAGAGCTATCGTCAGCTAATTTAAGACTTAACTTAAATAGAATTGAAGTGAATTAACGGAAATATATCAGTAGAAAAGGAAAAGAATATGCAAGAAAAAAATGTCTTAGGATTTAAGAAGAAAAAAACCTATGGATTATGTGGCGTTATGTTAACCATGTTATTCTTAGGGACATGTGGTGTGACAGCAGGAGCTGATGAAGTAATGGAAAATCCTTCAAATGCTAATGCTACTAAGTCAATATCAAAGGAGCAAACGACGAGTTCAACGACTGTTTCAAATTCTGAGACTGTACCGAAAGGAGAAAATCAAACATCAGAAGTTACTTTTGAAAATTCGTATACGACAGTGACAGCTGAGGCTTCATTTAACACTGTTGACCAAAACTCAACGGAGACAGTATTTCAAGATAAAGCAGATTATATAGCAGCTTCTAATTTGACCAATAATTACGTGACTAGGAGTGCTTATCAAGGGCCAGATAGTGTTGACAGTACCAGTGAGAGCCAAAGTCATTTTCTTAATGCTATTAAACAGGGAGCTATGGATGGAGCCAAGGAAGGAGTGCTCCCATCAATTACGGCAGCCCAGGCAATCCTAGAAAGTGGTTGGGGCAACTCAAGCCTTGCTCAAGCACCTAATCATAATCTCTTTGGCATTAAGGATTCGGATGATTGGGGCGGTGATACGGTAGTAGTACCAACTCAGGAATATCTTAACGGTCGTTATATTACCATTAACGCTGCCTTTAGAAAATATTCATCGTGGAATGACAGTGTTGTAGATCATGCAAAATTTTTCACCAGTACAGAGTGGCGAAAAAACAATTATAGAAAAGTTATCAATGCAACAGATTATAGGATTGCTGCTCAGGAACTAAAAAATGCTGGATATGCGACAGATCCAGGTTATGCAGGCAAGCTTATTCGTTTGATTGAAGCATATAAGCTCTACGAGTGGGATGAAGAAAGTAATACTGCGATTAACATCAGTGATAATCCGATAGAAATTCAAAATAGCCCCAAAGCAGACCTTGCCATCACAGGTCTCAACAATGCTACTGGTAGCTATGATCTTGTCATTTCAAATATGGTTGCACCACGTGGCTTCAAAGAAGTTCTAGTTCCAACCTGGTCAGAAAAGAATGGTCAAGATGATATCATCTGGTACAAGGCAGCTAAACAAGCTAATGGAGACTATAAGGTAACCGTTCGTTCAAGCAACCATAAAGGTGATAGCGGTCTCTATAACTCTCATGTCTACTTGGTTGATAATGATGGTAAATTCATTGGCCTTGGAGGCAAACAAGTGACCCTTGATATTACCAAGACTCAAGGAACCTTAACTATTGCCAACAACGACAAAAATCGAGGCACTTTTGATGTTGTCATTACCAATCTCACCAATCCAGGGGGGATTACAGGTGTGCTCATTCCTGTATGGTCTGACCAAAATGGCCAAGACGATCTTGTTTGGCATAATGCTACAAAACAGGAGGATGGTTCCTATAAGGTGACGGTTTCTGCCAGCCAACACAAGTGGAATTCAGGCAAGTACATCGTTCACGGATATTTGACAGATGCATCGGGTAAGAATGTTGGTTTTGGTGCAACTTCTGTTGATGTGGTAGCTCCTAAGAAAATCGGTTCAGCCTCACGAGGAAACTATGATGTCTTTAATAAGATTGTTTATCTAGATGCGGGCCATGGTGGCTATGATCCAGGGGCTTCTTATTTTGGCATTTCTGAAAAGAGTTTGACCTTGGCTATCCAAAGTCGTGTGAAAGCTAAACTAGAAGCAGAAGGCTATCAAGTAGTCACCACACGCACCAACGATAGCTTCGTGGACTTGACTGACCGTTCACGTGCAGCAAATGCCTCTGAGTCAGATATCTTTGTAAGTATCCACATCAATGCTGCAGGAAGCTCTGATGTGCAAGGTATAGAGACTTATTATTACCAACGTTTTGCAGAATATCCTTCACGTATTAATGCGGCTTATCATGCCAATCCGACTCGTTTGAGCATGAGTGATACCCTGGCAAATGCTATTCAGTCTAGCCTTATTAACGCAACTGGAGCTCAGAATCAGGGCGTTAAGCGTCGCACCTTTGCGGTCTTGCGAGAAACAACAGCCCCCGCAGTCCTTCTAGAACTAGGTTTCTTGTCAAATCCTCAAGAAGCAGCTCGCTTAACGACATCTGCTTACCAAGAAACTTTGGCAAATGCGATTGTAGCAGGAATTAAAGCTTACTACGAAAAAGAATCTAATGTTTAAGTGATAAGGTTAGCCCATCATTTTGATGGGCTTTTATGCTATAATGAAATAAATATAACCAAAGGAGTGCTTATGGCCTACGATTTACTCTTAGAGCGTTTTTTACGCTATGTCAAAATCAATACACGTAGTGATGAGAATTCAAAAAGAACCCCAACAACCCAAAGCCAGGTTGATTTTGCCTTGGAGGTTCTAAAACCAGAATTAGAAGAACTGGGGTTGACTAAAATCCACTATTTGGAAAGTAACGGCTACTTAGTAGCAACCCTCCCAGCTAACGATGCTCAATTAACACGTAAGATTGGTTTCATCTCACATATGGATACTGCCGATTTTAATGCAGAAGGAGTGTCACCACAGGTCATTGATTCCTATGATGGTGGTATCATTTCTCTTGGGACTTCAGGTTATAACCTAGACCCAGCTGATTTTCCAAATCTCAAGAATTACATCGGCCAGACACTTATTACGACGGATGGTACAACCCTGCTAGGAGCTGATGATAAATCTGGTATTGCTGAAATCATGACAGCTTTGGCTTATTTGAAGGCTCATCCTGAAATCAAACACTGTGAGATTCGTGTAGGTTTTGGTCCAGATGAAGAGATTGGAATTGGTGCAGACAAATTTGATGTTGCTGATTTTGATGTTGATTTTGCCTACACTGTTGATGGTGGTCCCTTGGGTGAATTGCAGTACGAGACATTTTCGGCAGCAGGAGCAGAGCTGACCTTCCATGGCCGTAACGTTCATCCTGGGACAGCAAAAGGTCAGATGGTTAATGCCTTGCAGTTAGCCATTGATTTTCATAATCAGTTACCAGCAGAGGACCGTCCTGAGTTGACAGATGGCTATCAAGGTTTCAACCATCTTCAAATAATGACTGGTACTGTTGAAGAAGCGAAATCTTCTTATATTATTCGTGATTTTGAAACCAAGTCCTTTGAAAATCGTAAAGCAAGCTTCCAAGAAATTGCCGATAAGATGAATCAGGCATATGGTCAAAAACGTGTTGAGTTGCTACTCAAAGATCAATACTATAATATGCGTCAAGTGATTGAAAAAGACATGACACCTGTCGAGTTGGCCAAGGAAGTTATGGAAGAGCTTGACATTACACCAGTTATTGAACCAATTCGTGGTGGAACTGATGGTTCAAAAATTTCGTTCATGGGCATTCCGACACCGAATCTCTTTGCAGGTGGTGAAAATATGCATGGCCGTTATGAGTACGTTTCCTTGCAGACAATGGAAAAAGCCGTAGATGTTATTCTTGGAATTTTCAGTAAACCTTAATTGAGCTTGCTAAATACTAATTTTATGGTAGAATTAAAAGTAATGGAGGTGCTGAGATGATAAAAATTTTCGGCAAGTATCGTTACCATTGGCAACCGGAATTGTCTTGGCTAATCATTTATTGGTCATTAGCTATTACACCTATCTTTATTGCTGCGGCCCTTCTCTTCGAGTTGTACTCGGTGCCTTATCATATTCTGATGCTATTCACTATTTTCGTTGCCCTATTTGGTTTAGGATTTCATCGTTACTTCATTATCGATGATAAAGGAAATCTTGGTATTGTTTCTTTCAATATCTTTAAGCCACGTAAGGTTAAGATTAGTGATATTGAAAAAATCGAAGTGGTTAAGACAGGCCTAAGTTTTATTTTCAAGAATGGAAAGAAACGTCAGTTTTACATGAGAAAGTGGCCTAAGAAGTATTTCCTAGATGCTTTAGCCCTTCATCCCGATTTTAAGGGAGAAGTAGAGCTGATGGATCATATGACCAATTTTGATTATTTTGCCTTCTATGAGGAATCAAAAAAAGCCCTTAAGCTTAAACTTCGCAAGAAAGGGCTTTAGTCGGACAAGACTTGACAGCTGTCAAGGTCTCGGGGCTATCTTTAATGATTAGGCTAAGTTGGTCGCTATCTCTAAACCTAACTATACCCTCGTCGTCATAATCAAAGATAGGAGAGTAGGTTTGGCATAAACCACAGGCGATACATTTTTCTGGAATTAATGATACTTTCATAGTATTATTTTAAAATAGATTTATTGTTTTTACAAGGAGAATAACATGAGTAAAAAACCATGGGAAGAAAAAGTTTCTGACGAAGAGTTGGAAGATGTTGTTGATGCTGATTTTCTAGATGATGAAGATGAGTATGAAGACTACGAGGATTATGAAGAAGATGATGACAATGATTCGTCAGATGAAAAGCGTGACAAGGGTGGCTTCATCAATTCGTCATTCTTGACAGTTCTGTTAGGACTTTTCTTCATCATTGTTGTTTGTATTTTGTTCTTTGTTTTCTACACATCAAATGTTGGAGGAAACAAAACAGCTGAGTCTAAGGAATCTTCTGGTTTCTATTCATCATCAACAAGTAAAGTAGTCAAATCATCATCAAGTGAAAAGGCTTCAAGCAAGGATGAAGAAACTGAGAAATCTACTAAAGAAAAATCTACTAAAGAAAAATCTTCAAAAGAAAAATCCTCAGCAACTAAATCATCAAGCTCTTCAAAACATGCTTCAAAAGAAGATGCTGATGCAACTGAAACAACAGCATCAAGTTCTGAAGCAGCAGCTGATGGATCTTCTATCGTTGTCCAATCTGGAGAAGGTGCTGGTTCTATTGCAGCACGTGCAGGTATTTCTGTAAGTGAGTTGGAACGCCTTAACCCAGATCACATGACAAGTGGTTACTGGTATGCTAACCCAGGAGATGTCGTTAACGTTCAATAATTTAATAGCAAAGGGAACATCATGAAAAATATTAGAATTGCAATTGATGGTCCTGCGTCTAGTGGAAAAAGTACTGTAGCCAAGATTATTGCAAAAAATCTTGGCTATACTTATCTTGACACAGGAGCTATGTACCGTTCTGCAACCTATCTAGCATTGCAAAATGGTTTGACTGAAGATAATGTCCCAGAAATTTTAGAGCAACTCTCTCAACATCCCGTTTCATTTGGGAAAGCAGCAGATGGTAGCCAGCAAGTTTATGTTGGCGATGTTGATGTCACTCATCCTATTCGTGATAACCAAGTGACTAACAACGTTTCTTGGGTTGCTGCCATTCCTGAAGTGCGTAAAGAGCTTGTTTCTCAGCAACAACGCATTGCTGAGGAAGGGGCCATTATCATGGATGGTCGAGATATTGGTACAGTTGTCCTACCAGATGCTGAACTTAAGATTTTCTTGATTGCTTCTGTCGATGAACGTGCAGAACGTCGTTATAAGGAAAATATCGAGAAAGGTATTCCGGCTGATCTTGAGACACTTAAGAAAGAAATTGCTGAACGTGACTATAAAGATAGCCACCGCAAGGTTTCACCTTTGAAACCGGCTGAAGATGCCATTACTTTTGATACCACAGGAGTGTCAATTGATGGCGTTGTAGAATTTATTCAAGAAAAAGCGAAGAAAATTATTGACAAGGGATAAATCAATTGTTATACTAGTAACAATGAGAAAAGCAGAAGTGAGAACTTCTCGCCTTGCGACTTAGGTTGTCTGGCCCAACATGTCAAATCCGATTATAGGATATAATGTGTGCGGGCTTGTTTGTCAAGTCCGCTTTGTTTTTCTCTAAAAAAATAAAGAGGTGAAGATCATAGCTAAGAAAGATCTATTCATTAATGATGAAATTCGCGTCCGTGAAGTTCGTCTTGTTGGTCTTGATGGTGAACAATTGGGAATTAAACCATTGTCAGAAGCGCAAGCTATTGCAGATGATGCAAATGTTGACTTGGTTCTTATCCAACCACAAGCTACGCCACCTGTTGCGAAGATTATGGACTACGGTAAGTTCAAATTTGAGTATCAAAAGAAACAAAAAGAACAACGTAAGAAACAAAGCGTTGTTACCGTTAAGGAAGTTCGTTTGAGCCCAGTTATCGATAAAGGGGACTTCGAAACAAAACTTCGTAATGGTCGTAAATTCCTTGAAAAAGGAAATAAGGTTAAAGTTTCTATACGTTTCAAAGGACGTATGATTACTCACAAAGAAATCGGAGCTAAGGTCTTGGCGGAATTTGCTGAAAAAACGCAAGATATTTCGATTATTGAGCAAAGAGCTAAGATGGATGGACGACAAATGTTCATGCAACTTGCACCAATTCCTGACAAAAAATAATTGTCAAACTAACACTATTTTAAGAGGAGAATTTTAAAATGCCAAAACAAAAAACACACCGCGCATCAGCTAAACGTTTCAAACGTACAGGTTCAGGTGGATTGAAACGCTTCCGTGCTTTCACATCTCACCGTTTCCACGGTAAAACTAAAAAACAACGTCGTCACCTTCGTAAAGCATCATTGGTACATTCAGGTGACTTTAAACGTATCAAATCAATGCTTTCACAAATGCGTTAATTCGCTACAAGCATTACAATTTAACTAAACTAGATCTAATTCGGAGGAATATATAAATGGCTCGTGTTAAAGGTGGCGTTGTATCACGCAAACGTCGTAAACGTGTATTGAAACTCGCTAAAGGTTACTATGGTGCAAAACACATCTTGTTCCGTACCGCAAAAGAACAAGTAATGAACTCTTACTACTATGCATACCGTGACCGTCGTCAAAAGAAACGTGATTTCCGTAAACTTTGGATCACTCGTATCAATGCGGCAGCTCGTTTGAACGGACTTTCATACTCACAATTGATGCATGGTTTGAAATTGGCTGAAATCGAAGTTAACCGTAAAATGCTTGCTGATTTGGCAGTTAACGATGCAGCAGCTTTCACGGCTCTTGCAGAAGCAGCTAAGGCAAAACTTGGTAAATAAGAATTAAGATGGGCTTGTCCCATCTTTTTTTATGGAGGTAATTATGATTCGTTTAGCAAAAATAGAGGATATTCCAAGATTACAGGAGCTCTTGGAGCAGATTCTTATTGTTCATCATCAAGTGCGCCCTGATATTTTTAAGTCAGAAGGTAGTAAATTTACTGATGCAGAGTTAGAAGCAGTCATTAATGATTCGACTAAGTCTATTTTTGTTTACGAAGATGAGAATGGGCGTATCCTGGGACATCTTTTTTTGATAATTCAAGATATTGCTGAAAATGATGGGCCCAAGAAGGCTCATAAAACGCTTTTTATTGACGATCTTTGTGTGGATAAGGAAGCTCGAGGTCAAAAAATAGGAGAGCAGCTTTATCAATTTGCTTTGGACTATGCGAAGGAGCTAGGGTGTTATAATCTGACACTTCACGTGTGGAATGATAATGCAGGTGCTCTACGTTTTTATGAACGTTTAGGTTTGAAACCTAGATATACGGAAATGGAAACTATCCTAAAATAGCCCATTACAAGAAAATAAAGCTGGAGACCTTCTCCAGTTTTTTAGTAATAAAAGCAGCCACGGAAGTGACTGCTAATAATGATGATTAGTTTTTCTTTTTCATTTCGCCGTGTGGGTAGTAAGTCCCTTCAGGCATATCGTTAATGAAAACGTGAATAGCTTCTTTAGGAGCTTTTGCGATACGTGATACAACTTCGGTAACTTCACGGGCAAGCTCGACTTTTTGTTCTTGAGTACGACCTTCAAAGAGATCAATTTTTACAAATGGCATAATGCATCTCCTTAGTTTTGATAGTCCTATTATAGCATTAATTAAGAGAATATTCTAAAGTTTTTGGAAATTCTTGAAATGATATTATCTCAAGGTTAGACTATAACATTTTCGAAATTGGTAGGGACTTGTGATGTTAGAAAACAGTTTGCTTTTTTAATGTGATCTATTCTCAGGGGATGAAAACTCTTACTAAAAATGGTAAAATAGTGCTAATTAGAGACAGTAAGGAGCAAATTATGACAATAGATTTTCGTGCCGAAGTTGATAAACGTAAAGATGATTTAATGGAGGACCTTTTTGGTTTGTTACGCATTAATTCAGAACGTGATGACAGTAAGGTTGATGAACAGCACCCATTTGGCCCCGGTCCAGTAAAAGCTTTGGAACATTTTCTTGCTTTAGCTAAACGTGACGGCTATAAGACGCGTAATATTGATAATTATGCTGGTGACTTTGAATTTGGTCAAGGCGATGAAGTTTTGGGTATTTTTGCACACTTGGATGTGGTTCCAGCTGGGAGTGGTTGGGATACAGACCCTTATGAACCTGTAATCAAAGATGGTAAACTTTATGCTCGTGGCTCATCAGATGATAAGGGTCCAACAATGGCTTGTTATTATGCTTTGAAAATTATTAAAGAGCTCAAGCTTCCAGTATCTAAGCGTGTTCGTTTCATCGTTGGTACAGATGAAGAATCTGGTTGGGATGATATGGCTTATTATTTTGCGCATAATGGATTGAAAGATCCTGATTTTGGTTTTTCTCCTGATGCTGAATTTCCAATTATTAATGGAGAAAAGGGAAATATCACTGCCTATCTTCATTTTGAAGGTCAAAACGATGGTGCATTTAGTCTTGTAAGCTTCAATGGTGGCTTACGTGAAAATATGGTTCCTGAATCTGCTAGTGCTGATTTTACTGGACCTATCACTTTGCAAGAACTTGAGGCTAAGTTAGCTAACTTTGCGGCTGATCAGGGAGTAACTGGTCAGGTGACTGAAGAAGCGGAGGCCTTCCATGTAACTATTCATGGTAAATCAGTTCACGGTATGATGCCTCAAAAAGGTATTAATGGTGCAACCTATCTAGCCCTCTTCCTCAGCCAATTTGATTTCCAAGGGAATGCTGAAGCCTATTTGAACGTCATTGCTGAAACATTGCATAAAGATTTCTTTGGTGAAAAAGTAGGTCTTGCTTACACAGATCCTAAGATGGGTGAATTAACCATGAATGCTGGGGTGTTTCATTTCAATAAGGAATCAAAAGATAATACAATCGCTTTGAATTTCCGCTACCCTCAAGGTGTTGATGTAGACGGTATTAAGGCCGGCCTTGAAAAACTTGAAGGTCCTAAGGAGGTCACTCTTTCAGAACACGGACATGTCCCTCACTATGTACCAGTGAGTGACCCTATGGTTCAAACACTTCTTTCGGTTTACGAGAAACACACAGGACTTAAAGGAGAAGAACAAATCATTGGTGGTGGAACTTTTGGACGTCTCCTTAAACGTGGCGTTGCCTATGGAGCTATGTTCCCTGGTTATGTCAACACAATGCACCAAGCCAATGAATTTACTGAAGTTGAGGACTTGTACCGTGCTGCTGCCATTTATGCAGAAGCTATCTATGAGTTAATCAAATAAGAAGAAGAGGCAGGTTGTCTCTTTTTTTGGAGGACATTATGGAAACACTTGAAGAATTGACAAAAGCTATTATGGCTGATGAACAAAATAAAGCTTATACGGAACAAGGTATAAAACCCTTGTTTACCATTCCAAAAACGGCACGGATTAATATCGTCGGACAAGCTCCTGGTATCCGTGCACAAGAGTCAGGACTTTATTGGAATGATCCTAGTGGAGATAATCTCAGGGATTGGATGGGTGTTTCACGTGAAGAATTCTATGAATCGGGTATGTTTGCCATCGTCCCAATGGATTTCTATTTCCCTGGTCATGGAAAATCAGGAGATTTACCGCCTCGTAAAGGATTTGCGGACAAATGGCACAAGAGAGTATTGGCCTTAGCTCCAAATATTCAATTGACCATTTTAGTGGGGAACTATGCACAGCGTTATTATTTACACCAAAAATCATCTGCTAAGTTAACCGATACGGTGAAGCATTACAAAGACTATCTTCCAGACTATCTTCCATTAGTCCATCCGTCCCCACGAAATAATATCTGGCAAGCGAAAAATCCATGGTTTATGGAAGAAGTGGTTCCAGAGTTAAAAGCCCTGGTCAAAGACATTTTAAGCAAGTGAGCATTATTGTCGGGTCTTGATTGAACATTTAGGTTACGAACTGATGTGTAACAGATTCATTTGTTCCAGAGAATTCTAAGCCCTTTCGGGCTTTTTTTCGTGTTTAAAATGAAGTTATTAATAATGAACAGTAATCAAATAAGTTAATATTAATTAAGAGTTTTAAAAAATGTCTTGACAATTCATGAAGAAAGAAACAAACTTTTTAAACTATTTTTCTTATAGAATAAAAGATTGGAAACGTTTTTACAGTAAATGAAAATAATTATAAATTTTTAAAAAATATGAAGGTAAAATTATTGACAGAAAGTTTAAAAGTGATAGACTTTAGGTGTTAAGAAAAAATTAGAAGGAAGTTTGTGATATGGGAAGAAAAGATTCACAACGTTTTTCAATCAGGAAGTATAGCTTTGGGGCTGCTTCTGTTCTTTTGGGTACAGTTATTTTAGCGATGGGGACGACTGGAGCACATGCCGATGAGGTGTCAACTTCAGCAGCCACTGACACACCCTTGAGTGCATCTGTACTTGCCGATGCTACAACAGATGCGAAAGCAACTGTTGACCATTCAGAAAAGCAAGTTGTTTCTGTCAAAGAAGTGGGAAACACTACTGAAACAATGAGTGTTGTCACAAGTGATAGTCTTGAAGATGCTAAGGCTTCTGCTGTAAATGAAGGGGTAGAGGTCGAAGAAACTGCACCTCAAACACATACATCTTTAGAGGGTGCTATCGCTGATAATCAAGCCCAAGCCAAGGAAATCAACTCTGTTGTCTCGGATTACCAAAAGGCAAAAGAAGAGCACAAAAAAGAATTAGCTGACTATGATAAAGCCAAGACTGAGTACGATGCTAAAGTGGCTGAAAAAGCGATTGCTGATAAGGTAAACGCTGCTTCTAAAGCGCAGTTTGATACTGATCAAGCTGCTTATAAAAAAGAATTAGCTAAATATCAAGCTGATAAAAAAGCCTATGATGCAGCATTGGAAGAATATCATACTCAAAAATTGACTTATGATTCTAAAGTAGCCGAAAAGGCAGCAGCTGATGCAGCCAATGCTAAGTCAGAAGCCGATTATAAGGTACAGTTAGCTGTTTATGAAACTGCTAAGAAGAACTATGAAGCTGCTATGGCTCAGTATACCAAAGACAAAGAAAAATATGATGCTGAGAAGAAAGCTTATGATGCTAAAGTAGCCGAAAAAGTTCTTACAGAAATTGAAAACAAGGCTGCCCAAGAACAGTATGAAAAAGATTTAGCTACTTATAACGCTGCTTACGAAAAATACCAAACCGATCTAGCTGCCTATAAGATTGCTAAAGTGGCTTACGATGCTAAGGTAGCCGAAAAAACTGCTGCTGATAAGGCCAATGAAGAAGCTAAAGCTAAGTATGATGCAGATATGGCTACATATAATGCTGCTAAGGCTCAATACGAAAATGATTTAAAAGAATATCAGACCAAGCAAGCTCAGTATGATAAAGACAAGGCAGCTTATGACAAATTACTCATCACAAAATCTGAGGAAGATACTGCTAAAGCTAAATATGAAACAGACCTTGCAAAATACAATGCTGAATTAGAGCAATATGCTAAAGATTTTGCCACATATCAAACCAAATATGCTGAATATCAAGCAGCCTTAGCTCAATATAAAGAAGCTAAAGCAGCTTATGATAAGTATATGAATGATAATGGTTTCCAAGAGTTGAAGGATGTCGAAACTGTTCAGGATTTGACCTTCCAACGTGAAGCTGGAGCCATTCATACGATCACTGGTATCAATACTTATTTGACTCGTGAAGCCCAAGCTCGTTTAAATACAAGTAATGTTCATCAGTATGATTCAAACAAATTGACAGCTACTGATATTGTAACAACAAGTCCGTGGGCTAATAATGAAACTGAGTATATTCAAATTAAAGAAGGTGACAAATTTGTTGTGACCTATGATAATTTGAATAAATCAAGTATGCGCGAAGATTCAAGCATGCATCCTATTAAGCG
The DNA here is from genome assembly GCA_934229725.1 of uncultured Streptococcus sp. Lineage (GTDB taxonomy): Bacteria > Bacillota > Bacilli > Lactobacillales > Streptococcaceae > Streptococcus. The sequence continues at coordinate 50,530 of CAKQDX010000005.1, forward strand.
TGTTATTTACCGTTACGAAATTTTGAGCCTTCCATCAAATGATGGCAAGGGAATTGCAGCAGTAAATGGTGACCCAACGGTAACTCTTACTGTTGGAGCATCATCCGATCAAGATAAACCGATTAAAGTTGCTGTTGACATTGAATTTTATGATGGCAACGGTAAAAGATTTGATTTGAGCCAAAAAAATGCCATTGTTGCACTTAATTCCCTAAACCACTGGACGGGTGCTTCCTATGTTGATAGTGGTGATAAACCTCGTGCTCTTACGGTAGAAGCTAAAGATCAAAATGGCAATACGGTTCGTGGAACTTGGAATCCATATGCCGATGGCTCTTCCATGAGTATTGAAAATAATGCAGTTACTGTTAAAACTGGAACTCCTGACTTTGGATCAGCTAAGGTTACTATCTCTGCAGAAAACCCAATGAAGATTGTGGCTCAAAAGGCAACATGGAATGGTAGTGAATTCGCAGTTAGTGAAGAAACTGTTATTGATGCGACCTCTGTCAATGCATCCGGTGCTGGAGAAGGTCATTCTATCGGAACTGATAACTATCTATTTGATGGTAAAGATGATGTGATTGGTATGTACACCATTAATCCTATAACAGGAGATATTACCTTTACACCAAAGAAAAAGTTTGAAAATTTGGAACACGTCGAATCCGTGAATATCGGCAATAACAAGTATATCGCGATTCCAAATTCAAGTGTTTCTTATGATGCGACTACCAAAGAGGTAAAATCCTTAAAAGATAATCAATATATTGAACATGGTTCAGCTTTTAACGGGGAATCATCACCAGTTCTTGAAGGATGGGACAATCCAGAATCTCCATATCTCTACTATGGTGGTGCAGGACTTAAGATGTTAGATGGACATCTTGTATTTACAGCGCAAGGAGCTAATGCAGTTGGTCAACCAACGGTATATTGGTTTGCCATCAATTCAAATGTAGGTTTGCCTAAGAAACCTGGTGAAGAACCAAAAGAACCTACTAAACCAGAGGAACCTAAGGCTCCGACACCACCAACAATTACAGTCGGACAACTTCCTGCGAAACCAACAGAACCAACGCCTCCGACAGCTCCTATAGCACCAAGAGAACCAAGTTACACTGTAGTAACAGTTGATGCTGAGGAACCTAAGGCTCCAACAGAGCCAAAAGCGCCAACGCCACCAACTCCAGCTTTAGTTGAAGTGCCAGTAGAGCCACGTAATATTACGGCTCCAGTAGAACCTAAGGCACCAACACCACCTACACCAGTAGTTGTAGAAGTACCTGGTGAACCAACGAAACCAACGAAACCAACAGAACCTAAAGCACCAACCCCACCAACCATGGTTGTGGTAAACGTACCTAATAAACCTGTATCACCTAAAGAGCTTGTAGCTCCTAAAGTAAAATGGCATAAGAACTATCTTCTTGAGCGAGTAAGCCGTCCAGAAAAAACGACACCACCAACTCCTCAAAAGCCGAAAACTCCGAGAACACCTGTAGTACCAAGTGTCACTTCGACCTCTACTCTTGTTACAAAGCAAGGCACTCAAGGTGTGCAGGATAGAACATTGCCTGAAACAGGTGATAAGAATCAGAAATTAACATCTGTAGCAGGAATTGGTATACTTTCAGTTGCCTTTGCAGGACTCTTCACATCTTACAAACGTAAACACTAATACTATAAATGACGAAGAATAGGTTGCTTTGCTAAGGCAAAACAGTCTATTCTTTTTTAATTGCCACATTAAAAAGCTTTGTAGGCCTGGGATTACAAGTTTTTCATAATCTTTTCAATAAAAAAACATTAAAGTAACAAGACCCTGCTATTAAAAAATTAAATCAGTACACTAAGATGTAAATTCCTTTAAATCTGGGCTAAGAGGACACGCTTTGATTTAAAGTTAAAAATTACTCTAATTTAAGAATTTAATAGAATTTGAAATCCTTCCTGTTTTTATGAGATAACTCAAATTGACATGCTTCTTGCTTTTGTTAGAATATGAACATAACTAAATATATAGAAGGAAGTAATTTAAATGGGGAAAAAGGAATTACAACGTTATTCACTCAGAAAGTCTAGCCTTGGTGCGGCTTCTGTTCTTTTGGGGACTGCTGTAATTGCTGTAGGTGCTTCAAACGCTAGTGCCGATGAAGTGGCGACAACGACAGATTCTTCAACACCAGCAGTTAAGGCAACCGACGCTGTTGAAGAAAGTACTGCTACAGTAGCAGATTCAACTGATAAGAAGGTTGTTGATGTAACTGAAGAAGGTAATACAACTGTTACAACGAGTGAAGTAACAAATACAAGCTTAGAAACTGCAAAAACAGCTGCAACGAATGAAGGTATTGAGGTTAAGGAAGAACCTGCTCAAACCAAAGATACCGTTGAAGCAGCTGCTGCAGATAACAAAGCACAAGCAGAGAAAATTAACTCAGTCGTTTCTGATTACAAGGCGGCTAAGGAACAATACAAATCAGATAAAGCTGATTATGATAAAGCAAAAGCTAATTACGACGCTAAATTAACTGAGAAAGCTCTTGCTGAAAAATCAAATACCGAAGCTCAAGAAAAATATAATACTGAAAAAGCTGCTTATGACAAAGCTCAGGAACAATATCAAATTGCTAAACAAGCTTACGATTCAGCACTTTCAGAGTACAAGACTAAAAAAGTTACCTATGATGCAAAGGTAGCTGAAAAAGAAGCAGCTGATAAAGAAAATGCACTTTCAGTCGCTAAATACCAAGCGGAATTGGCAACATACAACCAAGCAAAAGCTGACTATGAAGCTGCACTTGCACAATACAATAGTGATAAAGCCAAATATAATGCTGAAAAAGCAAATTATGATAAAAAAGTAACAGAAAAAGTAGTTACTGAAAAACGTAATGCTGAAGCAGAGGCTAAGTATCAAAATGAGCTTGCTGCATACAAAGAAGCTAAAGCTAAATATGATGTTGAAAAAGCAGCTTATGACAAGAATATCGAACTTTATAAGACTAAAAAAGCAGCTTATGAAGTGGATCTTGAAACAAAACAAGCCATTGAAAAATACAATGCTGATGCAAAAGCTAAATATGAAGCAGCTTTGGTTGTTTACAATGAACAAAAAGCAAAATATGACCAAGAGTACCTTGAGTATCAAAATAAATTAGCTGTCTATCAAACAGCTCTTAAACAATACCAAGAGGCTAAAGCCGCTTACGATAAATACATGGATGATCCTGTTTATCGTAATCTCAAAGATGCAGAAGTTGTTCAAGAGTTGACCTTCCACCGTGAAACAGAAGCAACTCATAAACTTGAAGGTGTTAGCAACTACCTGACTAAAGCAGCTCAAGAACGCCTTAATACAAGCAATGTTTTCCAATATGATTCTAATAAGTTGCAAGCATCTGATATTGTAACAGATAGTCCTTGGACAAACACAGAAGACGAGTGGATTCAAGTTAAAGAAGGCGACAAATTTGTTGTGACTTATGATGGCTTGAACCAATCTAGCATGTTGGTTAAAAACGAAGCATCACCAATTAAACGTGTTGTTTATCGTTATGAAATTGTTAGTCTTCCGTCAAATGACGGAAAGGGGATTGCTAAAATCAGTAAAGACCCAACAGTTACAATGACCGTAGGAGCTTCAACAGATCAGGCTAAACCAGTTAAGGTTGCTGTAGATGTAGAGTTCTACGATAAAGATGGCAAGATGTTTAATCTAAATGAGCATAATGCTGTTGTAGCGCTTAACTCACTTAACCATTGGAATGGTGCTGCTTACGTTGAAACATCTGAACGTCCACGTCCAATTACAGTCGAAGCTAAAGATGTTAACGGCAACACAGTTCGTGGAACTTACAATCCTTATGCGGATGGTTCTACACTGGCTATTCAAAATGGCGAAGTTGTTACGAAATCAGGATATGCTGACTTTGGTGGTGCTACTGTTAACATTTCAGCTGACAACCCACTTAAAGTAGTTCTTCCAATCACTGATTGGAATGGTTCAGAGTGGTTCGTGTCACGTGAAATTCCATCTGATGTAACGACACTTAATGCCTCAGGTAGTGGAAACGGTCATGCTCTTGGTAACCAAGACTATACTTTTGGCGATAAGGACGATGTTATCGGTTCATACAGCGTTTCTGCTGAAACTGGTTTGATTACTTTCACACCTAAGAAAAAATACCAATCAACACGTCACCAAGAATATGTAAATATTGGTGATAACCAATTCATCGCTATTCCAAAATCATCAGTTACTTATGATGCGGCTACAAAAGAAGTTACTTCAGTCAATGATAACCAATACATTGACCATGGTTCTGTCTATAATGGTGAAACAACTTCAGATTTGACTGGTTGGGACAATGAAGATTCACCTTACCTCTATTATGGAGGAGCTGGTATCAAGATGACGAATGGTCACTTGGTATTTACAGCTGATGGTGCTAATGCTGATGGTGCTCCAACGGTTTACTGGTTTGCAATCAATTCGAACCTAGGTTTGCCTAAGAATCCAGGTGAAAAGCCTGAAGAGCCTAAGGCACCAACACCACCGACAGCTCCAACTAAACCGTTGATGAAAACGGTTGGTATCAAACCACAAGAACCAACACCACCAACACCACCGACAGAACCAGTGGCACCAACGCCACCAACACCAGAGGTAGTTGAAGTTCCTGGTAAACCACAAGAACCAACACCACCAACAGGCCCAACGGCACCAACACCACCAACACCAAAAGTGGTCGAAATTCCTGCTAAGCCGGTTGAACCAACACCACCAACAGGCCCAGTAGCGCCAACGCCACCAACACCAAAAGTAGTTGAAGTTCCTGCAAAACCAGTTGAACCAAAAACTCCTGAAAAACCAACTGTTGTATGGCATAAAAACTATGTTGTTGAGAGAGTATCTCATGTGGTTCCACCAACACCAAAAACACCTCAAAAACCTGTGACACCACCAACTACACCAACTCCTGATACGGAAGTAACTGTAGTTGCGCAACCTGAGTTGCCACAAACTGGTGAACATACAAGCAATGCTGGTTTCCTTGGACTTCTTTCAATGATTTTTGCGGCCTTTATCGGATTCTTCAAACGTCATAAAGAAGACTAAGTGATACTAATAATTGACTACTCCATAAGAACTAGACTTTAGCTTAAGAGTCTAGTTTTTTTGTCACCTTTATAAAATTCATCCCCCTTAAATCATTTTTAAATATAAAGGAAAAATGGTATAATGAGTAGAATGACTATTATAGAAAGATGAGAGGAGTCGATCATGGAAGAACTGAAGAAAATCGCCGGTGTAACCGCTGCCAAATTTGTTAAAGATGGTATGGTTGTCGGACTAGGAACAGGGTCAACGGCTTACTTTTTTGTGGAAGAAATTGGTCGTCGTATTAAGGAAGAAGGACTCAATGTTGTCGGTGTAACGACATCAAGTCAAACAACAAAACAAGCAGAAGGCTTAGGGATTCCATTAAAGGCAGTTGATGATATTGACAGTATCGATGTTACTGTAGATGGGGCTGATGAAGTGGATCCTCAACTCAATGGTATTAAGGGTGGTGGTGGTGCCCTCTTGATGGAAAAAATTGTTGCCACACCTACCAAAGAATACATCTGGGTTGTTGATGAGTCTAAAATGGTTGATCAACTAGGTGCCTTTAAACTTCCAGTTGAAGTCGTTCAATACGGGGCTGATCGATTGTATCGTGTCTTTGAGTCTAAAGGTTATAAGCCATCATTCCGATTAATGGAAGAAGGCAATCGCTTTGTCACTGATATGAAGAACTATATCATTGATCTAGATCTGGGTAAGATTGAAAATCCAGTGGCTTTTGGTCAAGAACTTAAATCTATGACAGGTGTTGTTGAACATGGGCTCTTCAACGGAATGGTTAACAAGGTCATTGTTGCAGGAAAAGATGGTGTTAAGATCGTTGAAGTAAAGGCTTAGTCCCATCTGAGTTTCTTCATTAAACTGAAGAACGCAAACTATTATTTACGAAATTATAAAAATAAAAGAAAAGGTAAAGAGAAAATCATAAAAAGATTTCAGCTCTTTGTGGTGTTATTATGTCTAAATTTAATCGAATGCATTTAGTTGTTCTTGATTCTGTAGGAATTGGGGCAGCACCTGATGCCAACGACTTTGTCAATGCTGGTGTACCAGATGGTGCCTCAGATACACTTGGCCATATCTCGAAGACTGTCGGTTTGAATGTGCCAAACATGGCCAAAATTGGTCTTGGAAATATTCCACGTCAAGTGCCTTTAAAGACCGTACCAGCTGAAAATAACCCAACTGGTTATGCAACAAAATTGCAAGAAGTCTCTCTAGGAAAAGACACCATGACAGGTCACTGGGAAATCATGGGTCTCAATATTACTGAACCTTTTGATACCTTCTGGAATGGTTTTCCTGAAGAAATTATTACTAAGATTGAAGAATTCTCAGGTCGTAAAGTCATTCGTGAAGCCAATAAACCTTATTCAGGTACAGCCGTAATTGAAGACTTTGGTCCTCGTCAAATGGAGACTGGTGAATTGATTATTTACACATCTGCTGACCCAGTTCTTCAAATTGCAGCCCACGAAGACATTATTCCTTTGGATGAACTCTATCGTATTTGTGAATATGCACGTTCAATTACCCTTGAGCGTCCAGCTCTTCTAGGGCGTATCATTGCGCGTCCTTACGTTGGTGAGCCTGGAAACTTCACTCGTACGTCTAACCGTCGTGACTTGGCTGTTTCACCATTTGCGCCTACTGTTTTGGATAAATTGAATGAAGCTGGTATTGATACCTATGCTGTTGGTAAGATTAACGATATCTTCAACGGATCTGGTATTAATCACGATATGGGCCACAACAAATCAAATAGCCATGGTATTGACAATTTGATTAAGGCAATGACTTCTGAAGACTTCAAACATGGTTTCTCATTCACAAACTTGGTGGACTTCGATGCTCTTTATGGACATCGCCGTGACCCACATGGATATCGTGATTGCTTGCACGAATTTGACCAACGTTTGCCTGAAATCATTGCTGCTATGCGTGAAGATGATCTCTTGATGATTACAGCAGACCACGGAAATGATCCAACTTACGCTGGTACAGACCATACTCGTGAATATATTCCTTTCTTGGCTTATAGCCCATCATTCAAAGGAAATGGACTTATTCCAGTAGGTCATTTCTCTGATATCTCAGCAACAATCGCTGAAAACTTTGGTGTGGATAAAGCCATGATTGGTGAAAGCTTCTTGGATAAACTTGTCTAAAATGAAGCGCTATGCATTTTTGGTTCGTGGGATAAACGTTGGTGGTCGTCACAAGGTAGTCATGGAAGAATTTTGTCGTGAGTTAGAAGAACTCGGTATGTCACATGTTTCCTCCTATATAAATAGTGGAAATCTTTTCTTTGATTCTACCTTGATGAAAGAGGAACTTCTCTTAGTTTTAGAGGAATTTCTAAAAAAGGCTTATCCATTTATTAAGGTATTTTCTCTTTTTACTCTGGAAGATTACCAATGTGAAGTGGCATCTTTACCCGAGTGGTGGGAAGATGATTTCTATAGAAAAGACGTCCTCTTATTCACTGAAAGACTTGATAAGAACGAAATGGAGAAGGTTATTAACTCTTTTGAGTTGAAAGATGAAATACTTCATTTTGGTCAACTTGGTGTCTACTGGGGCAAGTATGATAAATCAACTTATAGTCAAACAGCTTATCATAAGAAGTTATTGAAAACACCTTTTTATCCTGATATCACCATTCGAAATAAAAGGACATTTTCAAAAATTGGTCACTTTTTAACAATGAAATAACTTATTAAGGGAGAACTAACATGTCGCTACTTGAAAAAATTAGAGTTACGCAAGCTTTTTTGGAAAGCAAAGGAATTGAAAAACCTGAGTTTGGTTTAATTTTGGGTTCTGGACTTGGTGAGCTTGCTGAAGAAGTTGAAAATGCAATTGTCATTGACTATGCTGATATTCCAAACTGGGGACAATCAACGGTTGTCGGTCATGCTGGAAAACTTGTTTACGGAACTTTGTCTGGACGTAGGGTTTTGGCTCTTCAAGGGCGTTTCCATTTTTATGAAGGAAATCCTCTTGAAGTCGTTACTTTCCCTGTACGTGTGATGAAAGCTCTCGGTTGTGAAGGGGTTCTTGTAACCAATGCAGCTGGTGGAATTGGCTTTGGTCCTGGTACTTTGATGGCTATTACGGACCACATCAATATGACTGGTCAAAACCCTCTAATTGGCGAAAACTTGGATGAGTTTGGTCCACGTTTCCCAGATATGTCTAAAGCATATACTCCAGCCTATCTTGAAATCGCCCACAAAGTGGCTGATAAACTTGGTATCAAGTTAGAAGAAGGGGTTTATCTTGGGACAACAGGACCTACCTATGAAACACCTGCTGAAATTCGTGCCTTCAAGACATTAGGTGCAGATGCTGTTGGTATGTCAACTGTTCCTGAAGTTATCGTGGCTGTTCACTCTGGATTGAAGGTTCTTGGTATTTCATGTATTACTAACTTTGCAGCTGGTTTCCAAGAAGAACTCAACCACGAAGAAGTGGTGGAAGTGACTGAGCGTGTCAAGGGAGACTTTAAAGGATTGCTAAAAGCAATTTTAGCTGAACTCTAAAAATGATTGCTCAGGGAAGAGAAGGCTTAAGGTCGTTGCCAAAATCTCTTAGGTTGAGTTTGGCTGTTTTTGCAACTGGTATTGCTTCAGGTCTTGTTGGAATTTTTTGTCACTATCTTCTAGAATTTATTCAAGTTCTTGCGTTTGGTAAAGATAAAGGCGACCTCTTGTTACTGTTTCAATCAGTGAGTGCTTTTCGAAGGTTTTTAGTATTACTTGTTGTTGGGGTTCTAGCTAGTTTATTTTGGTACTTTCTTCAACGACGAGTGACCTTACTCTCTATTAGTAAAGCTAAAAAACTTGTTGGTAAAAGGAGTCCAAATTTTCTAGGTCAGTCTTTACATGCATTAGTCCAGGTGGCAATCGTAGCTGCTGGGGCCTCAATTGGCAAAGAAGGAGCACCTCGAGAATTAGGTGCTCTCTTTGGTGGTAGTTTTTCTAAGGGATTGCGTTTAGACATTTCCGATAGACAATTATTAATGGCATGTGGTGCCGGAGCAGGCTTAGCCTCTGTTTACCAGGTGCCCTTCGCTAGTGCCTTGTTCGTTTTAGAGACATTAGGAGTGGGTTGGAAACTAAAGAATGTCGTCATCATTCTCATAACTACTTATGTATCTGCTTATTGTGCCAGACCAATTGTTGGTGGACAAGCTATATATCTAGTTGATAAAGTCCCCCTTCATTCTTCAGGTTTCATGCTGGCAATCATCTTGGCGGTGTTTATAACACCACTTGCCATGGTATTTGCTTATGTGACAAAGAAGGCTAGTAGCAGTCGTATTACAGATAAAGCAATCCTCTGGACTTTGCCCCTTGCCTTTTTGATTCTAGGTGGACTTTCGGCTTACTTTCCTATTTTTATGGGAAATGGCCAGGTTTTAGCTCAATGGCTTTTTGCTGGGAACTCTTCAGCATATCTTCCTGTCATTCTCATTATCAAAAGCCTATTGATCTGTCTACTTTTAAGGAGTGGTGCCTATGGTGGAACTCTGACGCCATCGTTTGCTTTAGGTGTAGGCGCAGGGTATCTGATAACGGTGCTTCTAGGGATTTTTGGCTTTTCCCTGAGTCCTGATTTAGGAATGCTTTTAGGGGCGACTATATTTTTAGGAACAACTTTGAATGCCCCCCTAACAGGAATAGCCTTAGTTGTTGGTTTTACAGGCACTGGAGGAGTTATCATATTACCCCTCATACTAGCAAGTTTCCTATCAAGGATAATTAATAATAAATGGAAGGAAAAACGATGAATATTCACTTTATTTTACACGAAACATTTGAGGTTCCAGGAGCTTATCTAAAGTGGGCTCAAGAGCGTGGCCACAATGTCACATCAACTAAGGTTTATGAGGAGGAGAAACTTCCTGAAACTCTTAATGGTATTGATTTCCTTATAGTAATGGGCGGACCTCAGTCACCGGATGAAGATCGTCAAGCCTTTCCATACTATGATCCAAAGGCTGAAATTGCATTTATGCAAAAAGCTATTGACGCAGATATCTATATTGTCGGTGTATGTCTAGGGGCTCAACTTTTATCTGTAGCTTATGGCGGTAAATATGAGCATAGTCCAGAACGTGAGATTGGTGTTTTTCCAATAACTCTTACTGAAGCTGGTTTAGCCGACGAGCATATCAAAGATTTTGGTTCTACTTTAAATACGGGTCACTGGCATGGTGATATGCCTGGACTATCAGACAATGCAGTTGTTCTGGCTACAAGTAAAGGTTGCCCTCGTCAAATTGTTCGCTTTAGTCCTAAACACTATGCTTTTCAGGCACATTTGGAGTTCGATCCAGAGGCTATTGACTTACTGATAGCTGCTGATGGTGAAGAACACTTGCGCCAGCAAAATCAACAGTTACCTTTTGTTCAAACACCAGAACAATTGCGGGCCAATGATTATTCTCAAATGAATGAAAAGTTATTTGCTTTTCTAGATTCGCTAACCCAAAGCTAAACTATTAAGTAGCTCATATACTATCTATATAATAGTAGAAAACTTTAAAAAAATATAACTTAAGAAAGGTAGAGCCTGTGTTCCTATTTGAACACGAGTGGAAAGCTTGAAAAATAGATAACCTTCCTAGATGCGAGGCATCTTCGTCAGCTTCCTAATTTTCAGTCGCTTTCTGATCGCTCTTTGTATCATAAACTATGTCTATCCATATTGCTGCTAAGCAAGGTGAAATTGCTGATAAAATTCTTCTTCCTGGGGATCCTCTTCGTGCTAAATTCATTGCTGAGAATTTCCTCGAAGATGCTGTCTGTTTCAATGAGGTTCGTAACATGTTTGGTTACACAGGAACTTATAAAGGTGAACGTGTTTCTGTGATGGGGACTGGGATGGGAATGCCATCTATCTCTATTTATGCACGTGAACTTATCGTTGATTACGGGGTTAAAAAACTCATTCGTGTGGGAACAGCGGGTTCATTAAACGAGGATGTTCATGTTCGTGAGTTGGTCTTGGCACAAGCTGCAGCGACTAATTCCAACATTATCCGTAACGATTGGCCACAATACGATTTCCCACAAATTGCAAGTTTCAATCTCTTGGATAAGGCTTACCACATTGCCAAAGATCTCGGAATGACTACCCATGTTGGTAATGTATTGTCTTCTGATGTTTTCTACTCAAATTACTATGAGAAAAATATTGAACTCGGTAAATGGGGTGTGAAAGCTGTTGAGATGGAAGCGGCAGCGCTTTATTACCTTGCAGCTCAGCATCAGGTAGATGCTCTTGCCATTATGACAATCTCTGATAGTTTGGTGAATCCAGATGAGGATACAACTGCAGAGGAACGTCAAAATACTTTCACTGATATGATGAAAGTCGGTTTAGAAACACTGATTGCTGATTAGTTAAAATAATGAAAGGGCACCTTTTGGTGTTCCTTTTTGGTTATTTGACGGTTTTAGATGTACGGCTCAATTAATATTGATAGTGAAATAGATTTTAAATTGTCAAAAGGCTAGTATAGTAACTACTATTTTTCATGGAGTAAACTTATAATATCTAGAAAAATGTCAGAAAATTATAGAATTAGTATACGAAATGTGAAAATTTTCCTGACAATATGATGAAAAATAATAGAAATTAATGACTTGATAAGCTAATGAAAAACTGTTTCTTCTTTTTTAAAAAGAATGACAATTGAAATGAAGTTAAAGTAATGTTATAATGATAATGGGAAATGTCTAATTTAAATTTTTAGGAGCAATTTATATGAGTTCGCATACGTATCGTAAGCAGAAACCGAAAAGTAAAGGATCCTGGGGAATGGTCAACGTTGGGTTGACCATTCTGTATGCTATTTTAGCAGCGATTTTACTTTTCATTATGTTCAACTACAATTTCCTATCTTTTAGGTTTTTGAATATTATCATCGCACTTGCCTTAGTGGTCGTTCTAGCTGTTAGTATTTACCTTCAAAAAGCTAAGAAATCACCACTTGTGACAACTGTCATATTGGTTATTTTCACCCTAATTTCTTTGGTTGGTGTATTTGGCTTTAAACAGCTGATTGATATTACTAACCGTATGAATCAGACTGCATCATTCTCAGAAGTTGAGATGAGTGTTGTAGTTCCAAAAGATAGCGACATCAAAGATGTTAGTCAGCTTTCTAGTGTTCAAGCACCTATGAAGGTCGATAAGAATAACATTGAAACCATGATGTCAGCTCTGAAAAATGACAAGAAGGTTGATGTAAAAGTTGACGATGTTGCTTCTTACCAAGAGGCCTATGACAATCTTAAATCTGGCAAATCTAAAGCCATGGTTTTAAGTGGTTCATATGCTAGCCTTTTAGAGTCAGTTGATAGCAATTACGCTTCAAATCTGAAAACAATCTATACCTATAAAATCAAAACAAAAAATAACAAGTCTGCAAAACAAGCGGATTCCAAAGTATTCAATATTTATATCAGCGGTATTGATACTTATGGTTCTATTTCAACAGTATCACGTTCTGACGTTAATATCATTATGACCGTCAATATGAATACGCATAAAATTCTTTTGACGACAACACCTCGAGATGCCTATGTAAAAATTCCTGGTGGTGGGGCAAACCAATATGATAAGTTGACCCACGCAGGTATCTACGGTGTTGAAACTTCAGAACAAACACTTGAAAATCTTTATGGCATTAATATTGATTATTATGCACGTATCAATTTCACGTCTTTCCTTAAGTTGATTGACCAACTAGGTGGTGTGACCGTCCATAATGATCAAGCCTTTACTAGCCTTCATGGGAAATTTGACTTCCCAGTTGGTGATATTCAGATGAACTCAGAACAAGCACTTGGCTTTGTTCGTGAGCGTTATAGCTTGGATGGTGGTGATAATGATCGTGGTAAAAACCAAGAAAAGGTTATTTCAGCGATTGTTAACAAATTAGCCTCACTTCATTCAGTATCAAACTTTAATTCAATTGTTAATAATCTTCAAGACTCTGTTCAAACCAACATGTCTTTGGATACTATTAATGCCTTGGCCAATACTCAGCTTGATTCAGGTTCTAAATTTACAGTGACTTTTCAAGCGGTAACAGGTACAGGGTCAACAGGACAATTGACTTCATATGCTATGCCAAATTCTAGTCTTTATATGATGAAACTTGATGATTCTAGTGTGGCAAGCGCATCACAAGCTATCAAAAATATGATGGAGGAAAAATAAGTGATTGACGTTCATTCACATATTGTTTTTGATGTTGATGATGGTCCTAAGACTTTGGAGGAAAGTCTAGAACTTATTGGTGAAAGTTACGCCCAAGGAGTGCGTACTATTGTTTCAACGTCTCATCGTCGTAAGGGAATGTTTGAAACCCCAGAGGACAAAATCTTTGCCAACTTTTCAAAAGTAAAAGAAGAAGCAGAGGCTCTTTACCCTGATTTAACAATTTACTATGGTGGTGAACTCTATTACACTTCAGACATTGTTGAGAAGCTTGAAAAGCACCTTATTCCTCATATGCATAATACGCAATTTGCTTTAATTGAGTTTAGTGCTAGGACTTCTTGGAAGGAAATTCATGGTGGACTAAGTAATGTCTTGCGAGCAGGGGTAACTCCGATTGTGGCTCACATTGAACGTTATGATGCTCTTGAGGAACATGCTGACCGTGTTCGTGAAATCATCAACATGGGTTGCTATACTCAAGTCAATAGTTCTCACGTCTTAAAGCCAAAGCTTTTTGGTGATAAGGAAAAAGTGAGAAAAAAACGTGTCCGTTATTTCTTGGAAAAGAATCTAGTTCACATGGTTGCAAGTGACATGCATAATTTGGGACCAAGACCTCCATTTATGAAGGAAGCCTACGCTATTATTGAGAAAACTTATGGTACTAGACGTGCCCGTAATCTTTTTATCAAAAACCCACAAACACTACTTGAAAATCAATACATATAGGAGAAACTATGACTCAGGAAAACACGAAACGTGTTGAAATCGATGTACTTGCACTCTTGCAAAAGCTCTGGACTAAGAAAGTCTTCATTCTATTTACAGCTTTTTATGTTGCTGTTTTTGCCTTCTTAGGAACTTACTTCTTTATTCAACCAACTTATACCTCATCAACACGTATCTATGTGGTAAATCAAGCTGATGATGGTAAAAATCTTTCTGCACAAGACTTGCAGGCTGGTACGTTTTTGACAAAAGACTATAAAGAAATTATTACGTCTAACGATGTCTTATCTGAAGTAATTAAAGACGAAAAATTGAATATGACTGAAGCAGATCTTGCTAAAATGATTTCAGTTAACATTCCTACTGATACGCGTCTTATTTCAATTTCTGTTAATGCAAAAACTGGGCAAGATGCTCAATCGCTAGCCAATAAGGTTCGTGACGTTGCTGCAGAAAAAATCAAAAAAGTGACAAAAGTAGAAGATGTCACAACGCTTGAAGATGCGAAATTGCCAGATTCACCTTCTTCTCCAAATATTAAACGAAATGTTGCTCTTGGAGCAGTGCTCGGAGGTTTCCTTGCAATTGTTGGTGTATTGGTTCGTGAAATCTTGGATGATCGTATTCGTCGTCCGGAAGATATTGAAGATGCCTTAGGACTGACACTTCTTGGAATTGTCCCTGATGTAGATAAGATTTAAGGAGAAGAAATGCCTCTATTAAAGTTAGTAAATTCTAAAGTAAACTTTGCCAAACAAACCGAAGAATATTACAATGCCATTCGTACAAATATTCAGTTTTCTGGCGCTCAGATGAAGGTTATTGCTGTTAGCTCAGTCGAAGCTGGTGAAGGTAAATCAACAACATCTGTTAATATTGCCATTTCGTTTGCTAGTGTTGGCCTTAGAACACTGCTCATTGATGCAGATACCCGTAATTCAGTTTTATCTGGAACATTTAAATCAAATGAGCCATATAAAGGTCTTTCAAATTTCCTTTCTGGGAATGCCACTTTGGAGGAAACCGTTTGTCGAACAGACATTTCTGGCTTAGATGTAATTTCGTCTGGTCCTATTCCACCAAATCCAACAAGTCTTTTACAAAATGAAAATTTCACACACCTAATGGACGTTGCTCGTAGCCAGTATGATTATGTGATTATCGATACTCCACCGATTGGGTTAGTTATTGATGCTGTCATTATTGCTCACCAAGCCGATGCTAGTCTTTTGGTGACAGCTGCAGGTAAAATTAAACGTCGTTTCGTAACAAAGGCAGTAGAACAATTAACACAAAGTGGTTCTCAGTTCTTGGGTGTTGTTCTAAATAAAGTAGATATGACTGTAGATAAATATGGTACATATGGTTCTTACGGTTCATATGGTGACTACGGCAAGAAATCAGAGCAAAAAAGTAGTCATTCAAGATCACAACGCCGTAGAAAAGGATAGCATTAATGGGGATAATGTGGCTCCTTAAACATTAGCATATAAAAAAGGGGTTCAGAGTGAAAGAAAAACAAGAAATTCGTCGCATTGAGATTGGTATTATACAACTTGTTGTGGTCCTTTTTGTAGCCTGGGTCACAAGTAAATTGCCTTATACTGAGATTACCAAAGGAAGTGTGGTTCTCTTAGGTATTGTCCATGTGGTAACTTATTATATTAGTAATTACTTTGAAAATTTAAAATATCGTGGTTACTTGGATGAATTTATTGCAACTCTCAAATATTGTCTCATATTTGCTGCAATCGCAACATTTCTATCCTTCTTTGCAGATGGTAATTTTTCAATTTCACGTCGTGGGCTTCTTTATTTTATCCTCATCGCTGGTTCTCTCTTATACCTAACAAATACTGTTCTCAAATATTTCCGATCATCCATCTACACACGTCGTAAGAGTAATAAAAATATTCTCTTAATTTCTGATCAGACTCGTCTTGAAAATGTTCTGACACGGATGAAAGATAATATGGATGGTAAGATTACAGCAGTTTGTGTTCTGGATAATCCTTATTTTACTAATCCGTTTATCAAGAGTGTTAAGCCAGACAACTTGGTTGAATACGCAACCCACTCAGTAGTTGACCAGGTCCTAATTAATCTTCCTAGTGAACAATATAAAATTTGGGACTACGCTTCACCTTTTGAACTTATGGGGATTCCAGTTTCTATTAATCTCAATTCGCTGGAATTTATGAGTCAGGGTGAAAAACGGATTCAGCAACTAGGACCTTTTAATGTTGTTACCTTTTCAACACAATTTTATAGTTACGGTGATATATTGGCAAAACGCTGCTTAGATATCTGTGGAGCTTTGGTTGGTTTGGTCCTCTGTGGTATTGTCGGAATCTTTCTTTATCCGATTATCCGTAAGGATGGTGGTCCAGCTATATTCGCCCAAGATCGTGTGGGTGAGAATGGACGTATCTTCAAGTTCTATAAATTCCGTTCAATGCGGGTTGATGCTGAAGAAATCAAGAAGAATCTTATGGCACAAAATCAGATGTCTGGTGGTATGTTTAAAATGGATAATGATCCTCGCATTACTAAAGTCGGTCATTTTATCCGTAAAACGAGCCTTGATGAACTTCCTCAATTTTGGAATGTCCTCAAGGGGGATATGAGTCTGGTTGGGACACGTCCGCCGACCTTAGACGAATACGAATCCTACACTCCAGAACAAAAACGTCGACTAAGCTTTAGACCAGGAATCACTGGCCTTTGGCAAGTAAGTGGTCGAAGTGAAATTACAGATTTTGATGAAGTCGTCAAACTTGATGTAGCTTATATGGATGGATGGACTATCTGGCGCGATATCAGAATCTTATTGAAAACAATTAAAGTAGTAGTAATGAAGGATGGAGCAAAGTGATGGCTTTCTCCATTTCTTTTAATGGTGATTAAATGAAAAAAACAGTTTATATCGTTGGTTCTAAGGGAATTCCAGCAAAATATGGTGGTTTTGAGACTTTTGTTGAGAAACTGACAGAGTTCCAGCAAGATAAAGATATTCAGTATTATGTGGCTTGTATGCGTGAAAATTCTGCTAAATCAGGAATTACAGCTGACTCTTTCGAACATAATGGCGCAAAGTGTTTCAATATTGATGTACCTAATATTGGTCCTGCTCGTGCCATCGCTTATGACATTGCGGCTCTAAATAAGGCCATTGAAATTGCTAAAGCCAATAATGATCAAGCACCGATTTTCTATGTTTTGGCTTGCCGTATTGGACCATTTATCTCAGGTATTAAGAAGAAAATCAAGGCTGTTGGTGGTACCCTAATGGTGAATCCTGATGGTCATGAATGGTTACGTGCAAAATGGAGTCTTCCTGTCCGTAAATATTGGAAGATTTCAGAACAACTTATGGTTAAACATGCAGACCTCTTGATTTGTGATAGTAAAAATATCGAGACCTATATTCAAAAAGATTATTCAAAGTATCATCCCCAAACAACCTATATTGCTTATGGAACTGATACGACCAAATCTCGACTGACTAAGGTTGATAATAAAGTTCGTACCTGGTATTTTGAAAAAGGAGTCATTGAAAACAACTACTACCTTGTTGTAGGTCGTTTTGTCCCTGAAAACAACTATGAGGCTATGATTCGTGGCTTTATGGCGTCACATTCTGAAAAGGATTTTGTGCTCATTACTAACGTTGAAGAGAACAAGTTCTATGACAAGTTGCGTCAGGAAACTGGCTTTGACAAGGACCCTCGTGTGAAGTTTGTTGGAACGGTATATGACCAGGAATTGCTCAAATATATTCGTGAAAATGCCTTTGCCTATTTCCACGGTCACGAAGTCGGAGGGACGAATCCATCACTTCTTGAGGCATTAGAGTCTACCAAACTTAATCTTTTGTTGGATGTTGGCTTTAACCGTGAGGTTGGTGAAGATGGTGCTCTTTATTGGAAAAAAGATCAATTGGCTACTGTTATTGATCAAGCTGAACAATTGGACAATCAAGCTATCGAAGCTCTTAATCAAAAATCTAGTCAACGTATTGCCCAAGCTTTCACATGGGAAAAAATTGTTACAGACTACGAAAAAGTATTTAAAGGATAGAAATGCAGAAAATTTTATATCTCCATGCGGGTGCTGAAATGTATGGCGCTGACAAGGTTTTGTTGGAGCTTATTAAAGGCTTGGATAAAGATGCCTTTGAAGCGCATGTTATTTTACCAAATGATGGTGTTTTAGTGGCTGCTTTAGAAAATGTCGGTGCAAAAGTGAAAGTCATTGACTACCCAATCTTGCGACGTAAATATTTTAATCCTAAAGGTATCATGGAGTACTTTGGCTCTTATAACCGATATTCTAAACAAATTGCTAAGTATGCCAAAGAGAACGGGATTACCCTGATTCACAACAATACGACGGCAGTGCTTGAAGGCATTTACCTTAAACGTAAGTTGAAACTTCCTTTGATTTGGCATGTGCACGAAATTATTGTCAAACCAAAAGCTATTTCTGACTTCATCAATTTTTTGATGGGACGCTATGCTGATACGATAGTAACGGTTTCAAATGCCGTGGCGAATCATGTCAAAAAGTCTCGTTATGTGAATGATAATCAAGTACAAGTCATCTATAATGGGGTTGATAATGATGTTTTCCATGTAGTGGATGCTTCAGCCATTAGAGAGCGGTTTGGAATTGCTCAAGATGCTCTAGTTATTGGGATGGTTGCCCGTGTCAATGCCTGGAAGGGGCAAGGAGACTTCTTGGAAGCTGTGACTCCAATTTTACAGGCTAATCCAAAAGCTGTTGCCTTTCTTGCAGGTAGTGCTTTTGAGGGAGAAGAGTGGCGCGTTGATGAGTTAGAAAAGACTATTGCTGACTCGCCAGTAGCTGGTCAAATCAAGCGTATTGATTATTATAGTAAGACAACAGAGCTCTATAATATGTTTGATATCTTTGTCTTACCAAGTACCAATCCTGATCCACTGCCAACTGTAGTTTTAGAAGCAATGGCTTGTGGGAAACCCATCGTTGGCTACCGTCATGGTGGCGTTTGTGAAATGGTGCAAGAAGGTGAAAATGGCCTTCTTGCTACTCCAAATCAGCCTGCAGAACTGTCAAAAGCTATTCAAGAATTAGCGGATAATACCGATAAGAGAGAGAAATTTGGCAAGGCATCTGTCAAACGCCAAAAAGAACTCTTTTCATTACAAAGTTATATTCGTAATTTCTCGGAGCTATATAAGAAGTACTAATATGAACAGTGAAACACTAAAGAATAAACTAAAACCAATCGTTTATCCAATTATTAATTTTATCCCAAGACGACGACTCAAGAATAAGAATTTCACAATTATTTGTGATAATTGTTGGGCTGGGAAGGTTTATCAGGAGTTGGGACTACCTTATCAAACACCCTTTGTTGGAATGTTTGTCTATTCACCTGATTACATCAAAATGCTCAAGAATCTAAAACATTATTTGAGTGGAGATATTCCCCTGAAATTCGTTAAGGAATCGAAACATATCAAGGATTTCGATAATGCCTATCCTCTCGCACTTCTTGATGATATTGAACTTCATTTTTTGCATTACGCAGATGAAGAGGAAGCGACTCAAAAATGGCAACGTCGTTTGGCACGCGTTCATTGGGATAATATGTATTTCAAATTCAACGATAACGATGCTTGTACTTACGAGCTTATGAAAGAGTTTGAAGAACTTCCTTACAAGAGCAAAGTCATCTTCTCTTCTAAGAATTATAGTGATCTACCTTCCTTGGTTCATTTCAAATCAGCTGAGAAGCAAGGCCATGTTGGGATCGATTTAAAAACTTACCACCGCTATTTTAATGCTGTTACTTGGTTGAATAAGGGTGGAGAGGATTTAACTAAATGAAAAAGATAAGACTCATTATTCCGTACTTTGGAAAACTTCCAAAGTTTTTCCCTTATTTTTTGTTGACCGCCAAACGTAATCAAAAGATTGATTTCTTAATTTATACTGATCAAAATATTGACCAATTTGAAATTTTGAACGCTGAGAATATTGAATTTAAGACTCTTTCGTTTGATGATTTAAGAAAAAAAGTTCAGTCTAAATTTGATTTTGAAATTTCTCTCAAAACACCTTATAAATTATGTGACTATAAAGTTGCTTATGGATTTATCTTTGAAGAGGAGTTGAAGGGATATGACTACTGGGGATTTTGTGATACAGATATCTTACTTGGTGATATTTATCAATTTCTGGAAGAACATAGCTTTTTTGAGAATGACTATTCTCGATATGGCCTTTTAGGTCATCTCCAAATATTTAAAAATTCACAGGAAGTTAATCATATATTTATGTCTGGCCAAGGTTTAAACTATCGACTGGATTTTCACAATATCTTTACAAGTGAGCAAAATTTTATTTTTGATGAGGCAGATGGTATCCAAAAGATTTTTGAAAAAAATAATTTCAAACAACTGCAAGATAAGTTTTTTGATGATATTGATATTAGTCATTTCTCATTTAGAGAATATGGTGAAAATGAACCTAAACGCTATTATTTTTGGTCAGAGGAAAATGGTTTGGAATCAATAAATTTAATCGATGGTAATATAAAGGTTAATCGTCCTCTATATGCACATTTCCAAAAGAGAGTGATTAAGTGTCCTGAGTTTAGATTAGTAGATTCATTTTATGTTATACCAAATCAATTAGTTATTGGAGAGAAAATTTCTAAGGAAGAGCTTTTAGAAGTAACAAGAAATAAATTCTATTGGGCATATGTTAAATCGACAATATTAAAGAAATTTAAAAAAGAAAAATGGACACTAGAGTTTATTCGTCATAAATTAAGGATGAAGAGTTAATGGATAATATAGATTTGAGCATAATTGTTCCTGTATTTAATGTTGAAGGTTATTTAAAAAGAGCCCTAGATTCCATACTTATGCAATCGTCACCAATTAAGTATGAGATTCTATTAATTGATGATGATTCAACCGACCAGAGTGGTGCGATTTGTGATGAGTATCAAGATAATTATTCAAATATTTTTGTTAGACATATTGAGAATAACGGAGTCTCGGAAGCTAGAAATTTAGGGATTTCTCTCTCGAGGGGGGAATATTTGTACTTTATGGACTCAGATGATTTCTTATCAGATGATTTCTTTGAGAAGATATGTCCTAATCTTAATGGAGAATGGGATGTTCTTTGTTTTGGTTACAATGAAATTAAAGAAACCAATAACACTATTTTGTCTTGCCGTTCTCATTCTTATCAACACCTAGGACTTCTTAAAAGGGAAGAGTTTAGGAATGACTTCATAGAGCTTTTTAAAACTGATATGATGTATAATGTTTGGTCGAGAATTTATAACAAAGAATTTATTCTAAAAAATAATATTAAGTTTCCTAGTAAACCAATAGGGGAAGATACTTTATTTAATTTCCAAGTTTATCAACAATTAGATAACATTCTTTTTATTGATTCGACTCTCTATAATTATATTGCAGGTAGAAGTGGTTCTGCACTGACGAGTTATCATCCTAGAAGAATTGAATTTCAATTAGATGAACTTCAAGAATTACATAAATTGCTTGAACAGTTCCAATTAGAAGATGCTACATTAATGCAGGATATTAAGAGCAAAATTATCATAAGTTCAGTTTTCCAGATTTCTAATTTAAAGTTGAAAAGACAAGAAAAAATAGAATTACTACAGTCCATTATTTCAAATAAAGCTTTTGACAATATTTTTTCAGGGAATGGAGATCAAATCATTGGTCCTTATAATATGTTATTGAGACAGCGAAATATTTCTTCTTTTCTTAGAAGATTGAGTATTGATCTTCTTACCCAAAAAAAGTTTCGGACAGTCATCTTTATTGAAAAAATGAAAATGAATCCAATTTTACGTAAAATTGCTTTTAAATAAATTAGCTATTCTTATAAACAGTAAAAGGGTATTATGTTAAAAATTAAGTTTGAGAACCTTTTGGTTATTTTGGTCTTATCGGTAATTGTAGGGTACGATGTTATTATGACTTCGGTTCTAAATAAAACTCTCCCTCAATTACCAACTATTCTCTTGATTGGTGTTGCATTGGTGTTGTCACTAAGATTTTTATTTATTAAAAATTTTAGTATATCATTCATTGTTTCAGGAATTCTTTTAATCGTAACAAGTTTATGTGTCTTTTTACAAACTGGTGCTACCAATTTTCTTCTTTACTCATTATTGATTTTACTACTTTATGATGTTGATGTAGATGTTATTTTAAAAACTTACGTGTTTATTGCTGGTTCAATTGTCATAGGTATATTCTTACTTTCAATAATTGGTCTTCTACCAAATTTACAATTTGCCCAAGTTAGATCTTCTGGTTTAGTTATAAGAAATTCATTTGGCTTCATTTATCCTACAGATTTTGCCTCACACTGTTTTTATTTGTTTATTGCTTGGGGATATTTACTTAGAGAAAAGTATATTTGGCTTAGGGTGGCAGTTGGAGTAGCTTTATCAGCCTTTATTATCAAATTTTGTGATGCTAGATTGAATTCTATGTCTATTTTGATAGCTGTAATTATTTTTTTAGTAATGTACTATACTAAAGAAAAGAAATTTAAAGTTTATTACATACTACCCTATTCTGCGGCAATTTTTTCATCATTGATGTTTTATTTGTCTTCTCATTTTTCTTTTTCTTCCCCATTTTTTGTTAAGTTGAACGATTTCTTCAGTATGAGACTTTTTTTGGGTAAAAATGCCCTTGATACATACAAGTTACACCTTTTTGGAACTAATAATGTAAAATTTATTGGTTATGGTGGTACTACAGAGTCAGTACTCAGTTATAATTATGTTGATTCCTCTTATATTCAAATGTTATTCTACTATGGAATTGTTCCTGTAGTCTTACTTGTATTAGTTTATGTTTTATCATCCAGGAGATTTTACAAAGAAGGTAAAATGTTATTTCTATCATTACTTTCTTTAATAACTATTAATTGTATGATAGAAGCATTTTGGATTAGACCAGGATACAACATCTTCATGTTTACATTATTTGCAAGTTTAATTTCGATAAAAGAAATAAATGATGAGGAAAATAAAATAGAGATACTATAAATGAAAGTTTTAAAGAATTACGCCTATAATCTTTCCTACCAATTATTGGTCATTGTGTTACCAATTATTACGACACCTTATGTAACTAGGATTTTTAGTTCTAAAGATTTAGGTACCTATGGTTACTTTAACTCTATTGTGACCTACTTTATTCTCTTAGCGACCTTAGGAGTTGCTAACTACGGGACCAAGGAAATTTCTAGTAATCGTAAGGATATTCGGAAAAATTTCTGGGGTATTTATACCCTCCAATTGATTGCCACTTTTTTGTCACTTCTTTTGTATGCGCTCTTGTGTTTATTTTTGCCAGCAATGCAAAACATGGTGGCTTATATCCTTGGGCTTAGTTTAGTATCTAAAGGAATGGATATTTCTTGGTTGTTCCAAGGTTTGGAGGATTTTCGTCGTATTACGGCAAGAAACACAACGGTTAAACTCTTAGGAGTTATTTCCATTTTCTTATTTGTAAAAACTTCCGGTGATTTATACCTCTATGTGTTTCTACTAACCTTTTTTGAATTACTAGGACAATTAAGCATGTGGCTCCCAGCAAGGCCATATATTGGTGAGCCTCAATTTGATTTGTCTTTTGCTAAGAAGCATCTTAAGCCAGTTATTTTACTGTTCTTGCCTCAGATTGCTATTTCACTTTATGTGACTTTGGACCGTACTATGTTGGGGGCCTTGTCATCGACAAATGATGTAGGGATTTATGATCAGGCTTTGAAAATTATTAATATTTTGTTGACGTTGGTGACTTCATTGGGAAGTGTAATGCTTCCAAGGGTATCCGGTCTTTTGTCTAGTGGAGACTATAAGGCTGTTAACAAGATGCATGAATTCTCTTTCTTGATTTATAATCTCGTCATTTTCCCAATTATTGCTGGTCTCTTGGTTGTCAATAAAGACTTTGTCCGTTTTTTCCTAGGAAAGGACTTCCAAGCAGCTAATATTGCCATTGCCATCATGGTCTTTAGGATGTTCTTTATTGGTTGGACAAATATCATGGGAATTCAGATTTTAATTCCGCATAATAAGCACCGTGAATTCATGCTTTCTACAACGATTCCAGCATTTGTTAGTGTGGGACTTAACCTTTTATTGATTCCACCATTTGGTTTCATTGGGGCTTCCATTGTTTCCGTTCTTACAGAAGCTTTGGTTTGGGTGATTCAGCTTAATTTTGCAAGAAAATTTATGAAAGATGTTTCTATCCTTCCTGCTATGTCTAAAATTATCATTGCATCAGTTGTGATGTATCTTGGACTTTTTGTCTTTAGAACCTTTGTTCAATTTAAACCTATGCTAAACGTAGCAGTAGATGGTTTTGTTGGAGCCATCATTTATTTAATTTTGATTGTTGTTTTACGTGTCCTTGATGTGAGAGACTTGAAGGAACAGTTAATGAAAAACTAAGGAGTAAACTATGTACGATTATCTTATCGTTGGTGCTGGATTATCTGGTGCTATATTCGCACATGAAGCTACAAAACGTGGCAAAAAGGTAAAAGTGATTGACAAGCGTGATCACATCGGTGGAAATATCTACTGTGAAAATATTGAAGGCATCAATGTTCATAAATACGGTGCTCACATTTTCCATACGTCCAACAAAAAAATCTGGGACTATGTTAACCAGTTCGCTGAATTCAATAACTATATTAATTCTCCAGTAGCTAACTACAAGGGTAGTCTTTACAATCTTCCTTTCAACATGAATACCTTCTATGCCATGTGGGGGACAAAGACACCTCAAGAAGTTAAGGATAAGATTACAGAACAAACAGCTGATATGAAAGATGTTGAGCCAAAGAATCTTGAAGAACAAGCTATCAAGTTGATTGGTCCAGATATCTACGAAAAGTTAATTAAGGGCTATACAGAAAAGCAGTGGGGACGTTCTGCTACAGACCTTCCACCTTTTATCATCAAACGACTTCCGGTCCGATTGACTTTTGATAATAACTACTTTAATGACCGTTACCAAGGAATTCCAATCGGTGGCTATAATGTCATCATTGAAAATATGCTTGGTGATGTGGAAGTAGAACTTGGGGTTGATTTCTTCGCCAACCGTGAAGAGTTAGAAAGCTCAGCTGAAAAGGTTGTGTTTACAGGCATGATTGACCAGTATTTTGACTATAAACACGGAGAACTTGAGTATCGTAGTCTTCATTTTGAACACGAAGTTTTGGATGAGGAGAACCATCAAGGAAATGCCGTGGTCAATTACACAGAGCGTGAGATTCCTTATACTCGTATTATTGAGCACAAGCACTTCGAGTATGGTACGCAGCCTAAGACGGTGATCACCCGTGAATATCCAGCAGATTGGAAACGGGGAGATGAACCTTACTATCCAATTAATGATGCTAAAAACAATGCTATGTTTGCCAAGTACCAAGAAGAAGCAGCCAAAAATGACAAAGTTATCTTCTGTGGGCGTCTAGCAGACTATAAATACTACGATATGCACGTGGTGATTGAGCGTGCCTTAGAAGTCGTAGAGAAAGAATTTAGTAGATGACAGAAGAAAAAATTGACATCGTGGTTCTTTGGGTAGATGGAAGTGATCCTGAGTTTATCCGTGAGAAACAAGCTGTTTCTGGTCGAGTTTCAGATTGGAACCAAGAAATTGATGGAGAGCAACGTTATCGTGACTATGGTATTTTTAATTATTGGTTTCGAATGATTGAAAAACATGCTACTTGGGTAAATAATGTTTATTTAATCACTAACGGACAAAAACCTGGCTGGTTGAACTTGGAGCATCCAAAACTTAGATGGATTACTCATAAGGAATTTATGCCTGAAGAGTACCTACCTACCTATAATTCTGCTGCTATTGAACTTAATCTCCATCGCATTGAAGGATTATCGGAGAATTATTTGTATTTCAATGATGATATGTACTTGATTAAAGATAGCCACCCTTCAGATTTTTATAAAAATGGTCAACCTAAGCTTTTAGCGGTGTATGATGCCATAGTTCCTTGGTCACCATTTACAAATACTTATCTCAATAATGTTGAGTTGATTTATCGTCATTTTCCAAATAAAAAAGCTTTAAAGTCGTCTCCTTGGAAGTTTTTTAATTATCGCTATGGGTCTTTGGTTCTGAAGAACTTGCTACTCTTACCATGGGGGCCGACGGGCTATGTGAATCAGCATTTGCCTGTACCGATGAAGAAGAGTACTATGTCACATTTGTGGGACATTGAAGGTGAGACTTTGGATAGAACATCCAGAAATAAGATTAGAGATTATGGGGTGGATGTCAATCAATACATCTGTTCTAACTGGCAAATTGAAAGTAATCAATTTTTCCCTATGTCAAAAAATTTCGGAGAAACAATTGGTTTAAATCAAGTTGATAAACTTGATAGAATCTTTAAAGATAAGCATAAAAAATTACTTTGTGTGAATGATGATGGTGACTTTAATGAAGAAAACCTCATTCATTTTAAGCAAATCTTAAATGAATACTATCCTAAAAAATCAGCTTATGAAAAATGAGAAGTAAAAGATGAAATACTATTTAAAAGAAGAATTTTTACACGACAATAATGCTAAAAATGCGGGAAATAAAGCACGTAATGACGTTGAAGTGATTTTAAATGACCTAGGTTATGCCCCCTTAAAAGTTATAGTTGATGACTGGTATAAAATGAATGTTCTTAATGCTCAGATTCACAAATATAGAGCACTTTTGAGAGCCTTTAAACGCTTAAAGAAAAATGATGATATTGTGATACAATTTCCCTTGTTACATCATTCTTTGTTCATTAACAGTATACTAAAATCTCTTAAAAATAAAGGTGTTAACATTTTTCTGCTGATTCATGATTTAGAGACCTTGCGTTTTGTAAATGACAAGACTCTACCCTTTAGAATGAAGTTGCGTATGAAATTAACGGAAAGTGATACATTTCATAGTGTAACTGGCATTATTGCCCATAATCCTATTATGAAGTCAGTTTTGGTGGATAAAGGGGTTTCGGAAGATAAGATTGTCAGTCTTGGTATTTTTGACTATTTGATTCCAAATTTCCAAGAAAAGAAAGAATTGTCAAAAAATCAACCAATTATTGTGGCTGGTAACTTGGCACAAGAAAAAGCTGGTTATCTTTACTCACTTCCAAAAGAACCTGCTTATAACCTTTATGGTGTAGGTTTTGACGAGAGTAGAGCCCTTGAAAACGAGACCTACTTTGGTTCTTTCCTACCTGATGAGCTTCCTGCAGCCCTAAAGGGTGGTTTTGGTCTTGTCTGGGATGGAGAAAGTGCTGAGACCTGTAGTGGTGTCTTTGGCGAATACCTCCGTTACAACAACTCTCATAAAGCTTCGCTATACTTGGCATCAGGCTTCCCGCTTGTGGTGTGGAAACAGTCGGCCTTGTCACATTTTGTACTTGAGCAGGGCTGCGGTATTGCAGTAGACTCTCTTTATGATTTGAAGGCTACTATTGAAAATATCTCAGAAGACGATTACCAAACCTTAGTTAAAAATACCAAGCGTGTCGGTCAGGAGATTCGTGACGGTCACTACCTAATTACTGCGCTTAACAATTTAAAGTAAAATAACACTCCTCATTTTGTGAGGAGTTTTTGCATTATTTAGAAACCTCAAATTGGTACTGTGTTCCTGGAACTTTCCCATTTGAGTAGATGGCTTTGATATAGTCGTCATATGTGATTGACTTAGATTTTCCTGCTTTTACAAGCTCTTGATCACGCCAGATATATGGATCAGTGGCGTTGCTATCTCGTTTGGTAAGATAAAGATATTCAATATAGGTTCTATTATCGACAAAGGTACCAGCAACTTTTTCTTTACCATTATCAGATCGCGTATACATACGAGTTGTACCACCTCCGTCGAGTAAGAAGGCAAGACGAATATTTGAGTAACCTAAATCTTTCAAAAGGTGATAAACGTCTTCGTGATTTAATCCTTTATTGAGGGAGGTGTGGCCATAGGTTTGGATAATACGGATAATACCATCATAGGTCTCAACGTAAATAGAACGGGCATTAGGTTGGTCAGGATCACCTTTCTCCCATGACTTGTCAACCTTTTTATCTTTAATGACTATACCAAAGGCGCCGGTATCCCAACCGTTGCTTCCCATATGTGTGAACATTTTGGCTGTATCTATATTTGGGTAGGTTCCTGCACTGATATTGTTTTGATCATCGCCATAAAGAAGGCCAGTTTTGCCAAGTCCTAGTTCTTTTTGAGCGAAAGGACGATCTAGACCTTCATAAGACCAAAATCCTGAGTTAATCAGAGCAATGGCTTCACGACGTTTAGCTTCGTACTTAATACTTTGCTCTGTGAGTTCAGGATTATTATCTTCGGTTCTTCCTTTTTGGAGGACGTATTTTCCGTCTTTTTTAAAAGAAAGGATTTGCATGTCTACATTTTTAATACTACCAGTCTCAAGAAGAATTGATTGATCTAGTAGTTCCTTATTTTTGATGGTGAAGCTTAATCCATCCTTGTTAGACGGCATGGAGAGCTTTTTTATATCACGTTGATTAAAGTAAATAGTGACGTAGAGTAGTCCAGCTACGATACCTGTTAAGATTAGAAGAGTAAACACTATTCTTAAAATATTTTTCAATTTCATACTATTATTATAAACAATCCAGGCTAACAAAACAATCTTATTTTTCTAAATTTGAAAAAATAAGACTATTTTTCTGCAATAATACTGGAAAGCGTTTTCTAAAAGGACTATAATAGAGGTGAATCAGTCATGGGTGTAATCACTTCCATGGCTTTGCGATTTTCTGGAGGAGTGTCTTTTATTAGATGCCATGCTAGTGTTTAATAGTATACTTAAAGATATACAAGGCTTCTTCAGTTTATGAATCCGATTTCTGCTATAGAGGTGATAATATGAAAGAATTTTATTTGATGAGACATGGGCAAACACGCTTTAACGTTCAGCATAGGCTTCAAGGGGTCTGTGATGCTCCTTTGACAGAAGTTGGAATCGAACAGGCTAAGAAGGCAGGTCAGTATCTAGCTAAGCAAGAACCAATTTTTGACCATCTCTTTTCTTCAACATCTGAGAGAGCTAGTGATACTCTAGAAATCGTAACTGGACGAACAGACTATGAAAGGCTTAAAGGGCTTAAGGGACAGGATTTTGGAGCCTTTGAGGGGCAACCAGAGTATTTGCTTCCAAAACCTTTACCAGATGGTCAGGGCTTCGGAGATTACTTTCTTCAATTTGGAGGTGAGAGCACTACTCAGGTTCGAGATCGTATGGAGTTGACGGTTAGAGCCATCATGGAGAGTGTGGCTGAAGATTCTAAGTCCTTGCTGGTTAGTCATGGTCCATCTATTTTACAGTTTTGTAGACGTGTTTTAGATCCTGTCCCAGAATTACGTGGTCTAAAAAATTGTTGTATCTTACATTTTACCTATGATCAAGGTCAATTTGCATTGGTTTCGATTTATAATCCGGTAGAGGAAGAGTATATTTTCGGAGGCGAAGAATGACACGATTTTATTTGATGCGGCATGGGCAAACGCTTTTTAACACACTCAATCGTATCCAAGGTTGGTGTGATTCCCCTTTGACTGAAAAGGGGAGAGACCAGGCTCGTCAGGTGAGGGCTTATTTTCAAAAACATCATATGACCTTTGACCAGTATTATTGCACGACAACAGAGCGGGCATCTGATACTTTGGAGTTGGCGACAGGACAGACTGCCTACCATAGGGTAAAGGGCCTCAAGGAAATGAATTTTGGTATTTTTGAAGGGCAACCAGAATATCTTCACCCCAAGACGACTATTGTAGGGCATTTTGGTGACCATTATGCTCAGTTTGGTGGGGAAAGTCAGGACCAATTTGTTGCGCGTGTGGTGAAAAGTGCTAGGGAAATAGTCGATAAACATCCCAATCAATCCATCTTAGCTGTTAGTCATGCGGGGGCTTTGATGACTTTTTTACATGCTGTGGAGCCAGAGCGTGCATTTCAGTCTTGCCCAGGTAATTGCGCTATCTTAGTTTTCGATTATGATGGAACTGACTTTCACTTTATCAAACTTATCGATCCAATAGCTGATCGAGAGTTTTCGGATTTCTAGAAGCTTTCTCATGTCAAAGATAGTAAGATGCCCTTTCTTAGTGTATAATGAAAGGGTATCTTAAATTTTGGAGTATCTATGAAATTTACAAAAAATCAATTTATTTGGTTGGCTGTCCTGTTTTTCAGTTGTTTTTTGATATACACTTATTGGGAAACAGTTGTTTCAATTTGTAACACGATTTTTGTTGCCAGTCAGCCCTTTTTGGTAGGAGCAGGAATAGCTTTTGTGGTCAATATCTTGATGTCTTTTTATGAAAAATGGCTAGTCAAGCTTGTTCCGTTTGCCTTTACCCATAAAATCAAACGCCCTGTTTCTTTGCTTTTAGCCTTTGCGACCATTGGTTTAGTCTTTACCTGGGTAGTCTTTACCGTTCTTCCAGATTTGATTGATAGTATCAATACGCTGATTAGTCAAGACAGATCAGCTATTAATAACCTGATTAATTGGTTGCTTAAAAATAAATCTTTGCAAAAAGTTATTCAAGACTTTGGTGGTGTGACTCAGGTTAGAGAGCTGATTAATACCTACAGTGCTCAATTACTTCAACAAATTATGAATGGTTTGACGAGCTTCTTGACGTCATTGACGAGTTTACCGTCAACATTGATTAACCTCTTTATCAGCATCGTCTTTTCTTGCTATGTCTTGGCTGGCAAAGAGAAACTTGGAAATCAGGTCAATCGCTTGGTAGAGGTTTATCTAGGCCGTTTTGGTAAGACTTTCCATTATGTCGTTGGGATTCTCAATAATCGTTTTCGTAATTTCTTTGTTTATCAGTCTCTTGAGGCATGTATTTTGGGGACTTTATGTTATATTGGGATGCGTATCTTTGATTTCCCATATGCTGCGACCATCTCTATCTTGATTGGATTCTCAGCTATGATTCCAGTTGTGGGAGCTTATATTGGTGTGACGATTGGTACCATTTTGATTATGACCCATTCAGTGACATTGGCACTTTTGTTTATTGCTTATGTGGTGATATTGCAACAGTTCGAGGGAAATCTCATCTATCCCTATGTTGTTGGTGGTTCTACTGGTCTGCCTGGTATATGGGTTATCTTCGCCATCACCATCGGATCAGCCTTAGGTGGCATCCTAGGTATGCTGGTTTCTGTGCCAGTAGCTGCGACTCTTTATCAGATTGTTAAGGATAATGTGGTTAAACGTGAACAGGACAAGACAGCTAAGTCGCTTGAAACTAAACATTAAGTGAAATAGACTTCGGTCTGTTTTTTGATACACTTGGCTAAACATCATCAGTAACAATGATAGTTGTGTTGGATTGCTTTTAAAATAAAGTATTATGATACTACCATGCTGTAATTGGTTTTTGGGTTTTATAACAAAACATATAGTATTTTAATACTCTTTTTGTATCGTGGATTTTCTTATCTGAATCACACAATTTTCAAAAAAATGCTAGAATAAAACTATCAAGATATTCCTATATTTCGGAAGAAATAGTGAAAGTATTGCTTACGTGTAGAAATAAGAATTTATAAATATGTTAAGGATAAGGTGTGAGATATGATAGAATCAACAAGACCTGAGCTTTCGACTTATCAAGAAGAACGGTTAGCTAAATTTGTGAGTGACAATCAAAAACTTGATAAGGGTCAAATTGTGTTTGCTGGAGACTCGATTACAGAATTTTTTTCCTTGAAAAAATATTTGGGTAGAGACCTCCCCTTGATTAATCGTGGAATTGCAGGAACAGATTCCGTTTGGCTCTTAGAGCATCTTAAAGAGCAGGTTTTAGATTTAGAGCCTGATAAATTAGTCATCTTGATTGGTATTAACGACATTGGACGAGGCTATCCTATTCGAGATATCGTCAATCGTATTTCGGATATGGTTATGGCAGTTCGTCAAGAATCTCTTTCAACAGAGATTTATTTGCTGAGTGTCTTTCCAGTCAGTGAAAGGTCAGAGCATCGCTCAAAGGTAAAAGTGAGAAATAATGCGACGGTTTCTGAGCTCAATCAAGAACTTGCTGTCCTTCCCGGTGTGACCTATGTGGACCTTTATGACTATCTAGTGGATGATCAAGGTCAGTTAGATGAGAAGTACACAACTGATGGTCTTCATTTAACCCCATTAGGCTATCAAGCCATAGCAGAACCAATCATAAAGGAGATTTTGAAATGAAGGTCGGTTTAGTCCTGGAAGGTGGAGGTATGCGTGGCCTGTATACGGCTGGTGTTTTAGATGCCTTTTTAGAGGCTGGTATCAAGGTTGATGGGGTAGTTTCAGTGTCTGCAGGGGCACTTTTTGGTGTCAATTACTTGTCCAATCAACCTAAGAGGGCATTGCGCTATAACAAGCGTTTTATGGGAGTCCGTCGCTACATGAGCTTTTGGTCCTGGTTAACAACTGGTAACTTTGTTAATAAGGAATTTTCCTACTACAAGGTGCCAATGGAACTAGATGTTTTTGATCAGGAGGCTTTTGCTGAGTCAGGGGTTCCTTTCTATGTGGTTACTACAGATATTGAGACAGGTAAGCCAGATTATATCAAGATTGACCATGTCTTTGAACAGATGGAAGCTCTTCGTGCCAGTTCTGCCCTTCCCTTGGTTTCTGAGATTGTAGACTACAAGGGCAAGCGTTATATGGATGGAGGCCTTTCTGATAGTCTTCCTGTTGATTTTATGGAAAACTTAGGCTTTGACAAGCTTATTGTCATACTGACTCGCCCTAAGGGCTATCGTAAACAGCCTTCTAAAACCAGCAAGAGACTTTACAAGATTTTTTATCGAAAATACCCAGAGTTTGTGAAAGTGGCTTCAAACCGTCATCTCCATTACAATAAGAGCGTTGAGAAAATTGAGGCATTGGAAAAATCTGGCAAACTGTATGCCATTCGTCCTGAACATGCACTTAAAGTTGGGCGTTTAGAAAAAGATCCAGAAAAGTTTGAAGCCATCTATCAAGAAGGGTTGAAACAAATGCGAACCAATATTGATGATCTCAAAACCTTTCTTCAAGACAAGTAAAAAACGTGCGCAATGGCACGTTTTTTTACTTGTTAGATTGTCGAGCTTGTTTACGTTCTTTGACTTTTTGGCGATGGCCTTTTTCGTTAAGGTAGATCAAGTATAGAAGTCCAACTGGGACAAGGCATAAGAACCAGAAATAAACAGGGAGTCTGTTACTTCCTTTAGTATTAGTGGTTGCATTACTCTTTTGGTTACTTCCAAAATCGAACCAGCCTTTAACTTTAGTAGCCTTAATCGACGTTGCTTTGATTTTAGGTGAGACTGTTTTTAGGCCATTATCAACCACAATTTGGTCATCTTTAACAGAGATTTTAGGTTCTTGGCCTTTTTTAACAGTGGCATAGACATCTTTTTCGACGTCATATTTTTTACCGTCAATCTTTTGCTTCCCTTTACTCAAAACTTTCTTGTAAGAGAAGTCTTTGTACATTTTCTCAACGAGAGCATTTCCAAACGTATGGCGAATTTCTTCCCCTGTTTGGTCAGACCAGTCACCAGAACCCATGATGACAGCAATCATACGTTGATCGCCACGTTTAATAGTATTGATATAGTTGAAGGCTCCTTCTGGGCTAGAACCTGTCTTCAAACCATCAACTCCCTTAATACCGTATTTAGCACCAGGAATAGAGTAGTTGTAGGTTTCGAAAGTTTCTTCATAAGGTGTTCCTTTTTTAACCGTTACAACTGGCTTGTCGGTGTACTTGAGAATTTTCGGATACTTCTTGATAAAGTTATAGGTCATGATGGCCAAATCACGAGCAGTCGTCTGGTTGGTTTGATTGATATCATAGCGTTGGGGGTTGTAGTAGCCTTTGAAGGCAACAGCAACAGCGCCAGAAGCATTGTACCATTTGGTATGGGTCATTCCCAGCTCTTTAGACTTCTCGTTCATCTTATCAATCCATTTATCTGGATCATTATTGGTCAGATAATTGGCTAACATTACGGTTGTAACGTTTGAAGACGGCACAGCAGTCATGGTAATGAGTTCGGAAACGGTATATTGGACACCAGCGACAATCTTATTATTGGAAATTTCATAGATCTCAGCTATAGCTTGGTCGGTAGGAGTAGCTGTGATGACAGTATCTTCTGAAATCTCGCCTTTAGACATAGCTTCAAAGACCAGATAAAGCGTCATAGCCTTGGACATTGAGGCAGGGTCACGGACTTCATCAGCATTTTCTTCCCAGAGGACGTCACCAGTATTTCCATCGATTAGGAGAGTGGACTTAGGACGATAGGCCTCCGTAGCTTCAGTATAGCCAGCGGCATGTGTGATATCCATTAACTCGTCAGCACTAGACAAACTTGGTGCTAGAGCTAGACAAGCTGTTAAAAGGATGGCAACAATTTTCTTTTTCATAATGTGTCTCCTTTATTATCTATGAGGCTCTGACTTAGCAAGAACCTCCTCACATTCAATAATAGTAAAAGCATGTCACTCAAACTGAAATTCTCTTATTTGATAGTGACTATTATTCCCATTATACCATATAAAACCTTGTCTTTTAGCATCTTTGGAGAATTTAATGCAATTTTTAGAATCTATTGAATTTTGCAGGCAATAATGCTGGTGGCAAGAAAAAAACGAGCTATTTTGCTCGTTACTTGTCATTTTTTATGGTTGTCACTTGGTGGTAAATCATAAACCAAGTCTCATTTCGACGCCAGATACTGGTATGGAAATTTCCCTCCAATTCGTAACTGATTAATTTGGTTTTTTGACTTACGGATGTCATCTTAAAGTCTTGATAATTATTGAGGAGCGGTTGTTGGTTGGCAATGACTTCTTGGCGGGTGTGATGATGTCCATTTTCATCAATTAAGTAGAAATCAGGGGCTAAAAGATTTTCATAGTCAGGGATTTTTGATAGAAACATCTTTTCATTACGAGAAAGTTTATGGAGGACATTGCCATAAATCTCATCCTCAGGAATTGCAGCCGGTTCGACATGGACATCGGTGTCGTAGACAGAGAAACGCTTGCTTAGGACTTTTTCGATTTGTTCAGTGATAGCATGACTCTCGTAAACAGAGAGGTCGGGGTTCATCTCAACCACAATATCAAGGTAGATATTACTCCCATAGGAACGGCCACGTTGCTTTTTGACTTTGGTAACTTTAGGAATCTCCAGAATGGCTTTTTCATAGGCCTTGAGATTTTTCTCATCGAAACCATCTGATAAACTAAAGGTTGCTTCCATGAAGATATCATAGGCTGTCTTTAGGATAAAGAAGGTGATGATAATGGCGGTAATATAGTCAATGATGGTAAGGTTGAAGGATGCTGCGACGATGGCAATTGAGGTTCCGATAGAAGTCACAGCGTCAGAGAGATTGTCTTTAGCAGCCGCGATGAGGGCGCTGGACTTCAGCTTTTTGGCAAGACTCTTATTGTAGAAGTAGACGCCGCACATGACGATGGCAGAGAGGACTCCAACGGTAGCACCAAGAGGATCAACTACAGTCTCAACTCTTAGAAAAATCTTTCGGACTGTTTGGATAAGGACTTGGAAGCCCACCACAAACATGATGAAGGAGGTAATTAGGCTTGATAAGTCTTCAATCTTCCAATGGCCAAATCTGTGGTCTGAA
Source organism: uncultured Streptococcus sp. (assembly GCA_934229725.1). Taxonomy (GTDB): domain Bacteria; phylum Bacillota; class Bacilli; order Lactobacillales; family Streptococcaceae; genus Streptococcus. The sequence continues at coordinate 86,447 of CAKQDX010000005.1, forward strand.
TCGGCTGGTTGACTAGCCAAATGTAGTCCAATGAGGAGGGCTACATTTCCCAAGATATCTGACAAGTTGTTGAAACCATCAGCTATCAAAGAGCTAGAGTTTAAAAAGTGTCCAGCGAGAAGTTTCGCTATTGTTAGAAGCATGTAGGCCGCGATGCTAACGATGGGACCTCGTCTCGCCGCCCGTAAGTTTTCATACGTCGTCATAGAATTACCTTTTTGTTTAGATACAAGTGTTTATTATAGCACAAAATCATGGCTTATTAAAGCTTGTATTGGTTTTTATCGTAATGCTTGTTCGATTTTAAAATGATTGTCAAAAGGAGAATGCAATCAGTCTGCCTTTTTCAGTATTTTCCGAATATTCCCTACACATTTATGGTATAATTTAGGGGATAAAACAGTCTAAAAAAGAGGTTTTTATGGAACATTCGACATGGCATAGGCTTTTGAAAGAAGCTTTGCCGGATCATTATTTTTCAAAGATAAATCAGTTTATGAATCAGGTTTATAGCCAGGGGGTTGTTTATCCCCCACGTGACAAGGTTTTTAATGCCTTGTTAGAGACTCCTTTTGAAGAAGTTCGAGTGGTTATCCTTGGACAGGACCCTTATCATGGTCCTAATCAGGCTCAGGGCTTGTCATTTTCAGTACCTGAGACGATTCCAGCTCCACCTTCTTTGGTTAATATTCTCAAAGAATTGGGGGAGGATCTTGGGCCTAGAACGCATCATGATTTAACAACTTGGGCCAAGCAGGGAGTGCTATTACTTAATGCTTGTCTGACTGTTCCAGCAGGTCAAGCCAATGGGCATGCCGGTCAGATTTGGGAACCTTTCACAGATGCTGTTATCAAGGTCCTCAATCAAAAAGATAGTCCCGTTGTCTTTATACTTTGGGGTGGCTATGCTCGTAAGAAAAAGTCTCTAGTGACCAATCCTAAGCATGCCATTATTGAAAGTGCCCACCCTAGCCCTTTGTCGGCTTATCGTGGTTTTTTTGGTAGTAAGCCTTTTTCAAAAGCCAATGCCTACCTTGTCTCTCAAGGCCAATCCCCAATTGATTGGTTAAAGTAAAATAGAAAGTTGGAAGATTATGTTACTTATTAAAAATGGTCGTGTTGTCGACCCTAAATCTGGTTTGGACACGCAAGCTGATGTTCTTGTTGACGGTAAAAAAGTTGTTAAAATCGCTGAAAATATCGAAGCAGGTGATGCCCAAGTCATTGATGCGACTGGTCTTGTAGTAGCTCCTGGCTTGGTGGATATCCATGTTCACTTCCGTGAACCGGGTCAAACCCACAAGGAAGACATTCATACTGGTGCCTTAGCAGCTGCGTCGGGTGGCTTTACGACTGTTGTCATGATGGCTAATACAAATCCAACGATTTCAGACAAGGAAACCTTGGAGGAAGTTTTGACTTCAGCAGCTAAAGAAAATATCCATGTGAAGTCTGTTGCAACAATTACTAAGAATTTTGATGGTGAAAACATCACTGATTTCAAGGGTTTGCTTGAAGCAGGTGCTGCTGGTTTCTCAGATGACGGTATTCCATTGACCAATGCTGGAGTTGTCAAAAAGGCCATGGAGTTGGCTAAGGAGAATAATACCTTTATCAGCCTTCATGAAGAGGATCCTGACCTTAATGGTATTCTCGGGTTTAATGAAAACATTGCTAAAAAAGAATTCCATATTTGTGGAGCAACTGGGGTAGCTGAGTACAGTATGATTGCGCGTGATGTCATGATTGCTTATGATACCCAAGCCCATGTTCATATCCAACACTTGTCAAAAGCTGAATCTGTCAAAGTGGTTGAATTTGCTCAAAAACTTGGAGCACAAGTCACAGCGGAAGTAGCACCGCAGCACTTCTCAAAAACTGAAGACCTCTTGCTTTCAAAAGGTGCAAATGCCAAGATGAATCCACCACTTCGTTTGGAATCTGACCGTCAAGCCGTTATTGAGGGATTGAAATCTGGAGTGATTACTGTTATTGCCACAGACCACGCGCCACACCATGCGGACGAAAAGAATGTGGCTGATGTGACTAAAGCCCCATCAGGAATGACAGGACTTGAAACCTCACTCTCTCTTGGCTTGACTTACTTGGTCGATGCAGGCCATTTGAGTTTAATTGAGCTATTGAAGGTGATGACTAGCAACCCATCTGAGCTTTATGGTTTCGATGCCGGTTATTTGGCTGAAAATGGACCAGCTGACCTTGTGATTTTTGCAGATAAGGAAAAACGTCAGGTCACAGCAGACTTTAAGTCTAAAGCGGCCAACTCACCATTTGTCGGTGAGGAGCTTACGGGAAGTGTTAAATACACTATCTGTGACGGTGAGATTGTTTATCAAGCCTGAGTTTTCGCCCCTTCTTATTTGAGAAACCGAATGAAATTGTTATGGTTTTGTCTATTGCCATTTCTTTTGGTTTTAGGGCTAGCAGTAAGGAGAAATTATGAAAAAATTTTTGATTTGGCTTGCTTGTTTAATAGCTTTTATAGTCCCCGTAATTTCTGTTAAAGCTGATGACGTTAGTTACCGTATCCCCTCATACAAAGGGCATCTAAGTATTTCGGATAATAGTAGTGCTACATTTACGCAGGAAATTACTTATGATTTTGAGAGTGATTACCATGGGCAGTATGTCACATTAGGTAGTGCAAAGCCAGTTCCAGATGGTTTTTACATTAGTGGTAATCCAACGGTAACAGCGACAGTAAATGGCCAAACCAAACCCGATGTTAAGGTTGAAGCATCAGAATTATCAGATGGAACTAAGCTGAAAGTATACAACCAGGGGCATAGTGGTGATAAAGTTGTTCTTAAGGTTACTTGGCAAATTAATCGTATTTTAAATCTTTATTCTGATGTTGCTGTTCTCAATTGGTTTCCGATTTCCGATTGGGATAAGTCGATTGGTCATGTTGATTTTACTGTTGATGGTTTAGATTCCAATAAGGGTGAGCTTTATGCTCATGCAGGATTCTTTCAAAAAAATCCTCAGGTTCAAAGGACGTATGAAGGCTATAATATTCAGTTTGATCATTTTCCTGCAAAGGGGAAACTCGAACTGCATGCTTATTGGCCTATGACACCAAGTCTAAAATCTAAAAATTCCACTAATATCATCAATAGTTCAGCTAAAGATAAATTCCTAAAACAGGAAAATGATATTGTGAGAAATAGAAAGATTTATCACATCATTTTCTATGGTCTTTTCCCAGGACTTCTCCTCGTTCTGTTTGTTTTAGCAATTGTATTTTATAGTTCAGTATTGAGAAGTACGAGACCACCACGTTTTCCAAAGGATACTAGACTTTATGACATTCCCCAAAATCTAGCTCCTCTAGTGCTTGCTCAGAACGTCTACAACCAACGATTTGACATTAGTGGTCTGAATAGTGTGACTTATCCAATATCCTTTAACCATATGGTCCAAGCAACGATACTGGATCTTATAGATAGGGGAAATTTATCCTTTAATCAATCAACGGGAGAGCCAATCCTTGATTTTGTTAAAAGTGATGGTTTAGCCGATTTTGAAGTAGCTTTTATTGACATGCTTTTTGATGGTCAAAGTCAAGTCAAAGAGAAGGATATGTTCTCACGATACTATATCAACAAAGATGAAATTGAAAGTCAGTATAAAAAGGCTAAAAATAGGACAGAAAGAGATAAGCTTCGTTCTATTGGTAGAAATATTAGAAGTCTGTTTTTGGAAGATGCTACAAGGGTTACCCAAGGTGTCGAAAATCAAGAAAAGCAGCTCGGCTTACCAAGCCTGTATAGGCAGCTTACTCCTTCAGAAACTCATTTATCTTCAGTAGCAAACATAATGTTTATATCTCTTTATGTACTTATTGCTATTGGTTTCTTCCTTCTCTCAATTGGTTTCTCCTCTAATTTATCCTTCTTATATTTACTCATTTTCTTCCCAGTTATTACCATTCACCTTATTTATCGTTTTCAAATCAATGGGCGAGTAAACGGGTGCCTTGTTTCAGAAAACTCGGATATCTATTATCAATGGCATAGTTTTAACAACATGATTAAGAGTATTGGGCAGTTTAATCAAGCAGAATTACAATCCATTGTTTTATGGAATCGTATTCTAGTTTATGCGACACTTTATGGACAGGCCAAGAAAGTTAGTGACGTCCTGAAACGTTATAACATTCACCTTAGCAATCCATCTTTAGATGCCTTTACTTATTCACCTTTATCTTTTGCCATGCTTTACAATTCAACTGCATTACAAAGCTATGTTTCTGCTTCAGATACTGTAAGTAACTTCTCTATCAACTCTAGTAGTGGTAGTGGAGGCTTTAGTGGTGGTGGCTTCTCTGGTGGCGGAGGAGGCGGAGGTGGAGGTGCCTTCTAACTCATTAACCAATTGAATACTATCACCAGATAGAGACACTCAGAGTACTTTGAGTGTCTTTTAGTGTCAATTCAAATGGCTTTCTTCTCTGGAATTTTTTCTGAGTAGATTAGACATTTAGTGTGTTAAGTTTATAAAACTAAAAAGAGCCCACAAGCTCTTTTTTTTGATGAAATTTTAATATCCAGTCTCAAAGACTTCAATAATTTGAATAAGGTAGCCTTCATGGAAACCGACTCGGTAATCGACGTTTGGCAGCGTTTTAACCAAATCATTAAGCTCCTTATCCTTGCTAACGGAATCAGTAAGGACTGGTAGTTCAACAACAAAAAGTTGGGAATGGTCCATTTGTAGATAGCTACTATGTATCTTTGTATCAGGACGGAGATGTTTGAGAACAGCTTTGTCTGATGCCTGAAGAAGTTGGTACAAATCTAGGTCTGATAAAGGAACTTCTCCAAATTTTGGACTAATGTTGATCGTGATATCAATATGAGCTGACCTTGTCCCTACAATACGATTAGAAAGAAAACTAGCTAGGATAGGATTAGTAAGCTGATTCAGTTTTTCTTGAGTCTCTGGACTACTAATGATGGAATCACTTGTTTTATAAATCTCAAGTAAATCTTTAGCTTTCGAGGCATCGTCAGCTTTCAAAGCAAGCGAGACATCCTTCAGATTTTTTTTGTAAAGCTCAGAAAATTTATGTTTTTGGGTGATAATTTGGACTAGGGCTTTGTTGTAGTTAGTCATAGTCCCTAACAATTTAAAACGTTCTCTGTCCAATCTTTTGATGAACTGTGAGTGGACGGCCTCGTTCCAATTGTAAAAATCCCATAGGAGAAGGGCGAGGTAAAGCATCAAAACAATGATGCTATTTGAACTCACTCTAAATACCATTTCAAATAAGTTTTGGGGGTCATTTGCCGTTGGTAGAACACTATTCAAGCCATGAATAACTGTGAAAAAGACGTAATAAACAGCGAGAAAAGTGGTACTACGCAACCAATTACGTCTCGCCCAGTATTCATCAAGTTTGCTCATCTGATCTAAATCAATAGCGAAAATCTTAAGGATCAGAAAGATGATAAGAGGAGCTAGAATGTAAGTCAGAATATGTAAGTTGTTATCAAGACTCACATCTCCCTTGATATGTAAAACATGAGGTAATATGACAATTGAAAGTAGTCGAGTGGCAACGTCAAAGAGAATAGTTGGATAAAAAGCAAAAAGAAGTCGATGATAAAAGGAGCGTTCTCTAACAAGAGCCAAGTCAACAACTAGAAAGAAGAGTGGGTCTACAACGATTTTAACAAGGTTAAAGTAGGATGCCCCAGCCACGTAAGAGAGAAAAATGAGAAAGAGGTGGCCTGGTAATGGTTTAACCTTAGACATGATTTGATAAAGGTACCAAATAGAAATAAAACTGATGGCCTGTAAGAGAGGATTGATAATATTAGTAATCATGATAACCTCCTTTAGTCATGTCGATTTCAATTTGTAGACGATAAATTCCAGCACGTGTATTTGAAATGATGTTGACATTTGGATAATTGACCAGAATGTGGGTGACACGTTTTAATTCTGGGTCGCTAAAATCAGAAGTAATCGGTGAATCTTCTTTTGTGCTTGAGCTTTCCACGACAAAGTGATGACTATCCTCGTCTTTAAAATAGGCAAAGCTGAGGTATTTTTGTCTACTGTCTCTTGCTTGATCAATGACATGGTCTAAGATAGTCGACAAGATATAAACCCAGTCTAAGGGATAAATAGGATAGACAGTGATTGGTTCGGGTATTTCCATACTAACCCAGACATCTAGTTCTTTGGCCTTTAAAAATTTAGCTTCAAAAAGCGCCTGCAAGTCAGCTAATTTTATATTTTCCAGCTTATTTCTATAGAATCGATCAATCTTTTTATCTAAAGGATTTGGAGTTAACAAATAATCAATAAGTTCCTCAGCTTCGTCGTATTGTTGGAAGCGGATGAGGTCATAGAGATTTTCAGCTTCATCCTTGATAAAAAGTTCTTGGCTAGTCTTTTTTTGATACCAAGAATTGATGTTTTGACTTGATTTTTGCAGAAGGTCTGTATGCACCTCTTGAGCAGCCCTTGTTTGGGCTTTTAATTCCTTTCTATAGAGGGTAACTTGTTTAGATAGAATTAAAGCCGTAGCAATAAGAAAGAAAAGAGTGAGTTGGATATTATTCGTAATTAATTCCGAAATAAAGTAAACGACTGCTAGACTGTAAAGTGCGACTGACGTAGATCTGTACCATGGTCTGGCAGAATCAATTTGCTTTAAGCGATTATAATCGACTTGTAGAAGAGCATTCTGAGCAAACCAAAGTAAGAAGGCCAAAAAAAGGATTAAAAAGCCAGCGAAATTGTAATCTAAGACAAAAGGAAAAAAGATTGGAATAATGAGGGAAATCACAAGCCTTACCATTAGGGCAAAGGTAAATGGTATAAAGAAGGATTCCAAGATGGTATGTCTAAGATTTTTGAAGGATTTGACAGAATGAAGGAATATAAGCGCTATAAATCCTGATTTTGGGAAGAGAATACCAAAAAAGCTGAAAGCCATAATCGCCACTCCAGCTAAAAAGAGAACCCAGTATCTTACGGGTCTATGCGTGGTTAATTTGAAGATAACAATTTGTAATATAAAAGCTGTACATGCCGTAAGCCCGTGAACAATGGCATCACTCAATATAATCTAATCTCCTATTCGGGTAAAATCTATTCAATTATATCATACCCCCTGGGAAAATAGCATACGAATTGCCTATTAGTGACAGTTATGTAAGGCTTTTCATTTTTCAAGCATATTTCTTGCTCATAAAGTTATTTTCCCCTATTCTAGATGTATAGAAAAAATTCGATAGAGGAGATCGATATGGTAAAACTTTCTAAAGAGACACATCTTGAGATGTTCACTAAAATGGAACGTATCCGTGAATTTGATTCACGTATTAATAAATTGGTTCGTCGTGGGTTTGTTCAGGGAATGACTCACTTTTCAGTTGGTGAAGAAGCCGCTAACGTCGGTGCTGTTCAACACTTGAGCTACGATGATATTTTCTTTTCAAACCACCGTGGTCACGGACAATCTATTGCTCAAGACATGGATTTGAATAAAATGATGGCCGAACTTGCTGGTAAAGCAACGGGTGTTTCAAAGGGTCGTGGAGGCTCAATGCACTTGGCTGACTTTGAAAAAGGTAACTATGGTACCAATGGTATCGTTGGTGGTGGTTACGCGCTTGCTGTAGGTGCTGCCCTTACTCAACAGTACAAAGAAACAGGTAACATTGTTGTGGCCTTCTCTGGAGATGGTGCTACTAATGAAGGCTCTTTCCACGAGTCAGTCAATATGGCTTCTGCTTGGAAATTGCCAGTGATTTTCTTTATCATCAACAACCGTTATGGTATCTCAATGGATATTCATAGAGCTACCAACACCCCTCACTTGTATACACGTGCGGAAGCCTATGGTATTCCAGGTTTCTACTGTCAGGATGGTAATGATGTCATGGCGGTCTACGAAACAATGGGCAAGGCTGTGGAACATGTTCGTGGTGGAAATGGTCCTGCTATCGTTGAGGTAGAATCTTATCGTTGGTTTGGTCACTCTACTGCCGATGCTGGAGTTTATCGTACCAAGGAAGAGGTTGATGAGTGGAAGAACCATAACGATCCAATCATTAAATACCGTAACTATTTGGTTTCTGAAAATATCGCAAGTGATGAGGAACTAGATGCTATTCAAAGCCAAGTTAAGGCACAAATCGATGCAGCGTATGAGTTTGCTCAAAATAGCCCAGATCCAGAACTTTCAATTGCCTTTGAAGATGTATGGGTAGACTAAAGAGAAAGGTTGAGGAATAACAAGTATGAGTGAAACAAAATTGATGGCCTTACGTGAGGCAGTAAACCTTGCCATGAGTGAGGAAATGCGTAAAGATGAAAACATCTTCCTTATGGGTGAGGATGTTGGTATCTACGGCGGTGACTTTGGTACTTCAGTGGGTATGTTGGCTGAATTTGGTGAGAAACGTGTTAGAGATACGCCAATTTCAGAAGCAGCTATTGCTGGTGCTGCTGTTGGGTCTGCCATCACAGGTCTTCGTCCGATTGTTGACTTGACTTTCATGGACTTCATCACAATTGCCCTTGATGCTATCGTTAATAACGGTGCAAAGAACAACTACATGTTTGGTGGTGGATTGAAGACGCCTGTAACCTTCCGTGTGGCATCTGGTTCAGGGATTGGTTCTGCAGCACAGCACTCACAATCTCTTGAGTCATGGTTGACCCACATTCCAGGGATTAAAGTGGTTGCTCCAGGGAATGCTAATGACGCTAAAGGTCTTTTGAAATCTGCTATTCAAGACAATAACATTGTTATCTTCATGGAACCTAAGGCACTTTACGGTAAGAAAGAAGAAGTAACACAAGATCCTGATTTCTACATCCCACTTGGAAAAGGTGAGATTAAACGTGCAGGTACTGATTTGACAATCGTATCATATGGTCGTATGTTGGAACGTGTTCTTAAGGCGGCTGAAGAAGTGGCTGAACAAGGTATTAATGTTGAGGTTGTTGACCCACGTACGCTTATCCCACTTGATAAGGAATTGATTTTCGACTCAGTTAAGAAAACTGGAAAATTGATGTTGGTCAATGACGCTTATAAGACTGGTGGCTTTATCGGTGAAATTGCTGCTATGGTTACTGAAAGTGAAGCATTTGATTACCTTGATCACCCAATTGTGCGTTTGGCAAGTGAAGATGTGCCAGTTCCGTATGCGCGTGTCTTGGAACAAGCGGTTCTTCCAGATGTTGAAAAGATTAAGGCTGCTATTATCAAGATGGCCAATAAAGGAAACTAACTTTCTAGCGATGGTTTAGTGATATGTCTCGCTAGTAAAATGTGTTTCTTGTTTTAACGGTGGGAGTATCGGAAAATATTATTTAAAGTAGAAAGGAGAGGGCGTTAAAGCGTTTGAGTTGGTTTGAACTCGAACGAAATGCTTCGGAATTTAGATAGTTTTACTTGTGTGCAAGCACACTAACGTAAAACTCCTAAAATTCTGTCGCATTTTAGCGTTCTTAGTATCATAAAATATGGCTTTTGAGATTATTATGCCTAAGCTTGGTGTTGATATGCAGGAAGGCGAGATTATCGAGTGGAAAAAACAAGAGGGTGACGTGGTTAATGAGGGTGATATCCTTCTTGAAATCATGTCAGATAAGACGAACATGGAACTTGAAGCGGAAGACTCAGGTGTTCTTTTGAAGATTACTCGTCAGGCTGGTGAAACAGTTCCAGTAACTGAGGTTATTGGTTATATTGGAGCAGAAGGTGAAGTTGTAGCTGACAACGCAGCTAGCGCACCTGCTGCTGAACCAGCGCCAAAAGTTGAAGAAGTTGCTGTTGTGGAAACGCCTACTGCTACGCCTCAACCACAAGTAGCTGTGGTTCATGAAGGTGGTAAGGTTCGTGCAACGCCTAAGGCTCGTAAGGTGGCGCGTGAATTGGGCATTGACCTTGCTCAGGTTCCGGGAACTGGACCAAAAGGTCGTGTTCATGCAGATGACGTTGAGAACTTCAAAGGTGCTCAACCTAAGGTAACACCATTAGCACGTAAGATTGCTGCAGACCTCGGTATTGATTTAGCGACCGTTTCTGGAACAGGCTTTGGTGGTAAGATTACTAAGGAAGATGTCCTTGCGATTAGTGCCCCAGCACAAGTTAAGGAAGCTGCAGCTGCACCTGCGGTTGAAGCTAAACCTGAAAAAGTCTTGCCAGAAGGTGTGGAAGTCATTCCAATGTCTGCTATGCGTAAGGCTATTTCTAAGGGAATGACACATTCATACTTGACTGCACCAACATTTACTCTTAACTATGATGTGGACATGACTAACCTTATGGCTCTGCGTAAGCAAGTCCTTGATCCAATCATGAACAAGACTGGTATGAAGGTGACTTTCACTGATTTGATTGGTTTAGCAGTCGTTCGTACCCTTATGAAGGAAGAACACCGTTACCTTAATGCATCCTTGATTGATGATGCGCAAAATATCGAATTACACAAATTTGTTAATATCGGTATTGCCGTAGGTCTTGATGATGGTTTGATTGTGCCAGTCGTTCATGGCGCTGATAAGATGAGTTTGTCTGAGTTTGTTGTGGCATCTAAGGATGTCATTAAGAAAGCTCAAGCTGGTAAATTGAAGGCTGCCGAAATGTCAGGTTCAACCTTCTCTATTACTAACTTGGGAATGTTTGGAACCAAGTCGTTTAACCCAATCATCAACCAACCAAACTCAGCTATCCTTGGTGTTTCAGCAACTATTCAGACTCCAGTTGTTGTTGATGGAGAAGTTGTCGTACGTCCAATCATGGGGCTTTGCTTAACTATTGACCACCGTATTGTGGATGGTATGAATGGTGCCAAATTCATGGTTGATTTGAAACATTTGATTGAAAATCCAATGGAATTGTTGATTTAAGTGAAATAAAATATCTAAAAACTGAAGTTTTGAAATAGAAAGGAGAGGGCGAACCAGAGGGCTCAACTGAACCCGAGCGGAAAGCTTGGAAAATAGACCGTCCGTCTACGTCAGCAGGCTGACGTGTCGGACGCCTAATTTTCAGTCGCTTTCTGGTCGCTCTTGGTATCTTATAAATGGCTTTTGAGATTATTATGCCTAAGCTTGGTGTTGATATGCAGGAAGGCGAAATCATCGAGTGGAAGAAACAAGAAGGTGATGTGGTTAATGAGGGTGATATCCTTCTTGAAATCATGTCAGATAAGACAAATATGGAACTTGAAGCGGAAGATTCAGGTGTTCTTTTGAAGATTACCCGTCAGGCTGGTGAAACAGTTCCGGTAACTGAGGTAATTGGTTATATTGGGGCAGAAGGTGAAGTTGTAGCTGACAACGCAGCTAGCGCACCTGCTGCAGAAGCAACGGCTCAATTGGAATCTGCTGGTCTTGAAGTTCCTAAAGCTCCTGCCCAAGCTGCTCCAGCAGCTGCTGCAGAAAAAGCACCACTTGCTGACAATGAGTACGATATTATCGTTGTCGGTGGTGGTCCTGCTGGATACTATTCTGCTATTCGTGGGGCACAACTTGGTGGTAAGGTTGCTATCGTTGAAAAATCTGAATTTGGTGGAACATGTTTGAATAAAGGATGTATCCCAACTAAGACCTACCTTAAAAATGCAGAAATTCTTGATGGACTTAAGATTGCAGCAGGTCGTGGTATCAACCTAGCGTCAACAAACTACACTATTGATATGGATAAGACTGTTGACTTTAAGAACTCTGTCGTTAAGACGCTTACGGGTGGTGTTCAAGGTCTGTTGAAGGCTAACAAAGTGACTATTTTCAACGGTCTTGGTCAAGTTAACCCAGATAAGACAGTTACTATTGGTTCAGAAACAATCAAGGGACGCAATATCATCCTTGCGACTGGATCAAAGGTTTCACGTATCAATATCCCTGGCATTGATTCACAACTTGTCATGACATCTGACGATATTCTTGACTTGCGTGAGTTGCCTAAATCACTCGCTGTTATGGGTGGTGGTGTCGTTGGTATCGAGCTTGGTCTTGTTTATGCTTCATACGGTGTGGATGTAACCGTTGTTGAGATGGCTGACCGCATTATCCCTGCAATGGATAAAGAAGTGTCACTTGAACTTCAAAAAATCCTTGCTAAGAAGGGCATGAAGATTATGACTTCTGTTGGTGTTTCTGAGATTGTAGAAGCCAACAACGAATTAACCCTTAAGCTTAATAATGGTGAAGAAATTGTAGCTGACCGTGCACTTCTTTCTATCGGACGTGTTCCTCAGTTGGATGGTCTTGAAAATCTTAACCTTGAACTCGACCGTGGTCGTATCAAGGTTAATGCTTACCAAGAAACATCTATTCCAGGAATCTATGCTCCAGGTGATGTTAACGGAACGAAAATGCTCGCTCACGCTGCCTACCGTATGGGTGAAGTTGCTGCTGAAAATGCCATGCATGGAAATGTTCGTAAGGCTCACCTGGACTACACACCAGCTGCTGTCTACACACACCCAGAAGTTGCGATGTGTGGTATTACTGAAGAAGAAGCACGCGCTAAATACGGCGATGTTCTGATTGGTAAATCAAGCTTTGCTGGTAACGGACGTGCCATTGCTTCAAACGAAGCCCAAGGTTTTGTTAAAGTTGTTGCGGATGCTAAGTACCATGAAATCCTTGGTGTTCACATTATTGGTCCAGCTGCAGCTGAATTGATTAACGAAGCATCAACTATTATGGAAAATGAATTGACTGTAGATGAACTCTTGCAATCTATCCACGGTCACCCAACCTTCTCTGAAAACATGTACGAAGCCTTTGCTGATGTACTTGGAGAAGCTATCCATAACCCACCAAAACGTAAATAAAGATATATTAAATTCTCGGACAAAGGTTCGGGAATTTTTTTCATACATTTTCATTTGTATTTATTTGAAAATATCGTTACGGCTTTTCAATAATTTTTAAGAAAAATACGAATAATAAGTTAAAGAGTTTTCTATGCAAGGGAGAAAGTTTGTTTATAATTTTATAATATTTCTATTTTATTTAGAAAATTTTTAATAATAACCTTTCCACGAGAGTTTTTCTGTGGTAAAATGGTTCAAGTATTACAAATGCAAAAGGAAAGTTAAATGCGAACGAAAGATTTTATCTACTATGCCAGTGCGGCTGTTCTCTTGGCTGTAACTACTCAAGTTGCTCAAGCTGATGAAGTGGCAACACAAACGCCTTCTATTACTGAAGGAAACCACTATCAACCTGCGACTGCAGCAGAAATTTTTGGTGGTGAAGCATCACTTACTGAAACACCAAGCACAACTGTTTCAGCCCCAGCCTCTGTAGCAACAAGTGAAGTGTCACAGGCTAACACTCCAGCAGTCTCTACAGTTATTGCTAAACAAAGTTCGGAAGTGTCTAGTGTGGCTGTAACCTCAACTGCATCAACATCTGTAGCTAACTCAACAACGATTGCTACGTCTACATCAGTAGCGACTTCAAATGCTAGCTCTGAGAGTGTGACCGCTTCTGCACATTCAACAGCTTCTGAAGCTCCTAATAACGCTGTTGCCACACCTGCTAAATTAACGAATTCTTCGGATGGCTCTTCGACAAATCTTAGGGTTCAGCCTAAGACTTTTATTGATGTCAGCAGCCATAACGGCGATATCAGTGTAGAAGATTACCGTGCTCTTGCCCGCCAAGGTGTTGGTGGTGTCGTCGTTAAATTGACTGAAGACACATGGTACAATAATCCCAAAGCTCCATCACAGGTCCGCAATGCTCAAATCGCAGGCCTCCAAGTATCGACTTATCATTTTTCTCGATACACAACTGAGGAAGAAGCACGTGCAGAGGCTCGCTTCTATATCGAAGCAGCACAAAGACTTAACCTTCCAAAGAGCACTGTTATGGTTAATGACTTTGAAGATTCCAACATGCTTCCAAACATCAACCGTAATACCCAAGCCTGGGTTAATGAAATGCGTAAGTATGGCTATAACAACTTGATGTTCTACACAAGTGCCAGCTGGTTGGATGAAAACAATCTAGGTTATAGAGGTCCAGTTTCAACCTCTCAATTTGGTCTTGAAAACTTCTGGGTTGCTCAGTATCCGTCAACGACACTTACAGCTACAAGTGCTAAGAATATGCGCTATAACGGTAAAACTGGTGCATGGCAGTTCTCAGCGACGGCTAATCTTTTGCCAGGCAAACATGTCTTTGACCAAAGTGTTGATTATACTGGGCGATTTACAGCTAATGTCGGTGTTGAGGCAGATCCAACTCAAGGTGATTTGAGTGGTCTTATCTCGATTGTCAACAACAACCCAATTCTAGGTAGCTTTGATGTTGTCATTTCTAATGTCAAGGCACCAAATGGTGTTGAGACTGTAAAAGTGCCTATTTGGTCAGAAGTTGATGGTCAAGATGATATTATTTGGTATACGGCTGACCGTCAAAGCAATGGAGCTTATACTGTCAATGTAAAAGCTTCAGCTCATAAAAACACAACAGGTCTCTATAATGTTCATCTTTACTATGTTCAGAAAGACGGACAATTGACTGGTGTGGGGGGGACAACAACGCAAGTCTTCATTGGCAAGACCCCTGAGCAGCTAAGACCAAAAGCAAGTTTTGCTATTGAGAATAACAATGCCCAAAATGGTACATTTGACGCTGTCATTACTAATATCACAGCACCTTTGGGTGTTAAGGAAGTTTTGGTTCCATCATGGAGTCTTGAAAACGGTCAAGACGACCTTATTTGGCATAAGGCGACTAAGCAAAATGATGGTAGCTATCGTGTCACTATTAAGGCAAGTGAGCATAAGGGCAATAAAGGGAATTACCGTGCCGATGCCTACATTGTGGACAACTCAAATAATCGTCACTATATTTCAGAAAAAGTAGTATCGGTTGACTATGCACGTCCGAGTGGTGTCCTCTCAATTGAAAACAACAATACAGCAACAGGTACCTTCGATGCTGTTGTCCGTAACATTGTTGCTCCTACAGGTTTGAAAGAGGTTCTTGTTCCTTCATGGAGTTTAGCTGGTGGTCAGGACGACCTTATCTGGCATAAGGCAACTCGTCAAGCCGACGGCTCTTACCGAGTAACTATCAAGGCAACCGACCATAAGAATTCTACTGGTAAATACCGTGCCGATGCTTACATTGTAGATGATTCTAACAATCGTTTCTACCTTACTGAAAAAGTGGTAGAAGTTACCCAAACTCGTCCTAGTGCAAGTCTCATTATTGAAAACAATAATGCTGAATTGGGAACTTTTGATGCCGTTGTTCGTAATATTTCTGCTCCAAATGGTGTTAAGGAAGTTTTAGTGCCATCATGGAGTCTTGTCAACGGTCAAGATGACCTTATCTGGCACAAAGCGACTCGCCAATCAGATGGTAGCTATCGTGTCACTATCAAGTCTAATGAACACAAGAATTCGCTTGGCAATTATCGTGCTGACCTTTATATCGTAGATAATATTAACAAACGCTACTATGTTACTGAAACGGTGGTAGATGTTAAACATAACAAACCAATTGGTACGATTTCAGTAGTTAACAATAACAAGGATACTGGAACATTTGATGTCATTATTAGTGATGTCTATAGCCCTAAAGGTGTGCGTACTGTTCAAGTGCCTATCTGGTCTGAAAAAGATGGACAAGATGACATTCGCTGGTATGAAGCGACTCGTCAAGCTAACGGAACCTATACAGTAAATGTTCAGGCGACCAACCACAAAAACTCAACTGGTTTGTACAATATTCATTTGTACTATGTTTTAAATGATGGGTCTCGGGTTGGCGTTGGTGGAACAACAACAACGCTCGAGTTCCGAAATGCTCAAACAAAGACGCAAGCTTATATCAAAAATGTTAATTCAGAAGCTGGTAGCTTCACTGTAGTGGTAGATCAGGCACCTCAAGGGCGTCAAATTCAGAAAATTCGAGTAGCGGTTTGGTCTGAAAGCAACCAAGGAAACCTTTCTTGGTACGATGCTACACCAACTGGCACACATACTGAGGTCAATGTTTCTACAGTCAATCACAAGAATCTTGCTGGAAATTACATGACTCATGTTTATGTGGATTATACAGATAATACAGTAGAAGGTTTTAACCTTGGTCAAACGGCACTTTCTCCACGTAATCGTCGTGTTGAGCCACAAACGACTTATTATTCTCAACGTGACCCTCGCTGGGCTTCTAAGTGGTATGGTGTCAGCAACATGGATCAATCTGGTTGTGTCCCAACATCATTGGCAATGACTTTTACAGATATCTTGGGAACAACTGTAGCACCAACGACAGTTGCAGATTACTTGTATTACAATACAAATTCATTCAATAAAACATCAGTTGCTGGTACTGATGCGGAAGGTATTGTCTCAGCAAGTAAAAACTGGGGGCTTAAGAGCAACATGCTTTCAAGCATCTCTAGTATTGCTTCTGCTTTGTTGTCAGGTCAACACGTTCTTGCTGCGGTAGGAGCAAGTCAGTTTATCAACTATCCATATACGCATGAAATTGTTCTTCATGGCTATGATAATGGTAAAACTTATGTACGTGATCCATTTAATGCTGCAAATAATGGCTGGTATTCTTTGGATTACATTCATGGTGTTAAGAGTACAGATCCAATGGACACTAAACTTGGTGCACCATTCTTCTCAATCTTTGCTTAGTTTATTAAATGAAAAGTCTTCAGAAGTGAATTTCTGTGGGCTTTTTATTGTTCCTATTGTGTATTCTTGGAACTAAATCAATCAATTGTCAAAATCTTTTATTTTGTATTTAAATCCTTGTTATTATAGTGAATATAAGATTAATTAACCTGAATTGAGTAGTTTTTTATTTAAAAAACCCTTATTCTTTTTTCATTTTCATTGTTTTTTTAGAGAATTATCACTTTCCCTCTATTCGTAAGACAATTTCTATGGTAAAATGATTGACGTATAAAAAAGTGTTAAAGGAAAGTTAAATGCGAACAAAAGATTTTATCTACTATGCCAGTGCAGCTGTACTTATGGCAGTAACCACTCAAGTGGCTAGTGCCGATGAGGTAGCCACTCAAATACCTACTGTTGCTGAAGGTAGTCATTATCAAGCTGCAACGGCAGCTGATATTTTTGGAGGTGAAGGAGTTCTGGTTAAGGACGTACCGTCATCATCAGCGACATCTACTGTGGCAACTCCACCAACCACTACAAGTGAAGTAGCGAACTCAAGTACCCCACAAGTCAGTCAATCAGTGGTAGTTTCAACTGAAACTTCTGAATCAAGGACAGTCGCTTCTGAATCAGTAGCTAAAGCAAGTTCGTCAGCAAGTTCAGAAAATACATCTACTTCAAGTGTTTCAGAGGTATCAAGTGCAGCTTCGACTGAGCCGGAAAGATTGACTCATTCGGTAACAGGTCAAACTGCAGATGCCTTGCAACCTAAGGCAAATTTTTCTATTGAGAATAACAATCAGGCGACTGGTGCATTTGATGCAGTTGTTCGTGATATTGTCGCTCCTTTGGGTGTCAAAGAAGTTCTCGTACCATCTTGGAGTTTAGCCAATGGACAAGATGACCTGATTTGGCATAAGGCGGCTAAGCAAATGGATGGTTCTTACCGTGTGACCATTAAAGCAGTGGATCACAAGGGAGAAGCTGGTAATTATCGTGCCGATGCCTATGTTGTTGATCTAACAAATAAGAGACATTATATTGCTGAGAAAGTCGTCTCTGTTAATTACTCTCGTCCAAGTGCTAGTCTCGTTATTGAAAACAATAATGCGGTTACAGGTACCTTCGATGCTGTAGTGAAAAATATCATTGCTCCTACAGGTGTGAAAGAAATCCTCGTACCCTCATGGAGTCTCGTTGGTGGTCAAGATGATTTGATTTGGCACAAGGCTACGAAACAAGCGGACGGTTCTTACCGAGCTACCATTAAGGCAAGTGACCACAAACATTCAACTGGTAAATACCGTGCAGATGCTTATATCGTAGATAACTTTAACAAGCGTTTTTACTTGACTGAAAAAGTGGTGGAAGTTAGCCAATCTCGTCCAAGTGCAAGCCTAACGATTGAAAATAACAATGCTGAATTGGGAACTTTTGATGCAGTAGTACGAAATATTGTCGCACCGAATGGCTTGAAGGAAGTCTTGGTACCGTCATGGAGTCTTGTTAATGGTCAGGATGATTTGGTATGGCACAAAGCGACTCGCCAAGCAGACGGTAGCTATCGTGTCACTATTAAAGCGTCGGACCACAAACATTCAACTGGTAAATACAGAGCGGATGCTTATCTCATAGATAATGCTGGTAACCGCCAGTATTTGACAGAGACTGTGGTTGAGGTTAGTGAGGCTAAGCCAAGCGGTAGCATTTCTATCTTAAATAACAATGGTGCTGGTAGTTTTGATGTGCTTATCAGTGATGTCTATAGCCCTAAGGGTGTTCGTACGGTTCAAGTTCCTATCTGGTCTGAAAAGGATGGACAAGATGATATTCGCTGGTATGAAGCCACACGTCAAACAGATGGCAGTTACAAAGTTAATGTTCAAGTGGCTAATCACAAATACTCGACAGGTACTTACAATGTCCATCTTTACTATATTCAAAACGATGGTTCACAAATTGGTGTTGGGGCGACTCAAACAAAAGTGGCCTTGTCGGAACCAAAAGCAGACCTTGCCATCACCGGTCTCAACAATGCTACTGGTAGCTATGATGTTGTCATTTCAAATTTGGTTGCACCATACGGTTTCAAAGAAGTTCTAGTTCCAACCTGGTCAGAAAAGAACGGTCAAGATGATATCATTTGGTACAAGGCAGCTAAACAAGCCAATGGAGACTATAAGGTGACGGTTCGTTCAAGCAACCACAAGGGTGATAGTGGCCTTTATAACTCTCATGTCTACTTGGTTGATAATGACGGGAAATTCATTGGCCTAGGTGGCAAACAAGCGACCCTTGATATTACCAAGACTCAAGGTACTTTGACCATCACAAACAACGACAAAAATCGAGGCACCTTTGATGTTGTCATCACCAATCTCACCAATCCAGGGGGGATCACAGGTGTGGTCATTCCTGTTTGGTCTGACCAAAATGGCCAGGATGATTTGGTTTGGCACAATGCTACAAAACAAGATGATGGTTCCTACAAGGTGACCGTTTCTGCCAGCCAACACAAGTGGAACTCAGGCAAGTATATTGTTCATGGTTATTTGACAGATGCATCAGGTAAGAATGTTGGTTTTGGTGCAACTTCTGTTGACGTGGTAGCTCCTAAGAAAATCGGTTCTGCTTCACGAGGAAACTATGATGTCTTTAATAAGATTGTCTATCTAGATGCTGGTCATGGTGGCTATGATCCAGGTGCTTCTTACTTCGGTATTTCTGAAAAGAGCTTGACCTTGGCCATCCAAAGTCGTGTGAAAGCCAAACTAGAAGCAGAAGGCTATCAAGTGGTGACTACACGTACCAATGATAGCTTCGTGGACTTGACTGATCGTTCACGTGCTGCTAACGCTTCTGAATCAGATATCTTTGTAAGTATCCACATCAATGCTGCAGGAAGCTCTGATGTGCAAGGTATCGAGACTTATTATTACCAACCTTTTGCAGAATATCCTTCACGTATTAATTCGACCTACCATGCTAATTCGACTCGTTTGAGTATGAGTGATACCTTGGCCAATGCCATTCAATCTAGCCTGATTAATGCGACTGGCGCTCAGAACCAAGGCGTAAAACGTCAAACCTTTGCGGTCTTACGTGAAACAACAGCTCCAGCAGTTCTCCTAGAACTTGGTTTCTTGTCAAATCCACAAGAAGCAGCTCGCTTGACGACGTCTGCTTATCAAGAAACTTTGGCAAATGCGATTGTAGCAGGGATTAAGCGTTATTATTCTGTTTATAATTAAGAAATTGAGAGAATCTTATGGTTCTCTTTTTATTTTCACGGAGCGAAAACGCTTGCATAAATGTAATCTAAATGGTATATTAGAAAATGTGAAAACGCTATCAAAAGGAGTTATGATGAAAAGAAATACTCAATCTAATAACGAAAAAGTACTTCGTTATAGTCTTCGTAAGTACAAGTTAGGTTTGGCTTCTGTAACTATTGGAGCTATTTTTTTGAGCTTTGCTGCTGTTCAAGGGGTAAAGGCAGATGAAGCAGTGTCAACGCCCGAATCAACCACACAAGTAGAACCAGCTGATGCTAGTCTTACTACCAGTGGTCTAGTAACTGAAACGCCAACAGCTCCTGTAACAGCTGAGAATACCTCTGTTTCTAAGGTAACTGAGCCAGTTTCTCTTCCAGAAGAAAATACTAGCCCTACTGAGGCTAACAAGCTAAATGAAACAACTGAAAACACACCAAAAACAGTAAGTCCTAACAATAGTCAACCTCTTACGAATATATCTGAGGAACCTATTGCTGATGGGTCTATTCGCTTGCATTTTCAAGAGTTGCCAAGTCCAGACAAGGCATCGTTTGGACTTTGGACTTGGGATGATGTTGAGACACCATCATCTAAGAAGGGTGCCTGGCCGACAGGAGCAACCTCATTTGCAGAAGCCAAACAGGATAATTATGGTGTCTATTTAGATGTGAAATTGTCTTCAACACCTAAAAAACTTAGCTTCTTGATTAATAATGCCGCTGGAACGAACCTTTCAGGGGATAAAGCAGTCGAAATTCTTAGCCCTCAAATGAATGAGGCCTGGATTGACAAGGATTTTCAAGTTTACAGTTATCAACCTATCCCTCAAGATCACGTTCGTATCAATTATTTCCGTACGGATGGCGACTACAGTAATAAGTCTGTCTGGTATTGGGGTGACGTTAAGGACGCTCCAAGTAATTGGCCTGATGGTGTCAATTTCCAACCGAATAGTAAGTATGGTGCCTACTTAGATATTCCACTAACACAAGCGGCAAAATCGGTAGGGTTTTTACTCTTAGATGAGAGCAAAACAGGAGATGATGTGAAAATTCAACCAAATGATTATAAATTTAGTGACTTGAAAAAATCTCGTCAGCTTTTCGTACGAGATACTGATCCGACAGTCTACACCAACCCTTACTTTGTCAAGGATGTGCGTTTGACTGGGGCTCAGCAGCTTAGTCCAAGCCAAATCGAACTTAGCTTCACCAACTTAGACGAAGTCTCATCTGAGGACATTCTCAAAGACCTCAAGGTGACAGATAAGGACGGAAATAGCGTCACTCTTAAACAACTGGAGTTGGATGCCAAGCTCAAAAAAGCCAAACTAATAGGTGATTTTGCTGCTGAAAATCTACCTTACAAGGTCACTTTAGGCAATGATAGTTTCAACACGTCTGAAAGCTGGCAATTAAAGGATGCCCTCTACAGTTATGATGGCGAATTGGGTGCCCGTCTAGAAGAGAATGGTACTAAAGCACATGTGACACTTTGGTCACCAAGTGCTGATCAAGTAGATATCATTGTCTATGATAAGAATAATCAGGACAAGGTGCTAGCTGAACACGCTCTAAGCAAAGGCCCTCGAGGTACTTGGCAAGCTGACCTCCTTGCGACTGATTTTGGCCTTGAAAACTTAACAGGTTATTTCTATCAATACCGCATTAAACGAGGTGATCAGTCAGTAATTGTTCTTGATCCATATGCGAAATCTTTGGCAGCTTGGAATAGTGACGATGCCAGCAAGAGACCTGAACACAAGATTGCCAAGGCTGCCTTTGTAGATCCTGCTAATTATGGACCAAAAGACCTTGACTACGCTAAGATTCCTAACTTTAAGTCTCGTGAAGACGCCATCATTTATGAGGCTCATGTCCGAGATTTCACCTCTGACAAGGCTATCTCAGCTGAATTGAAGCACCAGTTTGGTACCTTTGCAGCCTTTGCGGAGCGTTTGGATTATCTCAAGGATCTTGGCGTTACCCATATTCAACTTTTGCCAGTATTAAGCTACTATTTTGTTAATGAATTGGAAAATGGGAAGCGTTTGGATACTTACGCTTCAAGTAATAGTAACTACAACTGGGGTTATGATCCACAAAACTATTTCTCTTTGACGGGTATGTATTCTGAAAACCCAAGTGATCCAGCTAAACGTATTGAAGAATTCAAGAATTTAGTTGCAGCTATTCATGCCCACGGTATGGGCGTTATCTTGGATGTGGTCTATAATCATACAGCCAAGACAGCTATCTTTGAGGATCTTGAGCCAAATTATTATCACTTTATGGATGCTGATGGTACCCCTCGTTCGAATTTTGGAGGTGGTCGTCTCGGAACAACTCACTATATGAGCCGTCGTGTCTTGGTAGATTCCATTGCTTATTTGACTAAGGAATATAAGGTGGATGGTTTCCGCTTTGATATGATGGGTGACCATGATGCTGAGAGTATTGAGCAAGCTTACCATGCGGCACGTGCCCTTAATCCAAACCTCATTATGCTTGGTGAGGGCTGGGTGACTTACACTGGCGATGAAAATAGCCCTGTTCAGCCTGCCGATCAGTCTTGGATGAAAGACACAGATACCGTAGCTGTATTTTCAGATGATATTCGAAACACCCTCAAATCAGGTTATCCAAATGAGGGGACACCTGCCTTTATCACAGGTGGAAAACGTGATATTAATAAGGTTTTTGATAATATCAAGGCACAGCCAACTAACTTTGAGGCTGATTCACCAGGTGATGTGATCCAGTATATTGCTGCTCATGATAATTTGACCCTTTTTGATATCATTGCCCAATCAATTAAGAAGGATCCAAGCAAGTCTGAGAATAATGCTGAAATTCATCGACGCTTGCGTCTAGGAAACCTCATGGTCTTGACTGCTCAGGGAACACCATTTATTCACTCTGGTCAGGAATACGGCCGCACCAAACAGTTCCGTGATCCTGCCTACCGTTATCCTGTGTCTGAGGACAAGGTGCCAAATAAGTCACACCTCTTAGTTGATGAAAAGGGCAATCCATTTGACTATCCTTACTTTATCCATGATTCCTATGATTCTAGTGATGCAGTTAACCATTTCGACTGGACTAAGGCGACTGATAGACAGGCGTTCCCAGAAAATACCAAAACCCGTGCCTTTACCAAAGGGTTGATTGCCCTACGTAAGTCTACAGATGCCTTTAATTTTAAATCAAAAGCAGATGTGGATGCTCGTGTGACGCTATTGACCGTTCCTGGTCAGGATAATGTCGCTCAAGAAGATTTGGTATTAGGATACCAAACTCTTGCTTCCAATGGAGACCGTTACCTTGTCTATGTCAATGCTGATAGTAAGGCTCGTCAGTTTGATTTGAGCAAGCTTACAAATGGTCTATCCTATATGGTTTTAGCAGATGGCAATCAAGTTAATCTATCTGGAATTAGTGAGCTATCAGGTGTTGAAATCAACAATCACATCTTGACTTTGGATCCATTAACAGCGACTATTATTCGTTTGACCAATGCTCAGACGCCAGATGAGGAAGTCGCTAAGATTTCTGAAAAGACCGAGTCATTTGGTGGAAAAGAGACTGAGGTAACTAAAACAAGTGTTAATACCTCAAGTCAAGAGAACCTTATCGGAGATGTTGAGCTTGTTAATCAAGGCAATGGAAAGGCTAAGACTGAAGCTCGTCGTCAAACTGATAAGCAACTGCCATCTACTGGTGAACAGACAAATCGTGGACTCTTTGTAGCAGGTCTGCTAAGTATTCTAAGCCTAGGATTCCTTCGAAAACGTCGGACGAAATAAATAAGTAACAACAGGTTATTTCCTGTTGTTCAGAATGAAGACAAACATCGTTTTTGATGTTTGTCTTTTTTTATATTCACACTTAATTCTCCCATAATCCAATAA
>CAKQDX010000006.1 GCA_934229725.1 uncultured Streptococcus sp.
AGACACCAAAAAGTGAAGTAGACTCAAGCGCTCCGGTTTCCGAGGCTTCTAACAGTGAAGTGAACTCTGAGACCTCATCATCAGAGTCACCAAAGAGTGAAGTTAGTTCAACTACGCCAGCCTCTGAGTCACCAAAGAATGAGGAAACTTCAGTAGCTTCATCTACGAGTCAGGTTGATGTAGCCATTACCTCTGACAGTCCAGAAAAAACTTCAGGTTCAGAAAGCACACAAAAGGATCCGATAAGCGAGGTTTCTTCAGAAGTTATTGAAAAGGGCTCAACAAGTCAGATTGCTGTTAAAGTCTCTGAAGCACCAACTACAGCAAGTACATCTGAAGTTGTCAGCATTTTGCCAAATAGTCAGATAGCTTATAATGACGACCTAAAAACCCCTGTAACAAGTAGTCAGTTGGCTTCAGAAACCATTCCTTATCATTCTCTCTTGAATGCGAAATCAGTGGATGTTATTGCAAGTAAAGTCATGGCGGTTATGGCATCTGAAACATTAGCCTCAGAAGCGGCAACACTTGCAAGCTCTGAAGGTGCTATCAAAGAGATTAGCAGCGATTTGTCAGAATTGGCGGAAAACAAGAAGGATGACAAACCAGAGAATGTCGCACGTATTGATAAAAAAACTGAAGCTAGACAGGTAGCTAAGGCATCAGGTAGTCAAGAAAGCTCTTCAAAAGAGCAAGGTAAGTCGAATACTGCAACAGTTCTATTCCTTGTCGGGATTGGTGCAGCATTAAGCTTATCAACAGTTTACCTTACAAAGCATGGTAAGAAAGTCAGTAAATAATAAGTAGGAAGCATCCAAGAAATGGGATGTTTTTTACATATGAAAAACACCAACAAATCAAACGTCGTTACTATGTCAGAAGCAGACGCCATCTCCCTAGGCAAACGACACACAACTAAAGAATGATGAAGAGCTGGACAAGATGTCCAGTTTTTTTCGTAAAATGGTTTCACATTTCACCACTTTTGTCTGAAAATTTGATATACTGAGTCTATTAAAACACTTAAAAGGATAGTTATTTGAACTCTTTTTAAGTTATAAGAAAGGAAACTAACTATGATTTGGATTATTATCGCCATTATCGTTGTTCTTGTGATTTTTGTTATTGCAAGTTATAACGGCTTGGTTAAAAGCCGTATGCAGACTAAGGAGGCCTGGAGTCAAATTGATGTTCAATTGAAACGTCGTAATGATCTCCTTCCTAACTTGATTGAAACCGTTAAAGGTTACGCTAAATATGAAGGTTCAACACTTGAAAAAGTAGCAGAGCTTCGTAATCAAGTAGCAGCAGCGACATCCCCTGCAGCAGCTATGCGTGCCAGTGATGAATTGACACGTCAGGTTTCTGGCATCTTTGCGGTAGCTGAAAGTTACCCTGACCTTAAGGCTAGTGCCAACTTCAGCCAGCTTCAAGAAGAGTTGACAAACACTGAAAATAAAATTGCCTACTCACGTCAACTTTATAACAGTGTGACAAGTAACTACAATGTAAAATTGGAAACATTCCCAAGCAATGTTATTGCCAAAATGTTTAGCTTTAAGGCTGCTGAATTCCTTGAAACACCTGAAGCAGAAAAAGCTGTTCCTAAGGTTGATTTCAGTGGATTAGGTAACTAATATGTTATTTGATCAAATCGCTCGAAATAAGAGAAGGACATGGCTTTTGCTTTTGGTCTTTTTCCTCTTGTTGGGTCTTGTTGGCTATGCTGTTGGTTATCTTTGGCTAGGTTCTGGTTATGGTGGATTGATTCTTGCCTTGGTTATCGGTTTCATCTATGCTGTGACCATGATTTTTCAGTCAACCAATCTTGTAATGGCCATGAATGGTGCACAAGAAGTGGATGAACAAACGGCTCCAGATCTTTACCATGTGGTTGAGGACATGGCCATGGTGGCACAAATTCCCATGCCACGTGTCTTTATTGTCAACGATCCTTCAATGAATGCTTTTGCGACTGGCTCTAGTCCTCAGAATGCTGCAGTAGCTGCTACAACAGGTCTCCTTGCGGTTATGAATCGTGAGGAACTTGAGGGAGTTATGGGACATGAAGTAAGCCATATTCGCAACTACGACATTCGTATTTCTACCATTGCAGTGGCCTTGGCTTCTGCCATTACCATGTTAGCCGGAATGGCACGCAATATGATGTTTTGGGGTGGCGGTCGCCGTAGGAGTGATGATGATCGTGATGGAGGCAGTGGTTTGGAGATTATTCTTCTCATTGTTTCCTTAATCTCTATTATCTTGGCACCTTTGGCAGCCACCTTGGTTCAACTGGCCATTTCACGTCAGCGTGAATTTTTGGCTGATGCTTCTAGTGTTGAATTGACACGGAACCCTCAAGGAATGATAAATGCCTTGCTTAAGCTTGATAACAGTGCTCCTATGCAACATCACGTCGATGACGCCAGTGCTGCGCTTTATATCAATGACCCTAAAAAGGAATCTGGTTTGCAGAAGCTCTTTTACACTCACCCACCAATCTCAGAACGGGTGGAACGCTTAAGACATATGTAAAAAATGAGAGACTGACGGCGCTAATGGTGTGGTTGGTCTTTTTTAATTGCAAGACTACCATTATTTTCTAATCAAATAAGTTTGGTGCATACCTAGCCAAGCCAATTTATTTTTGGCATAATAGAGGTATGAAATTCTCAGTTCAACGAATGACACGTATTGCCATTCTAACAGCACTGGCCATTGGATTACGGTCAGCTTTTATAGGGCTTCCCAATATTCAGCCTATAACAGCTATGTTTTTTGTCGCTGTTCTTTATTTGGGTTTGGTGGATGGCCTACTCATTATGGCCCTAACCATGGCTATCTCGGGCTTTTTATATGGCTTTGGTCCTTGGGTTTTTAATCAGATTTTGACTTTTGGAGTGTTAATGGCTCTTTGGAGTTTGATTGCACCTCGAGTATCATTGGTTTGGCAGATTGTTTTGGTAACCATTTTGTCCTTTCTCTATGGTGTTTTAATGGATTATGGGTATGGTCTTCTGTTCAAGAGTGGCTTGACCTTCGTTGTCTCAGGTCTACTTTATGACACTTACCATGCAGTATCAACACTGTTATTCTATCCATTTATCCAGTCTATTTTTAGGAGGTTTGTAAAATGAAAAAAATATTGTCATATATGGTTCTTGCCCTTTCTCTTGTCACCTTAGTTGCATGTGGTAAAAGCGAAGCAGCTAAGCTCACAAGAACAAGTAGCCAGCAGTCTCAGAGTCAAGGCAAGGTAACCTTGATTTTGAAAACAGAAAAAGAAAGTAAGAAGAAAGCAGTAAATATCCAAAAAGGTGATACTGTTCTTGATGTCTTGGAAGAAGTTTATCCAGTCCAAGAAAATGATGGTTTTATTACTGAGATTGACGGTATTTCTCAAGATAAAGACAAGGGCATCTATTGGATGTTTGATGTCAATGGCAAGTTAGGTGAGAAAGCCGCTAATCAACTTAAAGTTGAAAACGGTGATGAAATCAAATTCTACCAAGAGAAATATAATTAAGATTCTGGGCTCTGTTTCAGAGTCTTTTTTTAATAAAGTTCGGAAATAGGAGCAAGATGTTTTTCAAAAAAGTCCGAAGATTCCCAAAGAACTGACGATTTACAGAAAAAATAGTTTACTTTTGTTTTAAAAGTGATATGATAAAAGGGTACTACATAAAGTAAGGAGAATACGGTTTGGCTTTTAACAAATTGGAAAGCAGTAACAACCAGGAAATCATCTCTGAAGAAGTTGGTATCTTGAAAGAATTGTTGGATGATGCAACAAGAGGCATGGCTGGAGAGCAAGGCCTCACAACTATCCGACATTTGGTTGAACTTTATGATGAAGGTGACTATGTGGCCCTTACACAAGCCATTTCAAAAATGACAAATGATGATATGGTCGTGGCATCACGCTATTTCTCTTTGTTGCCTCTTTTGATTAACATCTCTGAGGACGTTGACTTGGCTTATGAAGTTAACCACAAAAATAATATTGACGAAACCTACCTTGGTAAGTTGTCTGAGACTTTTGATGTTGTCGCTGAAAGTGACAATGCGCGTGACATTCTTGAACATGTTAATGTCGTGCCAGTATTGACAGCTCACCCAACTCAGGTTCAACGTAAAACAATGCTTGAATTGACTAACCATATTCACGAACTTCTCCGTAAGCATCGTGATGTGAAGGCTGGTCTTATTAACAAGGACAAATGGTATGCGGATTTGCGTCGTTATGTGGAAATCATGATGCAAACTGATATCATTCGTGAAAAGAAACTTAAGGTTAAAAACGAAATCACTAACGTTATGGAGTATTACAACTCCTCATTGATTAAGGCGATTACAAACCTATCGCGCGAATTCAAACGTTTAGCTGTTGAAAAAGGAATCGAACTTGATAATCCAACACCTATTACAATGGGTATGTGGATTGGTGGTGACCGTGATGGGAACCCATTTGTAACAGCAGAAACCCTCAAACTTTCTGCAACGGTTCAAAGTGAAGTTATCCTCAATTACTATATTGAAAAAGTTGATAACCTTTACCGTTCATTCTCACTCTCATCACGTTTGACTGAAGTTTCAGAAACAGTAGCAGAAATGGCGAAACATTCTCCAGATACATCAGTTTATCGTGAAAATGAACCTTATCGTCGTGCTTTCAGTTACATTCAATCTAAATTGATTCAAACGCTTCTTTTCTTCAAAGAAGGTAACTTTAACAAGGAAAGAGTTTCTAAACGTCTTTCTGAAAAGGTTAGCCTCGGTTCAGTCTCAACTGGTGAAGTTGTAGCTGATTACGTGCAACAACGTCTCAGCCAAAGTCTTCAAGCTGTCTCTCAACAAACGACTGAATTTTATGAAACAGCTGAAGCTTTCCATGATGACCTTTTGGCAATCAAAAATTCACTTCTTGAAAATGACGATGCTGTCTTGATTTCAGGTGATTTCGAAGAGCTTCTTCAAGCAGTGGAAGTCTTTGGTTTCTATCTGGCTACAATTGATATGCGTCAAGACTCAAGTGTTCACGAAACTTGTGTTGCTGAGTTGCTTAAGTCAGCAAACATTGTTGATAATTATAGTGAGTTGACTGAGGTTGAAAAAGTTGCCGTTCTTCTTAAGGAATTGCAAGAAGATCCTCGTACTTTGTCATCAACTAATGTGCCTAAGTCTGAAATCCTTGAAAAAGAATTGTCTATCTTCCGCACAGCTCGTCTTTTGAAAGACCATATTGGTGAAGATGTGATCAAACAACATATCATTTCTCATACTGAAAGTGTATCTGATATGTTTGAATTGGCTATCTTGCTTAAAGAAGTTGGTTTGGTTGATACAGAACGTGCACGTGTCCAAATCGTTCCTCTCTTTGAAACTATCGAAGACTTGGAAAATTCTAACGATATTATGAAACAATATCTTGGCTATGATATTGTTAAACGTTGGATTAAAAATAGTAACAATTACCAAGAAATCATGTTGGGTTACTCAGACTCTAACAAAGATGGTGGTTACTTGTCATCTGGTTGGACCCTCTACAAGGCTCAAAATGAATTGACTAAGATTGGGGAAGAACGTGGTATTAAGATTACCTTCTTCCATGGTCGTGGTGGTACTGTTGGCCGTGGTGGTGGCCCATCATATGATGCCATTACTTCTCAACCATTTGGTACAATCAAAGACCGTATCCGCTTGACTGAACAAGGTGAGGTTATCGGTAATAAATATGGTAACAAGGATGCTGCTTACTACAATCTTGAAATGTTGGTTTCAGCTGCCCTTGACCGTATGGTGACACGCCAAATTGCCGATCCAGAAGAATTGGTTGATTTCCGTGAAATTATGGACGGCATTGTTCACGATTCAAATGTTATTTATCGTGACCTTGTCTTTGGTAATGAACATTTCTACGATTACTTCTTTGAAGCTAGTCCTATCAAAGAAGTGTCAAGTTTGAATATTGGTTCTCGTCCAGCTGCTCGTAAGACTATCACTGAAATTTCTGGTCTTCGTGCCATCCCTTGGGTATTCTCATGGTCACAAAACCGTATCATGTTCCCAGGTTGGTATGGGGTTGGTTCAGCCTTCAATCATTATATTCAAGCTGAAGAAGGTAACCTTGAAAAACTTCAACATATGTTTGAAACATGGCCATTCTTCCGTTCACTCTTGTCGAATGTTGACATGGTACTTTCAAAATCAGATATGAATATTGCCTTCCACTATGCACAATTGGCGAAAGATGAAGAAGTCCGTAGTGTCTTCGATATTATCTTGGATGAATGGCAATTGACTAAGAATGTTATTCTTGCTATTGAAAATCATGATGGTTTCCTTGATGAAAGCCCATCACTTAAAGCAAGTCTAGACTTCCGCTTGCCATACTTCAATGTTTTGAACTACATCCAAATTGAATTGATTAAACGTCTTCGTAACAATGATTTGACTGATGACGAAATTAGCCTTATCCATATTTCTATTAATGGTATTGCAACAGGTCTTCGTAACTCAGGTTAATCAAACAGACAAACTATTGCTCATCACTATTGTGGTGGGCTTTTTGTTATGACAAAATTTCTGTTATAATAAAACCATGATTGCTATGGAAACCATTGAAAAGCTGTCCAAAGAATCCCTACCAACGTTAACAGTCTTAGCTGGTGAAGATTTGGGGCAGTATAGTCAAGCTAAAGAAACATTTTTAAAACAAATCGGTTTTGATCCCAGTGATTTGACCTATTCTTATTTTGATATGTCTGAGACGAACTATCAGGATGCTGAACTGGATTTAGAAAGTATGCCTTTTTTTGCGGATGAGAAGGTGGTCATTTTTGATCATTTCACAGATATGACCACATCAAAAAAATCCTATCTGGATGATAAGGAGCTAAAACGGCTTGAAAGTTATCTTCAGTCACCCGTGGAAACGACTCGACTTGTTTTAATGGCATCGGGTAAACTTGATGGTAAGCGTCGCTTAGTAAAACTCTTGAAGCGTGATGCCTTGGTACTTGAAACCAGTCCTCTAAAGGATGCGGAACTTAAAACGTATTTTCAAAAAAAAGCGCATCAAGAGGGACTTATTTTTGATACAGGTGTTTTTGAGGAACTCCTAATCAAGTCAAATTTTGACTTTTCAGATGTTCAAAAAAACATGGCCTTTTTAAAGGGATACAAAGCGGAAGGAAACATTTCATCCCAGGATATTGCTGAAGCTATTCCAAAGAGCTTGCAGGATAATATCTTTGACATGACCCAACTCCTTTTACGAGGTGACATTAATGGGGTACGTGAACTGGTCCACGATTTGCGCCTTCAGGGAGAGGATGACATTAAGTTAATAGCGGTTATGTTGGGACAATTTCGCACCTATTTACAAGTGAAACTCCTATCGGCTCAAGGTAAAAGTGAACAGCAAATTGTCGTAAGCCTTTCGGATTATCTAGGACGTAAAGTTAATCCGTATCAGATTCGCTATGCTCTGAGAGACAGTCGTCCATTATCTATAGAATTTTTGAAGACGAGCATCAAGAGTTTGATTGAGACTGATTATCAGATTAAAACTGGTACTTATGATAAAGAGTATTTGTTTGATTTAGCACTTCTGAAGATAGGCTCGCATCGTTAATATTTGAGATTTTTAGTGATTTAGTAAGCAAATTTTTTGAAAGCTCTATCATTTTAGGGTAAAATGAAGAAAAAATGAAATGAGGACCTTTAATATGGCTATTATCCTTCCAGACCTTCCTTACGCTTATGATGCATTGGAACCATACATTGATGCTGAAACAATGACTCTTCACCACGACAAACACCACGCAACTTACGTAGCAAATGCTAATGCTGCGCTTGAAAAACACCCTGAAATTGGTGAAGACCTTGAAGCGCTTTTGGCTGATGTCGAAAAAATTCCAGCAGATATTCGTCAAGCACTTATTAACAATGGTGGTGGACATCTTAACCACGCACTTTTCTGGGAACTTTTGTCACCAGAAAAACAAGAACCAACTGCAGAAGTAGCAGCTGCTATTAACGAAGCTTTTGGTTCATTTGAAGCTTTCCAAGAAGCTTTCACTGCAGCAGCAACAACTCGTTTTGGTTCAGGTTGGGCATGGCTTGTGGTTAACGCAGAAGGTAAACTTGAAGTTGTTTCAACTGCTAACCAAGATACACCAATCTCAGACGGTAAAAAACCAATCTTGGCACTTGACGTTTGGGAACATGCTTACTACCTAAACTACCGTAACGTACGTCCTAACTACATCAAAGCCTTCTTTGAAATCATCAATTGGAATAAAGTTGCTGAGCTTTACGAAGCAGCTAAATAAGTCTAGTATCATCCTCATTCTTGAGGGTGATTTTTTGTAATATGGCTGTAAAATCTCCTTGCTTTTTAGGGCATTATAGCTTAAACTATTATTGTTATGAAAAAAAAGAAAAAACATTCAAGCAAAAAGTATAGTGGAAGTCGCCGAAAAACTAAAGACAAGAAGAAAGATTCGTTAGAACAAGACCTTCAAAAAGATATCAAAAAAGACGTCAAAAATGATATCAAGGATGATAAAAAGGATGTCAAAAAAGACGCCAAAAAGTCCAAGAAGAAAGAGACGAAAAAAGAACATAAAAAGTCTTCTAAAAAATCTGTAGATAAGAAACCTGCTAAGGAAGCAGTTGTATCAGATGAACAAAAGGAAAAGGAACCAAAAACGGAACCTTTAGCATTAAGGAGCAAGCGTTCTAAGAAATCTAGAGCTAAGTCAAAATCCAAGTCATCTCGAGATGATAAAAAAGCTTACCTTATTTTGGCTTTCCTAGGTGCTTTGGTGGTTCTATTGTTTATCGCGATGCTTGCTCTAGCAGGGCGCGGCAAGCAAGCTGGTCACTCAGGTAACTTTGGAAATATTTTTGGATCCAATTCAAAAGTGGCAAAAAAAGATGAGAAGGAAAAAGAGGAAAAGGTCACACCAACCAACAAGTCAGCTGAAGCTAAACAGGCTGTTATGGATGCGGATGCTAACACGATGGCGGCCAATGGTTTGACTTATGACTATGCCAATATGACTTTGAACCAAGTGGTCGAAGCTTATTTGGCTGATCAAGGTATTGACTCTAGCCAAATTGCTTTCTCATATAAGAATACCAAAACTAATGAGCATTATTCCATGAATGATACTCAGCCAATGACTGCAGGCTCTACTTACAAACTGCCATTAAACATGCTTGTCATGGATGAAGTCAACAAAGGCAAACTTTCTTTAACGGAACGTTTTGATATTACGAACACTGAGTATGAGTACCAAGGTGAGCATGATAATTATGTTGCTGCCTTTGGTGGTTCAATGACCATTCCAGAAATGCAAGAGTACTCTCTTGTGTACTCTGAAAATACTCCAGCTTATGCTTTGGCAGAACGCCTAGGTGGGATGGAGAAATTCTATGGTATGCTTGATAAATATGGTAAATCAAAAGGTGATGTCAAGACTATCCAAATGCATGGCAATAAGACGACAACAGATTATTACATTCAAGTTTTGGATTACCTTTGGAAGCATCAGGATAACTACAAGGATATTCTCCATTACATTGGTGAATCATTCCCTAATGAGTACTATAAGACCTACCTTCCTGATTTAACGATTTATCAAAAACCAGGTTATGTCCGTGAAGCACTAAATGTTGATGCTATTGTTATGGAAGACACACCTTACATGGTAGCTATCTATACACGTTACCTCGGTGGTTCGACTGAAGACTCATCAGAAATTAGTGGCTGGGGTCTTCAACAATTGGGTATGCTCTGTTATGTGATTAACGAGTGGCACCGTGTTAATATGAATTAATAAACCAAAAAGCCGAAATGATCGGCTTTTTTGCTTTATGTGATGAAGGTAAGAAATAAAATACTTACAAACAGAAAAGGTACAAATGCGATTTTTTGCTTGAGGTCTTTACTGACTAGGAAATAGATAAGTCCCAAAAGACAAGCTATTTCGATAGCCAGTAGTATTTGAGAAAATGGGAAAATGAGTGAGGCGCTTGCCAAGTAGAGAAAATCACCTTCTCCGATATTTAGGTGTTTGAGATAAGCTAGGATAGCAAGTGCGAGTCCCAAAGTAAAGGTTAGGTAAAAGTTTCCCAAAAACATGAGAGGCGTAGTTCCAAGTAGCCAAATAAGAAGTGGGTATGATTGATGTTTTAAATCAAAGAGTGTTAGACAGAGACTGAAAATAATAAAGTAGGCTTCAGCGAAATCTAGAAAGTGGTGTAAAAAGAGTAAACAGACTACTCCGCAGAACAGTTCAATAAAGAGATAACGATAAGGAATAGGTTTTTGACAAAAACGACACCTAGATTTTAGAATAAGTTGTGAGAAGACAGGTACCATCTCAAAAAATCGCAATGAGTGCTTACAAAAGCTGCAGTGGCTGCTAGGAGTCACTATGGATTCTTCGGGGAAACGGTCACAAACCAAGCCAATAAATGAGCCTAAGGAAGCTCCTAGAAAAAAATAAATGATACTTAACATACCTATGTATTCGAAAAAGAGTCAAAAAAATCATTATATTTGACTCTTATTTATAAATATTCTAAAATAAAGATGTAAACAATAGTAATTCTAAATAAGGAGAAAAAATATGGTACATACAATTAAAGAAACTATCACTGAAACAGTTAATGATCATGTTACAGCATCAACAAACACTAAAACAAAAGCAGTCTTGAATCAAGCAGTTGCTGATTTGTCTGTAGCAGCTTCAATTGTCCACCAAGTACACTGGTATATGCGTGGCTCTGGTTTCCTTTATCTTCATCCAAAAATGGATGAATTAATGGATAGCTTGAACGGTCATCTTGATGTTATTAGTGAACGTTTGATTACTATTGGTGGGGAACCATTTTCAACACTCGTTGAGTTTTCATCTAATTCAGGATTGACAGAAACTACAGGTACTTTTGATAAATCAATGACTGATCAAATCCAGTTGTTGGTTGATACATATAAATACTTGTCAGTTTTGTTCCAAGTTGGTTTGGATATTACAGATGAAGAAGGAGATGCTCCTTCAAATGATATCTTTACAGCAGCTAAGTCAGAAATTGATAAAACAGTATGGATGTTGACTGCTGAACTTGGTAAAGAACCTGGCTTGAAATAAGCATTTTTCTGAGTTAAGATGATTGTCAAGAGTTCCTCTAAAAGTGTATAATATTAACAAAATACTTTTAGAAGAAGGGAGGGGCGATATGTCTCAACATCGACGTAGTTTAAGCGTTTATGAAGATGTCTTGAATCAGTTAAAGGCAAAGGGAATTCGATTGACGGAGTCTCGCAAAGCTGTTATCCGTTATTTGATGATGTCTGATCAGCACCCTAGTGCAGATGTGATATATTATGATCTCCTCCCTGACAACCCAGGTATGAGTCTTGCGACTGTTTATAACAATCTCAAAGTTTTGGTTGAAGAGGGAATCGTCTCAGAAATTAAAGTAAACAATGATAATACGACCTACTATGATTTTATGGGACATGATCATTTGAATATTGTCTGTGAAAAATGTGGACACATCACTGACTTGGATTTACCGATTCCTTCTTTCAAGGAAGAGGTCGAGTCGCAAACAGGATTTCGTATCACTCGTGAACAAATGATTTTACATGGCATTTGCCCGAATTGTCAATAGATTGAAACCTGAGTCTCACTGGCTTGGGTTTTTGAATTTAGAGTCGATAATTTGTAAAGGTTTTCATTAGTCTCTTGTCATGACTGAAGCTTTTTGCTAAAATATTGCTATGAGAACTTTATATGATGTTCAACAGCTGTTGAAGCAATTTGGCATAATAGTTTATCTAGGTAAAAGACTTTATGATATTGAGATGATGAAAATTGAGTTAGAGGCTCTTTACCAGAATGGCTTAATTGATAAAGACAATTATCTATCTGCTGAAATGATTTTACGGCGTGAGCATCGCATTGAAATGGAGAAAGAAAATGAGCAAAAAACTCTTAGGTATTGACCTTGGTGGAACAACTGTCAAATTTGGTATTTTGACTGCAGAAGGTAACGTTCAGGAAAAATGGGCGATTGAAACAAATACGCTTGAAGATGGACGTCACATCGTTCCAAATATTATTGAGTCCTTGAAACACCGTTTGGCAATGTACGGACTCACTGCAGATGACTTTATTGGAATTGGTATGGGATCTCCAGGTGCTGTTGACCGTAAAAATAAAACGGTAACAGGTGCCTTCAACCTAAACTGGGCAGATACTCAAGAAGTTGGTTCTGTCATTGAAAAAGAATTGGGTATTCCATTCGCTATTGATAATGATGCAAATGTGGCTGCCTTAGGTGAACGTTGGGTTGGTGCTGGTGCCAACAATCCAGATGTTGTTTTTGTAACACTTGGAACAGGTGTAGGTGGCGGTGTTATCGCTGATGGTAATTTGATTCACGGTGTTGCCGGTGCTGGTGGTGAGATTGGTCATATTATCGTTGAACCTGAGACAGGTTTTGAATGTACATGTGGAAATAATGGCTGTTTGGAAACTGTAGCTTCAGCAACTGGTGTGGTTCGTTTGGCGCGTCACATGGCAGAGGAGTATGAAGGCGATTCAGCCATTAAGGCTGCTGTAGATAACGGTGAACAAGTAACAAGTAAAGATATCTTTATGGCTGCGGCTGAAGGAGATAAGTTCGCCGATAGTATTGTTGATAAGGTGTCAGAATACCTTGGACTCGCCACAGCAAATATTTCAAACATCCTTAACCCTGATTCAGTTGTCATCGGTGGTGGTGTTTCAGCTGCTGGAGAATTCTTGCGTAGTAGAGTAGAAAGTTATTTTGTACGTTATGCTTTCCCACAAGTACGTCGTACAACAAAAGTGAAATTGGCTGAGCTTGGTAATGATGCTGGTATCATTGGAGCTGCCAGTCTAGCTCTTACAATTCAAAAATAATGTGAAAAGGTGTGTCTGACCAATTGGGGTCTTATTGCACCTTTTTCTTATTGAAAAACGTTTACAATTGGTCTGGGTTCTGCCATTTTCTTAAAATTGTGGTATACTTGAAAAGTTGAAATAAAAATTAAAGAGGAAAAAATGACTAAATATAGAGAAGACATCCGTAACGTTGCCATTATTGCGCACGTTGACCACGGGAAAACAACACTTGTAGATGAATTGTTGAAACAATCACATACCCTTGATGAACGTAAGGAACTTGATGAGCGTGCAATGGACTCTAACGATCTTGAAAAAGAACGTGGTATTACTATCCTTGCTAAGAATACAGCCGTTGCTTACAAAGGTACTCGTATCAATATCATGGACACACCAGGACACGCAGACTTTGGTGGAGAAGTTGAACGTATCATGAAAATGGTTGATGGGGTTGTTCTTGTTGTTGATGCCTACGAAGGAACGATGCCTCAAACACGTTTTGTGTTGAAAAAAGCGCTTGAGCAAAATTTGACACCAATTGTTGTTGTTAACAAGATTGATAAACCATCAGCTCGCCCTGAAGAAGTTGTTGATGAAGTCCTAGAACTCTTCATCGAACTCGGCGCAGATGATGATCAGTTGGAATTCCCAGTTGTATATGCATCAGCGATTAATGGTACATCATCATTGTCAGATAATCCTGCTGATCAAGAGCACACCATGGCTCCAATCTTTGACACGATTATTGATCACATCCCAGCTCCTGTAGATAACTCAGATGAGCCACTTCAATTTCAAGTGTCACTTCTTGACTACAACGACTTTGTTGGACGTATTGGTATTGGACGTGTCTTCCGTGGAACTGTAAAAGTTGGTGACCAAGTTACCCTTTCAAAACTTGACGGAACAACTAAAAACTTCCGTGTTACGAAACTTTTTGGTTTCTTTGGTTTGGAGCGTCGTGAAATTGATGAAGCTAAAGCTGGTGACTTGATTGCCATCTCAGGTATGGAAGACATCTTCGTTGGTGAAACTATTACACCAACAGATGCTGTTGAACCATTGCCAGTACTTCGTATTGATGAACCAACTCTTCAAATGACTTTCTTGGCTAACAACTCACCATTTGCTGGTCGTGAAGGTAAACACGTAACGTCACGTAAGGTTGAAGAACGTCTTTTGGCAGAATTGCAAACGGACGTTTCTCTTCGTGTAGATCCGACTGATTCACCTGATAAATGGACGGTTTCAGGTCGTGGTGAATTGCACTTGTCAATTCTTATTGAAACAATGCGTCGTGAAGGATACGAACTTCAAGTATCTCGTCCAGAGGTTATCATCAAAGAGATTGATGGTGTAAAATGCGAACCATTTGAACGTGTTCAAATTGATACTCCTGAAGAGTACCAAGGTTCTATCATTCAAGCCCTTTCAGAACGTAAAGGTGATATGCTTGATATGCAAATGGTTGGTAATGGTCAAACACGTATTATTTTCCTTGTACCAGCTCGTGGCCTTATCGGATTCTCTACTGAATTCTTGTCTATGACACGTGGTTACGGTATTATGAACCATACCTTTGACCAATACTTGCCAGTTGTAGCGGGAGAAATCGGTGGACGCCACCGTGGTGCCCTTGTTTCTATCGATACAGGTAAGGCGACAACGTATTCAATTATGCGTATTGAAGAACGTGGTACAATCTTCGTTAACCCAGGTACAGAAGTATATGAAGGTATGATTGTCGGTGAAAATGCTCGTGAAAATGACCTTGGTGTTAATATCACTACAGCAAAACAAATGACAAATGTGCGTTCAGCTACGAAGGACCAAACAGCCGTAATCAAGACTCCACGTATCTTAACACTTGAAGAATCACTTGAATTCTTGGATGATGATGAGTACATGGAAGTAACACCTGAATCTATCCGCTTGCGTAAACAAATTTTGAATAAAGCAGAGCGTGATAAAGCTAACAAACGTAAGAAGAAAGCAGCAGAAGCTGAATAATTTAGAGGGAGGAGAAGGGATGTTTTATCTGATTGTTGCTATATTGATTTCGTCATTTTATTTCTTTATTGCACCCAAGTCGGTAAAAAACACCATGAATCTCCTCTTTGTCATGGTTACCTCAGCATTGCTATTACTTTTAGCAGTGTTATCAATCATCAAATTTTTCAGTTTACCCGGTGAGTTTTTTGTCACGGTGGGAATGCTTGTATTGAGTTATTTTACTTTAAAAGATTTTTTTTCCATGTCAGAGCTAAAACATGAAAAAACTGAACAAGAAGAAAAATAAGTCACATGAACCTTAAAAAGTCAATCGCCTAGATTGGCTTTTTTCTGTGCTTAGAAGAGGTAACTTCTTGAAATAGGTTGGGATAAAAGGTAAAATGGTTATGATACAATTTGAGAGAATGGACGAATTATGAAATCAGTAACACAATTTGAAAATAAAAAAGTTTTGGTCCTTGGTTTGGCAAAGTCTGGTGAAGCAGCAGCTCGCCTCTTGGCTAAGTTAGGAGCTATCGTCACTGTTAATGACGGAAAACCATTTGAGGAAAACCCTTCGGCTCAGGCTCTTCTTGAAGAAGGAATTAAGGTTGTTTGTGGTGGACATCCTCTTGAGCTTTTGGATGAAAATTTTGAACTAATGGTCAAGAACCCTGGGATTCGTTACGACAATCCAATGGTAGCCCGTGCGCTTGAAAAAGGAATTCCAGTTTGGACTGAAGTTGAATTGGCTTACCTAGTGTCAGAAGCACCGATTATTGGTATAACTGGCTCAAACGGTAAGACGACAACGACAACTATGATTGCTGATGTCCTAAATCATGGTGGCAAGTCTGGCGTCTTGTCAGGAAATATCGGCTTCCCTGCATCAGAAGTTGCCCAATCAGTGACCGCTCAAGATACCTTAGTTATGGAATTGTCTTCTTTCCAATTGATGGGAATTGACAGTTTCCATCCCCACATTGCGGTTATTACCAATTTGATGCCAACGCATATTGATTATCATGGTAGTTTTGAAGCATATGTGGCAGCCAAATGGAATATTCAAAATCGAATGACCTCAGATGATTTCATTATTTTGAACTTTAACCAAGATCTTGCTAAAGAGTTGGCTACTAAGACGAAAGCACAAGTCGTTCCATTTTCAACTGTGGAAAAAGTAGATGGAGCCTATCTTGAAAACGGGGG
Organism: uncultured Streptococcus sp.; assembly: GCA_934229725.1. Classification (GTDB taxonomy): domain Bacteria; phylum Bacillota; class Bacilli; order Lactobacillales; family Streptococcaceae; genus Streptococcus. Next base: position 16,155 of record CAKQDX010000006.1, read on the forward strand.
TCTCTACTATAAAGGTGAGTTGATTATGCAATCCGATGAGATTGGCGTACCTGGTAGTCACAATGTTGAAAATGCTTTGGCTACAATTGCGGTTTCTAAGCTGTCAGGTATTTCAAACCAGGCAATCAAAGAAACTTTAGCAAGTTTTGGAGGGGTTAAGCATCGCCTTCAATTCGTTGATACCATTAATGACGTGAAATTCTATAATGATAGTAAGTCAACAAACATTTTGGCGACTCAAAAAGCACTCTCTGGATTTGATAATAGTAAAGTCATTTTGATTGCTGGTGGTTTAGATCGTGGTAATGAATTTGATGAATTTGTTCCTGATATTACAGGAGTCAAGAAAATGATTATTTTGGGAGAATCCGCTCCTCGTGTCAAACGTGCCGCTGATAAGGCAGGTGTATCTTATCTTGATGCTAAAGATGTAGCTGATGCAACACGTATTGCTTTTGATCAAGCAAGTGCAGGCGATGTTGTCTTATTGAGCCCTGCTAACGCAAGTTGGGATATGTACAAGAATTTTGAAGTGCGTGGTGATGAATTTATCGCAACGGTTGAGCAATTGAAGGGATAAGCTATGGCAAAATCGAAAAAGATTGTTTTTACCGGCGGTGGAACAGTTGGACATGTGACCTTAAATCTTATCTTAATTCCAAAGTTCATCAAAGATGGATGGGAAGTTCACTATATTGGTGATAAACATGGCATCGAACATGAACAAATCTCTAAATCTGGTTTAGATGTTACCTTCCACAGTATTGCTACAGGGAAGCTACGTCGATATTTTTCATGGCAAAATATGCTTGACGTTTTTAAAGTTGGTTGGGGAATCCTTCAATCTATTGCGATTATTGCAAAGATTCGCCCACAAGCACTTTTTTCTAAGGGAGGATTTGTCTCTGTACCGCCAGTGATTGCTTCTAAATTATTAGGAGTTCCTGTTTATGTGCATGAGTCTGACCTCTCTATGGGGTTAGCCAATAAGATTGCTTACAAGTTTGCGACTACGATGTTTACGACTTTTGAGCAACCAAAAGCGTTGACAAAGACAAAACATGTTGGCGCTATTACAAAGGTTGGTGTGGCACAAACGAATCAACAGGATGTCCTTGATAATATTAAGAAACAGTTTGATGCCAATTTGAAAACCGTTCTTTTTATCGGTGGATCAGCTGGTGCAAAGGTTTTTAATGATTTTATTAGCAATACTCCACAACTGACTGAACACTACAATGTCATTAATATTTCTGGTGATTCTTCATTAAATACCTTACAACCTCATCTATATAGAATTGATTATGTAACAGATTTGTACCAACCTCTTATGGATTTGGCTGATTTAGTAGTAACTCGGGGTGGTTCAAATACCATTTTTGAATTATTGGCGATGAAAAAACTGCATGTAATCATTCCTTTGGGGAAAGAAGCTAGCCGTGGAGATCAACTTGAAAATGCTGCTTATTTTGAACGAAAAGGTTATGCCCGCCAATTACAGGAACCTGATTTAAGTTGGGCAACTTTGAATGATGAGCTAGAACAACTTGTTGAAAATGCAAAGACTTACAAAGAAGCTATGGCAAAATCTGAGGAAATTACCTCTCCTGATGATTTTTACCACCTATTAGTGACTAGTATTTCAAATAAATAAAGGAATTTCATGGCAAAAAAGGAACAAAATTCACAAGAAAAAAAAGTTCTGACGGAATGGCAGAAGCGAAACTTGGAATTTTTAAGGAAAAAAGAGAGAGAAGATTCTGAAGGCATAGAGAAAGAGAATACTTCAATCGAAAACAAGGTACCGGAAAAGAAGAAGGTTAAAAAGAAAAAAAAGGCCAAGAAGAAAAAAAAGAATAAGTTGAAATCAAGCAGTAACATTCCTATTGCACAACAAAATCTTGCTGGGCTCACTGTCTTCTCAGCTGCTATTTTAATTGTGTTTTCACTCTTCTATATCTCGCCTTGGTCTAAGCAAAAGATTATCACTGTCTCAGGAACAAAAAATGCTTTGCCAGAAGATGTGAAAGTGGCAAGTGGTATTCTTGATACAGATTATATTAGTTATGTCTTTTTAAATCAGAACAAAGTTGCGAGAACTGTTGAAAAAACAAATGTCTGGGTTAAAAAGGCTACTGTGACCTATGACTTTCCAAATCAATTTAACATTGCAGTAAAGGAATACCCGATAGTGGCTTATCGTCAAACTGGCAATGGTTATATGTCAATTCTCGAGAGTGGTAAAACTGGTGGTACGGTTTCAACAGGAAATCTTCCAGACAAATTTATCACTTTAAAAATGGATGATGACAAGAAAATTGAAGAACTTGTAAAAGAGTTAAATCAACTGGATGCTAAAATCAAAAATAACATTCAGATTATTAATTTAACGCCTACGAAGGCAACTTCAGATTTGTTGACTATTGAGTTGTATGATGGCAATACCATCCGTGTCCCACTATCTCAATTAACAACCAAGTTACCATATTACCAAAAAATTAAAAAACATCTTTCAGATGGGACTATTGTTGATATGGAAGTTGGTATTTATACGACAACTCCGGAAGTTGAAGCATCAAAATCTGAAAAATCCAATAAGGATAAAAAGAAAGATAAAGACAAGACTGATAGTAAAGAAACCAGTGCTACTTCTGAAGAAGGGCAAGAGTCAGAATCGTCTGTACAAAGTTCTGGAGAGGATACTAATACCGAAAGATCAAGTGACCAAGGAGAAAGTATTCCTGAAGTAGGGCAAGAAAACTCACATCAAACTTCCCAAGCTTAGGGCTAATATTGAATAATAAAAAACGTAAAATGCTGACATTTTACGTTTTTTTATGGTACAATAGTATCCGAATAATTCTGTTTTTATACAGTTTACAAAGATATTGAATGGAAAGATTGAGAGGTCGAGTGAATGGCTAGAGATGGCTTTTTTACAGGATTAGATATAGGAACTAGCTCGATTAAGGTTCTTGTTGCTGAATTTATTGATGGATCAATGAATGTCATCGGAGTAAGTAATGTTAAGAGTTCTGGTGTGAAAGATGGTATCATTGTTGACATTGACGCTGCAGCGAAATCCATCAAAACAGCTATTGAACAAGCAGAAGAAAAAGCTGGTATTGTTATTGAGCAAGTTAATGTTGGGCTCCCAGCTAATCTTCTTCAAATTGAGCCTACCCAAGGGATGATTCCTGTAACAAGTGAATCAAAAGAAATCAAAGATGAAGATGTTGAAAGTGTTGTTCGCTCAGCCTTGACTAAGAGCATTACACCTGAGCGTGAGGTTATTTCGCTGGTTCCTGAAGAGTTTATCGTTGATGGCTTCCAAGGAATTCGTGATCCTCGTGGAATGATGGGAATTCGTCTTGAAATGAGAGGTCTCATTTATACAGGACCAACAACAATCCTTCACAATCTTCGTAAGACGGTTGAACGTGCAGGTATTAAGGTTGAGAATATTATTATCTCTCCTCTTGCGATGACACGTGCGGTCTTAAATGAAGGTGAACGTGAGTTTGGTGCTACAGTCATTGATTTGGGTGGCGGTCAAACTACCGTTGCAAGTATGCGTGCGCAAGAACTTCAGTTTACCAATATTTATTCTGAAGGTGGCGAATACATCACAAAAGATATTTCAAAGGTTTTGAAGACTTCTATGCAGATTGCAGAGGCGCTTAAGTTTAATTTTGGTAATGCTGATATTGACGAAGCAAGTGAATCTGAAACTGTTCAAGTTGAAGTTGTAGGTGAAAATTCACCTGTTGAAATCACTGAAAAATACCTTGCTGAAATTATCTCAGCTCGTGTGAAACATATCTTGGATAGAGTGAAACAAGATTTGACTCGTGGTCGTCTACTTGATTTACCTGGTGGTATCGTCCTTGTAGGTGGTACAGCTATTATGCCTGGTGTAGTTGAAGTAGCTCAAGAGCTTTTTGAGACGAATGTTAAACTTTACGTACCAAATCAAGTTGGTATCCGTAATCCAATGTTTGCAAATGTGATTAGTCTTGTTGAGTATGTTGGCCTTCTTACAGAAGTTGATATCATTGCTCAACGAGCAGTATCTGGTGAAGAGTATCTCCGTCGTAAACCTATCGACAATGAGGCTCCTGCATTGAGTTTTGACAGAACTCCAGCACCATCACCAGCGCCACGAGTGGCTCCACAACCTAACCCTATTCCAGTTGAGAATACAATCGAAGTGCCTTTGCCAGTTGAAGAAGGAAATCATGAACCAAAACAAAAACTTGGAGATCGTGTTCGTGGTATCTTTGGTAGTATGTTCGATTAATTTAATCTAGAAAAAGCGAGGAAATAAAATGAGTTTTTCATTTGATAGCGCATCTGTTCAAGGTGCGGTCATTAAAGTTATCGGTGTCGGCGGAGGTGGCGGAAATGCCATCAACCGAATGATTGAAGAAGGTCTTTCTGGTGTTGAATTTATCGCTGCTAACACTGATATTCAAGCGCTCAGCTCTTCAAAAGCGGAAACGGTTATCCAATTGGGCCCTAAATTGACCCGTGGACTTGGTGCCGGAGGTCAACCTGAAGTTGGTCGTAAAGCAGCTGAAGAAAGTGAAGAAACACTTACAGAGGCGCTTACAGGATCTGATATGGTATTTATCACTGCCGGTATGGGTGGAGGCTCTGGTACAGGAGCAGCTCCAGTAATTGCACGTATTGCCAAAAGCTTGGGGGCATTGACAGTTGCAGTTGTAACTCGTCCATTTGGATTTGAAGGTAATAAACGTGGCGCTTATGCGGTTGAAGGTATTCAAGAGTTGCGTGAGCAAGTTGATACACTTCTTATTATCTCGAACAACAATCTTCTTGAAATTGTTGATAAGAAAACTCCACTTCTTGAAGCCCTTAGTGAAGCAGATAATGTTCTCCGCCAAGGTGTCCAAGGTATTACGGACCTTATCACTAATCCAGGCTTGATTAACCTCGACTTTGCTGATGTGAAAACAGTTATGGCAAACAAAGGTAATGCGCTTATGGGTATTGGTATTGGTTCTGGTGAAGAACGTATTGTTGAAGCTGCGCGCAAAGCAATCTTCTCGCCACTTCTTGAAACTACTATTGATGGTGCAGAAGACGTAATCGTTAACGTAACTGGTGGTCTTGATATGACGCTTACAGAGGCAGAAGAAGCTTCTGAAATTGTTGGTCAAGCAGCTGGTAACGGTGTTAACATTTGGTTGGGTACATCAATAGATGATACATTGAAAGATGAGATTCGCGTAACTGTTGTTGCTACAGGAGTTCGTCAAGATCGTGCTGATAAAGTAGCGGGAGTGAAAGCTCAACCTCGCAAAGTGACATCAGTACCGTCACAACCAGCAGCACCTGTTCAGCAATCAATGCAAGAAGAACAACGTCCGGTATCTCAACCTTCATTTGAACGTCAACCAAATTTTGACTACAATGAAACACCTTCAATGCCTCAAGCAGGAGTTCGTCCTGCAGCGGCAGCACCTCAACAAGAGCAGTCTGCTTTTGGAAACTGGGACTTAAGACGTGATAATATCTCACGTCCTGAAACTGGCCAATTAGATAGTCAGTTGACTATGTCTACATTCTCAAGTGAAGTTGAGGATGATGATGAGTTAGAAACACCACCATTCTTTAAAAATCGTTAATAATGACTATAGAAGAAAATAAAAATAATGTTTATCAAGCGGTAAAGGCAGCTTGTGAGAAGGCTAATCGCTCTAGTGATGAAGTCAATATTATTGCCGTAACCAAATATGTCTCTAGTGATATTGCTGAAGAATTGGTTAAAACAGGAATTAAACACATTGCTGAAAATCGCGTGGATAAATTCTTAGATAAGTATCAAGCTTTAAACAATTATGATTTGACCTGGCACCTTATCGGCACCTTACAGCGTCGAAAAGTAAAGGATGTTATTAATTTAGTTGATTATTTTCACGCCTTGGATTCTGTAAAACTAGCAGAGGAAATTCAAAAGCGTGCTGATCATACGATTAAATGTTTCCTTCAAGTTAACGTTTCAGGTGAGGAATCGAAACATGGTTTTTCGCCTGAAGAACTTGATACAGTTCTAGACCAAATTAAAAATCTTGATAACATTTGTATTGTTGGACTAATGACAATGGCACCAATTGATGCAGATGATCAAGAACTTGATGAGATTTTCTCACAGACAAATGAACTTAGAAAATCAATTCAAGAGAAAAAAATAAAGAATGTTCCTTGTGATCAATTAAGCATGGGGATGAGTCGAGATTTTGATGAGGCAATTCAAAATGGATCAACCTTTGTCAGAATCGGCAGTGCATTCTTTAAAGAGAACGGAGATTAACCTTATGGCATTAAAAGACACAATTGATAAAATTGTTTCATATTTTGATACCGACGAAGTAACCGATTATGAAGATGCTGCAAAAGAAGAAGAGAAAAAACGTCCTGTAAAGGCGCAGAGACCAGTGCAGACACAACCTCGTCAGCAACGTCAACCTGAGCGTTCACAGGCAACAGTTCCTCCTCGTCGTCAACATGTTAACGCAGACTTGCAGGAGACACAAGTTCTTCGTAGCTTACCTTTGAGTCGTTCACAAGCAAATCAGGGACCACATCAAATGAGTACAACAAAAACAACAATTGCAATTAAATATCCTAAGAAGTATGAAGATGCTCAGGAAATTGTAGAACTTTTGATCGAAAATGAATGTGTTTTGATTGATTTTCAGTATATGTTAGAGGCACAAGCTCGTCGTTGTCTTGATTTCATTGATGGTGCAAGTAAAGTACTTACTGGGAATCTTCAAAAAGTTGGCTCTTCAATGTACTTGCTTACTCCAATCAATGTCGTTGTTGATATTGAAGAGATTGGTTTGGCACACGGAAATCAAGAAGCTAACTTTGACTTTGACATGAAGAGACGTTAAGCAATGTCTATATTACTATATGTTATTTGGGCACGTGTCGTTAACGTTGCAGAGATACTTCTTGTCGTCTACGCTTTGCTATCTTGGTTTCCAGGAGCCTATGACACTAGCCTTGGAAAAATCATTAGACAAATTGTTAATCCGATTCTTGCGCCATTTCGTCGTCTGAATTTGGTCTTTGCTGGTGTTGACTTTTCAATCATTGTAATCGTTCTTTTGTTGAATTTTTCTCTCACTATTCTTAGGAATATTCTATTCTGATGTCAGAAAATAAAAATATTGAACAGCATTATTCGTTAGATGAACGTCCTTTTTTAGAAAAGGTTAGGGGATTTTGCCAATTGGTTGAAGATAGGTATAGTCCTTATTTGACTGATTTCTTAAATCCCCGTGAGATTCAAATTGTTGAAGATTTAGCAAATTACTATCATTTAAAATTCTTTGTAAGTTCAAATCATGAGACGGAGGAGTATAGAAGAGTTATTATAGCTCCGGATTATTATGAGCTCTCTGATGATGACTTTGAGATTAAGCGGTTAGAGGTTTCTTATGCAAGACAGTTTAACACCTTGACTCATCCAAAAATTTTGGGGACTTTAATTAATCAACTTGGACTTGAACGACAAGTATTTGGTGATATCATTATCAATGATGATGGACGTATTCAATTTTCGATAGCATCTCACCTAGCAAACTATGCTATAATGACTATTAAAAAGATTGGTAATGTTTCCGTTACGCTTAAGGAAGTTAGTGAAGAGGATTGGATTACAAATCAAGAAAACTACTCACATTCTTTTGTTTTACTTTCTAGCATGCGTCTTGACAATGTGTTAGCAACAGTGTTAAATTTATCACGCTCTAGGGCCTTGAAGCTAATTTCATCTGGTAAAGTCAAATTAAATTATAGACAAGTTGAGAAGGCTGACCAGTTGATTACTATTGGTGATATGATTTCGGTTCGGGGTTTCGGTCGATTTCGATTGGCCGAACAGGAAGGATTTTCAAAATCTGGTAAAGCTAAAGTCACTATTAATAGCATGTTAAGACGAAGAAAAAAGTAGGTATTTAAAGTAGGTATTTAATTTAAAATCATCAGAGATAGTAATGTAAATAGAGGAGATCTGTAATGGCAATTACAGTACTTGAAATTATCGAAAAACAGTTTACAACTAAATTTCGTGGCTACAATCAAGAAGAAGTAGATGAATTTCTTGATATTATCGTAGATGGTTATGAAGAATTAGTTCATGAAAATCGTGAACTTGTTGCTCGTGTAAAAGAGCTTGAAGAAATGGTAAAAAAATAAAGGAGGCCTGTAATGGCAATCACAGCACTTGATATTAAAGATAAACAGTTTACAACTAAATTTCGTGGATACAATGAACAAGAAGTAGATGAATTTCTTGATATTATCGTTGATGATTATGAAGATTTAGTTCGTGATAATCGTGAGCTTGCTTCTCGTGTAAAAGAGCTTGAAGAAAAATTGGCGTACTTTGATGAAATGAAAGAATCATTAAGCCAATCAGTTATCTTGGCTCAAGAAACAGCTGAAAAAGTTAAAGCTTCAGCAGCTGACGAATCAGCTAACTTGATTAATAAAGCTAACTTCAATGCAACGCATTTGGTTGAAGAAGCTAAATCTAAAGCATCTGAAATTCTTCGTGATGCTACTGACGAAGCCAAACGTGTTGCCATTGAGACAGAAGAGCTTAAACGTCAAAGTCGTGTTTTCCATCAACGTCTTTTGGCTGCAGTTGAAGGTCAACTTAGCTTGGCAAGTGCTCCAGAGTGGGGTGAATTGTTGCAACCAACAGCTATTTATCTTCAAAACTCAGATGCTGCCTTTAAAGAAGTTGTTGAAAAAGTTTTGGACGAACATGTCCCAGATTCAAATGATGCAGCTTCATTTGACGCAACGCGTCAATTTACTCCTGATGAAATGGCTGAACTTCAACGTCGTGTTGCTGAAAGTAACAAGAAAGTCGAAGATTTTTCTAATCAAGAATTTGAAGAAACAAATGAAGTTGTTTCAACTCCAGTTGATTTCGGTAACTCAGATTCTTTCGATAGCGAAGCGGCAGACTTTCCAACTTCTGCACCAGTAGATGAAGATTTTGATTTTCAACCTGAAACAACAGGTGAAGTAAACCTTAACGAAACACAAACTTTTAAATTGAATATTGGCGAATAAGAAAAATAAAACTTACCAAGTATATTTTCAGCGAGTGGGAGATGGTGTGAGTCCCACATTCCCTATTTGGCTGGTTATCATTTTCTTTAGTTCTGACTGAATCAAGTAAGTTAGAAGGATGGTCCTCCTTACGGACATATGAGGGAGCAAATTTATATTTGCTCTAAACAAAGGTGGTACCACGAGCTTTCGTCCTTTTTGATGAAGGCTCTTTTTATTTTGTAAATTATATTGAAGAGGAGATAGAATGAAACTCAAAGAAACCCTAAATCTTGGTAAGACAGCATTTCCAATGCGTGCTGGTCTTCCAAATAAAGAACCTCTCTGGCAAAAAGAGTGGGAAGATGCTAAGATGTATCAACGCCGTCAAGAATTGAACCAAGGAAAACCGCACTTTACCCTTCATGATGGCCCTCCGTATGCCAATGGTAATATTCACGTTGGACATGCCATGAATAAAATTTCCAAGGATATTATTGTTCGTTCTAAATCAATGTCTGGTTTCTATGCACCTTATATTCCTGGATGGGATACTCATGGACTTCCAATCGAACAGGTTTTGGCTAAAAAAGGTGTGAAACGTAAAGAAATCGAACGCTCTGAATACCTTAAAATGTGTCGCGACTATGCGCTTTCACAAGTTGACAAGCAACGTGAAGATTTCAAACGACTTGGTGTCTCAGCTGATTGGGATAACCCATATGTAACTTTGACACCTGACTATGAAGCTGCACAAATTCGTGTCTTCGGTGAGATGGCTAAAAAAGGTTACATCTACCAAGGTGCGAAACCAGTTTACTGGTCATGGTCATCAGAATCAGCACTTGCTGAAGCAGAAATCGAATATCATGATTTAGTTTCTACGTCTCTTTACTATGCTAATAAAGTTAAGGATGGTAAAGGCGTACTGGATACCGATACCTATATCGTTGTATGGACAACTACACCATTCACTATTACAGCATCTCGAGGCTTGACAATGGGGGCTGATTTTGATTATGTAGTTGTTAAGCCTGCTGGATCTGACCGTAAATATGTTGTGGCTTCTGAGCTATTGCCAAGTCTTTCCGAAAAATTTGGTTGGGAAGATGTTGAAGTACTTGCAACTTACCAAGGGAAAGAATTGGATCAAATTGTAACCGAACACCCATGGGATTCTGAAGTTGATGAATTGGTTATCCTTGGTGATCACGTTACACTGGATTCTGGTACTGGTATCGTCCATACAGCGCCTGGTTTTGGTGAAGATGACTATAACGTAGGTGTTGCCAATGGCTTAGAAGTTGCTGTAACAGTTAATGAACGTGGTATCATGATGGAAAATGCAGGTCCTGATTTTTCAGGTCAGTTCTATGATAAAGTTGTACCAACAGTCATTGATAAACTTGGTGATCTCCTTCTTGCCAAAGAAGAAATCTCTCACTCATACCCATTTGATTGGCGTACTAAAAAACCAATTATCTGGCGTGCAGTCCCTCAATGGTTTGCATCTGTATCTAAATTCCGTCAAGAAATTTTGGATGAAATTGAAAAAGTTAAATTCCATTCAGAATGGGGTAAAGTTCGTCTCTACAACATGATTCGTGACCGTGGTGACTGGGTTATCTCTCGTCAACGTGCTTGGGGTGTTCCACTCCCAATCTTCTATGCTGAAGATAAGACACCAATCATGACGGAAGAAACAATTGAACATGTAGCTAAGTTGTTTGAAGAGCATGGTTCAGTTATTTGGTGGGAACGTGAAGCCAAAGATCTTCTTCCAGAAGGTTTCACACATCCTGGTTCACCAAACGGTGAGTTCACTAAAGAAAATGATATTATGGATGTATGGTTTGACTCAGGTTCATCATGGAATGGTGTTGTCGTAAATCGACCTGAATTGACTTATCCAGCTGACCTTTATCTTGAAGGTTCTGACCAATACCGTGGTTGGTTTAACTCATCACTTATCACATCAGTTGCCAATCATGGTGTCGCACCATATAAACAACTCTTGTCTCAAGGTTTTGCCCTCGATGGTAAGGGTGAAAAGATGTCTAAATCACTTGGAAATACGATTGCTCCTAGTGATGTTGAAAAGCAATTTGGTGCAGAAATTCTCCGTCTTTGGGTAACAAGTGTTGATACAACCAACGATGTTCGTATCTCAATGGATATCCTTAGCCAGGTATCTGAATCTTACCGTAAAATCCGTAACACGCTTCGTTTCTTGATTGCTAATACATCAGACTTCAATCCAACAACTGACGCTGTAGCCTTTGAAGAATTGCGTTCTGTGGATCAGTATATGACTATCCGATTCAACCAATTGGTTAAGACCATTCGTGACGCTTATGCAAACTTTGAGTTCTTGACTATCTACAAAGCTTTGGTTAACTTTATTAATGTTGAGTTGTCAGCTTTCTATCTTGATTTTGCTAAAGACGTGGTTTACATTGAGAGTGCAGATTCTCTTGAACGTCGTCAAATGCAAACAGTCTTCTACGATATTCTTGTTAAAATCACAAAACTCTTGACTCCAATTCTTCCTCACACTGCCGAAGAAATCTGGTCATATCTTGAATTTGAAACGGAAGACTTTGTTCAATTGTCAGAGTTGCCAGAAGCAGAAGACTTCGAAAATCAAGAAGCAATCCTTGAAAAATGGAAAGCATTTATGGATTTCCGTGGTCAAGCTCAAAAAGCTTTGGAAGAAGCTCGTAATGAGAAGGTTATCGGTAAATCACTAGAAGCTCATTTGACTATTTATCCAGATGCTGAAGTTAAAGAACTTCTTGAAGGTTTGAACACAAATCTTGCTCAACTTTTGATTGTTTCAGCTTTGACTATTGCTGAAGGAAATGCTCCTGAATCAGCTGTGAGCTTTGAAAATGTTGCCTTCACTGTGGAACGTGCTTCAGGTGAAGTTTGTGATCGTTGTCGTCGTATTGATCCAACTACCAAGGAACGTAGCTACAATGCAACAATCTGTGATCACTGTGCTAGCATTGTTGAAGCTAACTTTGCTGAAGGTGTAGCAGAAGGCTTTGAAGTTAAAGCAAAATAAGCTAAAAAGAGTTCATTTCTGAACTCTTTTTCTATTTGTTTTTCGAATATAGTATTAAAGACAAGAAAAAACTAGCTCAGCTAGTTTCTCTTATAGTCCGTAGTTATAATCATCGTCTTGCATAGCTTCCACAGTACCTAGAAGGTAACCATTACCGACTTGAGAGAAGAAGTCGTGGTTTGAAGTTCCTGTAGAAATACCATTCATAACGATTGGGTTTACATCGTTTGCACTATCTGGGAAGAGTGGAGCTTGTCCTAAGTTCATGAGGGCCTTGTTAGCGTTGTAACGAAGGAAAGTCATGACTTCTTCAGTCCACCCAACACCATCATAGAGAGACTTAGTATAGAGCTCTTCGTTTTCATACAATTCATAGAGAAGGTCATACATCCACTCACGGAAGCTTTCTTGCTCTTCTTCAGGTAATTCATTAAAGCCAAGTTGGAATTTATAGCCAATATAGGTTCCGTGAACAGATTCGTCACGGATAATCAATTTAATGATTTCAGCGACATTGGCCAGCTTATTATTACCTAGATAATATAGAGGTGTGAAGAAGCCTGAGTAGAAAAGGAAGGTTTCAAGAAAAGTTGATGCAACTTTTTTCTGAAGTGGTGTTCCATTCTCATAAATGTCATTTATGATTTTCGCTTTGGTCTGCAAGTATTCGTTACTGTTAGTCCACTCGAAAATTTCTTCAATTTCAGATTTAGTATTCAAAGTTGAGAAAATAGAAGAGTAGGATTTTGCGTGAACAGATTCCATGAACTGAATGTTGTTCAAAACAGCTTCTTCATGGGGTGTACGAACATCGGCACGAATAGCTTCAACACCTGTTTGTGATTGCATAGTATCTAGTAAGGTCAAGCCACCGAAGACTTTTCCGACCAAATCTTTTTCTTCAGCTGAAAGTTTACGCCAATCATCAAGGTCATTTGAAAGTGGAATACGTGTATCTAACCAGAATTGTTCAGTCAATTTTTCCCAGGTAGATTTATCAATCGCATCTTCGATTTCATTCCAGTTAATGGCTTTATAGTAAGTTTCCATTAGAAACCTCTTTCTTTATTGATATCGTTTCTATTTTATCATAATTCAAAATCATGACATAGCTTTTTGAGTTTATCTATTAAAAAAGTCGGCGAACCGACCTTTTTAATGCCCTTTATGAATAAGAACAGTGATATTTTAGAGTGTTAAATAACACAACTTTCACACTGGTTAGAGCCAACTTCCTCACCGTCGTCTGTATAAGTACGAATGTAGTAAATTGACTTGATACCTTTGTTAAAGGCATAGTTACGAAGGATAGAAAGGTCACGAGTTGTTTGCTTATTTTCTGTTTTCCATTCGTAAATTTCTTTAGGTAACTCGCTTCGCAAGAAAAGTGTTAATGACAAACCTTGATCCACATGTTCAGTAGCAGCAGCATAGACATCAATTACTTTACGCATATCCATGTCGTAAGCTGAAGTGTAGAAAGGAATAGTGTCTGTTGAGAGTCCGTTAGCTGGATAGTAGATTTTACCAATTTTCTTCTCTTGACGTTCTTCAATACGTTGTGTGATTGGGTGGATAGAAGCAGAACAGTCGTTAATATAAGAAATTGATCCATTTGGTGCAACTGCCAAGCGGTTTTGATGATAGAGACCATCTTTCTTAACTAACTCACGAAGTTCTTCCCAATCTTTTGCTTGTGGAATGAAGTGGCCATCGAAAAGTTCTTTAACACGGTCAGATTTAGGAACATATTGTCCTGTAACGTATTTGTCAAAGTAAGAACCATCGGCATATTTGGATTTTTCAAAACCAACGAAGGTTTCTTGACGTTCACGGGCAATATTGTTAGATTCAACCAAAGTCCAGTAGTTCATAAGCATGAAGTAGATATTAGTGAATTCAATAGATTCAGGGCTACCGTATTCGATGTGGTTTTTAGCAAGGTAAGAATGGAGCCCCATGGCACCTAAACCAAAGGTATGAGCTTGTTGGTTACCATTTTTGATAGATGGTACAGCTTCGATGCTAGAGCTATCTGTAACAAAAGTAAGTGCTCTCGTCATAGCCTTAATAGAACGTCCAAAGTCAGGTGATGTCATCATGTTAAGGATGTTAGTAGATCCAAGGTTGCATGAAATATCTGTACCGAGTTTAACAAATTCTTGTGCATCGTTCAGTTCACTTGGTGCTTGAACTTGGAGAATCTCAGAACAAAGGTTGGACATGACAATTTTACCATCAATTGGATTGTGTCTGTTAGCTGTATCAATATTGACGATATATGGGTAACCAGATTCTTGTTGGAGTTTAGAAATTTCAGTTTCTAGCTCACGTGCATTAACCTTAGTTTTTGTGATGTTAGGATTGGCAACCAATTCATCGTACATAGCTGTGATGTCGATGTAGTTAAATGGTTTACCGTATTCTTTTTCGACAGAGTAAGGGCTGAAGAGATACATTTCTTCATTCTTACGTGCCAATTCGTAAAACTTATCAGGTACAGTAACACCTAGTGATAATGTTTTGACACGAACTTTTTCATCGGCATTTTCTTTTTTAGTAGAAAGAAAAGCTAAGATATCTGGATGAAAGACGCTAAGATAAACAACCCCAGCACCTTGACGTTGACCAAGTTGGTTTGAGTAAGAAAAACTATCTTCAAAGAGTTTCATTACTGGTACGACTCCAGAAGCTGCACCAGCATAGCCCTTAATAGGAGCACCAGCTTCACGTAGGTTTGAAAGGCTAATACCTACCCCACCACCAATACGTGACAACTGGAGGGCAGAGTTAATAGAACGTCCGATAGAATTCATGTCATCCGTTACTTGAATAAGGAAACATGAAACAAGTTCTCCACGACGGCTACGTCCAGCATTCAAGAAGGAAGGAGTAGCAGGTTGATAACGTTGGTGAATCATCTCATTAGCAAGATCGCTGGCTAGATGTTCATCGCCATCAGCAAAGTAGAGGGCATTAAAAAGAACACGGTCCTCAATACTTTCAAGATAAGCCTGGCCATCATTAGTTTTTAAAGCGTATTGTTGATAGAACTTGTAAGCCGACATAAATGATTGAAAACGAAAATTTTGAGAGTAAATTTCCGCAGACAATTTCTCAATGAAAGCAGGCTCGTATTTCCCGATGAATTCAGACTCAATATAGTCATTTTCAATCAAATAATTAATTTTATCAGTGATGCTGTTGAATGCCATTGAATTTGGCTTAACATTTTCAAGGAAAAAGGCATGAAGGGCTTCTTTATCCTTGTGCAAAGGTATTTGACCGTTAATAGGACGGTTAATTTCATTATTGAGGCGGAAATAAGAAACATCGCCAAGATTTTTTAAAGACATAATACTGATACCAAACTTAGTTTAATGATTTATTAAGATTTATTCCTTAAACTAAGCAAACAAGTTCCTTTCTATAATGAAAACTTGAGAGTTAGAGAATTTCTTTAAGTTTTGCAGGTTGAAAACCTGAGAAGACGATATCGCCTGCTTCAATAACTGGAGCAGCTGTGAAACCAAGGCTTTTTACATAATCAATTTTCTCTGGATGCTCATCAATGTTGATTTCTTCGAAATCAGCATTCTCCTTCTCTAAGAATTTTTTTGTCATTTTGCATTGCATGCAGTTGTTTTTTGAAAACAATGTAATCTTTGCCATTGCAAATACTCCTTTTAATAATGGATTTAAGTGACTAAAGGTCACTTTTTGAACTCTAATAGAATACCCAAAATATAGGGAAAAATCAAGAGGTTGAACCGACAAAAATACAATATTTTGTGTTTAGTATTCAAACACAACCCCATATCTTGTGTTTTTGAGCCTTTTTAAAGTTTTTTGACACCAGTCAATATTTATTGAAACAAGGAGCCAACCAACTCATCATGTTAGTTTTTATAACATAAAAATGCCGATTTCATTTGTATTTTAGAAGAAATAGGTATAAAATAGAAAAAACTTTTAACTAATGGAGGTTCTAGTATGCAAGAGTATTGCTCAAATCTAACTGTAAAAGATCAAAACTTTACGTTTTATGATATTGAAAAAGTTGCGACAAAGCAGGGTGTTACAGTAGAAAACCTACCCTATACGATTAGAATATTACTTGAAAGTCTTTTAAGAAAAAAGGATGGTGTTGATGTTACAGAATCTCACATTAGTAGTATCTTGAAATTTCCGGATATTTCGATAAATTCGGAAGTTCCTTTCAAACCAAGTCGTGTGATTCTTCAAGACTTTACCGGAGTTCCAGTTGTTGTTGATTTGGCATCTATGCGTGATGCTATAGTAGCAAATGGAGGAAAGGCAGAACTCATTAATCCAGAGATTCCTGTGGACTTAGTGATTGACCACTCTGTTCAAGTAGATTCTTATGGTTGTAGTACGTCTCTTGAAGATAACATTAATTTGGAGTTTAAGCGTAACAATGAGCGTTACGAATTTCTTAAGTGGGCTGAACAATCCTTTGAAAATTATCGTGCCGTTCCACCTGCAACAGGTATCATCCACCAAGTTAATATCGAATTTTTAAGTGACGTTGTTATTGAAAAAGGTGGACTTCTGTATCCAGATTCTATGTTTGGTACAGATAGTCACACAACTATGATCAATGGTATTGGTGTTCTTGGTTGGGGTGTCGGAGGAATTGAAGCCGAAGCAGCAATGCTTGGTGAAGCATCTTATTTCCCAATTCCAGAGGTCATCGGTGTTCGTTTGACAGGAGAACTACCTAAAATTGCGACGGCAACCGATTTGGCCCTCAAGATTACTCAGGTGCTTCGTTCTGAAAATGTTGTTGGTAAATTCGTGGAGTATTTTGGTCCTGGATTGAAGAGTTTATCTCTAGCAGACCGTGCGACAGTGGCTAATATGGCACCGGAATATGGTGCGACCTGTGGTTATTTCCCAATTGATGAGGAAACCTTAAACTACATGCGCTTGACCAACCGTGATGAGCAACATATCAAGGTGACAGAAGCTTACGCTAAAACTAATCATCTTTTCTATGATCCTAGCAAAGAAGCTACCTATACCAAGGTTGTTGAAATTGATTTGTCATCCATTAAACCTTCGATTTCAGGTCCAAAACGCCCACAAGACTTGATTCTCTTGTCTGACGCTAAGCAAGAATTCCAGGATGCTGTAGTTCGAGAAGCTGGAGTTCGTGGTTTTGGTCTTGATCGTGAAGAGTTAGAAAAGACAGCTCAAGTTAATTTTGAGGATCATTCAGAGACGATTCAGACTGGTCATGTGGCAATAGCAGCGATTACGTCATGTACCAACACTTCAAATCCTTACGTTCTTATGGCTGCGGGTCTTTTAGCTAAAAAGGCTGTTGAAAAGGGACTTAAAGTCTCTCCAACAGTCAAGACCTCTTTGGCGCCAGGGTCTAAGGTTGTTACTGGTTATCTCAAAGCTTCAGGTTTGCAAACCTATCTAGATAAGCTTGGCTTTAACTTGGTAGGCTACGGTTGTACGACATGTATTGGTAACTCAGGAGATTTACGACCAGAATTGGCTAAAGCTATTTCTGACAATGACTTGTTGGCAAGTGCCGTTTTATCAGGAAATCGTAACTTTGAAGGACGTATCAATCCTCTGGTTAAAGCGAATTTCTTAGCAAGCCCACCTTTGGTTGTTGCTTATGCCTTGGCTGGTAACACCAATATTGATTTGACTACTGAAGCTCTTGGTGTTGATGAAAATGGTGAAGCTGTCTATCTAGAAAATATCATGCCATCTCGTGATGAAATTGAGTCATATGTTGATAAATATGTGACTCGGCAACTCTTCCAAGATGAATATGCCAATGTCTTTTCAGACAGTGCAAAGTGGAATGCTATTCCAACTGAGCACGGGCAAAATTATAAATGGAATCTAGAATCAACCTATATCCAAAATCCACCTTATTTTGACGCTTTGGGAGACGACTTGTCCATTAAACCACTGACTGATTTGGAAGTTTTAGCCAAATTTGGAGATACAGTAACGACTGACCATATTTCTCCAGCTGGTAATATTGCCCGAAATAGTCCTGCAGCGAATTATCTCTCTGAACACGGAGTGGATTATCAGGACTTTAATTCCTATGGTAGTCGTCGTGGAAACCATGAAGTGATGATGAGAGGAACTTTTGCTAATATTCGTATCAAAAATGAGTTAGCAGAGGGTAAAATTGGTGGATATACTAAATATGATGGTGAAATCATTCCTATTTATGATGCGGCTATGAAATACAAGGAAGCTAATCAAGACACACTTGTGATTGCTGGTAAAGACTATGGAATGGGTTCGAGCCGTGACTGGGCAGCCAAAGGTGCAAATCTCCTTGGTGTAAAAGTAGTTCTTGCTGAGAGCTTTGAACGTATCCACCGTTCAAACTTAGTGATGATGGGCATTTTGCCAGTTCAATTTATGGAAGGAGAATCAGCTGAGTCTCTTGGTTTGACAGGAAAGGAGACATTTAGCTTTGATCTTTCGGAAAATCCTGGTGTCCACGATGTTATCACCGTAACAGCTAAAACGTCTTCTGAAACAAAAACATTTAAGGTACTGGTCCGTTTTGATGCTGACGCCGATATTCGCTATTATAAGAATGGCGGTATTCTACCAATGGTTGTTCGAAAAAAATTGAAGGGAGCATAAAATGACAACAGTTGAAACAAATGGGCTGAAGGATATGATTGCTTGTAATACACGTATTTCGTCTATTATTGATGATCATTTATCCTACGCAGGCTATGATATTTCAGAATTTATGGATAATAAAGCTTCTTTTGAGGAAATCATATATCTCTTGTGGAATGGGCATCTACCAACTCAAATGGAACTAAAATATTTTGAAGCGGAATTGCGTAAGAATTATGATATTTCGGATGCCGTTGAACAATGTATACTCATACAATCAAGGCCTCATTTGCATCCCATGAGTGTTTTGCGTTCTACAGTCTCATTATTAGGGGTATATAATGTTCATGCTGAGGAGCGCTCCTTGGAAGCCATCTATCAACAAAGTATTGAATTGATGGCTAAGTTGCCAACAATTATTACGACATTCGCACGCTTAAGGACGGGTCAGATGCCCGTGAAACCTCGTGAAGATTTAGGCTTTGCAGCAAATTTTCTTTACATGCTGAATGGGGTTGAACCATCTAGCATTGAAGTCGAAGCTATGAATAAGGCTTTAATCCTTCATGCTGATCATGAGTTGAACGCTTCAACCTTTGCGGCGCGTGTATGTGCCTCAACCCTTACAGATATTTATTCTTGTGTTACGACAGCTATTGGTGCTTTAAAAGGTCCTCTCCATGGTGGTGCTAATGAGCGTGTCTTTGATATGCTAAATGAAATCCATGAATCTGGTGATGTCAGTGCCTATCTGCAAGAAAAGCTGGATTCTAAAGAAAAAATCATGGGATTCGGACATCGTGTTTATAAGAAACAGGATCCTCGAGAAATCTTCTTGAGAGATATGGCTAAGAAGTTGACTGAAAATACAGACAATCAAGAGTTCTTTAATATGTCGCAAGAGATTGAGGAATTCATGAAAGTTAAGAAAGGTTTGATTCCCAATGTTGACTTCTATTCTGCGACGGTTTACCATTCTTTGGGTATTGATAGTGATATCTTCACGCTCATCTTTGCAATGAGTCGTGTTGCAGGATGGATTGCACATATTCAGGAGCAACAAAAAAATAATAAATTGATTCGTCCACGTTCTCAATATATTGGACAAGAAAACTTAACTTATATTCCTTTAGAAAAACGTTAGTGAGGAAAAATCTATGGCAGAAAAAATCAAAATGGGAAATGGTCACCTAGAGGTTACTGATAATCCTATTATTCCTTATATTGAAGGAGATGGTGTTGGTCGTGATATTTGGAAAAATGCTCAAGCCATCTTCAATAAGGCTGTAGAGGTAGCCTATGACGGTAAACGTCAAATTGAGTGGCAAGAGCTTCTAGCAGGAAAAAAGGCTTTCGATAAAACAGGAGAATGGTTACCTCAAGCTACTTTAGAGGCTATTCGAGACAGTTTGGTAGCTATTAAAGGTCCTCTTGAAACGCCAGTTGGTGGGGGGATCCGTTCCTTAAATGTTGCTCTACGTCAGGAACTTGATCTCTATGCCTGTGTTCGTCCAGTTCGTTACTTTAAAGGAGTGGTAAGCCCGCTTAAAGAACCAGAAAAAACGGATATTACGATTTTTCGTGAAAATACTGAAGATATCTATGCAGGTATTGAATGGGAAGCAGGAACGGAAGAGGTAAATAAAGTCATTGCTTTTCTGCAGAAAGAAATGGGTGTGACTAAAATTCGTTTCCCAGAGTCAAGTAGTATCGGTATTAAACCAATTTCAATTGAAGGAAGTAAACGATTAATTCGTTCAGCAATTGACTATGCACTCAAGAATAACCTCAAAAAAGTAACTCTAGTCCACAAAGGAAACATTCAAAAATTTACTGAGGGTGGTTTCCGTAAATGGGGTTACGAGGTGGCACAGGAAGAGTATAAAGAGGACCTACTTGCTGACCGTTTAGAGATTAACGACATCATCGCAGATAACTTTCTACAACAGATTCTTCTAAATCCAGAAAAATTTGATGTGGTTGCCTTGACCAACTTGAATGGTGATTATGCCAGTGATGCCTTGGCTGCACAGGTTGGTGGTATCGGAATTTCCCCTGGAGCCAACATTAACTATCAAACTGGCCATGCTATTTTTGAAGCGACACATGGAACAGCTCCTGATATTGCAGATCAGGACAAGGCGAATCCATGTTCGGTACTATTATCTGGCTGTATGCTCTTAGATTATATCGGTTGGTCAGAAGCTGCTCAATTAATTACTGCAGCTATTGAAAAAACATTTCAAGCAGGTATCTTTACAGCCGATCTTGCATTTGAAAAAACAGCTTTTTCAACAAGTGATTTTAGTCAAAATATCTTAAATCGCATCTAAACGCTAACTTAGCCTTTATGAAAATATCCTATGAAAATATAATGAAAAACTTTTCGGATTTATCTTTATTTCTGTAACAAATGGTTACAAGAGAGAATAAAATCTTGAAAGGACATGACTAAATGAGAAGAAACCCTTAGGAAATTTTTCATAAAGTATGTTTTAACCTTGATAATATGAATTAGCTATGTTATAATTCTAAATTGTAAGGGTTATCATCGATAACTCAAATATTCCAAATTAAGAAGGAGAATCCATTATGGCTTCTAAAGATTTCCACATTGTAGCAGAAACAGGTATCCACGCACGTCCAGCTACTTTGCTTGTTCAAACAGCAAGCAAATTTGCTTCAGATATCACTCTTGATTACAAAGGTAAAGCAGTTAACCTTAAATCTATCATGGGTGTTATGAGCCTTGGTGTTGGTCAAGGTGCTGACGTAACTATCTCTGCAGAAGGTGCTGATGCTGACGATGCAATCGCAGCAATCGCTGAAACAATGACAAAAGAAGGATTGGCATAAAGAATATGACAGAAATGCTTAAAGGAATCGCAGCATCTGACGGTGTTGCAGTTGCTAAGGCATATCTGCTTGTTCAACCGGATTTGTCATTTGAAACTAATACAGTTGAAGATACAAGTGCAGAAGAAGCTCGTCTAGATGCTGCTCTAGCGGCGTCACAGGACGAGCTTTCTGTTATCCGTGAAAAAGCAGTTGAAAGCCTTGGTGAAGAAGCGGCAGCCGTATTTGATGCTCACTTGATGGTTCTCGCTGACCCAGAAATGACTGGTCAAATCAAAGAAACTATCCGTGCTAAACAAGTTAATGCTGAAGCTGCTTTGACTGAAGTAACTGACATGTTCATTGCAATTTTTGAAGGTATGGAAGACAATCCATACATGCAAGAACGTGCAGCGGATATTCGTGACGTTACAAAACGTGTGCTTGCTAACTTGCTTGGTAAGAAATTGCCAAACCCAGCAACAATTAACGAAGAATCAATCGTTGTTGCTCATGATTTGACACCATCAGACACTGCTCAACTTAACAAACAGTTTGTTAAAGCTTTTGTCACTAACATTGGTGGACGTACAAGTCACTCAGCTATCATGGCTCGTACACTTGAAATCGCAGCTGTTCTTGGTACAAATAATATTACTGAACTTGTAAAAGATGGAGACATTTTGGCAGTTTCAGGTATTACTGGTGAAGTTGTGATTAACCCAACTGATGAGCAAATTGCTGAGTTTAAAGCAGCTGGTGAAGCTTACGCTAAACAAAAAGCTGAATGGGCTCTCCTAAAAGATGCTCAAACAGTAACAGCTGATGGTAAACACTTCGAGTTGGCTGCAAACATTGGTACACCTAAAGACGTTGAAGGTGTTAACGATAATGGTGCAGAAGCTGTTGGTCTTTATCGTACAGAGTTCTTGTACATGGACTCTCAAGACTTCCCAACTGAAGATGACCAATATGAGGCATACAAAGCGGTTCTTGAAGGTATGAACGGTAAACCTGTTGTCGTTCGTACAATGGATATCGGTGGGGATAAAGAACTTCCTTACTTCGATCTTCCTAAAGAAATGAACCCATTCTTGGGTTACCGTGCATTGCGTATCTCAATTTCTGAAACTGGTAATCAAATGTTCCGTACTCAATTGCGTGCTTTGCTTCGTGCATCTGTTCACGGTAAATTGCGTATCATGTTCCCTATGGTTGCTTTGTTGAAAGAGTTCCGTACTGCTAAAGGTATTCTCGAAGAAGAAAAAGCTAAATTGATTGCTGAAGGTGTTGCCGTTGCAGATAACATTGAAGTAGGTATCATGATTGAAATTCCAGCTGCAGCTATGCTTGCTGATCAATTTGCTAAAGAAGTTGATTTCTTCTCAATTGGTACAAATGACCTTATCCAATACACAATGGCTGCTGACCGTATGAATGAACAAGTTTCATACCTTTACCAACCATATAACCCATCAATCCTTCGTTTGATTAACAATGTTATCAAAGCAGCGCATGCTGAAGGTAAATGGGCTGGTATGTGTGGTGAAATGGCTGGTGACCAAACAGCTGTTCCTCTTCTTGTCGGAATGGGCTTGGATGAGTTCTCTATGTCAGCTACATCTGTTCTTCGTACACGTAGCTTGATGAAGAAACTTGACACAGCTAAAATGGAAGAATACGCTAACCGTGCACTTACTGAATGTTCAACAATGGAAGAAGTTCTTGAACTTTCAAAAGAATACGTTAACGTAGACTAATAAGAAAAAAAGTGGAAGTCTGTGCTTTCGCTTTTTTGTATGGACAAAATAATTGACTCAATGTCTTTTTAGGAGTAGAATACGTCTAACCTAGGTTAAGAATTTTAATTATTTTTTGTCAAAATTTTCTGAATAATCCTTGTTTTAATCTTGGAATATTTGGGAAAAAATGATAGAATAGGTTTTATAATAGATAAAAGGAGTTACTATCTTGGCTAAACAATACAAAAACTATGTCAATGGTGAGTGGAAAACATCTGAAAATTCAATTACTATCTACGCACCTGCAAACGGTGAGGAACTTGGATCAGTTCCAGCTATGAGCCAAGCTGAAGTAGACGAAGTCTACGCAGCAGCTAAAGCAGCACTCCCAGCATGGCGTGCGCTTTCATACGCTGAACGTGCAGCTTACCTTCATAAAGCAGCTGATATCTTGGAACGTGATGCTGATAAAATCGGTCGAGTTCTTTCTAAAGAAATTTCTAAAGGTTTGAAATCTGCAATTGGTGAAGTTGTTCGTACTGCTGAAATTATCCACTATGCAGCTGAAGAAGGTTTGCGTTTGGAAGGTGAAGTACTTGAAGGTGGTGCCTTTGATGCTGGTAGCAAGAAAAAAATCGCTGTTGTTCGTCGTGAACCAGTAGGTCTTGTCCTTGCTATTTCACCATTTAACTATCCAGTAAACTTGGCTGGTTCTAAAATTGCTCCTGCCTTGATCGCTGGTGACGTTGTTGCCTTCAAACCACCAACACAAGGTTCTATCTCAGGTCTTCTTTTGGTTGAAGCATTTGTTGAAGCTGGTATCCCTGCTGGTGTCTTGAACTCAATCACAGGTCGTGGTTCTGTTATCGGTGACTACATCGTTGAACACAAAGCAGTTGACTTTATCAACTTTACAGGTTCAACTCCAGTCGGTGAAAACATCGGCCGTTTGGCAGCAATGCGTCCAATCATGCTTGAACTTGGTGGTAAAGACTCAGCTATCGTTCTTGAAGATGCTGACCTTGACTTGACTGCTAAAAACATCGTGGCTGGTGCCTTTGACTACTCAGGTCAACGTTGTACAGCTATCAAACGTGTTCTTGTAATGGATAGCGTTGCTGATGCATTGGTAGAAAAAGTAACTGCTTTGGTTGCTAATATCACTGTTGGTATGCCTGAAGAAAGTGCAAGTGTTACACCACTTATCGATACTAAATCAGCTGACTTTGTACAAGGTTTGATTGATGATGCTGTTGAAAAAGGTGCTACTGCTAAAACTGAATTGAAACGTGAAGGAAACCTTATCTATCCAACAGTCTTTGACCATGTAACAACAGATATGCGTGTTGCTTGGGAAGAACCATTTGGTCCTGTATTGCCATTCATCCGTGTATCTTCAGTTGAAGAAGCAATCAAGATTTCTAACCAATCTGAATATGGACTTCAAGGTGCTGTCTTTACACAAGATTACCCACGTGCATTTGCTATTGCTGAACAACTTGAAGTTGGTACAGTTCACATCAACAATAAAACACAACGTGGTACAGATAACTTCCCATTCCTTGGTGTTAAAGGATCTGGTGCCGGTACTCAAGGTGTGAAATACTCTATTGAAGCTATGACTCGTGTGAAATCAACAGTATTTGATATTGCAAAATACTAAGTGTTAAGCTAGTCAATAATTGTAAAAAAGTCAAGAGGGCCTTAGTAATAAGGCTCTTTTTCTGTAAAAATATGGTATAATAGAGTCAAATTTTGAATAGAGTGAGTTTTCTGATAATGAATAAATCTTATTTTTACTTGGTGATGAAAACGCATGAATTGGAAGTACCATATACTGCTAAACTTCGACGAGTGCGTGTTCTTCTTCCCAAAAATTATGAAACAGATACAGATCGTTCTTACCCTGTTGTGTATTTCCATGATGGTCAGAATGTTCTTTATAGTAAGGAAGCATTTTCAGGGTATTCTTGGAAAATTATTCCGACTCTCAAACGTAATCCAGATATTTCTCGCATGATTGTAGTGGCTATCGATAATGATGGTCCAAATCGCATGAATGAGTATTCTGCATGGAAGTATCAAGAGTCTAACATTCCTGGTGTTCAGTTTGGAGGTAAGGGAGTTGAGTATGCAGAGTTTGTCATGGATGTGGTGAAACCCTTCATTGATAAGGAGTATCGTACTCTCTCAGACCGTCAGCACACTGCCATGATTGGTTCTTCACTTGGTGGTAATATTACTCAGTTTATGGGGCTTGATTATAAGGACCAGATTGGGTGTCTGGGAGTATTTTCTTCAGCTAACTGGTTGCATCAAGATGCTTTTGACCGTTATATGGATCGTCAAAAATTAGATTCTGATCAGCGTGTTTATATTTATGTTGGTACAGAAGAGGCTGACGATACAGACAAGACCTTGATGGCTGGTAATATTAAGCAGGCTTATATTGATTCGTCACTGAGTTATTATCATGATTTGATTGCCCGTGGGGTTGATTTGGAGAATATCAAAATTCACATTCAATCCGGTGCTGAACATAATGAAGAGGCATGGGCTGAGAATTTACCAGACTGTTTACGCTTTTTTGCTGAGAAGTGGGACTAGTCTTTATTGTCATAACTATTTAATAGCAATTTAGGAAAAGGATTTAACTATGAATATTGAACATCTTAGCCACTGGAGTGGTCAATTGAACCGTGAAATGTATCTTAATCGTTATGGGCACGCAGGTATCCCTGTGGTAGTTTTTGCTTCATCAGGTGGAAGTCACAATGAATACTATGATTTTGGTATGATTAATGCTTGCGAACGTTTTATCGAAGAAGGGCGTGTGCAATTCTTTACACTTTCAAGTGTAGACAGTGAGAGCTGGCTTTGCGATTGGAAAAATCCACACGATCGTGCAGAAATGCATCGTGCTTATGAACGTTATGTGATTCAAGAAGCAATCCCATTCATCAAACATAAGACTGGTTGGTTTGATCCTATGATGACAACTGGTTGTTCAATGGGTGCTTACCATGCACTTAATTTCTTCTTGCAACACCCTGACGTTTTCAATAAAGTAGTAGCCCTTAGTGGTGTTTATGATGCACGTTTCTTTGTTGGTGAATACGGAGGAGATGAGGCTATTTACCAAAACTCACCATCAGATTATATTTGGAATCAAAATGATGGTTGGTTTATTGACCATTATCGTCAATCTGAAATTGTTGTGTGTACAGGTCTTGGTGCCTGGGAACAAGATGGTCTTCCTTCTTATTACAAACTTAAGGAAGCTTTTGAACAAAAGAATATTCCAGCTTGGTTCTCTGAGTGGGGGTACGATGTAGCCCACGATTGGGAATGGTGGCGTAAACAGATGCCATATTTCCTTGACAACATGAGCCTATAATTTTCTTATCTACTGAGTAACTAAAAAAGAGGAATCATAAATGAATTATATTGTTATTTCACCTTACTATCCACAAAACTTCCAACAGTTTACTGTTGAACTTGCTAATAAGGGAATCACTGTTCTCGGTATTGGTCAAGAGCCTTATGAACAATTGGATCAGCCTTTGAAAGATGCGTTGACTGAATATTTCCGAGTGGATAATTTGGAAAATTTGGATGAAGTGAAACGTGCAGTTGCCTTTCTCTTCTATAAACATGGACCAATCGATCGTATCGAATCACATAATGAATACTGGTTGGAATTGGATGCAGCCCTTCGTGAACAGTTTAATGTATTTGGTGCTAAGCCAGAGGACCTCAAGAAGACAAAATACAAATCTGAGATGAAAAAGCTTTTCCAAAAAGCTGGAGTCCCAGTTGTCCCAGGTGATGTGGTTAAGACAGATGCTGATGTGGATAAGGCAGTAGCTGAAATCGGACTTCCAATGATTGCTAAACCAGACAACGGTGTCGGTGCAGCAGCAACATTCAAACTTGAAACTGAGGACGATATCAATCATTTCAAGGCTGAGTGGGATCATGAAACAGTTTATTTCTTTGAAAAATTTGTGACTTCAAGTGAAATCTGTACTTTTGATGGTTTGTTGGATAGTAATGGCAATATTGTCTTCTCAACAACTTTTGATTACGCCCACACGCCACTTGATTTAATGCTTTACAAGATGGATAATTCTTACTACGTTCTTAAGGATATGGATCCTAAGTTACGTCAGTATGGTGAAGCTATTATCAAAGAATTTGGTATGAAGGAACGTTTCTTCCATATTGAATTCTTCCGTGAAGGTGATGATTATATTGCAATTGAGTACAATAATCGCCCTGCTGGTGGTTTCACTATTGATGTTTATAACTATGCTCATTCTATTGATTTGTACAAGGGTTATGCGGATGTCGTTGTTGGAGAACCTTTCCCAGCATCTCACTTTGAACCACTTTACTGTTTGGCAACATCACGTCGTGCAAATTCTCACTACGCTTATTCAGAAGAAGAACTCTTCAATAAATACCATGATCAACTTAAGGTTAAGAAAATCATGCCTGCTGCCTTTGCAGAGTTGCAAGGTGATTACCTCTACATGTTGACAACACCTAGCCGTGAAGAAATGGAACAAATGATTGAGGACTTTGGTAAAAAAGCTTAATCTGTATATGTTAAAAAGCACTTCAGCGTTTAATCTGAAGTGCTTTTGTCATGCCTTATTTTTCGTGAAGTTCTTGGTTTTTAAGAACTAGTTCTGAAACTTTGGCGAATTTTTTAAGTTTTTTGAGATCTTCTGGATGGGTTACCAAGCTGATGACACTACCTTCATTTCCCATACGACCAGTTCGTCCTGCACGGTGAGTGTAGGCTTCACGATCTCGAGGAATATCGAAGTTGATGACCACTTCCAGATTTTCAATATCGATGCCTCGTGCCAAGAGGTCAGTACCTAGTAAGAGTAAAATCTCATGATTCTTGAATTTTTCCAAGATAACCTTACGGAATTTGACGTTAATGTCACTGGCAAGTGATACTGCTGAAGCCCCATTAAATTGGAGGCGTTCTTCAGTAGCGCCAAGGTCAGAAAGACTGTTGAAAAAGACAAGACCACGGAAGTCAGGAATATTGGAGAATTTACGGAGAAGTTCGACACGATGACGTTTATCAACACTAATATAATAATGTTTAATAGTGTCAAGTTCTTGGTCAGATAAGTCATAAACAATAGTATTTTCCACAAGATCTTGATCGTCAATTTTATTAGTCGCTGAAATGTAGACCATTTGATGGTCACGAGGGACATGGTGGCTGATTTTTGTTACGAAATGGTATTGGCTATCACTAAGTAGTTCATCAAATTCGTCAAGGACAATAGTGTTAACGTTCATCATCTTGATTTTTTTGTGTTTAATCAGCTCAAAGACACGGCCAGGTGTTCCGATAAGAATTTCCGGTCCTTTCTTCAGACGTTCAATTTGACGTTTTTGACTAGAACCAGACAGGAAGAGTTGGGCAGTAAGTCCGAGTGGTTCAGCCCACTGTTTGGTCACGTCGAAAATCTGTCCAGCAAGCTCTGAATTAGGTGCTAGGATAAGCAGTTGTTGAGCTTTTTTTGGCTTGAGTGAGAGGAGCAGTGGGAGGAGGTAGGCCAGAGTCTTACCTGTTCCAGTTGGGCTGATGCCTAAAACATTGTCCCCTTCTGTAATTGGTGCAAAGAGTTCTTTTTGAATGGCAGTTTCTGTTGTGATTCCTTTTTCTTTAAGGAGGTCTTGCCATTGTTCGGGAAAGTTTGTAAACATAAAAGTCTCATTTTCTATATGGATTTGCTTTTATTATATCATGATTTAGTGTAGAATAGATGAGAAAGACTCTATTAGATAGGAATTTACCATGCCTAAAAAACCGATTATTATTGGGGTTACGGGTGGCTCTGGTGGTGGTAAGACCAGCGTTTCTCGTGCCATTTTATCCAATTTTCCAGATGAAAAAATTGCCATGATTGAACATGATTCGTACTATAAGGATCAGTCTCATTTGACTTTTGAGGAGCGTGTGTCAACTAACTATGACCATCCTTTTGCCTTTGATACAGATCTCATGATTGAACATATCAATGAGTTGATTGCTGGGCGTCCGGTGGATATTCCGATTTATGATTATACGCAACACACTCGTAGTGCTAAGACTTATCGTCAGGAGCCTCAGGATGTTTTCATCGTTGAAGGGATTTTGGTACTTGAGGATAAACGTTTGCGTGATTTGATGGATATCAAGCTTTTTGTTGATACGGATGATGATATTCGTATTATTCGCCGTATCAAGCGTGATATGGAAGAACGTGGTCGTAGCTTGGATAGTATTATTGAGCAGTATATCAGTGTGGTAAAACCGATGTACCACCAGTTTATCGAACCTACGAAACGCTACGCAGATGTGGTCATTCCTGAAGGTGTCACAAATACTGTTGCTATCGATTTGATAAATACTAAGGTAGCAAGCATCTTGAAAGAAAGTAAGGAAGCCTAAGCAAGAGCTTGGCTTTTTTGGTATAATTAAAACGTTATGATTATTTTACAAGGAAACAAAATAGAGCGCTCTTTTTCAGGAGATGTGCTCTTTGATAATATTAATATTCAGGTTGATGAGCGAGATCGTATTGCCCTTGTTGGACGTAACGGTGCTGGAAAATCAACCTTATTGAAAATCTTGGTTGGAGAGGAAGCGCCGACAAGTGGTGAGATTAATACGAAACGTGATTTGAACCTGTCTTATCTGGCTCAGGATAGTCGTTTTGAGTCTAGCAACACCATCTATGCGGAAATGCTAAATGTCTTTGCAGACCTTCGTGCCGATGAAAAACGTCTGCGTGACATGGAAATGAAGATGGCTGAGTTGACTGGGGCAGACTTGGACAAGCTAATGACTGACTATGACCGCCTTTCCGAGGATTTCAGACAGCGTGGTGGTTTTACTTACGAATCTGATATTAGAGCTATTCTCAATGGTTTTAAATTTGACGAAAGCATGTGGGAAATGCCCATTTCAGATCTTTCTGGGGGACAGAATACCCGCCTGGCCTTGGCTAAAATGTTGCTAGAGAAGCCTGAACTTTTGGTACTGGATGAACCGACCAACCACTTGGATATTGAAACCATCGCCTGGTTGGAGAATTACTTGGTCAATTATCAGGGAGCTCTAATCATTGTCAGTCACGACCGTTATTTTTTGGATAAGGTAGCGACAGTAACCCTGGATTTGACCAAACATAGCTTGGATCGTTATGTCGGCAACTATTCAATATTCATGGATCTCAAGGCTGAAAAGTTGGCAACTGAAGCCAAAAACTTCGAAAAGCAACAAAAAGAAATTGCTAAGCTGGAGGACTTTGTTAATCGTAATATTGTCCGTGCCTCTACAACCAAGCGTGCCCAGGCCCGTCGTAAACAACTAGAGAAAATGGAACGACTGGATAAGCCGACGGAAGGTCAGAAGTCGGCCAATATGACTTTCCACGCAGATAAGGTCTCTGGGAATGTGGTCTTGACAGTTAGAGATACTGCTATTGGTTATGATGATGAGATTCTCTCAGAGCCTATTTCTCTTGATGTTAAGAAGATGGATGCCATTGCCATTGTGGGACCTAATGGTATCGGAAAAACAACCTTCATCAAGTCAGTAGTTGGGCAATTGCCTTTTATCAAGGGAACGTCAACCTATGGTGCCAATGTTGAAGTGGGGTATTATGACCAAACCCAATCTGCCTTGACGCCATCAAATACGGTTCTTGATGAGTTGTGGAATGATTTTGCAACCACTCCCGAAGTTGAGATTCGTAACCGTCTGGGTGCTTTTCTCTTCTCAGGTGATGATGTCAAAAAGTCGGTTTCCATGCTTTCTGGTGGTGAGAAGGCTCGCCTGCTCCTAGCTAAATTATCAATGGAAAACAACAACTTCCTCATCCTAGATGAGCCGACCAACCACTTGGACATTGATAGTAAGGAAGTTTTGGAAAATGCCCTTATTGACTTTGATGGGACGCTTCTCTTTGTCAGCCACGACCGTTACTTTATCAACCGTGTGGCTACCAAAGTGATGGAAATTTCTGAGGATGGGGCAACCATTTATCTTGGGGATTATGATTATTATCTTGAGAAGAAGGCTGAGCTTGAAGAGTTGGCACGACTTGAGGCGGAAGAAAATCAGGTATCAGAGGAAGTCCAAGTGGCTTCAGCGGGTGCTAGTGATTATCAAGCTCAAAAAGCTAATCAAAAAGAGATACGTAAATTAAGTCGACGCATTGAGCAAATTGAAAACGAGCTAGAGACCATTGAGGAACGCTTGGAGGAAATCTCTGCTGCCATGCTTGAAACAAATGATGTAGCGGAATTATCTGACTTGCAGAAAGAGTTGGATGAGTTATCAGTTACTCAAGAAGCTCTGATGGAAGAGTGGAGCGATTTATCAGAACAGTTGGAAGGTTAAGGAAATATGAGAGCCTTTTCATATTTTGAGTTGTGAAAGGCTTACATTGTTGATATAATAGTCTTAGTATATAAAAGGAGACTAGCTTTATGAACAAAGTAAAGAAAAAAGTGTATCGTAACACAACATCTTTCAACATGATGGCATGGGGATCATTTGCCTTCTTCGTAATCTTGATGTTGGTAGGCCTCTATACCCTTAAAGAGCCTTTGATGGTTAAGGGTTACTACCTTATGGGATGTGTTGGCTTGATTTCATCATCATTTACAGTATCTAAGGTTGTCCGTGATAACCAAGAAGATGAAGAAAACTATAACAAACTCATCGCTCAACAAACTTTCGAACAATAAGAGGAGAAGCCTGAAAAGGCTTTTTCTTTTTTGCAGAGCGCCATTTAATTATTTACCCTAATAATCAAAAAGTGTCTTTAGTAAATATAGATGATTATAATAAAAATCATCTTGCATATGAAATTGATTTTCATGATTATAAAAAATTTTATATTCTTGATATTCAAAATCATCAAATTTTTGAGATAACAAAATACGATAATGAAGAGAATGCGGTAGTAACCACTGTTTCTTATACAGGAGATATGAATACAGCAATTGATTTTACATTTGATTTTGGTGAAGGTGGTAGTGATTCAATGCATGCATACATTGCAGAAATACAAATAATTTCTTCATAAACTAATCGAAGAAAGACAGACGAGACTTCCCATTGTGAGAAAAGTGGCTGAATCATTATAGAATCAGCCACTCGGAATTTTTGAGACTTCAGACTCAAAAATTAGTCATGGAACTTCGAAGAAGGTCGCTGACGTCCGTACTCACTTAAGGGAAGTTTCAAAAGATTTTATTTATAAAAGCCTGAAAAGGCTTTTTCTTTTTTGCAGAAAATGCACAAATATTCTGACTCTTACCTAAGGGAAGTGTTATAATGGAATGAGAGGTCTGAACATCTTGTTTTATGGTATCGGACCTTATGCCTTATAAGACTAATCATCGTATAAGAATACGGTAGTGAAAAGGTAGGTAATATTATGGAATTCAAAGTTAAAGATGGTCAAATCATCTATTATCGGGATCTTGGTAAGGGCTTTCCAATTGTCTTTTTACATGGCAATAATTTGTCTGGAAACTACTTTGCTAAGCAAGGAATTCTATATCGAGACTATCGCTTAATTTTTATTGATAGTCGTAATCATGGTAGATCCAGTCGTCAGAGTGTTAAGATGACCTTTGAACAGATGGCTGCCGATTTGGAGGAAATTTTGCAATTTTTAAATATCAAAAAGGCCTTGTTTGTTGGTCACAGTGATGGGGCCAATCTAGCTATGGTTTATGCTAGTCGCTTTCCTAACCGGATTGCGGGTCTCTTACTAAATGCGGGTAA
The DNA here is from genome assembly GCA_934229725.1 of uncultured Streptococcus sp. Taxonomy (GTDB): domain Bacteria; phylum Bacillota; class Bacilli; order Lactobacillales; family Streptococcaceae; genus Streptococcus. The sequence goes on from CAKQDX010000006.1 coordinate 49,357, forward strand.
CATGACCTTTAATGGTTTGACTAGACGCTCTAGATTCTTGGTTCATTTACAATATCTTTGTTTGAAGGCCTTATCGCCATTCTCAGCTAAAATGGATATAATGGCAAAAGTAACAGGTCTCATGTTGCATGATTTACCCTTGGATAGGGAGCAATTACACAAGGCACCCTATCCCGTTTGGGTGGTTATGGGGCAAAGGGATGTTATTAGTTTTAGGCATTCCAAAGAGATTTCGGAACTCTTTCCGATTCATAAGCTGTATGTTGAGCGTCGGCAAGGACACCGTTTAGCTCAACGAAAATACAAGGTCTTTAATCAAATGATTCGTGATTTAGTGAGAATTAGTCGAAAAGAGGTGGTGGCATGAAGCGTCTTTTGGAGAGATTACAACCTTTAAAAACAGCAATCAAATCCATCTTCTTTATCTCAATTACTGTTCTTGTCGTTATTGAACTGGTCCGGTTGAAGCGAACCATTACATTAGAATCGCTAGAATCGGCTCTGTCAGGATTGTCTATTTGGCACCTTATTCTCATGATTATAATTGGGTTAGTCGCCGTACTTCCCATGTTGTTTTATGATTTAATCCTGAACAAGGAGTTAGAGACGGATTATTCCAAACCCTATATTTTAGAGACGAGTTGGGCGGTTAATACGATTAATAACCTGGCTGGTTTTGCTGGTTTGGTCGATGTCGGTTTACGGTATTCTTTCTATTCTGAGGATGGGCAGGAAAAGACGGGTGTTAAGGCACTGTCGCGTTTATTGCCTTACTTTATGTCGGGCTTGTCACTTTTGAGTGGCGTAGTATTTGTTAGTTTTTGGTTTCTTCCTCTGAGTCCAGATTTGAGAAAGTATTGGCTGCTTTTGTTAGGAATTTTCCTTTATTTGCCCTTTATTTTCTTTATTTCCAGTCGTGAAAAGTTGGCCTATTTTGGGCAGGTACCGTTGAAAACGAGACTAAGTCTTCTTTTGGCTTCTACAGCTGAATGGGGAACCGCTCTTGGGAGCTTTGTCAGTGTCGCCTATTTGATGGGCTTACATGTTCATCTTTACAATCTGATTCCGCTATACCTACTAGCTGTTATCATTGGTATTTTCTCAATGATTCCAGGGGGGATTGGTAGTTTCGATCTTATTGTCATTACTGGTTTGACCTCAATGGGTGTTAGTAATGCCATGGCGGTTAGCTTACTCTTACTTTATCGTTTGACTTACTATGTCATTCCATTCTTGTTGGGAGTCGTCTTCTTTTTCAAACATATGGGAGGACGTATCAATGATAAGTACTTCAGGGTTTCTTCACGGGTATTTGCGGGGAGCCTATACCGTTTCTTGGTTTATCTCTTGCGTTTCTTGGGAATCTTCTTGATTTTGTCAGCTTTAATTCCAGAACGGTTGGCTTATGTCTATTTGATTAACCGTTTTGATCCAATTCAGGAACAGTTGATTTGGCAGTTCCCAAGTATTTTATTTGGAACCCTCTTTATTTTCATGGCTCGTCTCATTAAGCGTCGGGTTAAGGGAGCATTTCCTGCCTCTTTAGTAACCTTTGTCTTAGCCTTGATTTATGTCAATCTTAATGGTATTTCCTGGGCTATGACCTTCTTGATTTCACTTTCTTTGGTGATTGTGCTTGTTATCAGAAAGAAATTGATTCATCGTTATTTTGTGTATAGCTGGGAAGATAAGACTAAAGATTTCCTCTTTCTTGCCTTTACGATTTTGGTTCTCCTTGTTTTAGGGGGAAATGGTTTCTGGTCTCATCTCTTGCCACCGAAGAACCGTGATGTTCTTGGACATTTTATCCATATCTGGTTTAATATTTTGTTGGCAGCTGTCATCATTGCAACCATTGTTTGGGGGCTCTTGAAAATTTTGGCACCTCGTAAGACTTTCGGTCAAAAAATGGATGATGAACGTTTTACAGCTCTTTTGTCAAAATATGGTGGTGCATCAGAAAGTGCTTTGGCTTACCTACATGATAAACACCTCTTTTGGTATCGTGTTGATGGACAGGACCAGGTAGTTTTCCAATTCGCTCAAACCAGTAACAAGTGCGTGGTTATGGGAAATCCGATTGGGAATGAAAATTATTATCGTCCAGCCTGGGAAGCCTTTCTAAGCGCTTTATCTGATTGGAATCTGCAAGCCCTATTTTATGAGGCAGATGAAAGCATTACCCTCATGCTTCATGACTATGGATTTGACTTCATGAAGTTTGGGGAAAATGCCATGGTTGACTTGACGACGTTTTCGGTTGAAGGGAAGCATGGTAAGAAATTCCGTAAACCAACTAATCGCGTGGAAAAAGCTGGTTTCCAATTTAAATTGCTTCAACCGCTATTTTCAGAGACTCAAATGAAGGAAATGAGAGCCGTCTCAGATGTTTGGCTTAACGGTCGTAAGGAGAAAGGTTTCTCTCTTGGTTTCTTCGATGAAGCTTATCTGCAACAAGCTCCGATTGCCATTGTTGAGAGTGAAGCAGGCGAAATTGTGGCCTTTGCCAATATCATGCCAACCAAAAATAAACGAGTGGCTACGATTGACCTCATGCGTTATGACTTTGAAAAGGCACCTGAAGGTATTATGGATTACCTCTTTGTCAAACTCTTCCAATACTTCCAAGCAGAAGGCAAACAGTACTTTGATATGGGGATGGCTCCCCTAGCCAACGTAGGTACTGAAGAAGATAGTTTCTTAGAGGAAAAGGTTGCCAATCTGGTTTATGTTTTTGCACAGCGTTTTTATTCTTTCAGTGGTCTCCAACGTTATAAGGAAAAATTCTCTCCAATCTGGTCTCCAAAATATATTGTCTATCCAAAAAGAACCTGGCTCTTCTTTGATATGATTGCTATTCTAAGGATTGATAATCGTAAAATTGAAGACAGAATGAAGAAAAGACGTCTTTGGAAATAGGGACGACATTAAAAGAAAATAGCGAAGCCAATCGGCTTCGCTATTTTGCTTTGTAGAAGACTTACTTTTCGAATTCTGCTTTTGATTTAGTATCGGCATACTCTTCAGCGACTTCGCTTGAGAGGATGTCATCATAACTTGGCAATTCAATGTCTTGACCATACTTGTTACGAAGAGCCGTAGTGACCAAGCGGTAGGCAAGGTTAGCGTTACGAGAAAGAATTGGACCGTGGAAGTAGCTACCATAAACGTTCTTGTAGTGAACACCTTCGGTACCATCTTCCTTGTTGTTACCATTACCGTAGACCACCTTTCCAAGTGGTTTTTCATCATCAGAAAGGAAGGTGCGTCCTTGGTGATTTTCAAAACCATAATAGGTTTCATCGAATTCTTCGTTATGAATCTTGATGTCACCGATGTAACGGTTATTTTCTTGATTGAGGGTGTAGTGTCCCATGACGCCAATACCGTCAATGCGAACCCCGTTAGCTTGGATGTAATATTGTCCAAGAAGTTGGAAACCACCGCAGATGGCTAGGATAACCTTATTATCTTGGATGAATTGATCAATAGCCTCACGCTTAGTTGGGAGGTCTTTGGCAACGATGGATTGTTCGTAGTCTTGACCGCCTCCAAAGAAGACCATGTCGTAGTGGTCCTTGTCAAAGTCGTCACCAACTGAAACAATATCGAAGGTCATCTTAGCACCAAGTTTTTCTCCCACGTATTTAATCATAAGGACATTACCATTGTCCCCGTAGGTATTGAGCAGATTACCATAAAGGTGGGCAACATTTAGGTCATAGGTGTAGTCACGATTTTCTGGAGATTTGAGTGAAGTATAGGTCATTAGTTCATCTCCTTTCCGACAGCATGACGTTGGGCAAGAATGTCACGGAATTCAAGCATGGCAGTATAGGTAGCTAAGATATAAGCATGATCGCAATTTTGTTTTTCAATCAAGGTCATAATATCTTCGAGTTTTTCTGCTTGCGTAATCTTGTCCTCTGGATAGCCAGTTACACGAAGTCGGCGAGCAATTTCAGAGTGGCGGACACCACCAGCATTAATCTCAGGAATATCCATGTTGAGAATACTTTCAAAGTTGGCATCCCAAATCCAGCTAGTATCAATACCATCAGCATAGTTGGCGTTAAGAAGAACTGACAAGCTAAATGGATAATCTGCAAGTTTAATCATTTCGAGAGCTTGGCTAGCGCCAACTGGATTCTTAATGAGTACGAGGGTACATGATTTGTTGCCAATCTTAAAGGTTTCTTGGCGTCCAAAGACAGCACGGCTCTTGTTAAACCCAGCCTTGATTTTTTCAGGAGCCACACCGAAAAATTCAGCAACAGAAACCGCAGCAAGGGCATTGTAGATGTTGTAAAGACCACCGACATTAATCTTGTAGTCTTGTCCATCAATGACAAATTCAGAAGTCGTGTTCGTGATTTTAGTCAACTCTGTCAGCTTATAATCTAATTCTGGACGGTGGAAATCACAGTTAAGGCACACATAGTCACCCAAGTTAGCGTAAGTATTAAGGCGATACTGAAGAATACTCTCACATTTAGGGCAGACAATGCCTTCAGTATTATAATGGGCCAGCTCTGGCGCATGCTTTTCAGTATCAAAACCATAGAAACGCACGGGATTGACTACCTCTTTAGAATTAAAGAGGGGGCTGTCCCCATTAGCCAAAATAGAAGCCTGAGGCGCCTTGGCGGCACCATCTAAAATCATCTGGTAAGTAGTATAGATTTCACCGTAACGGTCCATTTGGTCACGGAAAATATTTGTGAAGACAAAAAGACTTGGGGTGATGTACTCTGTGATTTTTGGTAGGCTGGCTTCGTCAATTTCCAAGACAGCGATTTTCTTACCTGATTTAGCTCTTTTAGCGGTTAGGAAAGTAGAAGTAATCCCTGTGATCATGTTAGCCCCACTAGGATTGGTCACAATGTCACCAAAAGCTTCTTTTAAAATACCTACTGTCAAAGCTGTTGTCAGAGTCTTTCCGTTGGTTCCTGTAACAACGACGATTTCATAATCTTTGGCCAGTGTGTCTAAAATGTTTTTGTCAAATTTAAGGGCAATTTTTCCTGGGAGGGTCGACCCACGTCCTAATTTGGATAGGACAAAGTGGCTAGACTTCCCTGCCAAGATACCCATGGTAGTTTTTATAGTCATGAATTTATTTTATCACAAAAAGTAGTGATTGTAGTCTCAAAATAGTTTGAATTCGTGGTATAATAGGAACTGTTTAAAAATTAAAAGAAAGTGTGATATGTATGGGTATACTGTCGTCCATTGATATTGATTTTTGGCGGTCACTCTTTGATAGTCCGTTGAAAGTTATCGTCAATAGTTTGGACATATTGATTGTTGCTTTTTTAATTTACCGCTTTATTAGGGCCCTGAGGGGAACCAAAATCATGACCCTAGTTCAAGGGGTAGTCTTATTTATTTTTGTAAAATTCATTTCTGATTTTATAGGCTTCACGACGATTTCTTATTTGATGAATCAGGTCATCAATTACGGTGCCATTGCGGCTGTTGTGATATTTGCGCCAGAGATTCGTTCGGCACTGGAAACATTTGGTCGTACGCCACAGCATTTTTTGCAAAATAAAGAAGTGAGTTCAGACGAAAAGTTGGTTCAAGCTTTTGTTAAAGCCGCTAAGTACATGAGTCCTCGTAAGATTGGAGCCCTCGTTTCTATTGAACAGACGCAGACGCTGCAAGAACAAATTGTGACAGGAATTCCTCTTGATGCGGTTGTAACAGGGGAACTGTTGATTAATATTTTTATTCCTAATACACCGCTTCATGATGGGGCAGTTATCATCAGAGATAATAAGGTTGCGACAGCATGTTCTTATCTACCGCTTTCAGAATCTAATAAAATTTCTAAGGAATTCGGAACACGTCACAGGGCTGCTATTGGTCTTTCAGAGCAAACAGATGCTCTTACCTTTGTCGTATCTGAAGAAACGGGTGCGATTTCCATTGCTTATAAGGGCAATTTCTTGCATGGACTGTCCATTCAAGAGTTTGAGCAAGAGTTGAGTCTTATTTTGTTGAAAGAGCAAGAACCTCGTCAGTCATTCTTCCAACGTTGGATGGGAGGTAGCAAAAAATGAAGCGTTTTGTAAATTTCTTTAAAAATGATCGTTTATGGCAGATTCTAGTTGCTCTATTCTTTGCAGTTATGCTATTCGTCACGGCTTGGTCTGGTAATACGCAAAATAAAAATAATAGTTCAAGTGCATCTAATACCTTTACACAAACCGTTGAGTCGGTTCCTGTTGATATTAAATATGATAGTGATAAGTATTTTATTAGTGGTTATTCCTATGATGCCGAGGTCTATTTGACAGCGACCACACAGTTGGCTTTAACGACTGAGACTAGTAGTGATACGCGTCACTTTAAATTAGTGGCAGACTTGTCAAATCTAGGCCAAGGAACTAGTCGAGTGCCTATTCAGGTCAAAGATTTGCCAGCTGGAATGTCTGCGCAAGTGTCACCATCAACCTTGACAGCAACTATTGGTAAAAAAGCCAGCAAAACCTTTGACGTAGTAGCTAACATCACTTCTGATAAGTTGGCAAATGGCTACGAAGTGAAAAAGGTTAGTTTGGATGAAACCAAGGTAGAGGTGACGTCAAGTGAAGATATCATCAATCAAATTGACCACGTTCAAGCAGTCTTGGAAGGCAGTGCCAACTTGTCTGATGATTATGATGGCAACTTAGTGTTGCAAGCCGTTTCAGCTAATGGAACAGTCTTGGCCAGCTCTATCTCACCAGCTAAGGTACATGCCAAGATTACTTTGAGAAAATTGAGCAAATCTGTCCCCGTTAAGGTAGAGTTAACTGGAGATAAGGCTAGTAATGTATCTAGTATCAGTTATAGTTTTGATCGTGGTCATGTGACCATTGTTGGTAGTCAGGAAGCTATGGACAAGATTGATAGCATCACTGTTCCAGTAGATATTAGTCATGTGACCAAGGACACTACACAAACGCTCAAGCTTTCGGCCGATGGTGTGACGGTGCAACCAAATACGGTTAAAGTTAATTTGAAGGTCACACAAAAATAGAGAATGACCATTTTCCAAGTTTATGTAAGATAGACAGAAGGAGAAGGGCTAATCTGGTAAAATTGGCACGATAGCCAAAAAGTTATACAAGAAGGGTTGAAAATATCGGTGAAATCAGATAAAGTTAAACTATCTAGGTAGATTTCACTAGATTACTTTTGCTCTTGTTAGACAGCATCACAGTTTAAGGAGGATTTAGTGCTGGGGCACTAAAAGTAAAATTATGGGTAAATATTTTGGAACAGACGGTGTTCGTGGAGAAGCTAATGTTGAGCTCACGCCTGAATTGGCCTTTAAATTAGGTCGCTTCGGTGGTTATGTGCTTAGCCAACATGAAACTGGCCGTCCTAAGGTCTTTGTGGCACGTGATACACGTATTTCAGGAGAAATGTTAGAATCAGCTTTGGTAGCAGGTCTTCTATCAGTAGGTATCGAAGTCTACAAACTTGGGGTACTTGCGACTCCAGGTGTTTCATACTTAGTACGTACGGAAAATGCCAGTGCTGGTGTTATGATTTCAGCCAGCCATAATCCAGCTCTTGATAATGGTATTAAGTTCTTTGGGGGAGATGGCTTTAAATTGGATGATGCGCGTGAAGCAGAAATTGAAGCCCTTCTTGATGCAGCAGAAGATACGCTTCCACGTCCATCAGCTGAGGGTCTTGGAACACTTGTGGATTATCCAGAAGGTCTTCGCAAGTATGAAAAATTCTTGGTGGCAACAGGTGTTGATCTTGGTGGATTGAAGGTTGCCTTGGACACTGCTAATGGTGCAGCTGCTGTGTCAGCTCGTAATGTTTTCCTTGATTTGAATGCCGATATTACGGTTATCGGGGATCAACCAGATGGTCTTAACATCAATGCTGGAGTGGGTTCAACACATCCAGAGCAATTGCAAGCCTTGGTTAAAGAAAGTGGTTCAGCCATTGGTCTTGCCTTTGATGGGGATAGTGACCGTCTCATCGCTGTTGATGAAAATGGTGATATTGTTGATGGCGACAAGGTCATGTACATTATCGGTAAACACTTGTCTGAAAAAGGTGAGTTGGCTAAAAACACAATTGTGACAACTGTTATGTCAAACCTTGGTTTCCACAAGGCACTTGATCGTGAGGGAATTAATAAGGTCGTGACTGCCGTTGGTGACCGTTATGTTGTTGAAGAAATGCGTAAAAATGGCTATAACCTTGGTGGTGAACAGTCTGGTCACGTTATTATCATGGATTACAATACAACTGGTGATGGTCAATTGACAGCTATTCAATTGACTAAAGTCATGATTGAAACAGGTAAGACCTTGTCTGAATTAGCATCAGAAGTGACGATCTACCCTCAAAAACTGGTTAATATTCGTGTGGAAAATAGCATGAAAGATAAGGCTATGGAAGTTCCTGCAATTGCAGCTATCATTGAAAAAATGGAAGCTGAGATGGCTGGAAATGGACGTATTTTGGTTCGCCCTAGTGGTACAGAACCTCTCCTTCGTGTTATGGCAGAAGCACCAACAGATGATGAAGTGAATTACTATGTTGACACTATTGCGGATGTCGTCCGTGCGGAAATTGGGTTGGACTAAATATGATTAATAAGCTTAAAGCTTTTATGGCCACAGAAGTTTTTAAATACCTTTTCTTTGGTGTTTTGGCGACTGTAGTTTATATGGTTAGTCGTACCTTGATTTTTGCTGTGAGTCAACAAGGTACCCTATCAGCAGTTTTGGCAAATGCCATTGCCATCGTTTTTGCTTTTTTCACGAATGATGTTTTTGTGTTCAGTCAAGCAAAAGCTGGTATGGCTACACGCTTTGTTAAATTTGTGGGAGCTCGCCTCTTAACCTTGGTTCTTGATTTGGCTCTCGCCTATTTCTTGGTAGATACCTATCCAGAGATTATCGGTCAATTTGTTGGTCATAGTCATGCTTGGGTAAATGGAATTGAAAGCTTATTCTCACAAGTTTTGATTATTGTTCTTAACTACGTTATTTCAAAATTCTTTGTCTTTACTGGAGACAAGACATAAGATACAAGGAAGTTGCTAGGAAATGTGTTAAAAGCATTTCTTACCAACCTCCTTTTTTGATATAATGAAGAGACCTTAAAAATAGAAAGATGAAAGATGTACGTACAATTATCTCAACGCCTTAAGGACGTAGCAACCTTCGTCCCTAAAGACGCAAAACTTTTAGATGTAGGTAGTGACCACGCCTACCTCCCTATTTATTTACTTGAAAAGGGCTTGATTAGCTCAGCTATTGCTGGTGAAGTGGTGAAAGGCCCTTATGAATCTGCTCTTACTAATGTCTCAGCTTCTGGTTTCAAAGATAAGATTGACGTGCGCTTGGCTAACGGCTTGGCAGCTTTTGAACCTTCTGATGCTGTCACAACTATCACGATTTGTGGTATGGGGGGACGTTTGATTGCGGATATTCTTGATTCTGGTAAGGATAAACTTAAGGGTGTGGAACGTCTGATTCTGCAACCCAATAATCGTGAAGACGACCTTCGTATTTGGTTGATGGAAAATGGTTTTACCATTGTCGCAGAAGCCATCATGACCGAAAATGGCAAATACTACGAAATTATGGTGGCTGAGGCTGGTCAAATGACTCTATCAGATAAAGAGGTTCGCTTTGGACCTCATCTCATGAAAGACCAGTCTCAAGTCTTCCAGCTCAAATGGCAACGTGAAATCAATAAATTAGAGATTGCTTTAGGATCCATTCCTTTAGCCAACCAGGCTGATCGTTTATTTGTCGAAGAGAAAATCCAAACCATTAAGGAGGTTTTGAACCATGTTAGCTAGTGAACTTATTAAGTCTTATGAAAGCTTTTGTCCACAGGAACTTTCCATGGAAGGTGATGTGGTTGGTTTGCAGATTGGCAGTCTGGACAAAGAGATTCAGAATGTCATGGTTACCTTGGATGTTCGTGAGAATACAGTAGCCGAAGCTATTGAAAAAGGTGTGGACCTCATCATTGCCAAGCATGCCCCTATTTTCCGTCCGGTTAAGGATTTGGTGTCTTCGCCTGACCGTGATATTTTGCTGGACCTGGTTAAGCATGATATTGCAGTCTATGTGAGCCATACCAATATTGATGTGGTGGATGATGGTCTCAATGATTGGTTTTGTGACTTACTTGATATTAAGAAGACCACTTATTTGACGGAGACTGCTGACAATCATGGAATTGGTCGAGTGGGTGATATTGTGCCACAAACCATTGAAGAACTTGCTCTTAAAGTTAAGTCTGTCTTTGGCTTAGATAGTGTTCGCCTAGTACGTTATAATTATGAAAATCCTCTTGTTAACCGTGTGGCTATTTGTGGTGGTAGCGGTCAAGGATTTTACAAGGATGCTTTGAAAAAGGGTGCCCAAGTCTTTATCACGGGTGATGTTTATTACCATACTGGTCAGGAAATGATTACTAACGGTCTTTTGGCAATTGATCCTGGTCACCATATTGAAGCTCTCTTTATCGCAAAGATTGCTGAGAAACTTGAGGCTTGGAAGCTTGAGAAGGGCTGGAATGTGACAATTCTTGAAAGTCAGTCGTCAACTAATCCCTTTGACCATCTCTAGGAGGACCTATCTGTGACTTGGCTTTTACATCAACATGTGGTCTTTTTGGCCTTACTTGCTGGTCTTTTCACTTGGGGTTGTACCATTGTCGGCTCGGCTATTGTTTTCTTTTTCAAGCATATTAGCCGTAAGTTGTTAGATATCATGATGGGCTTTGCGGCTGGAGTCATGATTGCGGCCTCTTTCTGGTCACTCTTGGACCCTTCTTTAGCTTATGCCAGCCAAAATGGCTATGGGAAGTGGTCTTGGTTTCCAGCGGCAGCTGGCTTCTTACTTGGTGGTGTCGCCCTTCGTTTGATTGATGCGGTCGTCCCTCACTTGCATTTGGGGAATGATATTTCAAAAGCAGAAGGTATTCAACCTCGAAAGAAGAAATTGTCAAAGACAGCCCTGCTCTTTTTGGCAATTACGATTCATAATTTTCCAGAGGGATTGGCGGTTGGTGTTACCTTTGGTGCCCTAGCTGGTGGGAATATGACACTTGCTGGTCTTATGGGAGCCATTGGCCTAGCTATAGGGATTGGTTTGCAGAATGTCCCTGAAGGTGCAGCCCTTTCTATTCCTATTCGAGCAGATGGAAAATCTCGACTCAAGGCCTTTTATTGGGGATCTATGTCAGCCATCGTGGAGCCTATAGGGGCTGTTATGGGAGCTGCTCTTGTTATGTTGATGATGGCGATTATTCCTTATGCTTTGGCTTTTGCGGCTGGTGCCATGATCTTTGTGGTAACGGAGGAATTGATTCCTGAGTCACAGACCAATGGAAATACAGACGTTGCAACCTTGGGTCTTATGGTTGGCTTTGTTGTCATGATGGTCATGGATGTGGCCTTGGGCTAAAAAAAATACTAAAGAGCTGTGCCTATGTGTATAGGACTCAGCTCTTTTCAAATAGATGGAGTAAAAAATGAAGATTGCAATTGTTGGCGCAGGTATCGTCGGTTCAACGGCTGCCTATTACTTGTCAAAGGAAAAAGAAGTAGAAGTTACTGTTTTTGACCATGGTCTTGGACAGGCAACTAAGGCAGCTGCGGGGATTATTAGTCCTTGGTTTTCCAAGCGTCGTAATAAGGCCTGGTATCGCATGGCCCGTTTTGGGGCCGATTTTTACCAAGATTTGGTTTCTGATCTTGCAAATGATGGTTATGACACGAGCTTCTATGATCAGTCTGGTGTGGCCCTTCTCAAGAAAGACGATAGTAAATTGGATGGTTTGTATGAGCATGCTGGGACCAGACTCGAAGAATCACCCATTATTGGTGAACTCTCTATTAAAAATGCGAGCACTCTTCCTGAATTCACTGGATTTGACCGTTATCTCTATGCTTCTGGGGGAGCCAGAGTCGAAGGTGCAGAACTGACGGCTACTTTGATTGAGGCCTCTGGTTTTGAAAAAGTAGAGGGGCTAGTCACACTCTCTCCTCTTGATAATGGCACCTACGAGATTAATGGTCAAACTTTTGATAAGGTCATCCTTGCTTGTGGTGCCTGGCTAGGTCAAACGCTTGAACCCCTTGGTTTTCAAGTAGATGTTCGCCCCCAAAAAGGTCAATTGCGTGACTATTTCTTTGAGGGCATGGATACTGGTAAATTACCAGTTCTGATGCCAGAGGGCGAATTAGATGTCATTCCTTTTGCGGGTGGAAAGATTTCGGTAGGGGCTAGCCACGAAAATGACCAAGGCTTTGATTTGACAGTTGATGAGACTGTACTTGCAAGTCTAGAGGAAGAAGCTAAGACCTATTTCCCTGACTTAAGTACGGCCAAGTCCTTCTCGGAACGTGTGGGAACTAGAGCTCACACGAGTGATTTCTCGCCTTTCTTTGGAGAAGTTCCAGAGCTTAAAAACGTCTTCGTTGCTTCAGGTTTAGGCTCCTCTGGTCTTACAACAGGGCCACTGATCGGAAAAAATCTGGTTGATTTGGCCATGAACCGCCCTGGTAACTTGGACAGTGCAGATTATCCAGTCGCTAATTACATAAAGAAACAGGATTAAGACTAGTTATCCTTCCTAAAATATTCAGAATCAGTTAGCTTTCTCTCACTATCGAGAAACGTTGGCTGATTTTTTATTAGAATACAGAACATCTATTTCTTATTTAATTAGAAGATGATAAAATATTAAGTGTTCGTCACTTGTAGGTGAATACTAATAAAAAATGGGAGGGGACTATGTTCCAAAAAGTTAAAATTTATATGGCAGTCTTACTAGCCTTGTTGGCTATCAGTTTAGGCCTGTCAGTAAAGTCGGTAGCAGCAGAAGACTTGGCTGTAACAAAGACAAGTATTGTCTTAGAAAGTTATGAGTTTGGGCCGGCTGTGACCAAGGTTATCTTTGAATTTAATCAGAAGGTAACGCCAGAGGTGGTCCACAGCGCTGCCAAGGTAACAACTGCAGGGGTCAGTCGTCAGGTGACGAATTCGTATGTGTCTGACAATCAGGGTCATGTGGTTTATTTTGACAATAGTAAGTATGTGACGCTTGAATTGAGCTTGCCGTCCTACAATCGCTACAATATGGGTGGCAATGCTGAACCTATGTATTTTAATCTTTCCACTTGGACCAACCAATGGTTAGACAGTTACATGGTAACACTGAGCGATTTGTCGGTAGTGGCAGAAGGTAGTAATCAGTCGCAGATGGTTTCCTCAGAGCAGGATGCCATCAACAATCGTCTGATGCCAACAGCAGAGGTCTTCAATGAGCGTGGACAAGTTGGAAACATGCAGTATGCGGCCTATAGTGCTCAGACCGGTACAGGTAATGGCACAAAACCTTTGATTGTCTGGTTACATGGTATTGGCGAGAGAGGGACCGATATGAATATTCCGCTTCTTTCAAATGACGTTTATGCGCTTACCCAGCCTGATATTCAAGGTCACTTTCTAACGACTGGAGACCAGGCGCGTGGTGTCAACGTACTAGCTGTTCAAAGCCAGACACCATGGGGCTCTGACAATGCAGCCCAACTCAAAGAGACTATTGATAGCTACCTCTCTAATCACCCAGAAGTAGACAAGGGACGTATCTATCTGGCTGGAGCATCCAATGGCGGTGGTATGGTCTTGACCATGGGCGCAACCTACCCAGACTATTTTGCTGCACTCATACCTATTTCAGCACCTTTAACCCTTGATCAGTCTGGTATTGATAAGCTTAAGAATCAGCCTATGTGGTTGATTCACACGAAATCAGATGCAACGGTACAACCAGAGAATAGTGCTTTGCCTTTATATAAGAGCTTGATTACCTCTGGAGCTACTAACAAGTGGTTCTCATACTATGAAACAGCAACAGGAACTGATCTTCCTGGGACAGAGTATGATGGGCATTGGGCTTGGATTTATTTCTTCCATGACCAGGTGATTGGCGTTCAGCACCCTGAAAATACGAAAAATTGGGAGGGTTACAGTGGTATGGTAGCAACCGACCCAACCTATGGCGGTGGCTCTCGAGCTAGTGTCAATGGGCAAACTTATAACAGTATCTTTGACTGGATGAGTGCTCAAAGACACTAAAGAGAATGGTACTCTCACTCTATAAAGTGAGTAATGCAAGAGATTATCTTTAATTCAAAAGGATTTCAATGGAAGTCCTTTTTCCATTTGATTAAGAAAATGGACAGCTTTGATTTTCTTAATGAAAGCTTAATAGCTCTGGCTTTGTCGTGACAAGGGGGCTGAAAAATGCTAAAATAAAGGTAATATATTAGAGAAAAAAGGAGCCTTCTTATGAAAGGTATTATTCTTGCAGGCGGTTCTGGGACACGTTTGTATCCATTGACACGTGCTGCATCAAAACAACTGATGCCGATTTACGATAAACCAATGATTTACTACCCATTGTCAACGCTTATGTTGGCTGGAATCAAGGAAATCCTCATCATCTCAACACCACAGGACCTTCCACGTTTTGAAGAGCTCCTCGGTGACGGTTCAGAGTTCGGTATTTCACTATCATACGCTGTGCAACCAAGCCCAGATGGGTTGGCGCAGGCCTTTATTATCGGTGAAGACTTCATCGGCGATGACAGCGTTGCCCTAGTCCTTGGGGACAATATTTTCCATGGCAATGGCCTTTCTGCTATGCTTCAACGTGCTGAAGCTAAGGAAAAAGGCGCAACAGTCTTTGGTTACCAAGTTAAGGATCCAGAACGTTTTGGTGTGGTTGAGTTTGACGATGATATGAATGCCATTTCTATTGAAGAAAAGCCAGAACATCCAAAATCAAACTTTGCTGTAACAGGCCTTTATTTCTATGACAATGATGTCGTGGAAATTGCTAAAAACATCAAACCAAGCCCTCGTGGTGAACTTGAAATCACTGATGTTAACAAGGCTTACTTGGATCGTGGAGATCTCTCTGTTGAGCTGATGGGACGTGGTTTTGCTTGGTTGGATACAGGCACTCACGAAAGCCTCTTGCAAGCGGCGCAGTACATTGAAACAGTTCAACGTTTGCAAAATGTCCAAGTAGCTAATCTTGAAGAAATTGCCTATCGTATGGGCTACATCACTAAAGAGCAGGTCCTCGAATTGGCACAACCACTTAAAAAGAATGAATACGGACAATATTTGCTCCGTTTGATTGGAGAAGCATAATGACAGAACAATTTTTTGGAAAAGAACTTGCGGCACACAAGATTGATGCTATCCCAGGCATGATTGAATTTGACATCCCAGTGCATGGTGATAACCGAGGCTGGTTCAAGGAAAACTTCCAAAAGGAAAAGATGTTGCCACTTGGTTTTCCAGAATCATTCTTTGCTGAAGGCAAATTGCAAAATAACGTTTCCTTCTCCCGTAAAAATGTTTTGCGTGGCTTGCATGCTGAGCCATGGGACAAATACATCTCAGTAGCAGATGAAGGAAAGGTCCTTGGAACTTGGGTTGACCTCCGTGAAGGCGAAACCTTTGGAAATACCTACCAAACAGTGATTGATGCCTCAAAAGGTATCTTTGTTCCTCGTGGGGTTGCCAATGGTTTCCAAGTTTTGTCTGATAAGGTCGCCTACAGCTATCTTGTGAACGACTACTGGGCACTCGAACTTAAACCAAAATACGCCTTTGTCTACTACGCTGACCCTAGCCTTGATATTAAGTGGGAAAACTTGGAAGAAGCAGAAGTCTCAGAAGCAGACAAATATCACCCATTGCTCAAAGACGTTAAACCACTCAAACCAGAGGATTTGTAAGAACGAACTTCGCACTGCATTTTTGCGACTGCAAGGAGCCTGGTAGGATCGTTCCTGCCCTAGTGGAAACAAGATTCCCTTAGGGAATCTTGTAGGGAAATCCGGAGATTTCGGCTCCGGATTTAGCCATGAAACCGAAGGGTTGCTGGCGTCCCTCATTAGCGAAAGGAACGATCAAGGAACTAAGAAATTTGGAGAAAAAATGACTGAATACAAAAACATTATCGTAACTGGTGGCGCAGGTTTCATCGGTTCAAACTTCGTACACTATGTCTACAACAACCATCCAGACGTGCATGTAACTGTTTTGGATAAACTCACATACGCTGGGAACCGTGCTAACATTGAAGAAATCCTTGGTGACCGTGTTGAATTGGTTGTAGGGGATATTGCTGATGCTGAATTGGTAGACAAATTGGCTGCTAAGGCGGATGCCATTGTTCACTATGCGGCTGAAAGTCACAATGATAACTCGTTGAATGACCCATCTCCATTCATCTACACAAACTTCATTGGTACCTACACACTCTTGGAAGCTGCTCGTAAATACGATATTCGTTTCCACCACGTGTCAACAGACGAAGTTTATGGTGATCTTCCATTGCGTGAAGACCTTCCTGGACATGGTGAAGGTCCTGGTGAAAAATTCACCGCAGAAACCAAATACAACCCATCATCACCTTACTCATCAACTAAGGCTGCTTCAGACCTTATTGTTAAAGCATGGGTGCGTTCATTTGGCGTTAAGGCAACAATTTCAAACTGTTCAAACAACTATGGACCATACCAACACATCGAAAAATTCATCCCACGTCAAATCACCAATATCTTGTCAGGGATTAAACCAAAACTTTACGGTGAAGGTAAAAACGTCCGTGACTGGATTCACACTAACGACCACTCAACTGGTGTTTGGGCTATCCTCACTAAAGGTCGTATCGGTGAAACTTACTTGATTGGTGCTGACGGTGAAAAGAACAACAAGGAAGTTCTTGAACTCATCCTTGAAAAAATGGGTCAACCAAAAGACGCTTACGACCGTGTGACAGACCGTGCTGGTCACGATTTGCGTTACGCTATTGATTCAACAAAATTGCGTGAAGAACTTGGTTGGGAACCACAATTCACAAACTTCGAATCAGGTTTGGAAGAAACCATCAAGTGGTACACAGATCACCAAGACTGGTGGAAAGCCGAAAAAGAAGCTGTTGAAGCTAACTACGCTAAGACACAAGAAGTGCTTAAATAATTGGAAAGTCTATCACTTTAAAGTTAGTGATAGATTTTTGTTTAAGAAATGTTAGGAGAAATGATGAATCGAAAAGAATGGATTGACTATTTTGAAGCGATAAATAATCGAAAACCCACTATCCAGGAGTGTCAGCAGGCTCTTCAAAATGGTGAATTCGTTATGGAAGGTAGACAAGCTACTTTTTCCAACAATGCAGGGTCTGTGGCTGGAGGAGCCATGCCCTTACCAAATCAAGTGACAGGTCAGATGGTCAACCCAGCTTATTCACAGCAAATGGTCTTTGTTAAGAAGAAAAAGTTTGGCAAGAAGACTTTTATTAGTCTTGGGATTGCTTTATTTCTTGTTATAGTAACAAGTCTTGGATTCTTTTTGTTTTCTTCCAAAGGAACAAATTTAGGTGGTTTGTGGGTAAATGGTAACAATACCGCTCTTGTTTATGAGTTAAATGGAAAAAAGTCAAAACTCGTTGCTGGTTATCCGAAAGAAGAAATCACAGAAATCTCTATTGGTAATAAAGTTAGACAGAAGTTTGAAGTACATTTAGAAGATGTCAGTAATTCAAAACTAAAAACGATTGCTGATTTTGACAAGAAATACCAATTACAGACAAAAGAGATTATCCTGGTTAAAACGGGATGGTTTGGCTACTATAATCTGATTCAGAGGGATGGGACAAACTTTGTTCTAGATTTAACCTTATCAGATCTCTACTACGGATCAAGAAGAACCAAAGATTTAAAAAAGAAATGTCTTTTTCATAAGGCAGAGGTTGCAAAAGTTTTTGTTG
Organism: uncultured Streptococcus sp.; assembly: GCA_934229725.1. Lineage (GTDB taxonomy): Bacteria > Bacillota > Bacilli > Lactobacillales > Streptococcaceae > Streptococcus. Next base: position 67,198 of record CAKQDX010000006.1, read on the forward strand.
GAAAATGGAAGACATATGATGATGAAGATGAATCAGAAGGAGAATTGACTATCTCTGAAAATGGTGTTATGACTACAGATTCTGATGATATAGATATCTTAATTGCTAAGCCTTTAGATATCTTAATTGCTAAGCCTTTAAAAGAATATCTGTCGGATCAATCAGGCAGCGTAGATAATGATAAGGTGCAAAAAGAGTTTGCTAAAATACAGAAGTCTCTTAAGTCACATGGTTATCAGGCTAAGAGTGTTAATGACATCTACCACAATGCGAGAAATTCATACTATTATGTCGTTGTAGATGGTGGCAAGCGCATTATTGTCTTGGAGGATAGCTCCAACCTTCCCTCTTATACAGCTTATCTTGAAAGAGAAGACACTCGCTAATCACAATATCTCTATCAGATAAGATAATAAGTACTTAAATAATAGTCAAGAGTCTATCATTTCTCTGGGAGTGATAGACTTTTTGGGTTATACGGACATATTAACTTAAGACAGGGATACAAATAATGACACAAATGTTACAAAGTTACAAATAATGCTTGATTTTTGTAACAAAATAGATATAATAGACATATAGAAAGAGGTTTATGAAAATGAAAGATAAAGTTATCCGTGTTTGTTCACTTGTTTTGCTGTCAGTAGCTGTTTCTGGGGCTCTTGTCGGATGTGGCTCTAAGTCAGAAAAAGACACTGCAGCATCATCTAAACCTTCAACTTCTAAAGTAGTGAAGTCATCTACAAGGTCAACTGATAAGAAGAACGACAAACAGTCCAAGTCATATGCGTCAGCTTCAAAAAAAGATAAAGATCAAGAAGCAAGCGTGACAGAGTCTAGCTCAGTCAAAAAACAAGCAGCAACTGATGACGTTGCTCAATCAGGTGCAAGTAGTAGTGCTGCTTCTGAGTCAAACAAGTCTAGTCAAGCAACAGCTGATACCCAAAGTGACACTCCTGTCCCAGCAGCTTTGGTAGGAACTTGGACTGGTACAAGTCCTCAAGCAACAGATATTAGTTTTACAGTTGATGCTGAAGGAAACATCACTTCAAAGGCAAATTTCAATGTCGATTATGAACCTTATCGTCAAAGTTCAACGACTGCTAAAGCCGTCCAAATTTCTGGGAACCTCTATGTTTGGGAGGGTGGCGATTTTTCAACCTTGCTTCCTGGCATTACAGGACTTGGTGGGGCTGGTTTCCAAGCTAAGCCTGGTTTTATTCTTGAAAACGGCACCTATACGCCAGTCCAATTCATCTCTGATTTAGGACCAAGCTTTGATTATAGCAACTACAAAGCTTTCTCATTCTCATTAACAAAATAAAGCAAAGAGGCTATCTGAAGAGATGGCTTCTTTTTTGCATCAAACTCTTCTTTTTCAAGGTCTCATTTCTGCTTAAAAAATGGTAGAATAGTTACATGCAAATAAAACCAACGTCAGCCTATGTGCATATTCCATTTTGCACACAAATTTGTTATTATTGTGACTTTTCCAAGGTCTTTATTAAAAATCAGCCCGTTGATGACTACCTACGGGCTTTGATTCGTGAGTGGGAGCTTTTAGATATCAAGGAGCTTCGCACCCTTTATATTGGTGGTGGGACACCAACAGCTATTTCTGCGGAGCAATTGGACTACCTTTTAAGCAATCTTCAGAAGAACTTGGATTTATCTAAGTTGGAGGAATTTACCATCGAGGCCAATCCTGGCGATTTGACGGTTGATAAGATTGAAGTGCTCAAAAAATCAGCTGTTAATCGAGTGTCTCTAGGGGTTCAGACCTTTGATGACAAGCACTTGCGTCAAATTGGTCGCAGTCACAATCAAGCACAAATTTATGAAAGTATTGATAGTTTGAAGGCTGCTGGTTTTCATAATATTTCCATTGACCTCATTTATGCCTTGCCTGGTCAAACCATGGATCAGGTCAAGGAAAATGTGAGAAAGGCTATAGAACTGGATATTCCTCATCTAAGCCTCTACAGTTTGATATTGGAACATCACACGGTCTTTATGAATAAGATGCGTCGGGGTAAGCTCAATCTCCCGACTGAGGATTTGGAAGCAGAGATGTTTGACTATATTATCCAAGAGTTGGAAAAAAATGGTTTTGAGCATTACGAGATTTCTAACTTTACCAAGCCTGGAATGGAGAGCCGTCACAATCTCATGTATTGGAATAATGATGAGTATTATGGTGTGGGTGCTGGGGCCTCTGGTTATGTCAATGGTGTTCGTTACCGTAATCGTGGTCCTATCCAGCATTACCTAAAGGCTATAGCAGAGGATGGGCATGCAAGACTTCACGAGGAGCATCTGACTAAGGCGGAGATGATGGAGGAGGAATTCTTCCTAGGTTTGCGGAAAAAATCAGGCGTGTCTATCAAACGATTTGAAGAGAAGTTTGGCTTGTCATTTGCGGATACTTATGGGGACATTGTGGAAAAACTACAAGCGGATGGGCTCTTAGTTAAGGATCCGGATGTGGTTCGTATGACCAAACGGGGCCTCTTTCTGGGAGATAATGTCGCTGAGCAATTTATATTGGAGGATTAGATGGGATTAAAATTTAGTATTCCTTATCAGATTCCGTTTTATGAGACGGATATTACACATCAGGTGAAATTACCACATTTATTGGCATTTTCCTTGCAAGTATCAGCCATGCAGTCTGAGTCTCTTGGGAATGCGGACGACGCAGTTTTTGATCAATATGGTCTGGTTTGGATTGTGACAGACTATGCGATTGAGATTGACCGTTTGCCTCGCTACAATGAAAAAGTAACCATTACAACGGAAGCTATTTCCTATAATAAGATTTTCTGTTACCGTAATTTTTACATCATGGATGAAACTGGTCAGCAAATCATGCTCTTTAAGACCACTTTTGCCCTCATGGATTATGAGACACGTAAGGTAGCTGAGGTTCCTGACGAGTTGGTGGCGCCTTATGAAGCTGAAAAAACTAAAAAGTTGCTTCGAGGGCCTCGCTACAAGGCTTTGGAAAATCCCATTGAGGCCTTATACCGTGTGCGCTATTTTGACTTAGACATGAATGGCCACGTTAATAATAGTAAGTACTTGGAGTGGATGTTGGATGTTTTTGATTTGGACTTTTTGACCAAGTACACGCCAGCCCACATTGATCTCAAATATGTGAAAGAGATTCATCACGGGTCAGAAATTTATTCTGGTTATGAGTTTGACCAAGAGAGTTTGAGCAGTCACCATCAGATTTGTGTTGATGGCAATATTCACGCTCATGCTATCATCCAATGGAAGGAAATAGGAGACGAGTAAGATGACATATAAGGGTTATTTGATTGATTTAGATGGAACCATTTACAAGGGTAAGGACCGTATTCCTGAGGGAGAAGACTTTGTTAAGGAATTGCAGAAGCGCCAGATTCCCTATCTTTTTGTGACCAACAATAGTATGCGTACACCAGAAATGGTGCAAGAACTTTTGCGTAATCAGTGTGAGCTTGAAACGCCTCTTGAGACTATTTACACAGCTACTTTGGCAACAGTTGACTACATGAACGATATGAATCGTGGCAAGACGGTTTATGTTATCGGTGAGACTGGGCTTAAAACTGCTATTGCGGATGCGGGTTATACGGTAGATGAGGAAAATCCTGCTTATGTTGTGGTGGGCTTGGACCGTGAAGTCACTTATGAAATGTTGGTAAAGGCAACGCTTGCTATCCACAAAGGGGCTATATTTATTGGAACTAACCCAGATTTGAATATCCCAACAGAACGTGGTCTTCTTCCAGGTACTGGTTCCCTCTTAGCCCTTATCGAGGCGGCTACCCGTGTGAAACCAATCATTATTGGTAAGCCTAAAGCTATTATCATGAATAAGGCTCTTGAAATCCTTGGGACAGAACGTAGCCAAACAATCGTAGTTGGGGATAATTACTTGACTGATATTACAGCTGGCATTAAAAATGACTTTCCAACACTTTTAGTGACAACTGGATTTACCAAGGCGGAAGAGGTTGTGGATTTACCAGTAAAACCAGACCATGTGCTTTCTAGTCTGGCGGAGTGGGATTTTGATGCGAACTAAGATTGAAGCAGTGTTGACTCCTATTTGGCTCTTGGCCTTTTCTATTCTAGTGACGATTTATCTGGCTTGGGGATTTTATTATTTTGATATTGACTGGATGCATCTTTTGGACTATGTCATTATCGGTAAGACAGAGCTCTGGCACAATTTCAATGTTCTTATGCAGTATCTGACCTTTCCTTGGGTTGGGCGTCTGGCTATGCCTGATTTTCCATCGTCAGAGAGTGGGCTTAAGCATTTTCATGATGTCAAGTGGCTCTTTCACTTGGTTCAGGGGCTTGTTATCCTACTGGCTTATCCAGCTCTGACCTTTCTTTGGCGAAATGTGAAGAAGGGGACCTTTGGTCTTTATCGTAGACTTTATCTGAGTTTGGCTGTTTTGCCAATTCTTATAGGGATCATAGGACTTTTTCTTGGATTTGATGAGTTTTTCACGCTCTTTCATGAAGCCCTCTTTCCTGGAGATAGCAGTTGGCTCTTTAATCCACTGTTGGACCCAGTCATTGATGTTTTGCCTGAAGAGTACTTTCTTCAGTGCTTTGTGATTTTCTTTATTATTTATGAGGGAATCATGGTAACTTTGACTTGTCTAGCCCACAAGCAGCTTAAACGCTATTTAAAGAATAAGGAGTAATGATGACGATTCGTGATAACCATTTGCATACCCATCATTCTTATGATTCGGATGCGGACTTTACTGATTATTTAACACATTTTGATGGCGAGATTGTAACGACGGAGCATTATGATCTCTCTAATCCTTATACCAAACAAGATGATATACCCGAGTACGAGGCCTATAGTCGTGAGATTGAAAGTCTTAACCGTAAGTATGGCAATCGTATTAAACGAGGTATCGAGATTGGTTATTATCAGCCTAGAGAAAAGGATATTTTGGCCTTTTTGGATGGGAAGGACTATGATCTCAAACTGCTTTCTGTACACCATAATGGGGTCAATGATTATCTTGATGATGAGGTAGCGGATATGGACAAGGCAAGCATTATTCAAGAGTATCTGGACAAGTTGGAGTACGCTATCGGTCGTGTGGACGCAGATGTTCTGGCCCATTTTGACTATGGTTTCCGACTGTTTGATGTGACTGTTGATGAATTAAAAGCCAATGAGGAGCAGCTTAAACGTATTTTCCAGAAAATGATGGCTAATGATTTGGCTTTTGAGTTGAATGCTAAGAGCATGTACCTTTATCATCATGAAGGCCTTTATCGTTATGCCTTAGGCCTTGTTAAGGACATGGGATGTCGTAAGTATTCTATTGGCTCTGATGGTCATAAGTTAGAGCATTTCCGTCTGAACTTTGATAAGATTCAGGAGCTTTTGAAAGCATTTGATATTACAGAGGATATGATTATATAGCGAAGACAGCTTCAGTTGAGGCTGTCTTTTCTTAAGGAAAACTTAAAGAAAAGGCGTGGTTGTGGGATTTATAGAAGAGTTTAAGCTTTCCTTGTTATGCTTAAGACAAGCAATAGGAACTTATGGTTTCTGACTTATCTTTTACATTTGGAGGTCTTCTATGAAATTTCTCAAAAGGCATGCCTATGCCTTGCTCTTCACCCTCTTTCTTATGGGGGCAAATGTTTATTCCCTGTTAAAGGTCTTTGTCATCCCTTCTGCGGTGTCAACGGTCTCAGCCACGACCAGTAGCTCTACCACAGCTTCCTCAACGGCGTCTACCAGCACTGGTAAGGTGACTAAGACGGATACGACTTATAAAGATGACAATATGGATATCAAAATCACAACAGGTAAAACCAGTGATACCACCTACTATGTGGCAGATATCAAGCTGTCAAATGCCGACTACCTTAAAACAGCTTTGGCGCAAAATACCTACGGGACAAACATCACTGACACGACATCAAGTATTGCCCAGCAAAATAATGCGATTTTTGCCATCAATGGTGATTACTACGGAGCCAACCAGTCAGGTTATGTGATTAAAAATGGCCAAGTCTATCGTGATACCGATCGAAACAGTGACTATGAGGATCTAGCGGTTTACTCAGATGGTAGCTTCAAGACCTTTAAGGAGGGCGACACTACAGCTCAAAAATTGGTTGATTCAGGTGTTGTGAATACCTTTTCCTTTGGTCCAACCTTGGTTGAAAATGGCAAGGTAGCTGTCTCAGAAAATGAAGAGGTTGGTCAAGCCATGGCTGATAATCCACGTACAGCCATCGGAGTTATCGAAGAAAGTGATGGCAGTGTGCACTATATTGTCATTGTCTCTGATGGTCGTACCAGTGAGTCGTCAGGATTAACTCTTTACGAGATGGCAGAATTGATGAAATCTTATGGTGTGACGACAGCCTATAACCTTGACGGTGGTGGCTCATCTACTATGTACTTCAATGGTCAGGTCATTAACAAGCCAACCACAAACGGAAACAAAATTTCAGAAAGGGCGGTGAGCGATATTGTTTACATCGGTTACTAAAAAATCAGCCAGCAAACACTTTTTCACCTACATCGGTCTAACCATCTTCAGTCTGGTCTTTACCTTTGTCTATGAGCGCTTTTCTTATGGTGAATCATCTATTTTTATGCGTATGATGTTCTTTGCACCATTGGCTGGATCTTTGATTTATTTGCTAACAGGAATGGGAATGTCTTGGGTGAGAAATCGTGCCTCAAAACTTCTCTTTAATTCAGCCATCGCTGTTGTTGCCAGTGCCTGTCTGGTTAAGGGAATTGTTGAGGTTTCAGGTCGTACGACTAGCGTGGATATGCCTTATTGGTACGTCGCTGCAGGACTATTTTTCCTGAGTTTGATAACTGGTTTTATCAGACCTAAAAAACTGGCTTAACAATAAGAGTTTGGAGTGCTGCTCCAGGCTTTTTGTCTTGCCTTGAAAATTTATTAAGGATAAATATACAAGTTATAAACGAAGTCATTATGTTGAATCAGGACATGGACTAGAGAGCTTTTCATCAAAAATAAGGGAGTTTGATTTTTTTTGACTGGAATATAGATAACAGGAGAATTTTCGGGTTGCTGGAAACACCTGAAACTATTAGGTTTCAGGTGTTGGAAAGTTTTGAGAGTAAAACAGCTTGGGACACTGTTTTAGTCTGAGACTAAAAATTAAAAAGCGAGGGACTAAAAACTTAGTTATGGAACTTCCTAGATTGCTATATCATCCACTGAATAATGTCATATCAAATTTGTAACTACTTAGAAAAAGTCTTAAAAACAGTCGTTTTTATCTATTAAATATACAATAATATTTTATTTTTATAAAAATATGCAAAAAAGACTTGCATTGTTTTGAATTTTCATGTAGAATAATTTCAAATCTAAATCGTTGATAGAAAAAGTCAGATCGTTTCACAGAGAGTGCGGGAAGCTGAGAACGCATGAGATTAAAGACGACACATTCTTGAGAGCGTATGCGAACTCTGGATGACAGTAGTGTACGACGGGTGGTTCCGTTAGAGACTAGGAGTTACAAGAGAGACCTTGTGACTTCATGAGGAAGAGGGGGTGACCCCTGTTCGAATTAAGGTGGAACCACGTGCCAACGTCCTTGCAAAAGTTATTTTTGCGAGGACGTTTTTTGATACATTGCTTTTAGCATTCGTAGCTAGCCGTACACTTGGTTGGAGTTGAACAGAAAGGATAAACTATGGAAATCAAAGGATTACGAAAGATTGAACCCTATGTAGCGGGCAGTCAGCCCACTGAGAAAAATATCATTAAGTTGAATACTAATGAAAATGCCTATGGACCAAGTCCAGCAGTCCATCAGGCTTTAGCATCCTTTGATGCCCATCAGTTACGCAAGTATTCGACTTTGGATCAAGCGGCTTTACGTCAGGCCTTATCTGAACAGCTAGGTGTGCCTGCTGATCAAGTGATTATTGGAAATGGGTCAGACGATATTTTGTCAATGGCTTTTCTAGCTTTCTTTAATAGCGAGGAAGAAGTCTTGTTTCCAGATTTGACCTATGGTTTTTATAAGGTTTGGACGGATTTGTACCACATTCCTTTTAGAGAAGTGCCCTTGAGCTCTTCATTTGAGATTGATACTCAAGATTATCTGGTTGAAAATGGTGGGATTGTCCTTACCAATCCTAACGCTCCAACAGGAATTTATAAACCTTTAGATCAAATTGAGGAGATTGTAAAGGCCAACCAGTCGGTAGTTGTGATTATCGACGAAGCCTATATTAATTTCGGTGGGGAGACTGCCCTACCTCTCCTAGAAAAGTACGACAATGTGTTTATCACTAGAACCTTTTCTAAGGACGCCTCACTTGCAGGCTTGCGTGTTGGTTACGGCATTGGAAGTCCTAAACTCATGGCTGTGATCAATGCCGTCAAGAACTCAGTCAATCCCTATAATGTAGATAGTATTGCTGAGGGATTAGCGACTGCAGCGGTTAAGTCTTGGGATTATTATGAGGATAGTTGCGCTAAGATTATGAAAACACGTGACTGGTTTAGCCAAGAATTGCAGGCGATTGGTTTTGATGTCCTTCCTTCAAAAACTAATTTTATTTTGGTGAAACCATACGGAGTGACTGCAGGCCAATTGTTTGACTATCTCCAAAGTAAGAAAATTTATGTCCGTTATTTTCCAAAAGTGGAGCGCATTCCTGACAGACTACGCATTTCGATTGGGACGCAGGAGGAAATGGAGAGCCTCTTAATGACAATACAGGAGTTACAAGCATGAAAAAAACGACATTAGCCTTAGGAATGCACGATAAACTTTTCAAACGTGCCCGTACCATGTATCAGATTGAACATCGTATCTGTGACTTGTTGATGACGAAGGGATTCCTTCGGATTGAGACACCAACCTTGGAGCATTTTGAAGTCTTTAGTGATGTGGTGGACAATGGTAACTATAATTTCTTTGATAAAAATGGAGATCTTGTTAGCCTACGTCCTGATATTACCAGTCAGATTGGGCGTGTTATTGCTTCCACACAAGTTCATACACCCATAAAATTTTCTTACTCTGGAAAGGTCTTTAACTACAATGAGGAGATGCGTGGCCTGTCCAATGAGCATACGCAAGCTGGTATTGAAATTATTGGTTTTCCTGTTCATCAGGCCATGGAGGAAGCTGTGGTATCTGCTAAGGAGGCCTTGGATGTGGCAGGCGTCAAAAATTACAAGTTTGAGTTTTCACATGCTCGCCTCCTGCAACTCATTTTCGAAGAATTAGACCTTCCAGCTGTAAAAGAAGCCGAGTTGGCCGCTTATATCCGTGATAAGTCAATCACAGGACTCAAGGAATTCACCAAAGAAAATCCCAGTCAATATGACAAGGTCATAGAGCAACTGCCCTTCCTCTTTGGTGAGACAAAGGCTGTCTTGACCAAGGCTAGACAGTTAACGGATAGTGAAGACTTTTTGACGGCTCTAGATAGTTTGGAAGTTTTAACCAACCGTCTAGCAGATAGTCTTCCAGAGACAACGCTTGATTTGGCTCAGTTGCCAGCAGTGCCTTACTATACAGGCATGATGTTTAAGGTTTTTGGTGATAAGGTGCCAGATGCCTTTGTATCAGGTGGTCGTTACGATAAACTCTTTGAGCGCTTCGGTGCTACCGAATTAACAGCGGTTGGCTGGGCCATTGATGTCGACTCGGTCTATCGAGCGGTACATGATGATGTGGAATTTGGAGGTGACTTGGATGACTAGCAATCAAATCACAATTGCCTTGACCAAGGGGCGTATTGAGAAAGATACGGTTACATTACTAGAGAAAGCTGGCTTTGACATGTCCTTCATGGCTGATAAGGGCCGTAATTTAATTTTCGAGAGTCCTGACAAACGTTTCCGTTTTCTCTTGGTCAAAGCACCAGATGTAACCACTTATGTCCGACATGGTGTCGCAGATATTGGGATTGTCGGGAAGGATGTTTTGGTTGAACATCCGACAGGCTATTTAGAAATGTTAGACCTTAATTTTGGCCTTTGTAAATTCTCCGTAGCATCAACAGAAGACTATAATCCCGATGACCATAAGCGTAAACGTATCGCCACCAAGTATCCAACCATTGCGACGGACTATTTTAATCAAAAGGGTGAGGATGTTGAGATCATTTCGATTCAGGGGAGCGTTGAGATTGCCCCTGTCATTGGTCTAGCAGATGCCATTGTCGATATTGTGGAAACAGGGAATACCCTTGTTGCTAATGGTTTAAAAGTTTATGAAGATATTTGCAGGATTTCAGCACGCATGATTGTTAATAAGGCTTCTTTGAAAAATAACAAGGAAGTTCTACCATTCATTTGTAAGATTGAATCACTTGTAGGGAACGAGGAGGTACCGTTCGAATGAAACGATTAACTGGAACAAATAAAGAAATTGCGGAGCTTCTTTATCAGGAGCAATTGGAACTCTCAAAAGAAAATAGAGACGTTGAAAGCACTGTTCAGGCCATCATTGAGGACGTCAAAAAACGTGGAGACGAGGCCCTTCGTGACTATTCAGCTAAATTTGATAAGGTTGACTTGACTGATTTTGAAGTTGGGCAGGACTTGATTGATCAAGCCTTTAAAGAGATTGATCCAGAGGTTTACCAAGCCCTAGTTAATGCTAAAGAAAACATTGAATCTTATCACAAACATCAGTTGGAGACTGGTTTTGAGGACCAACCAAGTGAGGGTGTTATTCGTGGTCAATTGATTCGTCCTATCAATCGTGTGGGTGTTTATGTGCCTGGAGGAACTGCAGCTTATCCGTCATCAGTTCTTATGAATGTTATTCCTGCTAAAATTGCTGGGGTTAAAGAGATTATTATGATTACACCGCCTCAAGAGCACTTTGTTCCTGCGATTCTGGTAGCCGCTAAATTGGCCGGTGTGGATAGCATTTACCAAGTTGGTGGGGCTCAAGGGGTTGCGGCCTTGGCCTTTGGTACAGAAACGATTCCAAAGGTGGACAAGATTACAGGTCCCGGAAATATTTTCGTGGCGACTGCTAAGAAGCAAGTTTACGGTATTGTTGGGATTGATATGATTGCAGGACCATCAGAAATTGGTGTCATTGCTGATAGTAGTGCCAATCCAACCTATGTAGCAGCTGACCTCTTGTCTCAAGCAGAGCACGATACACGTGCACGCGCCATTTTGGTAACCGATTCTGAAGCCTTGGCTGATGCGGTTGAAAGTGAGATTGAGCGTCAACTCAATCTTTTGCCACGTGAAGCGATTGCTCGTCCATCTATCGAAAATAACGGCCGTATTATTATTGCCAATGATACAGATGCCATGTTCGAACTCATGAACTTGGTTGCGCCAGAACATTTGGAAATTGCTATGGACAACGCCTATGATTATCTGGATAAAGTGGAAAATGCTGGTTCTGTTTTTCTTGGTCACTTTACCAGTGAACCAATTGGCGACTACTATGCAGGTGCCAACCACGTTCTTCCGACGACAGCGACCAGCCGCTTTTCATCAGCTTTAGGCGTACACGATTTTGTCAAACGTATCCAATATACGCAATACGACAAAGCAGCAGTCAATAAGGCTGAGCACGATATCACAACCTTGGCTTATGCGGAAGGCTTGCAGGCCCACGCTAAGGCCATTGAAGTCAGAAACGACAATAATTGAGAGAGTAGAGGAAGCAGTTATGAGACAAGCAGAAATTGAACGTAATACCTTTGAAACCAAAATTAAGTTAAGCCTCAATTTGGATGCTCAAGAACCAGTAGATATTCAAACAGGTGTCGGATTTTTTGACCACATGTTGACCTTGTTTGCCCGTCACGGCCGCATGTCTTTGGTGGTGAAGGCTGATGGCGACCTTTGGGTTGATAGTCACCATACCGTTGAAGATGTCGGTATTGTCCTTGGTCAAGCTCTTAAAGAGGCCTTGGGCGATAAAGCAGGTATCAACCGTTATGGAACGGCTTTTGTACCTATGGATGAAACCCTCGGAATGGCAAGTTTAGACTTGTCTGGACGTAGCTACTTGGTCTTTGATGCTAGTTTTGATAATCCAAAATTGGGTAATTTTGACACGGAACTGGTCGAAGAATTTTTCCAAGCCTTGGCCTTTAATGTTCAAATGAATCTCCACCTCAAGATTCTTCACGGAAAAAATAACCACCACAAGTCAGAAAGTCTCTTCAAGGCAACAGGACGTGCCTTGCGTGAAGCCATCACAATCAATCCTGACATTCATGGTGTAAACTCGACAAAGGGGATGCTATGATTATCGTCATTGATTACGATGCGGGGAATACTGCAAATGTTCTGCGTGCCCTTGAAAAAATCGGAGTGACTGCAGAATTGTCTGCCGATAAAGAAAAAATCCTAGCTGCAGATGGTTTGATTTTACCAGGTGTAGGTGCCTATCCAACGGCTATGGCAGAGTTGGAGCGAAGAGGCTTGGTAGCTGTTATCAAAGAGGCTGTCGCACAGGGAGTTCCCCTTTTAGGAATTTGTTTAGGCATGCAGATTTTAACGGAAAAAGGGCTGGAACATGAAGAAACAGATGGTCTTGGCTTTATTCCAGGTGTCTGCCGTCCTATTCCGGCCAGCAAGGAGCAACCTGTCCCACATATGGGGTGGAATGATTTGGCTGTTAAGCAAGCCAGCCCTTTGACAGATGGTTTAGATGGCCAAGCTGTCTACTTCGTTCACAGTTATTTCACAGATGTCCCTAGCCAATACATTGATGTGACTGCAGATTATAGTATTGAGGTGCCAGCTATGATTCATAAAGATAATGTTTATGGGGCCCAATTTCATCCCGAAAAATCAGGGGATATTGGCTTAGGCATTCTTGAAAAGTTTGCAGGTTTATGTAAAGCCTAGAAGCTAGTGAGAGCAAAGACTTTTTAGTTAGAAAGGATGGTAGGGGAGATGCAAATTCTACCAGCAATTGATATTAAGGATGGACAGGCTGTTCGTCTCTTTAAAGGAGATTTTAACCAACAAACCGTTGTCAATCCAGATGTTATTGAGCAGGCGAAGACCTTTAAGGATACGGGCATTCAATTTATTCATGTCGTCGACTTGGACGGTGCCCTTGATGGTCGTGCCACTAACCGTGACTTGATTGCAGAGGTCAAGAAGGTTTCTGGACTTGGCATTGAAGTTGGTGGCGGTATCCGTACCTTGGAGCAGATTCGTGACTATTTGGAAGTTGGCATCGACCGTATCATTATCGGTTCAATGGCGGTTAAAGATCCTGACTTCGTTAGAGCAGCTTTAGAGGAATTCGGTGCCGAAAAGATTGTCGTGGGTATTGATGCCAAGGCAGGACTTGTCGCTACTGAAGGTTGGTTGGAAACTAGCAATGTGGACTACATCACCTTGGCCAAGGAAATGGAAAAGATGGGCGTCACCCTCTTTGTCTATACAGATGTTGATCGAGATGGCACACTGACAGGACCCAATCTTGATCACTACAAACGTTTGGTCTCTGAACTCACAACCGCCAAAGTCATCGCTTCTGGTGGGATTGCAGAGGTAGCTGACTTAGATCACCTAGAAGAGATTGGTGTGGCAGGAACCATTGTCGGTAAAGCCTATTATAACGGCAATATTACTTTAGACCAGCTCAAGGCTTTCGGAGGTTAATATGCTTAAAAAACGTATTATTCCTTGCTTGGATGTCAAGGATGGCCGTGTCGTCAAGGGGGTTAATTTTGTGAATCTGACAGATGTTGGTGACCCTGTTGATTCTGCGCGTGCTTACTATGAGGCTGGTTGTGACGAACTTGTTTTCTTGGACATCACAGCGACTTCAGACAATCGTGAAACAACGGTTGACATGGTACGTCGTGTTGCCGATCAGGTCTTTATTCCCTTCACGGTTGGGGGTGGTATCCGTTCAGTTGAAGACATGAACAAGATGCTCAAAGCTGGTGCTGACAAGGTTGCCGTCAATTCCTCAGCCCTTGCCAATCCGCAACTAATCGCTGATTGTGCTCAAAAATTTGGCAACCAGTGTGTAGTGGCTGCGATTGATGCTAAAAAGATGACTGATGGGAGCTGGCATGTCTTTGTGGCGGGAGGCCGTAAGGATACAGGTAGGGACCTCATCCAATGGGCTCAAGAAGTCGTCGCCTTGGGGGCTGGAGAAATTCTCTTGACCAGCATGGACAAGGACGGTACTAAGTCTGGTTTTGATTTGGAAATGCTAAATTCTGTGGCAGAAGTCGTCGATGTTCCGATCATCGCTTCTGGTGGTGCAGGAAATATTGAGGATATTGTAGAAGTCTTTGAAAAGACAACAGCGACAGGTGCACTGGCAGCCTCTATCTTCCACTTTGGTGAGGTAAATATAGGCGAAACCAAACAAGTCTTGGCAAATGCAGGAATTGAGGTGAGACGATGACAGAGGTTAAACTTGATTTTGACAAACAAGGAGGACTGGTACCAGTCATTGTGACAGACTACAAGACGGGGCAGGTGCTCATGTTGGCCTATATGAATGAGGATTCCTATCAGTTGACCCTTGAGACCAAACAAATGCATTACTGGAGCCGTTCTAGAAATGAGCTTTGGCATAAGGGAGCCACATCTGGTCATTTCCAACATGTCAAAAGCATCAAGACAGATTGTGATCAGGACACCTTGCTTATCGCTGTGGAACAAGAAGGAGCAGCCTGTCATACAGGAGCCTACAGCTGTTTCTTTACGGATATATATGATGACAATCAAGATAGATAGGAGTAGCTATGTTAGAAACACTTTATAAGGAAGCCTTAGATCGTAAAAAAAATCCCAAAGAAGGGTCTTATACCAATTACCTTTTTGACAAGGGGCTAGACAAGATTCTTAAAAAGGTTGGCGAAGAAGCAACAGAAGTTGTGATCGGAGCCAAAAATGCAGATAAAGAAGAAATTGCCAACGAGACAGCAGACGTCCTCTATCACCTAGCAGTCATGCTCGTTGAAACAGGGGTCAGCCCTGAAGACGTTGAAGCCGTACTTAAAGCACGTCAAGGCAAACAAAGCAATGTCCATGACCGAAAAGAAGTAACGGATTATTAAGGATTACCTCAACCAATTTGAACCAAGAAGAAAAGCCTGAAGTGATGTTCAGGCTTTTTTGCTAGAGGAATTCTAATGATTTTGTCCCTCTCATATTCAAAAGAAGGAGCCATAGCCGTGTTATAATGGGTATTATATTTGTATGTAGAAAATAGAGTTATGGGGAACTATCTTCGTTAAACTCGAGGCGTACGTGACTTTCTAAAGGAGAGAAATTTGAAAAAGAAAATCGTTATCTTACTTTTAGTAGCAATAGCAATCACGGCTGGTCTTTTCTTCTTTCTGAGAAGTAAGAGTGGTGCGACAAGTGAGGAAGATATTCGTAGCTATCCAGAACCAGAATTCTCTCTTCAACTAAGTGGAGATAATAAAGAATATGTTTTAGTAAATTATAAAAAATCATCTGAGAGTTCTGGTGTAATAGGGGTTACAAAGGACTATTTAGTGAGTGACAGTTCTGATACTAATGATGTGAATAACATTCAGAATTATGCTTCTTATAATCTATATTTATATGATTTAAATAGTAAAGATTTTAAAAAGTCGAAGATAGACCTTTTAAGCATTGTAAAACAATACAAATTAAAAGGCCAGTTGTCAGAGATTGCTACTGTGGTAATGGAAGGCAAAGATTATTTATTTTTTAAAGTTGACTACACTCCATATCTTTTTGACCTTAAACAAAAGAAAATCACAACTGCACCTGAAACAATACTGGATGGTAATTCACTGAAAAAAGATTCTTCTGTAGACTCTGCATTTATTGTAGATTTAGACAATATCCTGTTCAAGAAATATGGAGTTTTGGAGAATGAAAAATACCATTCATTTATTTTAGGTGTCAATAGTGAGGAAAAGAAACCAGAATTATCTCAATTAAACATAAAAAAAGAATATCCTGAAATTGTAAAAACCCTAGAAAATGAAGGCAATGTCTACACGAGATATGATTCAGTTGATTCCGAGCAGTGGTTTAACACCCTGATTCACTGGTTTGCACCAAAGGGTCAGGATGTAATGGATCTTTACGTCACAGATAAAACGACAGGTGAAAAAACACAAATAAAGAGTTTCGCGGACTACCAAACATGGAAAGTATCGCAGCCTACGGAGTAAACAGTGGTCTAACTATTTAACTATTCCAATTTGAGGTAAAGTATGAAAAAGAAAATCGTTATCTTACTTTTAGTAGCAATAGCAATCACGGCTAGTCTTTTCTTCTTTCTGAGAAGTAAGAGTGGTGCGACAAGTGAGGGATATACCCATAGCTATCCAGAACCAGAATTCTCTCTTCAATTAAGTGGAGCTAATAAAGAATATGTTTTAGTAAATTATAAAAACTCATCTGAGAGCTTTGGTGTAATAGGGGTAACAAATAACTATTTAGTGAGTAATAGTTTTGATACTAATGATGCCAACAACATTCAGAATTATGCTTCTTATAATCTATATTTATATGATTTAAATAGTAAAGATTTTAAAAAGTCGAAGATAGACCTTTTAGATATCGTAAAACAATACAAATTAAAAGGCCGAATGTCTCAGATTGCTACTGTGGTAATAGAAGGTAAAGATTGTTTATTTTTTAAAGTTGACTACACTATGTACCTTTTAGATCTTAAACAAAAGAAAATCACAACTGCACCTGAAACAATACTGGATGGTAATTCACTGAAAAAAGATTCTTCCTTAGAGGATGCATTCTATAGTGTAGATCTAGACAATATCCTGTTCAAGAAATATGGAGTTTTGGAAAATGAAAAATATCATTCATTTTATTTAGGTATCAATAGGGACAAAAAGAATCCAGATTTATCTAAATTAAACATAAAAAAAGAATATCCTGAAATTGTAAAAACCCTAGAAAATGAAGGCGAAGTCTACACGAGATATGATTCAGTTGATTCCGAGCAGTGGTTTAACACTCTCATTTACTGGTTTGCTCCAAAGGGTCAGGATGTAATGGATCTTTACGTCACAGATAAAACGACAGGTGAAAAAACACAAATAAAGAGTTTCGCGGACTATCAAACATGGAAAGAATCGCAAGAAACTAAGTAATTTAAGAGTCATCCAAGAGAGCGGATGGCTTTTTCTGTTTGCTTGATTTTGATCAAAAGAAAACAAGCTCTGACATGAGCTTGCTTCTAGGAGATTTTATCTTACAAATTCTTTTTCTTCTTAGCTTTTTTGGTTAGGGAAAGGTCACAATTTTTAATGTTTGAAATCAGGTGGTTAGTCAATTGGAAGTCATCCACATGGGGATTCAAGTCCACTTCGTAGACCAGTTGCATGGTCTCGCCCCCACCAGTGGTGTTAAGGGAAATCAGGTCGCATTCACTTGTGAAATTGAGCAAGGCTTTAGTGATTTTTTGGTCAATCAAGTCCTGATGGGAGACATTTATGGTCAGAAGCCTACGACGTTGGTTGTCGGTACGACTTTGACGATTTTCCAAAAGAAGCCAAACAGCCAACAGAAAGGCGGTAAAGAGGACGGCTAGTAGCAGATAGCCTGTCCCAGATGCCAGACCAATAATCATGGCCATAAAGACGGCGATTAGCTCTCTAGAACCACTAGTCGCTGAACGAAAACGAATGAGGCTAAAGGTCCCAGCCACGGCAATAGAGGTCCCCAAACTCCCATTGACAAGGAAGATAACTAGGGTCATCAAACATGGCAGTAGGGTCAAACTGATGACAAATTCTCTGGTGTAGAGGGTCCGGTATTTATAAGTCCAGGTCAAGGCCAAACCCAAAACAAGGCTGACCAGTAAGGCCAGCATGAGTTGAAGGGGACTAGCGGTTGCGGTTGCATCATTAAAGATAGAATTGAAGAGATTAGACATAGGCAGCAGCTCCTTTTTCTTGTGCTGGACGTGGGCCGTAGTCTAGCCCTTGAGACCTATGATAGGCACAGCTGTATTTTGAGAATTTCTGCTCTTCCAAACCATGTTTGTCTAAGATAGCTTGAAGCCAATCTGGTTTTTGACCAGGTGCCTTGATTTCCATGATTATCGTATCTTCATCAAGAAGGGGAAACCCATGATTTCCCTTAAAGAGACTGACGTCTTCATCGCGGTAAGTCAGATTTTGGTCTAGGGTAACACGAACTTTAGTGTAGGCATAGCCTTGGATAGTCTCTTTTTCTTTCATAGAGAAGCGATCGTAGTAGATATACATGCGAGGTTTAAGACTTTCATCATAACGCTGACGTAAGTGGCGAATATCCTGTAAGAGCTGGCGGTCAGTGATTTGACCATGATTCTTGCCGTCTGTTATCAAGTTAGTGATGGCAAGAGGCGTTGAAACGAGACGAAACTTATGGCCGATTCCTTCCTCGTCTTTGGCTTTGACCTCTAGAAAGACCTTACTATCAATTTTGGGATTGGCTAGGTAGGTACGCATGCGGATTTTCTCTTGACGGTGATTACCATCTAGGGCATCTTGGATGACGTCAAAATTATCCGTATCAAAGTAAATATTTGAAATGGAAGATGTCGGATAATCATCCTCTACCAAATACTCCTTAAGATCAGTGAGCAGGTCTTCAAGATTGTCCTTTGAGACCACATATTTTGTTTCAATACGTTTAAAACGTGTTTCCAATTGTTTAACCATGAAAAAACTCCTTTTATAGATAAGATACAAAGCCGTAAAGCAACTCCCAGGGAAATAGGGGGACCAGTCGCAGGAGTTTAACTCCAAGCAGGGCCCATCTTTTTCCACGAGTTGTAGGCGAGTTCAATTAGATAAAATACAAAGCCGTCACTTCTAGATTTGGCTTTTATTTTTTAGTAGAAAATTAAATTGAGGGCAAATGTACTATTTCTATAAAGCACTTGCTTGCTCGCCTATTAGTCTAGGGGACTTTTCTGAAAGAAGTCCTAAGCCAAACTTTCACCAAACTTAACTTAAGATAAGTTTTAGTTAACCTTTAGAATTGTTTTAGATAAGTCCCGTAAACTGTAATCATCAAAACGAACCCGAGAGGTAAAAATAGATGAAATCAAAAAAACTAAAAAAATGGACGACGTTATTAACCTGTGCGACAGCCCTAACAGTCATGACAGCTTGTAGCCAATCAAACAGTCAAGCAACTGGAACGACTACAAGTAGCAAAACAAGTGCTGTAACAGCAACGACCAGTAAGAAAACAAATAAGAACAACAGCAACTATTTCACTTCAAAAGATTCAGATACATCTTATGATGAAAGTTCAGCTTCTAAGATTAAGTTATCAGGCTCATCTGCAGATGTTTCAGGCGACGGCGTAGCGGTATCAGGGTCAACGGTAACCATCTCTAAAGCGGGGACCTACGTTATTTCAGGAAAATCTGATAGTGTGCAAATCAAGGTGGACGCTGGCGATTCAGACGATGTCCATATTGTTCTAGATGGTGCAACTATGACCAATACCAATGCCCCAATTACTGCCACAAGCGCCGGGCATGTCTATCTAACACTCAAAGATGGCACTACAAGCACCCTCTCTGATTCAAGCTCTAATAGTGATGAAGATGCGGATGCCGTGATTTTCTCTAAGGGAGATTTGACTATTAATGGGTCAGGTACTCTTAACATTGATGCCAAGAAAAGTAAGGGTATTAAGGCAAACGACAGTCTTCATATAACAGGCGGTACCTACAAGATTACCTCAGTCGGTGATGCCTTCAATGTCAATGATGAACTCAATATCACTGGAACAACCATGACTATTGAAGCAGAAGAAGATGCCGTTAAGGTGGATAATGATGACGATACCTCAGTAGGTACCATGTATCTTTCTGACAATACCATGACTATCAAGGCTGGTGACGACGGTATGCATGCCTCAGGTGACCTGATTATTGATAGCGGTACTTACAAGGTTGAAAAATCAACCGAAGGTATTGAAGGAAAATCTGTAACTATTAACGGTGGCAAGATTGACGTTTATGCGACGGATGATGGGGTAAATGCGGCTAATGCCAAGGCCAGTCAAAGCGACATTTTCTTCAAAATGACAGGCGGAACCCTTAATGTCGAGGTTGGTCAAGGTGACACAGACCCAATTGATTCTAATGGTGATATTACTGTGACCGGTGGAACGATTAACTTGACCGGTCAATCTGGTTTTGACTTTGATGGTACAGCGACCTATACCGGTGGTGACATTACCATTAATGGTGAAAAACAAACCAAGATTGAAAACTCTATGCCTGGTGGCGGTGGTCCTCAAGGCGGCGGTGGTCCCCAAGGTGGTGGCCCAGCAGGTGGCTTTGGTGGAGACCAATAAAACATCATAGGATGAAACAGAAAGGAAGTGCCTATGTATATTGTAATTCCAGCTTATGAACCAGACACTCGCCTGATTCAGGTGGTTCAAGATATTACTTTAAAACTCCCTAAAGCACGGATTATTGTTGTCAATGATGGGAGCGGTCCACGTTATGACGACTTTTATGATGAAACGGCTCTTTTTGGAGCAACCGTCCTGAAACACCCGATTAATAAGGGAAAGGGGGCTGCTCTCAAGACTGCCTTTGCGCATATTCAAGAGGAGGTAGTGAGTCAACATCTCCCATCTCAGCCTATCGTGACAGTTGATAGTGACGGTCAACATCTGATTCAGGATATTGTCCGAGTAGCTCGAGCAACTGAGGAAAATCCTAGTCATCTGATTTTAGGTGCGCGTGCTTTTGTGGGTAAGGTACCAGCACGTAGCCGCTCTGGCAATAAAGTGACTGCCGGCCTCTTTCGTATCGTGACTGGTCAAAAGGTAACGGATACTCAGACAGGACTTCGTGGCATGTCGACAGACCTCATTCCATGGTTGCTTAGTTTGGATGGGAACCGCTTCGAATACGAATTCAATATGCTCCTGGAAGCTAAAAAGTCCGGTTATCGTATTTTTGAAGTTCCTATTGAGACGGTCTATCTGGAGGAAAATAAAAGTTCGCACTTTCGGCCCATTCGTGACTCCATCCGTATTTACAGCCCGTTTTTAAAGTTCTCTGGCACGGCCGTCTTGGCCTCACTCATTGATGCAGCAGCCTTATTTGTGCTCTTTGCCTTGACGAAAAATCTTCTGCTTTCGGTCGTGCTAGCTCGTGTGATTTCGGCTTCCAGCCAATGTCTACTGAATGCGAATGTGGTCTTCAATCCGACCAGTTCACTCTTTAGATCAAGTGTTCGCTATTTTATGTTAGTCTTGGTTCTCTTGGCTTGTAACTATTTCTTGCTGAGTAGCCTGGTCGCCATTGGTCTTGGCCTAGTACTAGCCAAATTGCTTACAGAAACCTTGCTCTTTTTAGTCAGCTATAGGGTCCAACATACCCTGGTATTTGCCTGATAAATGGTTTAATCATTTTAAGGCATTATAGAAATATGTAAGCTCTTAAGCTTGGGTCAACCCTTGGAAGCTTTAAAAACAACTTACAAACCATAGACTACCGTTACGTGATTTCGGTAGTTTTTTGTATTAGGAAATCTGTTAATCAATTTAAATTATGGTTAAAAAACGAAGCTGGCATGATAAAGTAAAGAAATGGTAAAAAAAATTATGATATAATGAGACTGTTTGAATGGTGTAGATTTCATTCAAACTAGGAAAAAGAAATGAGGACCTATTATGGGAAAAAAGGTACATTATAAGCTTCACAAGGTTAAGAAGCAATGGGTGACGATTGCCGTCACTTCAGCAGCACTTGCCTCAATTGTAGGTGGTGCAGCCGTAACCAATCAAAAGGTTTCAGCAGATGAAACCACAAAACCAGTTCCTTCGACAACAGCTGAAAGCGATGTCGTAGTTGAAACGCATGAAGTTGGAGCTACAAACGCAGCTTCAACAGATGCCACAGCAGCAACCACTGAAAAGGCAGCTGATACTGCTGTAGCAGTTAATCCTGCACCAGTAACGTCAGCTACTGAAACAAGTACTAATACTGTAGCAACAACTGATCGTGCAGCAGTAGCTAATGGTGCTACAGAAACACCAGCCAATGCAGCAACAGCGACAGATACGACGCTTACGGTAGCAGAACAACCAAAATCTGGTGTAACGGAAAAAGAAGAGACAGCAGCACTCTCTTTGGACAACATCAAACAAGTTGATGGCAAGTACTACTATGTCAAAGAAGATGGTTCGTACAAGACTAACTTTGCCGTTTCTGTTAATGGACAGTTGCTTTACTTCGGTAAAGACGGTGCTTTGACAAGTACCTCAACGCACTCATTCACACCAGGAACAACGAACCTAGTTGATGGCTTCTCTTCACATAACCGTGCTTATGATTCGAAGAAGGAAAGCTTTGAGTTGGTAGATGGTTATTTGACACCGAACAGCTGGTATCGTCCAGTCACTATTTTGGAAAATGGTGAAAAATGGCGTGTGTCAACTGAGAAAGACCTCCGTCCACTTTTGATGGCATGGTGGCCAGATGTAGACACACAAGTCGCCTACCTCAATACCTTCTCTAAACACTTCAACCTCAATACGACTTACTCAACGAACCAAAGTCAAGCAGTATTGAATGAAGCAGCCAAAGCCATCCAAATTAAGATTGAGCAAGAGATTTCTGCTAAACAATCAACAGAGTGGCTTCGTCAAGCAATCTCTGCATTTGTTAAAGAACAAGAACAATGGAGTGTTGCGACTGAGAACTATACGCTCGCTGACCACCTTCAAGGTGGAGCCCTTCTCTTTGTTAATAGCAATGTAACACCTTGGGCTAACTCAAACTACCGTATCCTTAACCGCACACCAAGTAACCAAGATGGTTCACTTAATGGTACAGGTAAAGACCTGGGTGGTTATGAGTTCTTGCTAGCTAACGACGTCGATAACTCAAATCCAGTTGTTCAAGCAGAGCAAGTCAACCAAATTCACTACCTCATGAACTGGGGTTCCATCGTTTTAGGCGACAAGGATGCTAACTTTGACGGTATCCGTGTAGACGCTGTTGATAATGTCAATGCCGACCTTCTTCAAGTTTATACCAATTACTTCCGAGCAGCCTTTGGTGTAGATAAATCTGAAGCCAATGCTCTTGCTCACATTTCTATTCTTGAAGCATGGAACTTTAACGACAACGATTACAACCAAAGAACAGACGGAGCTGCCCTCGCTATGGACAACAAACTCCGTACAGCTGTCTTGACGCACTTGACTACCCGTGGTAACCGTGGAAGCTTGAATAACCTCATTACTGACAGTCTTACAGACCGTACAAATGATACTAAATATGGCGATACACAAGCTTCATACATCTTCCCACGTGCCCACGATAACCAAGTCCAAGACATCATCAAGACCATCATTCAGTCAGAAATTAATCCTAAATCAGATGGGTTCACAATGACGGATGCTGAATTGAAACGTGCCTTTGAAATCTATAACGAAGATATGGTGAAGGCTGATAAGCGCTACACATTGAGCAATATTCCAGCTGCTTACGCCCTCATGCTTCAAAATATGGAATTGGTAACTCGTGTTTACTATGGTGATCTTTATTCAGATGACGGTCAGTACATGACTAAGAAATCACCATACTACGATGCTATCACGACCCTTTTGACCAACCGTATGAAATATGTTTCAGGTGGTCAATCAATGAAGGTTAATTCATTTGGCGGCAAGGAAATCTTGTCTTCTGTTCGTTACGGTAAAGACATCATGTCTGCTGATCAGACTACAGGCGTTGAAACTAGCAAACATTCAGGTATGTTGACCCTTATTGCCAATGATTCAAACTTCTCATTGGGGAATGGTACTTTGACAGTTAACATGGGTAAACTTCATGCTAATCAAGCTTACCGTCCATTGCTCCTTGGTACTGACAAGGGTATTGTTTCCTACCAAAGTGATGCGGCAGCAGCAGGTAAAGTCAAGTATACTGATGCTGAAGGAAATTTGACCTTCTCAGGTGATGACATCAAGGGTTACAAGACTGTAGATATGGATGGTTACTTGGGTGTTTGGGTACCAGTAGGGGCACCTGACAACCAAGACCTCCGTGTTAAAGCTTCTAATGAAAAACAAGCTAAGACTTACTCTGCAACAGAAGCCCTTGATTCACAAGTTATGTACGAAGGGTTCTCTAACTTCCAAGCCTTTGTTGAAAATGATAGCCAATACACTAATAAGTTGATTGCTGAAAATGCTGAACTCTTCAAGTCATGGGGAATCACATCATTTGAAATGGCACCTCAGTACGTGTCTGCCGATGACCGTACCTTCCTCGACTCAGTCATCCAAAATGGTTATGCCTTTGCGGACCGTTATGACCTTGCCATGAGTAAGAACAACAAATACGGTTCTAAAGCTGACCTTCGTGATGCCCTTAAAGCGCTTCACAAACAAGGTATCCAAGTCATCGCTGACTGGGTTCCAGACCAAATTTACCAATTGCCAGGGCAAGAAGTGGTAACAGCGACACGTGCCAACAGCTATGGTGATCCAAAAGCTGGTGCCTACATTAATAACTCTCTTTATGTAGCTAATACCAAGTCATCTGGTACAGACTTCCAGGCTAAATACGGCGGTGAATTCCTTGACATGCTTAAGGAAAAATACCCAGAAATGTTCAAGGAAGTTATGGTTTCAAACGGTAAGACCCTTGATACTTCAGAGAAAATCAAGCAATGGTCTGCTAAATACTTCAATGCAACCAACATCCTAAACCGTGGTTACCGCTACGTTCTTAGCAACGATGCTACTGGTCGCTTTTACCATGTCGATGAAAATGGTATTTTCTTGCCTAAACCATTGACAGACCAAGGTGGTAAGACTGGTTTCTACTATGATGGTAAAGGTATGGCTTACTATGATAACAGTGGTTTCCAAGCCAAGAATGCCTTCATCAAACACGGTGGTTATTACTATTACTTCGATAAAGACGGTCACATGCTTACAGGTCGTCAAGAAATTAATGGTAAGACTTATTTCTTCTTGCCAAATGGTATTCAATTGCGTAATGCTGTTTACGAGCAAGATGGCAAGCAATATTTCTTCAGTAACTTTGGTGAGCAGTACAAGAACGGCTATTATGCCTTTGATATTCCAATTCCAGGAACATCAGAAACACAAACCAAATTCCGATTCTTTGATCCAGATGGCGTTATGGCAGTAGGACTCAAAGAAATCTGGGGTGGCTTGCAATACTTTGATGAAAATGGCTTCCAAGCTAAGGGAATGAAGTATGTGACTCCAGACGGTAAACTTTACTTCTTTGATAAAGATACAGGTAATGCCTATAAGAACCGTTGGGCAGAAATCGATGGTATTTGGTATGAATTCAATAATCAAGGCTATGCACAAGCTAAGAAGGGTGAATTCTACACAACAGATGGTTCAACATGGTTCTATCGTGATACAGCTGGTAAGAATGTTACAGGGGCCCTTACAGTAGACGGCCATGATTATTACTTCCGTGCTAATGGTGCCCAAGTTAAAGGCGGTTTTGTTACTGAAAACGGCAAGATTAGCTACTACACTGTAGATAATGGTTACAAAGTCAAAGATAAGTTCTTCGAAGTGAATGGTAAATGGTACCATGCTGATAAGGATGGTAACCTTGTTACAGGTCGCCAAACCATTGACCACCTTAACTATTACTTCAATGCTGATGGTAGCCAGGTTAAATCTGATTTCTTCACACTTGATGGTGGCAAGACATGGTACTATGCTAAAGATAATGGTGAAGTCGTGACTGGTGCCTATAGTGTCGGTGATAAACACTATTACTTCAGAGAAGATGGTAGACAGGTCAAAGGTGACTTTGTTAAGAATGCGGATGGTTCATTGTCATACTATGATAAAGATTCAGGTGAGCGTCTTAATAACCGTTTCTTGACAACTGGCAATAATGTTTGGTATTACTTCAAAGATGGTAAGGCTGTCACTGGACGTCAAAACATTGATGGCAAAGAGTATTACTTTGATAACTTGGGACGTCAAGTTAAAGGTAGTCCAATCAGCACACCAAAAGGAGTAGAATACTACGAATCAGTTCTTGGAGAACGTGTGACAAACACTTGGATTACTTTCCAAGATGGTAAGACTGTCTTCTTTGATGACAATGGTTATGCTGATTTTGATAAATAAGGGATGCGTCTAATCTTAATCTGAAAGATTAAGTGAAAAAGATGAATCTTTAGGTGAAATTTCTTGAAAACGAGATTCGTTTAAGGAAGTTTCACCTTTTTCTATTTCTTTAAGAAAGTAATCTGACAAATATCAGTTTTGAGTCAGAACAGCTCAAAAAAACGATGATAACAGGCTTTTTCTTGATTGTGTTCAAAATACTTTTAACAATCAAATGATATAAAAATGAGAAGCAAAATCCTTTAAAATCAGCGGATTACAAAACTTTTCTAATGTTACTATTACGTTACATATATTTTATAAAAAAACCATTAAATTGATAAATAGTTAGAAAATAATGATATAATATTACTGTTTTAAATCGGATAAAATGCAATCTGATTGGACAAATAAAAAATGGGGAAAATTATAATGGATAAAAAGGTACACTATAAGCTTCACAAAGTTAAGAAGCAATGGGTTACAATTGCAGTTGCCTCTGCAGCACTTGCTTCTGTCGTAGGAGGATTGTCTGCAACAACGTCTTCAGTTTCAGCGGATGAAATACAAGATAAGACTGTAAGCCAGCCAAATTCAGATACAACTGCTGACCTTGTTGAGTCTACTGAAACGACTTCAACAGTTAAGGAACAAGCAGTCGCAGTACAAACTAATACAAAAGATGCAGATATTTTAACACCTGCTAAAGAAACAAATACCGTAGATGCTGCAACTACAACGAACACTCAAGCAGCAGCTGATGTGGCTACAAAAACAGCGGATGCAGCTGTTACAGCCCTTCCAAATAAAGAAGCAGTTGTGACAACAGATGCACCAGCTGTAACAACTGAAAAGGCAGCGGAACAACCTGCCACAGTTAAGTCAGAAGTGGTTAACACAGAAGTTAAAGCACCTGAAGCTGCCTTGAAAGATTCTGAAGTAGAAGCAGCGCTTTCTTTGAAGAATATCAAAAACATTGATGGTAAATACTACTATGTCAATAAAGATGGTTCACACAAAGAAAACTTTGCGATCACTGTAAATGGTCAATTGCTTTACTTTGGTAAAGATGGTGCCCTTACAAGCTCATCAACTTACTCTTTCACACAAGGAACAACTAATATTGTTGATGGTTTCTCAAAAAATAACCGTGCTTATGATTCATCTGAAGCAAGTTTTGAATTGATTGATGGTTATTTGACTGCAGATAGCTGGTACCGTCCAGTTTCTATCATCAAGGATGGTGTGACTTGGCAAGCCTCTACGAAGGAAGACTTCCGTCCACTTTTGATGGCATGGTGGCCAAATGTTGATACACAAGTTAACTACTTGAACTACATGTCTAAAGTCTTCAACTTGGATGCTAAATACACAAGCACAGATAAGCAGGTTGATTTAAACCGTGCTGCCAAGGATATTCAAGTTAAGATTGAACAAAAGATTCAATCTGAAAAATCAACACAATGGTTGCGTGAAGCGATTTCTGCATTTGTGAAGACACAACCACAGTGGAACAAAGAAACTGAAAACTTTTCTAAAGGTGGAGGAGAAGACCACCTTCAAGGTGGCGCCCTTCTTTATGTGAATGATCCTCGTACACCTTGGGCAAACTCAAACTACCGTCTTTTGAACCGTACGGCGACTAACCAAACTGGTACGATTGATAAGTCAGTCCTTGATGAGCAGTCAGATCCAAATCACATGGGTGGTTTTGATTTCTTGCTTGCCAATGACGTGGATACGTCAAACCCAGTAGTTCAAGCGGAACAATTGAACCAAATCCACTACCTCATGAACTGGGGTTCAATCGTTATGGGTGACAAGGATGCTAACTTTGATGGTATCCGTGTCGATGCGGTAGATAATGTCAATGCTGACATGCTTCAACTCTACACAAACTACTTCCGTGAATATTATGGCGTGAACAAGTCTGAAGCAAACGCGCTTGCCCACATCTCTGTTCTTGAAGCGTGGAGCCTTAACGACAACCACTACAATGACAAGACTGATGGTGCTGCGCTTGCCATGGAAAACAAACAACGTTTGGCCCTCCTCTTCTCATTGGCTAAACCAATTAAAGAGCGTACACCAGCTGTAAGTCCTTTGTATAACAATACCTTCAACACGACACAACGTGATGTTAAGACTGATTGGATTAACAAGGATGGTAGCAAGGCCTATAACGAAGACGGAACCGTTAAACAGTCTACAATCGGTAAATACAACGAGAAATACGGAGATGCGTCAGGGAACTACGTCTTTATCCGTGCTCATGATAATAACGTTCAAGATATCATTGCTGAAATCATCAAGAAAGAAATCAATCCAAAATCAGATGGTTTCACCATCACTGATTCTGAGATGAAACGTGCCTTTGAGATTTATAACAAAGACATGCTCAGCAATGATAAGAAATACACTTTGAACAACATTCCAGCAGCCTACGCTGTCATGTTGCAAAACATGGAAACTATCACTCGTGTTTACTATGGTGACCTCTTTACTGATGATGGTAACTATATGGAAACCAAATCTCCATACTACGATACCATTGTTAACTTGATGAAGAGCCGTATCAAGTATGTTTCTGGTGGTCAAGCGCAACGTTCACACTGGTTGCCAACTGATGGCAAGATGGACAAGTCAGATGTTGAACTCTACCGCACAAATGAAGTCTATACGTCAGTCCGTTATGGTAAAGACATTATGACAGCAGATGATACGCAAGGTTCAAAATACAGCCGTACATCTGGACAAGTAACCTTGGTTGTCAATAATCCAAAATTGTCTTTGGATAAATCAGCTAAACTTGATGTCGAAATGGGTAAAATCCATGCTAACCAAAAATACCGTGCCTTGATTGTTGGGACACCAAATGGTATTAAGAACTTCACATCTGATGCAGAAGCAATTGCAGCAGGTTACGTGAAAGAAACAGATGGCAATGGTGTCTTGACTTTTGGTGCCAATGACATCAAAGGTTATGAAACATTTGATATGTCTGGTTTCGTAGCAGTTTGGGTTCCAGTTGGCGCTTCAGATGACCAAGATATCCGTGTAGCAGCTTCAACAGCAGCTAAAAAAGATGGTGAATTGACGCTTAAAGCGACTGAAGCCTATGATTCACAATTGATTTACGAAGGTTTCTCTAACTTCCAAACGATTCCAGATGGTTCAGATCCTTCAGTTTATACTAACCGTAAAATTGCTGAAAATGTTGATTTGTTCAAGTCATGGGGCGTAACATCATTTGAAATGGCACCACAATTTGTGTCAGCCGATGATGGTACCTTCCTTGACTCTGTCATCCAAAATGGTTATGCCTTTGCAGACCGTTATGACCTTGCCATGAGTAAGAACAATAAATACGGTTCTAAAGAAGACTTGCGTGATGCTCTCAAGGCACTTCATAAGGCTGGTATTCAAGCAATCGCTGACTGGGTGCCAGACCAAATTTACCAATTGCCTGGTAAAGAAGTTGTCACTGCGACTCGTACAGATGGTGCTGGACGTAAGATTTCAGACGCTATCATTGATCATTCTCTTTATGTAGCTAATTCTAAGTCATCAGGTAAGGATTACCAAGCAAAATACGGTGGTGAATTCTTGGCTGAACTTAAGGCTAAATACCCTGAAATGTTCAAAGTCAACATGATCTCAACTGGTAAACCAATTGATGATTCTGTTAAATTGAAACAATGGAAGGCTGAATACTTCAACGGAACCAATGTTCTTGACCGTGGTGTTGGCTATGTCCTTAGTGATGAATCAACAGGTAAATACTTCACTGTAACGAAAGAAGGCAACTTCATTCCGCTTCAATTGAAGGGTAATGAAAAGGTTATCACAGGCTTCTCAAGTGATGGTAAAGGTATTACTTACTTTGGTACAAGTGGTAACCAAGCCAAGTCTGCCTTTGTAACCTTTAATGGTAACACTTATTACTTTGATGCTCGTGGTCACATGATTACCAACGGTGAATATTCACCAAATGGTAAAGACGTCTATCGTTTCTTGCCAAATGGTATCATGTTGAGTAATGCCTTCTACGTTGATGGTAATGGCAATACCTACCTTTACAACTCAAAAGGTCAAATGTACAAGGGTGGTTACTCTAAATTTGACGTTACTGAAATTAAAGATGGTAAAGAATCTAAGGTCGTGAAATTCCGTTACTTCACTAACGAAGGTGTCATGGCTAAGGGTGTTACGGTCGTTGATGGTTTCACGCAATACTTCAATGAAGACGGTATCCAATCTAAAGATGAGTTGGTAACCTATAACGGTAAGACTTATTACTTTGAAGCACATACTGGTAATGCCATCAAGAATACTTGGAGAAACATCAAGGGTAAATGGTACCACTTCGATGAAAATGGTGTTGCTGCTACAGGTGCTCAAGTTATTAACGGTCAACACCTCTACTTTAACGAAGATGGTAGCCAAGTTAAGGGTAGCGTTGTGAAGAATGCTGATGGTACTCTTAGCAAGTACAAAGACGGTTCTGGAGATTTGGTTGTTAACGAATTCTTCACAACAGGCGATAACATTTGGTACTATGCAGGTGCCAACGGTAAGACTGTTACAGGTGCTCAAGTTATCAATGGTCAACACCTCTACTTCAAAGAAGATGGTAGTCAGGTTAAGGGTGATTTTGTTAAGAACTCAGATGGTACTTACAGCAAGTATGACGCTGCTTCAGGTGAACGCTTGACCAACGAGTTCTTCACAACAGGAGACAATCATTGGTACTATATTGGTGCCAACGGTAAGACAGTGACTGGAGAAGTGAAGATTGGTGATGACACTTATTTCTTTGCTAAAGACGGCAAACAACTTAAGGGTCAAATCGTAACTACTCGCAGTGGCCGTATTAGCTATTACTTTGGTGATAGTGGCAAGAAAGCCATCAGCACTTGGGTAGAAATTCAACCAGGAGTCTTCGTTTTCTTTGATAGAAACGGTCTTGCTTACCCACCAGAAAATATGAACTAACAATCAAATGACTCTTTAGAGATTATCTTTGATAAGTCATTCTAAACAATGAAAAAAGCAACACTCGGTGTTGCTTTTTTGCGCCCTTTTTAGGGTCCTTCATATTTTATATAATCGTGATTTGGTATTCTTCTGTCAAATATTTGGACAGTTCTTGCCATTCTTTTTCCTTAAATCGACAAAGATTAACATAGAGTTTTACAGTAAGATTTTGACTATAAATGACGATATTAGACTTGGAGAAGTTTTGGAGAGTAGATCCGTCTCGAAGTTGAAATTCGATAAAATAGCTCTTACTATTTTGATGATCTGGATCACTGACATCAACGACTTTGTAGGTGGCACTCACCAATTCTTCCTTAGGAACAAAGATATCTTTTGGCAAAATGATTCCCTGATAGACATGGATGCCTGTAGGAGTAAACTCAAAGGCAATCTGGCGGCTTGTTAGTCTCTTGATCCCAGCAATCATTGCATAGACAGCCACTAGAAATAGACATAATTGAAGGAGTGTAATAAGAGTGAATTTAGGAAAAGCTTCGAAACCTAGAGTGGATAAGAAAGCTAAATGAATAAAGAGAAAAATGGCTAAGCTTAGAGAGCCATAACCGATGTATTTTGAATAGTAGATTTTCATTGTGTACTCCTTGTTTCTTTGATGAAATGGGAAATAAGTCTTGCTCAAATTATGATATGACATTTTAAGCCCCTCCATCATAGCTTATTTGGTGAAAAACTGTCAATGCTTAGATTTAGAGTTCAGAACGACAGGTAAAAAAGGAGACGACCTTTGATTAAAATCATCAGGATGAAGAAGTTTTGCAAGATGAAAGAAAGTATATGAAGTGATTCAGAAAAAATCGATATTTGGATTTTTTTAACAAATCATTCTCAGTCAACTTAGTAATCTTATTCTAATATCAATTTAAGATGATAAAAATATCATTAGAATAAGTTTCCTTAAGTTTTTTTGACAATAAATCGTGATATAATAAATAAGTCTTTAAGGTGTAGATTTTAAGACAAAAAAATAAATCGGGGAAAATTGAATATGGAAAATAAAGTACGCTATAAACTGCACAAAGTGAAGAAGCATTGGGTGACTTTAGCGGTTGCTTCAGCAGCCTTGGCTACCATTGTTGGTGGTAGTGTTACCACATCTTCACTTGCTTCTGCAGAAGAAACAAATCACTCAGATGCATCGCCTGCAACGACTACAGTTGGGGAAAATACAAATCCCATCGTTGAAAAAGAAGTCACTGCAACAAATGGCCTCGCAAACACTTCAAATGCGACAACAACAGATCGTGCAGCCCTTACAGCTGATAAGTCAGCGGAAAATCTTGCTCAACCAAGTGATGGTGTGACTACGAATGAGGCTGCAACGACTGAAGCAAAGCCAGAAACTAACCTTGCGACAGATGTAACAGCTAAACCAGCAACAGATGAAGTTGCTAATGCCGGTGTTGCTGTAGCAAATACTGAAAAATCAAAAGAACTTTCAGAATCAGAAATTAAAGCTGCAGTTTCACTTGATAACATTAAAAAAGAAAGTGACGGTAAATACTACTATCTTCTTGAAGATGGTTCACACAAGAAAAACTTTGCCATCACTGTAAATGGTCAGGTCCTTTATTTTGATGAAAATGGGGCTCTTTCAAGCACATCTACCTATTCATTTACACAAGGAACAACAAACCTGGTAACAGACTTTACCAAAAATAATGCTGCCTACGATTCAACAAAGGCTAGTTTTGAACTGGTTGATGGCTATTTGACAGCAGATAGTTGGTATCGTCCAAAAGAGATTCTTGAAGCTGGAACAACTTGGAAGGCTTCAACTGAAAAAGATCTTCGTCCACTCTTAATGGCATGGTGGCCAGATAAGGATACCCAAGTAGCGTATCTTAACTACATGACTAAGGCCCTTAGCAATGGTCAAGAAACTAAAGATGTCTTTACGCTTGAGAATTCTCAAGCGAGCTTGAATGCTGCGGCTCAAATCATTCAACGTAAAATCGAGGTTAAGATTGCTGCAGATAAATCAGTAGAATGGTTACGTCAGTCTATTGAGGCCTTTGTTAAGGACCAAGATAAATGGAACGTTAACTCTGAAACACCTGGTAAGGAACACTTGCAAAAAGGTGCCCTTCTCTTTGTTAATAGTGATTTAACCAAGTGGGCTAACTCAGCCTACCGTAAGCTTGACCAAACAGCTACAAGTCGTTTGGCGAATGACAAGATCAAGAGTGGTAGTGATGCTGGTTATGAGTTCTTGCTTTCAAGCGATATTGATAACTCAAACCCAGTTGTTCAAGCAGAGATGCTTAACCAATTGTATTACTTTATGAACTGGGGACAAATCGTCTTTGGTGATAAGGATAAGGATGCCCACTTTGATGGTATCCGTGTAGATGCCGTGGATAATGTCAGCATTGACATGCTTCAGTTGGTATCTTCATACATGAAGGAAGCCTACAAGGTCAATGAGTCAGAAGCTCGTGCCCTTGCACATATCTCTATTCTTGAAGCTTGGTCACAAAATGACCCTTACTATGTAGATGAACACAATACAGCAGCCCTTTCTATGGACAATGGTCTTCGTTTGTCTATTGTTCATGGATTAACACGTCCAGTGACTAATAAAGGCATTGGTGCTCGTAATGCCTCAATGAAAGACTTGGTTAATGGTGGCTATTTTGGCCTTTCAAACCGTGCAGACGTGACGTCATATGACCAACTTGGATTTGCAACCTATCTCTTTGTTCGTGCCCATGACTCAGAGGTTCAAACGGTTATCGCTGATATTATCAGTAAGAAAATTGATCCTACAACGGATGGGTTCACCTTTACCTTAGATCAATTGAAACAAGCTTTTGACATCTATAATGCTGATATGTTGAAAGTGGATAAGGAATATACACACTCAAACATTCCTGCTGCCTATGCTTTGATGCTTCAAACAATGGGTGCAGCAACACGTGTATACTACGGAGACTTGTATACTGATAACGGTCAATACATGGCTAAGAAATCACCATACTTTGACCAAATCACGACCCTTCTTAAAGCACGTTCAAAATATGTTGCCGGTGGTCAAACATCTTATGTCCACAACCTTGCCGGTTCTGGAGTATCCTCTGCTAAGGATAACAATGAAGTCCTTGTTTCAGTCCGTTATGGTCAAGACTTGATGTCTAAGACAGATACTGAAGGTGGAAAATACGGCCGTAATTCTGGAATGGTGACCCTTATCGCTAATAACCCAGATTTGAAATTGGCAGATGGTGAAACGATTACTGTTAACATGGGTGCAGCCCATAAAAACCAAGCCTATCGTCCACTCTTGCTTGGTACAGATAAGGGTATTGTCTCAGCCTTGACTGATGCTGATACTAAGGTTGTGAAATACACAGATGCACAAGGTAATCTTGTCTTCACAGCTGATGAAATCAAAGGCTTTAAGACTGTTGATATGAGTGGTTACCTTGCTGTTTGGGTACCAGTAGGCGCTACTGACGATCAAAATGTTCTTGCAACCCCATCAACAAAAGCCTATAAAGAAGGGGATAAGGTGTATAGCTCATCTGCAGCCCTTGAAGCACAAGTTATCTATGAAGGTTTCTCAAACTTCCAAGACTTTGTACAAGATGATAGCCAATACACCAACAAATTGATTGCGGCTAATGCAGACCTCTTCAAGTCATGGGGAATTACGTCATTTGAGATTGCACCACAGTATGTGTCATCCACTGATGGAACTTTCCTCGATTCTATTATCGAAAATGGTTATGCCTTCACAGACCGGTATGACCTTGCCATGAGCAAAAACAATAAATACGGTTCTAAAGAAGACCTTCGTGATGCCCTTAAGGCACTTCACAAACAAGGTATCCAAGTCATCGCTGACTGGGTTCCAGACCAATTGTACACTCTTCCAGGAAAAGAAGTGGTTACAGCTACTCGTACGGACACGCACGGTAAGGTGATTGATGATACTAGCTTGGTCAATAAACTTTATGTGACAAACACTAAATCATCAGGTCAAGACTTCCAAGCACAATATGGTGGGGCCTTCCTCGAAAAACTTCAAACCCTTTATCCAGAAATCTTCAAAGAAGTTATGGAAGCTTCAGGTAAGACAATCGATCCATCTGTTAAGATTAAACAGTGGGAAGCTAAGTACTTTAACGGTACAAACATCCAAAAACGTGGTTCTGACTATGTTCTTAGTGATGGTAAATTGTACTTCAACGTTAATGATAAAGGTAGCTTCTTGCCTGCTGCCTTGACTGGTGATACCAAAGCTAAGACTGGCTTTGCTTATGATGGTACTGGTGTGACTTATTACACAACATCAGGTACTCAAGCTAAGGGTCAATTCGTGACATATAATGGCAAACAATACTACTTTAACGATAAGGGTTACCTTGTGACAGGTGAGCAAACCATTGATGGAGCAAACTATTACTTCTTGCCAAATGGTGTCATGCTGGCAGATGGCGTGGTTAAAAACGCTCAAGGTCAATCTTTGGTTTATGGCAAGACTGGTAAATTGACGACGCAAACTGGCTGGAAAGAAGTTAGCGTTAAAGATACCGCTGGTAATGAAGAAAAATTCTACCGATATTTCTTCAAGGGTGGTATTATGGCCACAGGATTGGCTCAAGTAGAAGGTAAAGAAAAATACTTCTATGACAATGGTTACCAAGCCAAAGGTATCTTTGTTCCAACAAAAGACGGTCAAATCATGTTCTTCGACAATGATTCAGGTGAACGTAAGTACTCAGGCTTCTTTGAAAAAGATGGTAACTGGTACTATGCGAATGACAAGGGTTACTTGGCTACTGGATTTACAAAAGTTGGTAGTCAAAACCTTTACTTCAATGACAAAGGTGTTCAAGTCAAGAACCGTTTCTTCCAAGTAGGTGATGCGACATACTATACCAACAACGATGGTGATGTCCTTCGTGGTGCCCAAACCATCAACGGTGATGACCTCTACTTTGATGAGTCAGGTAAACAAGTTAAAGGAAACTTCGTTACAAATCCTGATGGTACCCGTTCATATTATGATGCTATCACAGGTGTGAAACTTGTTGATACGACAGTTGTTGTCAATGGCGAGACTTATAATGTGGATGAAAAAGGGGTTGCAACTAAGGCCCATACATCAGGTTTCTATACTACTGGTGACAATAACTGGTTCTATGCAGATTCACATGGACATAATGTCACAGGTGCTCAATTCATCAATGGTCAAGATCTATACTTTGAATCAACGGGTAAACAAGTTAAGGGTGACTTTGTGACAAATCCTGATGGCACTCGCTCATTCTACCATTGGAATACTGGTGATAAATTGGTATCAACCTTCTTCACTACCGGTCATGATAGATGGTATTATGCCGATGCTAAAGGTCATGTGGTGACAGGTGCTCAAGTCATCAACGGTCAAAAACTTTACTTTGGAGTTGATGGTAAACAAGTTAAAGGTGGTTTTGCACCAAATGCAAATGGTACTCGTTCATTCTACCACGGTGCTACTGGAGATAAGTTAGTTTCAACTTTCTTCACTAGTGGAGACAATAACTGGTACTATGCTGATGCTAAGGGAGAAGTCGTTGTCGGTGAACAGACTATCAACGGACAACACCTTTACTTTGACCAAACTGGAAGACAGGTGAAAGGAGCAACGGCTTCAAATCCTGATGGTTCAATCTCTTACTATGATGTTCATACAGGGGACAAGGCTGTTAATCGCTGGATTAAGATTCCTTCAGGTCAATGGGTATACTTCAATTCTGAAGGAAAAGGCTACATGTCAAATTAAGACTAAAGAAAGAAGTCAATCACACTTGTGTGGTTGCTTTTTAAAATAAAAATAGCATAAAAATCTAGTTATCCGCATAAAAACTGGACTTATCACACTTTATCAAGGTCAAAACCACTCA
>CAKQDX010000007.1 GCA_934229725.1 uncultured Streptococcus sp.
GGTTTTGGAACCATTCGAAACAACACAGCTCTAAAACGCAGGTATTGCTGCGGTTGCCAAAGAAATGGTTTTGGAACCATTCGAAACAACACAGCTCTAAAACTACCATCAATTTGGACATATTGGCTTTGTGGTTTTGGAACCATTCGAAACAACACAGCTCTAAAACACCCTCCCACCGCTGCTTTTATTTAATTAAGTTTTGGAACCATTCGAAACAACACAGCTCTAAAACATCTCTAAAGATAGAAATATAATAACCATCGTTTTGGAACCATTCGAAACAACACAGCTCTAAAACTTTCAGTTGGTAACATCTCATCACACTGATGTTTTGGAACCATTCGAAACAACACAGCTCTAAAACACTCATTGACTTGTTGCATGATAGTGTCATGTTTTGGAACCATTCGAAACAACACAGCTCTAAAACGATACAACTTTATCTGTCCAGCTTGTATCAGTTTTGGAACCATTCGAAACAACACAGCTCTAAAACTCGTCAATGATAACGACATTCTTATCCAATGTTTTGGAACCATTCGAAACAACACAGCTCTAAAACATACGGTGGGCAATGTGTCAGTCTGGTCGAGTTTTGGAACCATTCGAAACAACACAGCTCTAAAACAGTGTATGTCACGCAAAAAAAAGCAGAGCGGTTTTGGAACCATTCGAAACAACACAGCTCTAAAACGTGGGAAACAATACTTGCGAAATCAAAAAAGTTTTGGAACCATTCGAAACAACACAGCTCTAAAACCTCGTAGATCGTTTTTCTCTACCAGATTTCGTAATCGCACTATTAATCTCAGCATGACTTCAGCTTCAAAATGATTCCATTTTTATATTTATTATACCTTAAAAAGCCTTATATATCAACGTTTTAGACAAGATATGACTGTCACCATATTGGATTATTTCTTAATAATCATATGTCAAGCAACTTAACTCCTCCTCTATCAAAACATTATAATCTACTCTCTAACAAAATAATTATTCCATTCAACTTCATACAGAAACTACTAAATACTAAAAGATAGTCTTGAAATAACTCAAGACTATCTATACTTATTACCAAATTACTAGTTATTATAGGGCATCAAAATATAATCCTTGTCTAAAATAAATTGTTGAATCCCTTTAATCTGTCTAGGTTCCAAAAATAATACATCAGCTTGTAATAACTTTATATATTCCAAGATTTGATAAATTTCATCTTTAGAAAAATACGACAAGCTATTGACGAATACTAAAATTTTCTTTTTAACTAAATATTTGAAAATCTGTAAGATCTCAAATATTTTTTCAAAAACCGTACAAGACTTAGTTTCGATTCTGATACCTAATACTTTAACTAGTTCTAAAAGTGTAATCTCATCATACTCTATATCTAGTTCATTTTCTAAACACTCTGCCATTATAATATCAGTAATTAATGATACCAAAGAATCTATTTCTGATCTAACTTCAGGTTTATCATTCAACTGGTTTACAATATCTGTGTGAAGCAACTTTAATACCTGAGAAGTATTAATATCGTAACCTAAAATATCTGTTATTAAAAGTAATTCAGAGGACCTTATACTCCTTATTTTACTATCAAATATTGTTAAATTCGATTGTTCATCATACTGATAGAATTCCTTGACTAATTGAGCAAACACACTCACATCCTCAATTACGAGAACTGTCCCCTGGTTAACCTCCATAGGCTCATCCAAAAGCGAAAAATTAATCTTCATCAAAATAATTTTCTCCTAAGAACACTAACCTTTCGTCTGAATTGGCAATACTAGTGTTTTTATCTCCGTACAAATAAATCATACGGGCAAATTGCTTTTCAGTAACTGTTAGTATTGTTATATTTCCTTTTTTAGGATTATTAGCTTTAAGTCGTCCAAGCATTGCTGTATTGGCGGTATGATTTAATAAAAGTTTACTATATACCGAAAACTGGTGCATGATAAAACCTTCACTTAAGAGGAACTTTCTAAACTTACGATACGCTTTCCTATCTTCAGCAGTATCTGTTGGCATATCAAACATTAATATCATTCGCATATATCTATAACTCATATTCTAAATTCAGGAATTTCCTCATCTAACTGATTTAACGCTTTTATAACTTTTTTTGTATAATCACTAACAATGTTTGATAAATACATCTCTTTTCCATTATAGGGATAGGTTTCTGAAAAAATCGAAAAGAGTTCTTTTTTGATTTTGACAAAATTCTTATGTCGATTTTGATAAACAATTCTATCTATAATTGGCCTGAATGGCTCCATAATATCACTAGCAAGGTTAAATTGATTAAACTGGTTAGCATGCTTTAAACCAATTTGTGTCATACAACCACAGACGACAACCTCACGTGCAAACATACTCAATAACAAGGTATAACCATAATCCAGCGCTGCATTGATATCATTATCACTTTCCCTAGTAAAATCATTACCGAAGAGCGTATTAAAATAAATTCTGGCAGAATGACCCTCACGATTACTAGGATCAAACTGTTCTAATCCATGATATAACTCCATAATTGACTGAGATTTCTCAAAGAAGGAACATTCCCCCAAATAGTAGGACTGATTCAATATCTTTTGTGCAATAATAGCAGTCCACACTTCACATTTTATATCTTCTTTCCACGCAATTTGTCTAGCTATTTGCAGACTAGAATCATGACGTGCATAATACGGTGTAAGAAAAGCTGTCGGCAATCGTTTATCATCGCAGAAAATAACTAGAATATTTTCATCAACTAATCTCTTCACTAACATAGTAGTAAGTACAATGTCAGTAGTTTCCAATAAAAGTATATCAACTTCAGAAAGATGAATCATCTCAGTTTTATATGAGTTTCTAAAAATAAGGTGATTATTCTTATATGACAGTTTAGAATGTGTGTTTACGACTACTGTTCTCCAACCCGCCATTAATCCTCTCCTAGTTTGCCAAGATCTATTCGTGTTTCATAGAGGCCTGTAACAGATTGGTGAATAAGTGTGGCATTTAGAATTTCAGCGGTAGATGAATATCGTCTTCTCTCAATGTTATTTCCAAAGAATTTAAAAGTGGCTGGTGCTCCAATCGAAGTAAATGTCAACAAATTAATAAAGGAAATAACCAACTCACTAATTTCAGCATCCACATTTTTACGATAGATTTCTTTTATCTTTTCTAGATTTGCTTCTGCTAAAATATATTTTTCAGAAAAAACTGATACAATATCGAGGATTTCCCCAAAATCTGCCCGATGAGTTTCTACATATTCTAGATGTTCTGGTTCTAGAGTATTATGAATATTTTTAGCATGATAAAGTAGTTTAACCAATTTGTTAGGCAGAATAAACTCATTCCCCTTTTGTAGCTCTTTAGCACTTGCTAACAATCTACGTCTTCCATTCTCTAATTCAAATAGACTGAACTTGGGTAACTGTATGATGTTTTCATCTTGAATATTTCGGAGTCCTCTTCTTTCAAGAAAATCTATTTTGTTCTTTTCAAAAGACTCTTTTTCCATAATAGTTATACCAACTAACTCCTTAACTGGTTTTAACTTCTTAGACTTTCCTTTCTCTCTTTCAGCCATAACAAATACAGAATAAGCAACTATGGGACTATCAAATCCACCATATTTTTTTGTATCCCAAATCATTTTCTTCGTTTTTCTAGGAATCAACTTGTCAGAATTACCATGTGGCTGTACCGACTCTTTAGAAAAACCTCCTGACTGTACTTCAACTTTCTTCACAACATTTACTTGCGGATAAGAAAGTACTCTCCTTACAGTCGCTAAATCAGATTCTTTATTCCAAACAGATTCACCTGTCTCCTCATTTACCTCAATAAGTGGTCTGTCAATAACTGTACCATCAGCTAAAGTAATAGATTTTTTAAAGATATTCATGATATTTGAATAGAAATATACCTTTTCTGTAGCGGACTTTCTTTCTCTAAAACTATTGTATTTTGGATAGTCACCGTACACAAATTCTGGCTCTAGTTTAGGGTATTTCTTCAGCAAGGCACTTGCCACAACAGCATTCAAGTAGGCATCATGAGCATGATGAAAGTCATTTATTTCACGAACTTTATAAAGTTCAAAATCCTTACGAAATTGAGAAACCAAGCTAGATTTCAAGGTAATAATTTTTACTGTTCGTAACGCTTTATTATCTTCATCTTTTTTATTATTAAATCTCTCATCAAGTAAACGAGCTACATGTTTTGTTATTTGACGTGTTTCAACCAACTGGCGTTGAATAAAACCAGCTTTATCCTCAGGTGACAAACCTCCTCGTTCAGCTTTTGTCAAATTATCAAATTTTCGTTGAGAAATTAATTTGGATTTCAACAATTGGTGCCAAAATGTCTTTCTTTTTTTGACAACATCTAAACTTGGAACATCATCTGATTTACCTCGATTACTAGCAGATGAAACAAGTACTTTATTGTCAATAGAATTATCTTTCAAAAAAGCCTGAGGAATAATATGATCAATATCATAATTACTTAATCTATCAATATCTAAATCATCTCCGGTATACATATCTTTTCCATTTTGAAGGTAATACAGATAGAGACGTTCATTTTGAAGTGCGTTATTGTCTATTTTAAAAAGTTTTGCAGGAACATTTTCCTTAAGTATCTTACTACCTAACTCTTTGAGAGATTCTTCTAAACGTTTTAAGCGTTGTTGAGAATTAGATTTACCTTGGTTGGTATATTGGTTTTCACGAGCCATCTCAACAACAATTGACTCGGGATTTCTTCCCATAACTTTAACCAATTCATCTACAATTTTTATGCTTTGTAAAATACCTTTTTTAATCGCGGGACTTCCAGGCAAAGACTGAACGACCTGTTTAATATTATCTTGGTCACCAATAATTTGTGCTTTCTGTATCTTCTTTTTAAAAGAAAGAGTATCATCGTGAATAAGTTGCATGAAATTACGGTTAGAAATACCATCATCAATTAAGTAATCAAGAATAGTTTTACCAGATTTTTCATCTCGAATACCATTAATTAGTTTAGCAGATAACTTACCCCAGCCAGTATAATGTCTACGAGATAACTTTTTCAAAACGGATTTATTAAAAATATTATCAAATTTTGAAAGACGTTGTTTTATCATCTCTCTATCTTCAAAAATTGTCAAAGTATGGATAATTTCTTCGATAATCGCTTCGTTTGAACTATCATCCAAAAACTCTTTTTCATTAATAATATTTAAAAGATCATGATAAGTAGATAAACTAGAATTAAACTGTTTCTCTATGCCTTTTAATTCGATTCCATCATATCCATCAATTGCATGTAAATAATCAATAATATCCTTATCAGTAACTTTCCTTTTACCTTTAAAATAAAGTCGAACAATATCTTTCTTCTGCTTACTATCTAAAAATTGATAATCTCTCATACCTTCAGCGATAAATCTAACTTTTGTTAATTCATTATATACTGTAAAAGTTTCGTATAAGAGACTATGCTTTGGAAGTACCTTCTCTTCTGGCAAATACAAATCAAAACTAGTCATTCGATTAATAAAAGCCTCTGCCGAAGATTCTTTATCAATAACGTCCTCAAAATTCCAAGGTGTAATTTTTTCATTTCGCTTTCTTATTGACCAAGCGAAGTCACTCTTCCCTCTCGCAAGTGGCCCTACATAATAAGGAATTCGGAAAGTTAAAATCTTCTCGATTTTTTCTTTATTTTTAGCCAAGAAAGGATAAAATTTAGCTTGCTTATCAATAATAGCTCTCATTTCTTGAAGATGAATCTGATATGGTATCGAACCGTTATCAAATGTACGTTGCTTTCTTAAAAGGTCTTCTCGATTAATTTTTTCAAGAAAATAGTCCGCACCTTCAAGACCCGTCAATAGTTTTTTTAGATAAACGTAGAAATCTTCCTGATTTGTTTTTCCATCAATATAACCAGCATAACCATTCTTAGTGTCGTCTTTAAATACTTCGTTATAGGTTTCTAGCGAAATATTTCTTATATATGCCTTTAGTAAAGCCAAATCTCCTTCGTGTTCCTTATATCGCATTATCATGGCAGAAGAAAGAGGTGCTTCTGTCTCGTTATCAGTTACAGTCAGAATACCTGATAAAAGAATTGCGTCATAAAGTTTTTTGGCTTTGAGAAAGACATCACTGTAATCATCTCCAATGTGACCTAACAACGTCTCTAAATCTTCGTCATAGCTTTCTTTAGAAAAATGTAAGGAAGTTTTTTCGTCTAAATTAAAATATTTCCTAAAGTCAGCTTGATTTCCTACAATCAACTTCAGAAACTCTGAAAAAATCCCTGAATTCTTTTCCCCAGGAAATAGTTTTAATAAACGATCTTTCTTAGCTGATTTGCTAATTTTATCTTTAACAATTTCCTCAAGCTGTTTACTATTCTCAAGTGATAAATCCGATTCAAAAATAGCATTATAAGTGTCCAAAAAATCTTGAAAATTCTTCTTTATATCATTATTTCTAGAATTAAAATCTCCTTCAATTAAGAAGTGACCTCTATACTTAATCATATGAGCCAATGCAAGATAAACTAGACGTAAATCTGCTTTTTTAGAACTATCTGCTAAATATTTCCTTAAATGATAGATAGTTGGAAATTCATCATGATAGGTTTTTTCTTTTACTAGGTTTCCAAAAATCGGATACTTACTGTCACGCTTTTCATCAGGAACTAAAAATGAGTCATCCAGTCTTTGAAAGAAAGATTCATCTATCTTAGCCATCTCTGTGCTAAAAATTTCCTGCAAATAAAGGATACGATTACGACGTCTAGTATAACGTCTTCTTGCAGTACGCTTCAATCTTCTTCCCTCTGCTGTGATTCCGGATTCAAAGAGCAACGCACCCAACAGGTTCTTTTTAACATATTTTTTACTGGTATTTCCTAAGACTTTCATTTTTTTAGACGGAACCTTGTAACTATCAGTTATTACAGCCCATCCAACACTATTCGTTCCAATATCAAGTCCAATTGAGTATGGCTTAGTCATACATTTCTCCTTATTTGAAAAATCTTAATTTATAGAAAATATTATACACTTATTAAACAACATTTCAACATCTGATAGAATTACTGATTAAATAGTATGACGTTAAAGTCTTGTAATCAAGAATAAAATATTTTATTACTTTACTCTGTAGTAAATTGACATATTAATTACAAAACTATATAATAATAGTGGTTTGAAACCATTCGAAACAATACAGCAAAGTTAAAATAAGGCTTAGTCCGTATTCAACTTGAAAAAGTGGCACCGATTCGGTGCTTTTTTTATGCACAAAGAGTCCCTTGAAATCATCCAAAGGACTCTTTTTATCTTTACTATTTTCCAACCTCATCCAAGATCTCAATGACCTTATACAAATCTGGTTCTGTAATTTGGTATGGAGCTTGTTCACGGACGATTGGCTTGGCACAAAAAGCGATACCAATGCCAGCAGTCTGAATCATCGGCAAATCATTGGCACC
Source organism: uncultured Streptococcus sp. (assembly GCA_934229725.1). GTDB lineage: Bacteria > Bacillota > Bacilli > Lactobacillales > Streptococcaceae > Streptococcus. Next base: position 7,516 of record CAKQDX010000007.1, read on the forward strand.
GTCACCCATGGCAATAGTTTGCGAGAGTTCTAGGCCATTTTCTGCCGCCCAATCCTTGAGTTTGGCAACCTTGACGTCTTTGGTGACGATTTCACCATAAACCTTACCCGTCAAAACACCATCTAGCACCTCTAGGTGGTTGGCCATAACATAGTCAATGCCTGCCTCCGAGGCTAGTCTGTCAACCGTCTCGTGGAAGCCTCCAGAAACCAAACCTACCTTGTAGCCACGTGCATGAAGTTCATCCACAAGTTCCTTAGCTCCCTTATTAAAATGAATGCGAGCATAGACCTTGTCAAAGATACTTTCTGGTAATCCTTTTAAGGTTGCTACACGCTCATTGAGAGCCTGTCTAAAATCCAGTTCGCCCCGCATGGCACGCTCTGTGATTTCAGCGACTTGTTGACCGACACCTGCCTCTTCTCCCAGTAAATCAATGACTTCTTCTTGGACAAGAGTTGAGTCTACGTCCATGACTAATAACCCTTTAACTTGTGACATAATTACCTCTCTTTTTTAAATACCTATTTTATTTTTAACTAGGTTGGCGCTTAACTGTAAAATAATAAATGCTTCTTACAAAAAATCCTGGACCAAGGTCCAGAATCTTTTACTTACATACGAATAAGTTCTCGTGTTTTCTCGTAAGATGAAACAAAACGCTCTGTTACACCAGGTTCTACAGTTTCCAAGGCGTAAGAAATTTCTTCTAAAGATGCATCATAATCGTGGTCAACTTCGAACAATTTTAGGGCATGTTCGAAGCTACTTTGAACAGCAGGTTCGAAAGAACGGTAACGGTTTGAATACTGCAATAACTGTTCTGTCAAGGTTGCATTTTGAACAACCAAGTAAGCTGTCTCTTCCAAATGATCAATGGCATTTTTAGAGGTTTCAGTCAAGCGCATCACCGCATCAATATTAATACGTCCACGGCTAAGCTCATCCATGAGAGCCTCAATTTGAGCGCTTGTTGAGAAGAAAACACTCAAGAAGGACTGAGGAATTCCTGGAAGGTTACGTTTTTCCATGAAACGCTTGATAACATGCAATTTATTAACATACACATCAAGTGCTTCACGTGCCTTAGCTTCATTTTTCTCAATAGCCTGAAGGTTTCCAAAGACCTCTACCTGTCCATTTTCAACAGCAGACAGGGTGTTGAGACTCTTTTCAAATGTTTTCTCAAGCTCTGAGAAAGGTTTAACCTGAGTATCAAAATTTTCAAGAGTTGGGAGAACAGCTGTTTCCACACCTGAAATATCAGAAGCAAAGCTACGAACATCCGCAGCATAAGTTTCATCGAAGATGTAGGTTAACATGAGACGTTCAAGTTCTTCTTGAAGTTGCTTATTATTATTCTTAGCATGCTTGAGATAGTCTGGCAAGACTTTCTTGTGACGCATAACAACTTTGTAGGATGCAATTTCACGTTCAAAAATGCTATACAAGTTGTTAATCTTATCTTGAATCTCAACATTTTCTTCTTCCGCACGATCCAAGTCAAGAGAAACCAACTCACTTGAATTTGAACGGATAGCTTCGCGAATCTCTTGGAAACGACGTTCGATATTTTTTTCAGGGAAGTGATAATTTTGCTCAATCAGCTTACGATAGCCAGATTCCAAATCATCCAACTGATCTGGGAAGTCGTCTTCCAACTTAGCAACAATGGCCGGAATCTTCTCTGAAATTTGACCCAAAGCAATAGTGTGCTCTTCTGCACGATCCAAAATACTTGATGCTTCAACAGGGTCACCTGATGAGTTAAGAGTCACGAATTCTGAAAACTCAGCTTCAATGTTTTTAAGCTGTTTATTGATTTCACTCATGGTAGAGCCAAAGTTATCAGAATTTTCTTCAATAGAGTTTTGCAACTCTTCATACAAGTCAAGAGCATGCTTCACACGAGCACTGTTCTTTTCTTCTTGTTCTTTCAAGGTTGAGAGAGCCTCACGGATAGACTTAATGTCTTCCTCCACAAGATCTAACTGACTCTCGATATTATTAATTTCACCACTAGCCTTGAAAAAATGGAAGGTATCGTTCATATTTTCGGCTTCGAAAATATGATTTTCAATATCTGCGAATGAATTTGTCGAGATATCTACCCATTTTTGATTCCATTCACGGAAGGTTGTCTGACTTTGCCCAATCAAGTGAAGCTTTTTGACTTCTTCAATTTCTTCATTTATCGGCAAGTCAAACAAGCCTTGCTTGCGTTCTTCAAGATTTGCAATCCGCGAATCATTTCGTTTTCTAATAAGAATACCGACTAAGTAAGCGACAATTACAAGTATAACTACCACTACAATCAGTAAAACAATTCCGCTAGACATAGTTTCTCCTTAATCGTCTATTATGTTCATAAATGTAGAATAACATTACGATTATATCATAGTTATCCTAGCATTGCACCCTTTTCTAAAAGAATATTAGATATCTAGAGTACTGTAAACGGCATTTTCTTCGATAAATTCGCGGCGAGGTTCAACCTTGTCCCCCATCAACATATCAAAAATCTTATCTGCTTCTGCAGCATCATCCACAGAAACTCGTGCCATCAAACGATTTTCAGGATCCATGGTTGTTTCCCAAAGTTGGTGATCATCCATTTCACCTAAACCTTTGTAACGTTGTACTGTAGGTTTTGAACGTCCCACACTATAATTTTCAAGAGCAGCACGTAATTTTTCTTCCTGATTTACACCTGGTTGGATGTACTCTTTGATTTCAGAGCCAACCTTAACCCCATAAATTGGAGGTTGAGCAATGTAAACATAACCCGCTTCCAAGATTGGACGCATAAAGCGATAAATCAAGGTCAGGAGCAAGGTACGAATGTGAGCTCCATCAACATCGGCATCGGTCATGATAACCAATTTGTGGTAACGAGCCTTGCTGACATCAAACTCTGCACCAAATCCAGTACCCATAGCTGTGAAAAGAGAACGAATTTCTTCATTAGCCAGAATCTTGTCCATGCTTGCCTTTTCAACATTCAAAATCTTACCACGAATAGGCAGGATGGCTTGGAATTCACGATTACGACCTGACTTAGCAGAACCACCGGCTGAGTCCCCTTCGACAATGAAGAGTTCATTCATTTCGGCATTGTTTGACGAACAATCCGCTAACTTACCTGGAAGGTTAGAGATTTCAAGACCTGACTTCTTACGGGTCACTTCACGCGCACGCTTGGCTGCAATACGAGCCTTAGAAGCCAAAATTCCTTTTTCAACAATCTTTTTAGCGATAGCTGGATTTTCCAAAAGGAAACGACTAAGTGCTTCGCTGAAAAGACGATTAGTAATCTTAACCACTTCAGAGTTTCCTAGCTTGGTCTTGGTTTGACCTTCAAATTGTGGATTAGGATGCTTAACAGAGATAATGGCTGTAAGACCTTCACGAACATCGTCCCCAGTCAAATTATCATCTTTATCCTTAAGAATCTTATTTTGACGTGCATAATCATTAATGACACGTGTTAAGGCCGTACGGAAACCTTGCTCATGAGTCCCACCTTCATGGGTATGGATGTTGTTGGCAAAACTCATGACCGTTTCATGGTAGCCAGTCGTATACTGCATAGCAACTTCGACAGAAATACCATCCATCTCACCATCCGTGTAAATAGGCTCATCAAAGATAACATCCTTGTTTTCATTGATGTATTTGACATAAGAGGTGATACCACCCTCGTAGTGATAGTGTTTCTCTTGCTCAAGACCCTCACGTTTATCAGTGATCGAAATGCGTAGCCCCTTGTTCAAGAAGGCCAATTCTTGGATACGTTTAGCTAATTTTCCAAAGTCAAACTCCGTTGTTTCTTGGAAAATTTCTGGATCTGGAGTAAAGTGAACGGTTGTTCCGTGTTTCTCTGTATCACCAATAATCGCTAAATCGTCTACCACAACCCCACGTTTATACTCTTGGAAGTGGATATGGCCATTTTTATAGACCTTAACATCCAGTTGGGTTGAGAGGGCATTGACGACCGAAGAACCTACTCCGTGCAAACCACCAGAGACCTTGTAGCCGCCACCGCCAAATTTACCACCAGCGTGAAGGACAGTAAAGACTGTTTCAACTGCTGGACGGCCTGTTTTCTCTTGGATGCCTACTGGGATACCACGACCGTCATCGACAACCGTAATGGAATTGTCAGGCTCAATAAAAACTTGAATATGAGTGGCAAAACCAGCCAGCGCCTCATCAATAGAGTTATCAACTATTTCCCATACCAAATGATGCAAGCCCTCTTTAGAGGTTGAGCCAATATACATCCCTGGGCGCATACGCACCGCTTCAAGCCCTTCTAGAACTTGAATCTGACTAGCATCATATTCTTGTGCTTTTTCTTCGAAATTTTTTAATTCATCAGTCATCTATGTCACTATCTCCAATAATGATTTATGGCCATCAACAAGTAAGGTGTCCATACCTGCCACTTTTCCAGCCTCAATATCTATCTGGCGGTCACCAATAACCAAGCCGTGTTTAATGTCGTATTTTTTTATTAAATAAAGGAAACTCTCAGGACTAGGCTTTCTCGCAAAACCATTTTCCGAAGTTACAATCTCTGTAAAGTAAGGAGTAATCTCTGCTTTATCCAGGATGTCTAGCACGAGATGGTTACGGTGGCTAACCAAAAAGTTACGCCCACCTTCAGCTACAATCTTCGCCAGAATCGCCTTAGCTCCTTCAAAAAGCACAGGTTCTTGCAAATGCTTAGCCTCTTCCTGCTTATATAGGGTGCGAAAGTCAGCTATATCAGGTGCAAACATTCCAATAGCAGTACTGGTTGACACCTTAAGAGCATCATAGACTGCTTGAAATTCCGCCGTACGGTTAAATTGTTTCAAAGTTGCTTGAAAGGCTTGGGTTGACACTTGATAATTATCCAGTAAGGTACCACCCAAATCCCAGATATAATCTCCATAATTCATAACCTTAATTATAACATAAAAGGTCAGATTTTGCTTGTTTTTCACAGCTAAAAAGGCTTGGAAAACCTGTCCAAACCTTAATTTTTTAACTTAAAATCAAACTAGCCACAATAGGGCTGATAAAGACATATAAAATACCTGTCACAGCTATAGATAATCCACCCATGGCACCTGCAACTTGGCCATATCTAAAGGCAGCTCCAGTACCTACGGCATGTCCAGTTCCTCCGAGAGCAAGTCCAATAGCTACCGGGTCCTTGATTCCCATTATTTTGAGAAAAACAGGACCTAGGACAGAGGTTAAAATTCCCGTAATGACAACGACTACTAGGGTAACGGTCGTAATTCCTTGCATTTTTTCAGAGATTCCCACAGCCATGGCTGTCGTTACAGACTTTGGAAAGAGGGAAATCGCTAGGAAATAATCCATCCCAAAAAGCTTAGCAATCAAGGCTGTATAACTTGTATTGAGAACACAGGCCAAAGTCGAACCAATCAAGATACTCTTATAATGGTGACGCATGAGGTGGAGATTTTTATAAAAAGGAACAGCTAGGGCAACCGTTGACGGAATAATCAAGCTATTAAGATATGAACCGCCTACATAGTAATCCTTATATGAAATTCCTGTATAGTGCAAAATCAAGATAATCAAGGCAGTAGATACAAGAAGAGGTGTTGTCAATGGATTAGGAAAACGACGGTAAATCAAAAGCCCGATTGTATAGGCCAACACAGAAAGGGTTAAGCCAAACAAGGGTGTGTTATAAAAATTAGCCACGTTTAACCTCCTTGTAGTCACCTTCGAAGTGTTTCTTGATAAAGCCAACAACTACTGCAATCACTACAATATTAAGAACCAAGGCACCCATAATAATCAAAATAATAGGGACAATGTTATCAGAAATAGCATCCCATCGTTCCATAATACCGACACCTGCTGGCAAAAATAGAATGGTCATATTGGCTATTAAAAATTCTGCGACTGCATGAATATGACGCAAACGAATCCACTTGAGCTGCAGAGCAATCAAAAGCAAGAATAGACCAATAATGCTTCCAGGTATGGGTAGTTTAAAAAAAGTTGAAATGGCTTCGCCGATAACGGCAAATAAACAAATCAACATGAATTGAACGTAGTATTTCACGAGTTGCCTCCTAGGTTTAATCACCTAATAGTCTACTCCTTTTTTCTTGGATTTCAAGAGTTTTCAGTAAATTCTTTTGAAAAATCCCTACCGTCCACGGACTCCCTTTGAACAAGAAAAAACTCCAGCTCTAAGCTGGAGTAAATCACAGATGCCACCACCGAGAATTGAACTCGGAACGGAGCATTACCATTGCTCTATTATACCATTTAACTATAGCGGCAACTGCTTCTATCTTACCATATCACTGTTTATCGTGGCAAGACATTTTGCTTATTTTTTATAAATTTAAGTCTTGGTAAGGCTTACGGTAGCCAATTTGTAAAACCTTACCATCCTTAATCAAGATAGGACGTTTAATCAGCATACCATCTGAAGCTAAGAGTTTTACAGCTTCATCTACCGATAAGGTTGGAAGTTTGTCCTTCAATCCTAAAGAACGGTAGGATTGTCCACTCGTATTAAAGAATTTCTTGAGCTCTAAATCTGACCCCTCTAGAAGCTCTTTTAAAAATTGAGCTGAAGGTGGATTTTCCTTAATGTTGATGGACTCAACCTCAATACCTAATTGATTGAGTTCAGCTTTAGCCTTACGACAAGTGCTGCATTTTGGATATTCATAAAAAGTATACATGTTTTTCTCCTTTTCTATAGCATAAGCATGTTTCTACATCTTGTCAAACCTAAGCCCTTCCAAATGGAGTAAGAAACGCTTGGCAGCCTCTCCAGCAGCATAATTTCCTATATGACCGGTGCTAGGTAGGACACGGTGACAAGGAATAAGTATCAACCAAGGATTCTTACCAACAGCGGTTCCAACAGCCTGAGCTGAGTGACAAGAAAGCTGCTTGCCAATCTGACCATATGATCTGCTTTGTCCATACGGAATCGCTCTTAAAGCCGACCAAACTTTTTGTTGGAAGTCTGTTCCTCGTTCAGCTAATGGAAGGATATTTGGACTTGGATTTTCACCTTCAAAATAGGCCTGCAACCACTTCTTTGTCACTTCTAAAATAGGATTTGAGGTGTCTACTAACTTTTCTTCCTCAAGACCAGCTTGAAAATGATTTTGTCCTTCTAACCATATACCATAGAGGGCTTCCTCACTAGCCACCAAGGACAGGCGACCAAGGGGAGATACATAATACTGACGATAAAACATAGGTTCATTATAACAAAAAGACAGGAAACACATGTCCCTGTCAGCTTATTTTTGAATTATTTACCTTTAATCAAACGTACTCGTACGATATTGTCACTAGCCTCGAACTTAGCGACCAATTCATCAATCTTAGACTTGTCTGTTTCATCAAGGTCAAGAAGGGTATAAGCATATTCTCCCTTTGAACGGTTGATGATATTATCAATATTGATATTAAAATCAGAGACCGCTGTTGAGATACGAGCCACAATGTTAGGCACGTTTTTATTAATCAAGGTGATACGATATGGAGCGCTCAAAGCTTGTTGTACACGTGGGAAGTTAACAGAATTGACAATTTCACCTGTTTCCATGAAGCGACGGATGGTTTGACCAGCCATAATCGCACAGTTGAGTTCTGCTTCACCTGTTGAACCACCGACATGCGGGAAGACTGTCACATTAGGCTTGTTAAGCAGTTCTTCTGTCCCAAAGTCAGTGATATAACGTTTTACGACACCTGTTTCCAAAGCATCAAAGAGCGCATCATTCTCTACCAATTCTGCACGGGCAAAGTTGATGATTGTTGTTCCTTTTTGCATGAGGTTAAAGGCATCTGCATTGAAAGTACCTTTCGTATCAGGTGTTAATGGAACGTGAACAGTGATATAGTCACAGTTTTCAAAGATTTGTTTTAAATCAGAGACACGTCTAACATGGTGAGAGATATTCCAGGCAGCTTCAATAGAAACATATGGGTCGTAGCCATAGACCTTCATTCCCAAACGGTAAGCATCATTGGCAATACGGGCACCAATGGCACCAAGTCCGATAACACCAAGTGTTTTACCAGCAATCTCACTACCTGCAAACTGTTTCTTACCTGCTTCGATTTGTTTAGGCACATCGTCACCACTAAGCGTATTAACCCAAGCATTGGCCGCAATATAGTCACGTGCTGAGAGCAAGATAGAAGCCAAAACAGCTTCTTTAACTGCATTAGCATTAGCTCCTGGAGTATTGAAGACAACAATTCCTTTTTGAGTGGCTTCAGCAACTGGGATATTGTTAGTACCAGCACCGGCACGAGCAATGGCTTTCAAATTTTCAGGGAAAACTGTATCATGGAGATTTTGACTACGAATGATGTAAGCATCCGGATTTTTCGCTAAATCACCATCAATTTGAAAATGATTTCCAAGTTCCTTCAAACCAATCTGGTTAATATTGTTATACGTTTTTACACTAAATACCATAATTTTATTCCTCTTAAATCAATGTATACCATGATGGGTTGCCTCATCAACTTCTTGATAGAAGGCCTTTTCCCTCTTGGTTTTGATTTTCTGATAGGCAAATCGTTCCCCGTCAATAGGAACCTTGCCACAATAGACATAACCTAGTTTCTCCAAAATATGCTGCATGACAAGGTTCTTTTCATGCGTGTCGCAACGAAAATCATGAGCGTCAGTTCCCTCGATAAGACCTTGAATAAAGGTTTGAGCGACCCTTTGACCTGTAACCTCAGTCAAAACGGCAATCCTATGAAAAGTAATGTATCGCTTATTGTGATGCTTCCAATCACCGTCATAGATTTTGTCGTAAGCAGGGTCTCCATCAGTAACCACCGCAGCATAAGAAACAATTTGACCGTCAATGATACCCACATAGGCTTGTCCTTTGAGGACATCATCAAAGATGGTTTCTTCAGTAGGGTAACCATCAGCCCCTTGCCATTGGGAACTGCCAGCTTCTGCTAGAGCAGCTCTGGCACTCTCAATAACCGTCATGATGGGCTTAATTTCATTTGGAAAGGCTTGTCTAATTTCCATATCTTTACCTAATTACTTATTTTCAGCTTCAAATTTCTTCATAAAGTCGATCAAATCAAGAACACCTTGGCGTGGGAAAGCATTATAAACACTGGCACGCATACCACCAACTGAGCGGTGACCCTTGATATTCTTGAAGCCAAGAGCATCTGCTTCTGCTACAAATTTAGCATCCAAGTCTTTACTTGGTGTGACAAATGGAATGTTGCAGACAGAACGATCCTTGGCTTCTTTAACAGGGTTTGTGTAGAAATCAGATGATTCAATGTAGTCATAAAGAAGACCAGATTTTTCACGTTGAATTTCTGCCATCTTGTCCACACCACCGATTTCATTTTTAACCCAGTCAAAAACGAGTTTTGAAATATAAATACTGAAACATGGTGGTGTATTGTAAAGTGATCCTGCTTCAGCTTGAATACGGTAGTCTAACATAGCAGACAATTGTGGTTGGTCGTTAAGGAAATCCTCACGAACGATAACCACTGTCACACCAGCAGGTCCAATATTTTTCTGAGCACCAGCGTAGATAAGGGCAAAATCTTCAACGTTATAGCGAGCAGCCAAAATATTTGAAGACATATCAGCTACAATTGGCACACCATTGGTATCAGGCAAATCATAGATAGCTGTTCCTTCAATGGTATTGTTAGTAGTCAAGTGAACATAGGCAGCTTCTGGATCAATCGTTGAAGGATCAAAACTTGGAATATGATCGTAAACAGTATCCTCAGATGACGCCAAAAGAATTGGTTCAAAAGGAATGGTTTTTGAAAGTTTAACAGCTTCTGTATAAGCTTTTTTACCCCATGAACCACCTACAAGGTAGTAAGCTTTCTTACCTTGAGCGAGGTTCAGTGGTAGCATTGAGAATTGTGTAGAGCCACCACCTTGCAAGAAAATAACCTTATAGTTATCAGGAATAGCCATTAACTCACGAAGTGTCGCTTCCGCATCTTTAACGATTTTGTCAAATTCTGGAGAACGGTGGGACATTTCTAGCACGGACATACCGGAATCTTGGTAGTTAAGCAATTCAGCTTGTGCCTTTTCAAGCACTGGTTTTGGTAATGTAGCAGGTCCTGCTGAGAAATTATAAATTGTCATAAAGACACCTCCAAAATTTTAATGGTCCCATTATAGCGAATTTTCTGAATATTGTAAAGTCCTAAGAGCAAAAAACGAACGGAATTGCCCGCTCATAACAAAAAAGTTAGTTATTTTATGTATATTTTTGGCACCATTTGATTTTAGTATCCGTTATCTCTGTTTAAGGAAATAAGCCGCACCAATCAAATTAGCACCATTATGGTGATGGCAGGCGATGATTTTAGGTCGTTTAATAATTTTTCTGATAAAGTCTATCTCATGGCGAACCTTATCAAACTGGCGGTTGACCTCCTCAATCAGAACCGGCTGAGCTGAAATACCACCTCCAAGAACAAAGATTTCCATATCAAAGATGGATTGAAGATTTAAAATGGTAATAGCTAAGTTTCGACAATAGGCCTCAAAAATTGGATAAACAGCTTCATTTCTAGCATTGATTGCCTTAAAAGCTTCACGACCATCTTTTAAATCAGCATTACCCAGCACTTCATTAACCCTAGTAATGAAACCAACAGCTGAAAGAGTTGTTCCTCGCATTTGTGAAGGATTAACTTTTTCCATTTGAACTGGAAGAAGAAATGTTAACTCAGCCGCTTGAAAGTGACTTCCTTGAAAAAGTTTACCATTAATAATAAGACCACCACCTAGACCTGAACCCAAAACAAGGGCTGCACCGTTGGTCACTCCCTGTAAATGCCCCATCGCCAGCTCGCCTAAAGCTGCTGCTTTCCCATCATTAAGAGCCGTGACTGGTAAATGATACTTGGCTTCAAGGATGTCTTTGATACGAAAACCGTGGAAGAATCGCAATAAGCCTCCGTGATAAATAACACCCTCATCAGTATCTACTGTCCCAGGAACACTGATAGCAATGCCCGTTAAGGCTACTTTAACCGACGTTACCAAATAGTCAATCACATCAAGGGTTTGATTCAAGGTTTGTGGAGATGATTGCGTTGGTAGACTCTTTTCAAGGGCAAACTCCTCCGAAACAAGGGCAGACTTGACCTGAGTTCCACCAAAATCAATCGCTAAAATCGTCATAAATACCTCCTCAGATTCTTTTTCGCCATTATATCACATGTTGCTAAGACTAGAAAAAACGGTTCCAAAATGCTATTATGAGAATACAAAATTAGATAAAAGGAGTCTCTCACATGACTAAATTCCTACACACTTGTGTTCGTGTTAAGGACCTAGAAGCTTCACTAAACTTTTACCAAGACGCTCTTGGTTTCAAAGAAGTCCGTCGTAATGATTTTCCAGAATATAAATTCACGCTTGTCTACCTGCAACTCGAGGACGATCCTGATTACGAGTTGGAATTAACATACAATTACGATCATGAAGCTTACGACCTTGGAAATGGCTATGGACACATCGCTGTTGGTGTTGATGACCTAGAAGCTACACACCAAGCCCACAAAGAAGCTGGCTACACTGTCACTGATCTCTCAGGTCTTCCTGGTAAACCAAAAATGTACTACTTTATCACTGATCCAGATGGCTATAAGATTGAAGTTATCCGCTTGTCTCAGTTCTTAGAAAAATAAACAAAAAAAGTCAGATTATCTCAAATCTGGCTTCTTTGTTTGCTTACTATTTATCTGTCTTCAAGGCTGACAAAATTTGGGTACGAATATCATCTACTCCATTGGGATTATTTGGCAAAAATAAGGTTTGATTACCTTTAACAGCAAAGGTATTAAGGGTATCTAAATATTGGTTGGTCAAGAGAATAGACATAATCTGCTCTTCAGACATACCCACATTAGCTTCTTTCAATTCAGCAATAGATTCAGCCAAACCATCAACGATGGCCTTACGTTGTTGGGCAATACCTACCCCATGAAGGCGGTCTTTTTCAGCTTCGGCTTCGGCTGCTGTGACAATCTTGATTTTATCCGCTTCTGCCAATTCTTGGGCTGCTACACGCTTACGTTGGGCAGCATTGATTTCATTCATAGACTGTTTAACTTCAGCATCAGGTTCAACCTTAGTAATCAAAGTCTTCACAATGATATATCCGTAGGTTGTCATTTCTTCTGCCACTTGGTGTTGTACCTCAAGGGCAATTTCATCTTTCTTCTCAAAAAGCTCATCAAGTGTCAATTTAGGAACGGATGAACGAAGGGCATCCTCAATATATGACTTAATTTGAGCCTCTGGACGCATAAGTTTGTAGTATGCATCGGTCACATTTTGCTCATTAACACGGTACTGTGTAGCAACATTCATCATGACAAAGACATTGTCTTTGGTCTTAGTTTCCACTACAATCTCGCTTTGAAGCAAGCGTAATTGAATACGTGCGGCAATTTTATCGATACCAAATGGTAAACGCATATGGATACCACTGGTTGCAATTTTTTGATAGCGTCCAAAACGTTCAACGATAGCTACTGACTGCTGACGAACGACATAAAGCATACTGATGAGAATTCCCATGATAATTAGGAAGGAAATCAGTAAAAAGAGAAGTGCTGCTTGCATGTTAAGTCCTCCAAAATAAACATTATAAATTTCTTTGTTTTATTATAGCACAGTAATACAATTATTCAAGAAAAAACAAATCTTCTTTTTTCTCCTTCAGTAGACACGAGTTAAAGCATCTATGATTCTTATGAGGGGAAGGATTAATAAGCAATATTAGTTGGCATTAGTAAAGAGGCTGAAACGATAGCGTTTCAGCCTCTCATTATTTTTGAAAATAAAAGCATTTGAAGAATTGTTTTACTTTGAATCTAGCACTTAAGCTCAGAAGACTTATTTACGATACATCTTAACTTGAAGGTAAATATCGTTATAGATGCCTAGCCATTTTTGGCCTAGATTATCATAGACTTCTAGGTTTTTGATCGTTGATTCTGATGGATAAAAGGCTTTATCATCAGTAATCCGCTTTGGAAGCAAAGCTTTGGCTGCATCGTTAGGTGTTGCATAACCGATGTATTCGGCATTTTGAGCTGCATTTTCTGGCTTAAGCATGAAATTGATAAAGGCATAAGCCTCTTTTTTGTGCTTAACGGTCTTCGGGATAACCAGATTATCAAACCAAAGATTTGATCCCTCAGAAGGAACAACATAGCGAAGATCTTCGTTTTTATCAAGCATCTCACTAGCTTCCCCTGAGAAGGTTACTCCGATAGCAGCATCACCTTGAATCATGTAGCCCTTCATTTCATCGCCTACAATAGCTTTGATATTAGGGGTTAAACTATTGAGCTTGGTTTCCGCCAAACGCAATTCCGTCATGTTCTTGGTATTCAGACTGTATCCCAAGCTATTAAGTGAAAAGCCAATGACTTCACGTGCCCCATCGACTAGCATAATTTGGTCTTTGTAATCAGGCGACCAGAGATCATTCCAATGCTGAGGAGCTTTTTTCACCAATTTCGTATTATAGACAATTCCGACAGTCCCCCAGAAATAAGGGATGGAATAATCATTGTGAGGGTCGAAACTAAGTCCCTTGAAGCTTGAGCCAATTTGATCAAAGCCATGGATTTTAGATTTATCCAATTTCACCAACAGGTTTTCCTTAACCATTTTATCAATGGTATAGTCTGATGGCACAGCAATGTCGTAGGTTGTTCCGCCCTGCTTAATCTTGGTATACATGGCCTCATTGGAATCAAAAGTTTCATACTGAACTTTGATGCCTGTTTCCTTGGTGAACTTGGTCAAGAGATCAGGGTCAATATAGTCCCCCCAGTTATAGATCACTAATTTATCAGAAGCACTTCCTGTGTGACTTTGCATATAGGCAGAAATTCCCCAAAGGACAAGTATAATGGCTACAATCCCTAGTAAAAATTCATAGAGTCTACGCATCTTGCTCCTCCTTTTTCTCCTTGGTAATCAAATAATAGCCAATAACCAAAAGGATAGAGAATAGGAAAACAACAGTTGAGAGGGCATTGATTTCCAAAGAAATTCCCTTACGAGCACGTGAGTAAATCTCCACAGCAAGTGTTGAAAAACCATTACCCGTAACGAAGAAGGTTACGGCAAAGTCATCCAAAGAATAAGTAAAGGCCATAAAATAACCAGCAATAATTCCAGGTGTCAAGTATGGTAGCATTACCTCTCGCAACATCTGCCATTTGGTCGCACCCAAGTCATAGGCCGCATTTACCATATCACGATTCATTTCCTTGAGACGTGGTAGAACCATGAGAACCACAATTGGAATTGAAAAGGCGATGTGGCTTAGCAAAACAGAGACGAAACCAAGCTGAAAGCCAATTAAGGTAAATAGAATTAAGAAACTGGCACCAATCATAACGTCAGGTGCAACCATAAGCACGTTATTTAGAGATAAAATCCCCGTTTGCTGCTTCTGTTTGCTCTCATAGATAAAGATAGACCCGAAGGTACCAATAAGTGTCGCCAAGAGAGCACTAAGAAAGGCTAAGAAGAAGGTTTGAGCCAAAATCAACATGAGTCGACTATCTGCAAACATGCTCTGATAATTATCCATCGTAAAGCCTTTGAAATGATTCATATCGCCACCACTATTGAAAGAATAGGCGATTAAATAAAAGATAGGCAAATAAAGGATAACAAAGACAAAAACGAGATAGAGATTTGCAAATTTTTTCATTGACGTCTCTCCTTCGTTAACCACATGGTCGCAATCATAGCAGCAATGAGAACAACCCCAATGGTTGCCCCCATCCCCCAATTTTGCGTTGTGAGGAAGTGCTGTTCAATAGCCGTTCCTAGTGTAATCACTCGGTTACCACCAATCAAACGTGTCAACATAAAGAGACTAAGACTAGGGATGAAGACTGATTGCACACCTGAACGAACCCCGTTAAGCGACAAGGGAAAGATAACCTTAGTAAAGGTCTGCCAATCATTAGCTCCCAAATCCTTGCTCGCATTAACGATATTTTCATCCAAATCATCTAGGGCATTATAAATGGGCAGAATCATAAATGGTATTTCGATGTAGCTGGCTACAAAAATAAAGGAGAAATCCGTAAAAAGGATTTGCATAGGTGCAATACCAAAGAAACCAAGAAAGGCGTTAATCCCACCTTGTTGACCAAAAATCCCCATAAAGGCATAAGCTTTAAGAAGGAGATTGACCCAAGTCGGCAAAATGACCAACATTAACCAAAGCTGCTTATGCTTGAGTCTGGTTAAAAGATATGCCGTCGGATAAGAGATAAGGAGGGTTACTATAGTAATAATGGCCGCATAGAGAACCGAGTTGAAGCTCATTCTCAAGTAGGTCCAACTGGAAAAGAAGGTGCCATAATTATCTAAAGTAAAGTTGCCACTGATATCAAAGAAAGACTGATACAAGAGCATGAGCACTGGAGCGACCACAAAAAGCAGAAGCCAAAGCAGGTAGGGCACCGAAAAGAGGCTAGCTGTTTTCTTCATGGCGCTCCTCCTCAATGGCATTAATCAAGCCATCTTCATGCTCTTCCATTTCCACATATTCTTCAATACGGGCATCGAATTCTTCTTCCGTCTCATTGAGACGCATGATATGAATATCTTCAGGCGTAAAATCAAGACCGATAATCTCACCCTCAATCGCCTTACGGGTTGAGTGAATCATCCATTCATTGCCAAGATTGTCATAGGCAATTATTTCATAGTGAACCCCACGGAAGAGCTGCGTTTCCACACGAACTTGCAATTTACCTTCCTCAGGAAGTGTAATCTGCAAATCTTCAGGACGAATAACCACTTCGACAGGTTCATTAGGACGCATTCCTCCATCGACCGATTCGAAGCGTTTCCCATTGAACTCAACCAAATAGTCCTCAATCATCACGCCAGGAAGAATGTTGGATTCTCCAATAAAAGTAGCTACAAAGTGGTTGATAGGCTCATCATAAATATCAACGGGGGTTCCTGATTGAACAATTTCCCCATCATTCATCACAAAAATCCAATCCGACATAGCCAGAGCTTCTTCTTGGTCGTGGGTAACAAAGACAAAGGTAATCCCTAGTCGTTGCTGCAATTCACGCAACTCGTATTGCATTTCAGTACGTAGCTTCAAATCCAGTGCTGACAGAGGCTCATCCAAAAGGACCACTCGTGGTTGGTTGATAATCGCACGGGCAATGGCCACACGTTGACGTTGCCCACCCGATAATTTTTGAATCGAGCGCTTTTGATAACCATCTAGTTGAACCATTTTCAAGGCTTCTTCTACACGCTCTTCAATTTCCTTTTTAGGGACCTTTTTTAACTTAAGCGCAAAAGCCACATTGTCAAAGACATTCATATGTGGGAAGAGGGCATAAGATTGGAAAACGGTGTGGACATCCCTTTTATTGATAGGGATATCATTGATACGTTTTCCATCTAAAAGGACGTCACCACTGGTCGCATCTAAGAGGCCAGCAATGATATTCAAAATGGTTGATTTCCCAGAGCCAGAAGCTCCAAGCAGAGTATAGAATTTTCCTTCTTCTAGTTCGAAGTTGATGTCTTTTAAAACTTGTGTGCCACTGTCTTCAAACACTTTTGAGACGTTTTGAAAGGCAATAATCGGATTAGTCAATTGTCATAAGTCCTCCATAAAAATGAAATATAAGATAGGGTTTAATTTAGTTAAGCTTATCACCAATGATACGAACTTCAGGTTCTAGAGTAACTCCAGAATTTTCCTTAACCTTGGCAATGACATCGGCGATAAGATCCTCATAATCTTTAGCTGTTCCTTGATCCACATTGACCATGAAACCAGCATGCTTAGTTGAAACTTCAACACCACCGATACGATGTCCTTTAAGATTAGCTTCCGTAATAAGCTGACCAGCAAAGTGGCCTGGTGGGCGTTTAAAAACAGAACCACATGAAGGGTATTCGAGAGGTTGCTTAAGTTCACGTAAGTGATTGAGGCGATTCATTTCATTCTTAATTTGATGATAGTCACCTGGATGGAGATTAAACTTAGCTGAAATAACAACTTCACCAGTTTCCTGAAGAACTGAACGACGGTAACCAAAACGCATGTCACGTGCCGCAATGGTACGAATATCACCGTCTTTTGTCAAAACCTGAGCAGAAACCAAGATATGAGCAATCTCTCCACCATAGGCCCCAGCATTCATGAATACAGCACCACCAACACTGCCTGGGATGCCTGCTGCAAATTCAAAACCTGTCAAGCTTTGGAAACGAGCCACCTTTGTCGTCGCAATCAAATTAGCACCCGCTTCGGCTTCAATTTGATAACCGTTTACTGCGATACCGTTAAGCTTGTCAAACATAATCACAAAGCCTCGGATACCACCATCACGGACAATCAAATTACTAGCATTTCCAAGAACCATCCAGGGAATCCCTTGCTTATTAGCAAATTTGACAATACGAGAAAGTTCATAACGATTACGAGGAAAGGCCAAATAATCTGCTGGTCCACCAACCTTGGTATAGGTGTAACGTTTTAAGGGTTCATTGAAACGAATATCAATTCCCACTAAATCTTTTTTTAATTCATCAAGCATATTTTTTCCATACTTTTCTATTCTTTTTATTTCTTTGTAGGCATTGTGATAGGCTTCCCTATCATTAAAGGCAGAACCTACAAATGTGTTACTATTTTTTCTTCAAGCATCGAAGAAAAATACAGCAAAAGCCAAGATTAATTATAGCAAAAAATCCCTATCTTGACGACAAGGAATTTTAGTAAAAACTAGTCCGAAGTCACGAATTTGTGAACATCACTAGTGTCTAATTGACTCAAATAATTTTCGTAGGTTAGACCAGTTTGAGGCTCAACTAAATCCTTTGCAATTTCTAGCAGAGGAACCAAAACAAAGGCTCTCTGAGTCATGAAAGGATGAGGCACTGTAAGATGCTCAGTCTCCCAAATTTCCTGTCCATAGAGAAGAATATCAATATCCACGGTCCGGGGTCCCCAATGCTCATGGCGAACGCGATCCAAGTCTTTCTCAATGCCCTGACAAGCACTGAGCAAACTTTCAGCTGATAACTGCGTTTCTAGTGCCAAGGCAAGGTTTAAAAAATCAGCCTGATTTGTCAGTCCCCAAGCAGCCGTTTCATAATAAGAAGACACGGCTTCCACCTTAGTTTCAGGCAACTGCTTCAAGGCCTCAACAGCTCTCTGAAGGTAGCCCTGCCGGTCACCCATGTTAGATCCCAAACTCAAGTAAACTTTTGTCATCTACTACGCTCCAGCTCAATTCCCACACTCTTGTAATGCCCGTTAATAGGTGGATTCTCCTTAGAAATACGAATCTTAACGGCTTGGATAGGGGCAAATTGAGCAAATAAATCTTCGCAAATAGCACCAGCTAAACGCTCAATTAAGCTATACTTTACTTCTTCCACCTGTCTCTTCACAGCCTCAAAAACTAAGCCATAATGAACCGTATCTGCTAGTTCATCACTCTGTGAAGCCTTGACTAAATCAACTGCCAATTCCAAATCTACCACGAAAATCTGACCCAGGGTTTGTTCTTCAGCAAAAGCACCATGATAGCCATAGAAACGGCAACCATTCAAAATTATTTTATCCATTTACTCTCCTTTAGACGACTAAACTTACCCTTATTCTAGCATAAAACAGCTAAAAAGTTACGCTCTAATTCGTATGATTTTTTAGACAAAACAGAGACTTTTGTCACTTCATTCAATGCAAACGCTTGCACAATTATTCTTATTTGGTACAATAAAGGTGCAGAGGTTGAAAAACTTCCTGCTATAACAGATAGACTTTCTCAATGAACAAGGAATTAACTATGACAAATCAAACTGTAATGCAATATTTTGAATGGTATCTTCCAAGTGATGGACAACATTGGAATCACTTGGCTGAAGATGCCCAACATCTCTCAGACCTTGGTATTAGCCATGTTTGGATGCCACCTGCTTTTAAAGCCACTAACAAAGATGATGTCGGTTACGGGGTCTATGACCTCTTTGACCTAGGCGAATTCGATCAAAAAGGCACTATTCGCACTAAGTACGGTTTCAAAGATGAATATCTCAATGCTATTAACCGCCTAAAAGACGTTGGCATTGTACCTATGGCTGACGTTGTTCTTAATCACAAGGCAGCTGCAGACAAACTTGAAACTTTCAGCGTGGTAGAGGTTGACCCTGAAGATCGTACTAAAGAAATCGGTAAGCCTTTTGAAATTGAAGGATGGACACATTTCACATTTGACGGCCGTCAAAAAGCCTACAACGATTTTGAGTGGCACTGGTACCACTTTAACGGAACAGATTTCGATGCCAAACGTAACAAAAGTGGTATCTATCTTATCCAAGGAGACAATAAGGGTTGGGCTAACAACGACCTAGTGGATAACGAAAACGGTAACTTTGACTACCTTATGTATGCTAACCTAGACTATAAGCATCCTGAAGTCATTGAAAACATTTACGAATGGGCAGATTGGTTCGTTGAAACAACTGGAGTCCTCGGTTTCCGCATGGATGCTGTCAAACATATCGATTCTTTCTTTATGCGTAATTTCATCCGTGACGTCAAAGAAAAACAGGGACAGGATTTCTATGTCTTTGGTGAATTTTGGAATGCCAAGGAAGAAGATAATAATACTTATCTCGAAAAAACAAAAAATCGCTTTGACCTTGTGGATGTTCGCCTTCATAATAACTTATACGATGCCAGTCTGGAAGGAGCCGATTACGATTTGACGACTATTTTCGATCAAACATTAGTCAAAAATCACCCAGAGCATGCGGTAACCTTCGTAGAAAACCACGATACCCAGCGTGGACAGGCTCTAGAATCAACTGTTGAAGAATGGTTTAAGCCAGCTGCTTACGCTCTTATTCTACTTCGTGAAGATGGTCTTCCTTGCCTGTTTTATGGGGACTACTATGGTATCGAAGGGGAGTTTGCTCAGGAAAGTTTCCAAGAGGTCTTAGACACCCTACTTTACGCTCGTAAAGAATTAGCTTACGGAGAGCAAACAGACTACTTTGACGACCCTAACTGTATCGGATGGACACGCTCTGGCAACGAAGGTGGGACTCCTTTAGCCGTAACCATTTCTAATGATGCTGCCAACAGCAAATCTATGGAAATTGGCAGTGATTGGGCTGGACAAACCTTCTATGATATCCTTGGAAACTGCTCTGATACTGTAACCATTGATGAAGACGGATGGGGGGACTTCCCAGTTTCTGAAAAATCTGTCAGCGTTTGGACAATTCAAGACTAAGAAAAAAAGCTCGATTTTGAGCTTTTTTTTCGTATCATAAAATTCCTGCGATAGTCTTAACAATATCACGATTAGCTTCAACATTATGGACACGAACAATTTGGCATCCCTTGCTAACAGCATAACCAGATAGAGCAGCTGTCCCTTGATCACGATCCTTGGCAGGAATATTTCCACCTAAGAGATAATCCACAACACGCTTACGAGAAATCCCAAAAAGAACAGGATACCCAAGTTCAACAACTTTGTCCAAGCCTTTCAGCAGTTCTATATTGTGTTGGACATTTTTAGCAAAACCAAAGCCAGGATCAATCCAGATATTTTCCTTGGCTACACCAGCTTCCAAGGCAGCTTGCGCACGTTGATTAAGAAAGGCACAGACATCTTCAGTGACATCATTGTAAACTTCTTCTTTTTGATTGTGCATTAGGATGATTGGCACATCTTTCTCAGCAGCTAAAGCTAACATCTGACCATCGTAAAGCCCTGCCCAAACATCATTAAGAATATCTGCACCTGCTTCAAGAGCGACTCTAGCAGTAGCTGTCTTGTAGGTATCAATACTGACGAGAACGTCATAGTTTGCCTTAATAGCTTGTATAATTGGCACAATACGAGCAATCTCTTCTTCCTCGGTAACAAATTCTGCTCCGGGTCTTGTAGACTCACCACCCACGTCAATAATACTAGCCCCTTGGGCAATCATACGCTTAACCTGAGCTAGTGCATCTTCTATTGTGTCAAAATCACCACCGTCTGAAAAAGAATCGGGGGTGACATTCAAGATTCCCATAATGCAGGCCTTCCCTGCAATTTCATGTTGACCGATAAACATTTTAACTCCTAAAAATCACGCATCAAAGAAAGAATTTCCTTACGTTCTTCACGGTCTTCTTTATAAAGGCCTTTAGCAACTGTTGTGATAGTCTTACTTCCTGGTTTCTTAATACCACGCATAGTCATACACATGTGCTCTGCTTCCACCATGACAAAGACGCCTCGAGGATTAAGGGCTTCTTCAAGCGCTGTAGCGACTTGATCTGTCAGACGTTCTTGCAATTGCGGACGACGGGCCGCCACTTCAACAGCACGTGCTAATTTTGACAGTCCTGTCACCTTGTCCCCACTTGGCAGATAAGCTACATGAGCCTTTCCATAAAACGGAACCAAATGGTGCTCACACATAGAGTAAAAAGGAATATCCTTGACAAGGACAACTTCGTCATGTACTTCTGAAAAGACTGCTGTAAACTGATCTTTAGGGTCTTCATTTAAACCTGAAAACATCTCAGCATACATCTTAGCCACACGTTTTGGCGTATCCAAAAGACCTTCACGCTCAGGATTCTCACCCAAAGCTTCCAATAATTGATAGACTGCTTGTTCTACTTTTTCTTGATTTGCCATAATTTCCTCTTGAAACGTTATAGTACTATCTATTATAACTCATTTTGCTCGATTTTTCTTGCAAAAAATAAAATTGCCTAGCTGAATTCTAACTAAAAAAAGCGAAGACTCCCCGTCACATGGGGTCTGTCTTCGCTTGTCTTTATTTAATCTTTTAAGTGGTAAGAATAGGATGAAATGACAATATTCTCACGCCATTTGAGATAATATTTCAATCGCAAACTCATCTGGTTGTGAAGCATGGTTTGCCATGATTTTTTCGGAACAAACTGTGGAATCATAACAGTCAGAGTCGCATTATCCTTTTCAGCTTGAGTAGCTACTTCGTCTACATATTGAATAGTTGACTGCGTAATTGAACTGTATGGTGATTGGATATGAACCATCTCGATTTCTGGGAAATATTTTTTAAACTCTTGTTCGGTTTCCTTATCCTTGTTCTCTGTATCTTTAGTAGACACATGCATAGCGATAACCTTATCACCAATAGAACGTGCATAAGAAATGGCACCAATATTAGCCTTTGTAACATTTCCCACCAAGATAAGAACAATATTGCCTTGATAATGATGTTCTTTGACTTGACCATCAATACGCAACTGTTGAGCAACCCCATTATAATGTTTCTTAATCTTAAGGAACATCCACATCAAAATTGCAATAATAGGGAAGAATGGCCAAATATCTCCTAAACGGAAAAGGAAGAGAATGAGGACGATAGCATAACAAATTAGGGCACCTAAAATATTAGCTAAAGAGTGTTTCCAGAATCCCTTACCATATTCACGAATCCAATGGACAACCATACCTGTTTGAGAAAGCGCAAACGGAATGAACACCCCAATAGTATAAAGAGGAATCAAACGTTCTGTATTTCCTCGGAAAATGAATAAGAGGGTAATGGCTCCAATAGCCAGCGTCAAGATACCGTTAGAGTATCCCATACGTGCACCTTTTTCAAGATACATGTGAGGCATGTATTTATTCTTAGCCATATTAAAGGACAACATCGGAAAGGCTGAAAAACCAGTATTTGCTGCCACTGCAAGAATCATAGCAGTTGAGAACTGGAAGATATAGAATAAGATACTGCCAATCCATGAATAGCCAAGGATTTCTCTAGCCATCTGTGCCAAAATCGTCACACCTGAATGAGGTGTAATACCAGTCCACCAGTTAAGGAAGGTAATTCCGGCAAACATAATCCCCAAGATGCTTGACATGATAAAGAGGGTTGATGCAGCGTTTTTAGGCTTAGGTTTCTTAAAGAAAGGCACTGCATTAGAAATAGCTTCCACCCCTGTCAATGAAGCCGAACCTGATGTAAAGGCCCTTAAAATAAGAATCACTGACACACCTGTAATCGGTTGACCTAAATGGGCCGTAGCCGCATAAGGCATATGACCTGTTAAGATCTGTAAGAAACCAAATCCTAATAGGAACATCGTTGAGACAATAAAGAGATAAACAGGAATCATCAAAGATTTCGCCGACTCACGCATTCCCCTGAGGTTCATCACCATCAAAACAAGCACCAAAATCATTGAGATTTCCAGATTGTAGGGATGAAGTAAAGGAATGGCTGAAGTAATGGCATCTGCACCTGAGGCGACTGAAACGGCTACTGTCAACATATAGTCGACCAAGAGGCTACCTCCGGCTATCAAACCAAACTTAGGTGACAGATTTTCCGAAGTTACCATGTAGGCGCCACCACCTTGTGGATAGGCCTTAATGACCTGTCTGTAAGAAATAGTAAGACTAGCCAAAAGGACTAAAACCAAAACTCCAATAGGGATAGACCACCAAATAGCAGCGCTTGATACAGCCATCAACACCAATACGACCTGCTCAGGACCGTATGCGATAGATGATAGGGCATCACTCGACAACATGGCTAATGCTTGAACCTTAGATAATAAGTGATCATCACCGCTATTATCCTGAGTCAAGGGTTCCCCTATTAAAATGTTTTTCAGACGTTGAAGCATTTTTTCCTCCTTACTTTTAAAACATATGGGGTATTATACGCCCCTAAGTCTTATCTTTCAAGTCTTAACGTCACTTTTTTCGTTCTAAAAGCCATTTTCGAACTTGTGAAATAAAATAAAGAGATCCTGTAATCACATAAAGTTTATCCTTATTAGCAGTCACATGTCCCTCAATCCAAGTCTGGAAGTCTGACACTTGTTTGTAAGTAGTTGGATACTTGTCCAATTTGACACTATTTGGATACTCAAAGCTAGTTACTGTCAAATCACCGACCGACTCAAGCTGAGCCAACATACTATCAATAGGCTTGGTATCAATAGCTGCAAAAAGCAATTCAATATCCTTATCCGCATATTCTGATCTTAACAAATCAATCAAGACCTTAACACTCTCGTTATTATGAGCACCATCTATCATCAGATTAGGCATCAAGAATTCTGTTCGACCTAGCCAACTAGCATGAGCTAAGGCAGCCTTAATGAGGTCAGGAGTCACTTTTGGATAATCTTTTTGAAGCAGCAAAGAAGCCATGATGACCAAACTAGCATTAGCCACCTGATGCTGACCAGCCATAGCCAATGATATATTTTCTAGCTTTTGTCCCTCGTAAGCAAAATCAAAGGAATGACTCGTCCCTTTAGCTGTGAAATCTTTTCCTAACTCGTAGGTCTTAGACCCTTCTTCATACGCTTTCTTTTCAAAGACTGCTCGAACATCATCTCGGTCAGTCGCAAAAATAAAGGGAGCTCCATCTTTCAAAACACCGGCCTTTTCGGCCGCAATTTCAGCATGAGTATTTCCTAAAACCGCCTGATGATCCAAACCAATAGATGGACAGATGACCGCTAGAGGACTAAATAGATTAGTCGAATCATGTAGGCCACCCATTCCAGCCTCAATAAAAGCAATATCAACAGGATGGACTTGCCCAAAGTAGAGAAACATCAAGACTGTGATAATCTCGAACTCTGTCGCATTTTCATGCTCTGTCTCTTTTGGGAGACGGTCAACCACAGGCTTAACACGTTCAACCAAGCTAAGCAAATCCTCTTCTGAAATCATCTGACCATTGACAGAAATTCGTTCCTTAAAATCAATAATGTAAGGCGAGGTAAAAGTTCCAACTTCATAACCTGCTTGACTAAAAATCGTTTGTAGGGCATTTACCGTAGACCCTTTCCCATTAGTCCCAACGATATGCACAGCCTTCAGATTGTCCTGTGGGTTTCCTAGTTCTTCAAGCATCCAGGCCATACGTTCCAAACCTGGCTTAATACCAAACTTTAACTGACCGTGAATCCACTCTAACGCTTCTTGATAAGTCATTCTTGCTCCTTCTTTCAGATTAATCTTTGACTTAGGTATTATGTTTAACCCTCATATTATACCAAAGACTAAGAGGGTTAACCAAAAAATGCAAAAAAGACAACCCTAAGGTCGCCTCTTAAGCATTCTCTTTTTCGTCAATAACAAGACGAACCTTCTTACCTTGAGTAGGTACCGAATAGACAATCGCTCTTATCGCCGTAATAGTACGTCCTTTTTTCCCGATAACACGCCCAATGTCTGCTGGGTCGAGGTCAAGATGGTACTCCAAAAACTCAGAGCCATCAATAATTTTAATGGTCAACTGGTCTGGTGAAGCAATTAAAGGTTTAACGATAGCGATAATAAGATTTTCAATGGTATCCATAGGCTAAAAAATTATTTTGAGAATTTTGATTCGTGGAATTTCTTCATAACGCCTTCTTTTGAAAGGATGTTACGAACTGTATCTGAAGGTTGTGCACCTTTAGACAACCATTCAAGAATACGATCTTCTTTGATTGTTACTTGGTTTTCTTCAACGAGTGGGTTGTAAGTACCAACTGTTTCGATGAAACGTCCATCACGTGGAGCACGTGAATCTGCAACGTTAATACGGTAGAAAGGTTTTTTCTTAGAACCCATACGAGTCAAACGGATTTTTACTGCCATTTTGTAATATCTCTTTTCTTTAGTTTTTTATTATGGTGGAGGCATCAATTACCTCTCGACCTTAACTAGTATACCATAACATTTTTATGTGTCAAGAAAAAAACTTGACAGACTTAAATTTTCAACAAAAAAAGTTAGAGACAACCTCTAACTCACTTTTCACCTATTTTTTGCTTGTAGTCTTATGATTTTTTTCGTAAGCCACTTTTGCTTCAGCATATTCAGCTTCTAAACCTTTAGCTGTCGCTTTAGAGACCTTTTCATAAGTATCACGGCTAGTCAGTTTACCATCTTCATTATAGGTAGAAACAACCAAGGTATCCTTATTAACTGTATAAGACTTGGTTCGTTTTCCTTTGCGATAAAGTCGATAGTTATCGACATTATCTGAAATATAGTAATCCACTAAGTTCTTATCGGCATTTGGATAAAGTTCTGAGACCACCCGAGTCAACTCACGCTTAAATTCTGAGACTTCCTTGGTATAGGTAATAGACTTATTCCACTGATCAACAACCTGGTACTCTTTCAAATAATCTGAGGCTGTAAATGTAGGCTGGTCCTCCTTACCCTTAGTATAGAAGTAAGAATGTGTCTGTAGATTATTGGAATGGTCAACCTTAAGGAAAGAAACATAAATTTCATTATTGTTTTCATGCTCCTTAAGAGCATTGGTTAACTTGCCAGAATTTTCATCCAAGACTTTTGACGTTTTTAATTCCCAAGTCCCCTCAATGTTACCTGAAGCGTTACGCCAAAAACCATAAATACCACCAACCAACAGCATCAAAACAACGGCAATAAGACTAGAAATCAAGGCCCCTTTACCCCAACTTTTTGCCTTCTGTGATTTTTTGTCGATGTTTTGAACACTTTCTAGAAGACGAATTTGGCTTTCCAATTTCTTTTCTAGTTTGACCACAGTCTGCTCTTCCTTGGACTTGACTTTAGCAGCAAGCTTTTCAGCCTTTTTCTTATCACGAGCAGCCTGACGAGCAATCTTTTTGGCTTCTTTTTCTTCTTTCCGATTGGCTTTTTTTAAGTCCTCAGAACTGTCATGATATTGTGATTCATTGCTGAAAACTGGAATATCCTGAACAGTTGCACTCGTAGCACTTGCTGAGTGGCTTGCTGAATCCGGACGTGTTGGTGCATAACTAGCCAACCGTTCTTTAGCTTCAGCGACACGTTGACGCTGTTCTTCTTCTTTTTGAAGAACCTCAGCTTCACGACCTGATTGAAGCGTCTTCACTTGGAGAGCAGTTTCTTGGGATAGCGCTTTTCTCTTTTCTTGAGCGGCATTAGCTAGGGCCTCTTGTGCGCCGTTACGCTCTTTCTGAGACTGGGCTAGTGCTTTTGCCGTTGCAGTTTCTCCATCTAATGATTGATCAGGCGATGCTTGTCCTTGATCAGACGGTGCTTGATTAGTTACTTGGCTTGAGTCCGACTCCTCAGAAAGGATAAACTCTCCTCGCTCTAGAGCCTCTTTAAAGTCAATAGGCCTCGGCTTTCGCCCATTGACAGCCTCGAAGTATTCTAACCATTCGTCTTTCAACATAATAAATCCCCCTAAATTAAAAAACACATGATTAACGTTACTATTTTAACATATTTTAAAACATAAAAATAGGGACTAACAAGAATTCTAAAAACTCTTATTAGATCCCCAATTAATCTTGTTTTGGTGTAACGGACAATAACTGCACAAAACGGTGCTGTGCTGACTCCGTTTCTAGTGAAACATTGTCATATCTGAAGAGAATTTCTTCGATATTTGCTAAACCTAAACCACGACCTGTTCCCTTGGTCGAAAATCCTCTTTGTTTCAAAGGAGTTATGTCAATAGAAGCTTCCTTAGTGGAATTTTCAACAGCAATTACCGATTGCCCCTCCATTTTAAAGATAGCAATAGACAACTTTGGTGTTTCTGAAAGAACAGCTGCCTCAATAGCATTATCACAAAGAATTGATGTAATCGTAATCAAGTCCAAGGCACGCATATCAGTGAAGAAAACACCTTCTTCGACCTCAACATGGCAATGAATTCCCTTATCAAACGCCTCAGCCAGTTTAGAAGACAACAGGCTCTTGAGTGGCATATTGGTTACATGTGTTAGTTTCGCCAAATCAAATTTTTGTTGTTTTAAATCTGATGCCGAATCTTTAAGGACAGTGTCATAAATCATCTTGATCTGGTCAATATCTCTCATCCGTATCGCCTCACTAAGCGAAATCAGAACATTGGTATAATCATGACGAAAACCACGCAAAGTTTCATAAAGGCTCTCAACCTGTTCAGAATACTTCTCTAAATCATCCAAGTGACGACGATTTTCTTTTCGACACTGATTTTCAAAGTACTCATCTGCATACTTATTGACACTGTAAACAGCATAAAGGATAGATGCAAAACCAACTAAGGTTACGATAGGCCCCGCATAGTAGAGAGAAAAGAATTGCGAAGCGACAACCACAGCATAGTTAAAAATCACATAACTAATCAAGATAAAGTTAGTGAAAAACATGATTCGACTAAACTTACGGTCTCGCTCCAAGACCCTTAAAGATTTAAAATCAATATTAAGAAGCTTGGAAAGAGCAACAAAGGTTGGAACAATTAGAAGGTCAAAGAAAATAAAATAAAGATAACTCTTGTTAAGAAAATCTGAAGTGATATTAAAGGCTGGCATCAAGAAATAAGAATAACCATTAAATATCAACAGATAAATAACTAGAGGATAGAAGGCGTAGAAGGCCAACATATTGGCTGTTCTTTCCTTGCCAAAGAAATAGGCATAGAAAAGAAGATAGAAAGGCGTCATAAAGGACAAGCCAACCCCAAAAGAGGCACCGAGTAATCCTCCTAGGAATTCTACTAAGAAAGCCAAGGGGAGAATCAGTCGGGGAACCCTAACTAAACTGGTCTGTTCATAAATCCATTGTATGACGATAAAATGCAAAAGATATTCTAATGCAATTTGAAGATCAATCATCATCTGATAGTTAGCCACCTCCTTCTAGTCATGATAGGTATATAACAAGAGCCACGCTACTATTTTATCACAATTCCTGTCAATAGATGAGATAAAACTGAATAATCATCTCGGATTTCAGAAAATTTTTAATAACGATTAGAGAAGAAGGATAGGCTAGATAGTCTAACGATTTTTCAATCGTTCCAAAAGTTCTTTTTTACGTGTTCGTGAAAGGAGACAAGACTCATTTTCGTCAAAGAACACCATATTAGCGGTACGATCCACACTTGTCACATTGCTGACATTAACGACGAAAGAGCGGTGGGTTTGAAAGAATATATCGTCCAGTTTTGCCACTTCTGCAATTTTTCCATAAAATTCAACCAAGTTTGTCTTGGTATGGGCAATCAACTTATGTGGAACAGGAGCCGTCTCAATATACAAAATGTCATTATAAGGGATACTGACATCATTTTTATCTGTTTTAACAGTGAGACTCTGTGTCTTCGTTTCTTGCTCAACCTGCGACTGGGCAAAATCCAAAAGCTCCACCAAAGCTCTCTTGAGATCCACATCTTCCATGGATTTATCCACAAAATCAAGGGCTTGAATCTTATAACGAAAAGTCAAAGGCATAAACTCTGAATAGGCTGTTACAAAAGCAATTTGTGCCTTCAAATCTTCTTTTCGAATCTCCAAACCGATATCTAGTCCCTGCTTGGTCTGATTTTTGAGGTCAATATCCAGAAGGTAAATCATGGATTTACCCGAACCTCTGTCAGCATCTAACAATTCCTGACCATTCTCAAAGAATGTGATGTCATTAACAACAGCCTTAGACTCCTCAACCGCTTCGTCCAATAAGCGACCAACACGGTGACGCTGTAAGGCATCATCTTCAAGGATGATAATAGAAAGCATCTTATTTCCCTCTTTCTTTCTAATGTACTTTAAGCATACCTACTTGTCATTTTATCATATTTAAGCGGATATTATTCTTTTTTTCTGTCTAAAGTCTTTTTTAACAACCAAGTTTCTATTTATATAATAATTGTTATATTGTTGTCACTTTATATTCATTTTCAGATGGTATCATTAGAGCTGTTTTTGTTTTATATTAAAAAGGAGAAAGTTATGTTACGTTTTACTGAAAGGCAAGGATTCCATTCGAAGACCTTGTTAACTCTTGCAACTGTTGGTATCATGAGTGTTTTTCTTTTGGGACATTCTCAGACAGCTTCTGCTGATCAGACTTATGTCTCAGATTCCACTCAGGCACTGACTTTTGCTGAACTTGAGACAAGTACAAATCCTGGTACTGGCACTCAAACACAGGCTGCTACCGCTTCTGAAGCACCTGCTACCGTCACCACAATCTCACATACATCTGTGGATGACCAACAGACACATGAAAATGATCTTAATCAATCTACCTCAACTACTCCAACTTTTGACGAATTAGCTCAAAATAGTCAAACAGCAAGTAGCACTGTTAATCGTCAGATCGGGGCCAGAACCTATGAGACTAAGATTCCGACAAGTGCAGAAAGTCATTCGCAATCTCAAGAAAATAAAGCGACATCAAAGACCGAAACTGTCGCACAAGCACAAACCTGGTCAAAAGATGGTGCTACATGGGTTTCAACGACAATTGACAATGGCAATGTTCATAAAATTTTGTCTACCTATTTTCCAAAACCATTAACAGACACAACAAAACCAGCGACTACCGGAACTTCCAAACCTAAAACACCAAGTTCTACGGCTAACCAACCCAAGAAAACAGCGACAGTAGCAAACAAGCCTTCAACAACTGCAACTACTCAGCCTAAGAAGCCTGTGACTACCGAAAATAAGCCCACAGCTTCAGGCCAAACTACCAAACCAGTTGACCGAGTGGCGCAAGTATGGCAAAAGAACAACGTTCTTGTCAAAGAAAATTACAACACACCTCATTGGTCAAGTAATGAAGCAACCATCTTCATCAAAGCTAAAACGCCAGAGATTGTGACTGCTTACAAGGAAGCTATTACCTCTTGGAACAATACTGGAGCCTTTAACTTCCTACTTACCGACGATAAACTAAAGGCCAACATTATTGCTGATGAACGTTATGAAGAAAATGTAGCATCTCCTCTTGGAGTTACTTACACTACTTATTATGTCCCAACCAAGCAATATAACAATGCTACCGTTTACCTGAATAGCTTCCATGTTAAAAACAACTACTACCAAAAAAATGGTGGTAAACTCCTTAACACTGCCCAACACGAACTGGGACATGCGATTGGACTTGAGCATAACAGTGCCGTTGCCTCAGTAATGGAACCTAAGGGGGGAAAAACAAGTATCCAACCTGTTGATATTAATAATGTTAAGAAGCTCTATGGTAAGATCGTTTAAGGTATCAAACCATTACTATCATTTACAAGCAGAACCTGAGGGATCTGCTTTTTTTAATAAAGTGAGATGACCATTCAAGACTATTAATTGACTGTTCATGATTTTTTCTTACACTTTTTTAAAATATGTAAAGTTGTATTCCATATTTCTGGTAAAATAGAAAATGTAAAGAGAGACCGGATGAGGCAAAAAGTTATTTTTATAAGTTTTTACTCACTATTCTCATAAACAGAATAAAATATAGTCTAGGAACCCTTCTTAACATTTATACCTATCTTCCCCAAACACTTTTCCCCCATTCCTAGATTTCCAGATCTCTCCTATAATTAACGTCTAGCTGCTTTAGTTAGACGTTTTTTCTTTTGTCTACTTTCCATAAATACATTTCTTAGGATACTGTAATAGTCATCACTCAAAATAGTTTGTACAAAGTTACCATTCAAGACCATTAATTGACTGTTCGTGATATTTTATTACACTTTTTAAAATTATGTAAGCATCTTGCTGATTTTTTTGGTAGAATAGATAGTGTAAAGAGAGAACGAATGAGTTCGAGATAAATATTTTATCATTTAAAGCTTATTGTTCTCATGAACGTTTTTTAGATAGTCTAGGAACCCTTCTTAACATTTATACCTATCTTCCCCAAACACTTTTCCCCCATTCCTAGATTATCAGTTCTCTCACAATAAAAGCGTCTAGCTCCCCGGCTAGACTTTTTTTCTTTCCCAGACTTTTGCTATAATAGAACCATACCTATTGAAAGGAACTCACAAAATGACTATAGAACAGCAACTTCTTTGCTATAAACGTCTCCCAAACTGGACAGCAACTACTCTTCCAGAAATGGTGACTCAAAAACATAATACAAAGGTAGGAACATGGGCTAAACTAACCATCCTGTCTGGAGCTCTTCATTTCTATGAATTGGATGAGGAAGGACAGGTTACTGCGGAACATCTCTTCACACCCGAAACAGATATTCCTTTTGTAGAACCTCAGGCTTGGCACCGCATCGCTGCTGCTTCAGAGGATTTAGAATGCTATCTGTCTTTTTATTGCAAACCTGAGGATTACATGGCTAAAAAGTATGATACCAAGGCCCATTCTGAGGTTCTTGAGGCCGTGCAGTCTGGCTATATCAAACCTGGTCGCACTCTAGACCTTGGTTGTGGTCACGGTCGTAACGCTCTTTATTTAGCATCACTTGGACATGATGTCACTGCTGTTGACATTAATAACGAAGCTACCCAACGCATCCAAATGATTGCAGATGAGGAAAATTACAATGTTAGAGCTGGCTACTACGATATCAATGCTGCTGCCCTTCCTGAATCTGAGACTTTTGATTTCATCCTCTCAACAGTAGTCTTCATGTTCCTTGATCCCGATCAAATTCCGGCTATCATCAAGAATATGCAAGAGCGTACTGTTCTCGGCGGTTACAATTTAATTGTCTGTGCCATGAATACTGAGGAGCACCCTTGTACCATGCCTTTCCCATTTACCTTTGAAGAAGGAGAGTTGAAAAACTACTATAGCGACTGGGAGCTTGTCAAATACAATGAAAATATTGGTCACCTTCACCGCTTAGATGAATATGGTAATCCAATTGCCCTTCAATTTGCGACCATGTTGGCTAAAAAGGTTAAATAACACATTACTTAGAAAAGTGAATATCAAAGAATGTAACTCTAACTAGGCAGGTGGCACTTAGAGTTTTCTCATCTTGCTTTTCTTCACACTAAAAAACTAGGTTTCCAATTGGAAATCTAGTTTTTAGTTGCTGACAATATCGGCGTATGCTGATTTGAGATTTTCATTTCCTGTTTCTTTGACATAGTAAATACTACCATTAGTGGTTGATGAATACAGAACAACTGGTGTTCCATCTCTTTTTATGGAGAAGAAATAACGGTGAACAGTCGTGCCCTGCCAACGCTCGTATACTGAAACAATAGTGTACTCAGAACTGCTATTCCCATTTGCAGCATAAGTTGCATCTACGACCTGATCACGGTCTGACACCCAATGGATAGGAATAGTAGAGGCTTCTTTGGTAATTTCCTGATAACCAGGTTGGTTCATCTGGTTACCCCAAGAAACCATTAAATTAGCAAGACGACTTCCTTTATCATTGGTCCAACGTGGATTTTCACTCGCCGAAGCACTAGAATTGTCACTTGATATTCCCGTTGATGCGAAAAGCGTGCTAGCCATTGTAGAAGGTCCCTCAGACTGTTGATGTGTTGTGCCTGAAATCAGACTAATTCCTATGGCAACGACAATTGCTAATAGAGAGCCCAGAAGAATATAGATATAATTGTAATTTTTTGAGACTTCAATAAGTCCAGACTGATAAGCCAGTTGTAGTTCATCAGGTTTTGGCTTACGTCCCTGAACCTGCTCAAAACGACTTATCCATTCTGCTTCTGACAGCTTTCGCATGATTTTCCTCTTCTCTTTATCATTTCACCTTTCATCCTATCATAGAATGGCTTTGATGACAATAGTGTTAAGGATATGACACTTGCTGTTAACAAGACGATTAAGGACTTATAAGAGCGAACAGATTCAGACAAAAGAGGAGAATCAAAACACCCATGACTAGCAGGATACTGATCTTATAGCCTAGTGGATTTCTAGGATTTAAACTAGTTCCAAGACCAAATCTACGAAGAACAAATAAAGGTTCTGAAGGAGACTGATTAAGGTTGTAGCCTAAGAGGTACCTTAAATAAAGCAGGAAGTAGAAACTCACCCCCGGTAAAACGACCAGAGGAATCACCAGTCCCTGTGACCACCAAATCATGATTGTAAAAATGATTTGTAGTAAAAAGAGAACCCAAAACAAGTAATAAATGTACGATTGCTTTTTCATTAATAAACACCTCTCAATCTAGGATAATTATACTCCTCCAAGTTGTTCTTAACAATCCCATAACTCGCCTGACACCTTATTTTCTGCTACAATAGAAAGGAAAGATTCAAAAAAGGAAACTGTACACATGAAATTAATTTCTTGGAATATTGATTCCCTAAATGCCGCTCTTACTAGTGATTCTGCACGCGCTCAATTGTCACGCACAGTCATCGATACCTTGGTCGCTGAAAATGCAGACGTCATTGCTATTCAAGAGACAAAATTATCTGCTAAAGGTCCTACCAAAAAGCATCTGCAAATCTTGGGAGACTACTTCCCTGACTATGACAATACTTGGCGTTCATCTGTTGAACCTGCCCGTAAAGGTTATGCTGGAACCATGTTCTTGTATAAAAAAGAATTGACACCAGTCATTACCTATCCTGAAATCGGAGCACCTTCAACCATGGACTGTGAAGGACGCATCATCACTCTCGAATTTGATAAGTTCTTTGTGACACAGGTCTACACACCAAACGCTGGCGATGGCCTCAAACGTCTGCTAGAACGTCAAATCTGGGATGAAAAATATGCGGATTACCTAGCCGAATTGGACGCTCAGAAACCAGTTCTTGCGACTGGCGACTACAATGTTGCCCACAAGGAAATCGACTTGGCCAATCCTTCAAGTAATCGTCGTTCACCAGGGTTCACAGATGAAGAACGTGAAGGCTTTACTAACCTCCTTGCAAAAGGTTTCACGGATACCTACCGTCACCTCAATGGCGACGTTACAGGAGCCTACACTTGGTGGGCCCAACGTAGCAGAACATCTAAAATCAACAATACAGGCTGGAGAATCGACTACTGGTTGACTTCAAATCGTATTGCCGATAAGGTCACAAAATCAGACATGATTGACTCTGGTGATCGCCAAGATCACACACCTATTGTCTTAGAGATTGACTTATAAAATAACTCTAGACCTAAATCACAAAAAGAGTAGACTTGCTACTCTTTTACTATGCCTAAATAAAGGAGAACTAATGAAAACCAAACTGAATACCACTCAAAAACTTGTTCTGTCAGCTATTATGATGGCTCTTTACATCGCTATCCTCTTTGTATCTCAAGCCATTTCCTTTGGTGCTGTCCAAATGCGTCTGGCCACGGCTTTATATGGATTAACCTATATCTTCCCATTTTTGGTTGTCCCACTCAGTATCGCAAATGCTATTGCTAACTCATTTGGTGGTCTAGGATTGATTGATGTCGTCGGTGGATTCTGTGCCAGCTTTCTGGCAACTGGTAGCATCTATCTCATCCGTAAAGCTAAGCTGTCTAGCTGGTTTATCATTCTCCCAATCCTACTCGTTCCATCCTTAGTGGTGCCAATCTGGCTTAGTGCCTTGCTCAAACTTCCTTATCTTGCTCTCGTTTTCAATCTCCTCCTAGGACAATTAGTCCCTTCAATCTTGGGAGCACTCCTTGTAAGAGAGTTATCCAAACGTGGATACAAAGACTAACAAAAATATCTCTGCAATGTGCAGAGATATTTTTGTCTGTTAGTAATGATTTGCTATCTTGTAGGCTTCTTTTGGTGTGAGTTTATCTCCGAAAATAAGCAAATGGTAGTCAACACTAGTAGGGTCTTTTTGATACTTATCAACCCAATCTTGATCCATTTCAAGGTAAAGATTATAGGTTCCCAAGTCAGTTGTAACAGTGCCTACCTCATAAAAATTTTTGTAACGCTTTTGGTTATCTGATTCTTTCAATTTTTTGTACTTATAATAGGTTCTTCCAAAGTCCATGAATTGGAATTCTTTTTTAGCCTTTCCAGAGCCTGTTGTTACCTCAACCGTCCCCTGGTTATTGGCTAGGTGTAAATCATAGATATAGTCGCCATGATTATTTTCATAGAAAATACCTGAAGTTTTACTCTCATTATCAGATAAAATCACAGTATTTACAAACTTAGCAGCTTGCCAAGAAAGTGGGACACCTTCATACTCACCATCATCCTTCATCCCTAGAAGTGACCAATAATAGCCAACATAAAAGGTATTAGACTTATTACGGTCTGTCACCAATTCACCCACCATCTTAAGATTTTCAGCACCGAGTCGGTAAGGGTTAGAAAGGTAACCAAAGACTGGGAAGAAATAAATGACAACCGTAAAGGTTAAGAGGGTCTTCATATTAATCTTATTGATTGCCCAGAAGAAATAAGCAGCTGAGAACAAGAGAGCGTAAGCAGCACCGTAGCTAAACTTATGAGCGTGAGCAATCAAGAGCAGAATGAAGAAAATAGGTTGGATAGGACGAATCTTGTGATAGATGATAGAGAAAACATCCTCCTTGTCTTCCTCTGATTTGAAAATCAAAGACAAGACAATGGTCAAGAGAACAAAGAAAGCACCAAAACCGAAACCAACATCATTTGGACGGAAGAAATAAGCTAAGATGGACATATCCATCACCAAAAGCCAAACAGAAGCGAATTTGATCATGTTACTACCAAATTTTTCAGCTGTCTGACTAGGAGCCTTCAGAGGCACCTCAAAAGCCCTTGCAAGAGCTCTCTCTTTGGCCAAACGTTCAGCTTCTATTGCCGCTTTCATTTCCCTCGTACGGCGCTCCTTCTGAAAATAATGAGCAATCTTAGTCGGTTCGTCCTGCCGTGACTTAGTAATACTTATCAAAAGCAAATATTGCATGGCAAAGATAAGGGCTGTATTCCCACCATATTCCAAGAAAGAACCGTCCCACATACTAGAGACGATCGCAAAAACAATATAGCCTCCAATCGACACTAAAACAGTGAGAAGCAAGTGAATCCAACGAAAACGGTAAGTGTATCTATCCGTTGTATCCCGTCCCAAAAAACTGTCACGTGGGTAAAGATACCAAATAACGAAAATAAGTTCGATAGCCTGAACGGCCGTTAGAAAACCAACATAATTGAAACCAAAAATAGCCGCAACAACATTGATGAGATAGGAAATAATGGCCAAAACTCGCAGGCTAGTGCGCTTAGACAATAGTCCGATGCTCATCAGGGTAATGGTTGAAAAGGCAGAA
This sequence comes from uncultured Streptococcus sp., assembly GCA_934229725.1. Lineage (GTDB taxonomy): Bacteria > Bacillota > Bacilli > Lactobacillales > Streptococcaceae > Streptococcus. Next base: position 44,590 of record CAKQDX010000007.1, read on the forward strand.
AATCCAGCGCCCATCTTATCATCAAAGATAAACACATTGACAAAGGCAAAAATCAAAATCCCCAAGAGAGTCATAACCTGTCTTTGCATTTCTTTTTTCTTTTCTTTCATACTTTCCCTCCTTATGAAAATGATAGCGTTTCCACAAATCTATTTTAACACAAATAGAATCTCCTTGTCCGAAACAAAAAGGCATTCAGTCGCCTGAAAACCTTTTTCACTTGTTATCTATTGTTTCAATCTTTAGAAAAACGAAATCTCCATCAAAACGTTGAATATACTTTTGAAAGCCCAATAAACTAAAGGTTTCAATCTCATAGCTAACCTTATCAACACCGTCATTAGTAATCTCTTCAAGAAGATTTAGTTTGGGAATATCAGACTCCAAGACATCACGGTAGAGACCCGTATATTCAAAAGTAATGCGAACCCATTCATTTCCCGAAAGCATTGAGAAAGCCTGATAGCGCACTTGCTCGTCTGTAATCAAACGATCCTCTTGCTCTGGACTGAGCGTGAAGGCAACCTTATTTTCAGATTTATGAATGGTCTGGAAACGATCAACACGGAAATAACGGATTTCAGAGAACTGATAATCACAGGTAAAGTTATCATCCAATTTATAGGAAATACAGTAAAAATAGTGGTTGTCGAAGATAACAGAAATCGGAAAGACCTTATATTCCTCCACTTTTTCTCCAGGTTTACGATAACTGAAAGCCAAGGGCCTTTGGTCCACAATGGCATCAAAAATAGCTGAAATAGCTGGTAAGAGTGACTTATCTTGATTTTGATAAATCTTCAATTCTTGATAACTATCTAGCTCTAACTCAGTCAATTGTTTGATGCGTCTGCGTTCCTTGTCGTCTACAGCCCTCTCAACAAAGATGTTAATAATTTCTGATACCTCATCTTTTCGAAGGGCACGACTTTCCAAAAGAATTTTAGACAAGATAACTGCTTGGTTATATTTCAGATTACCATATCCTTGCTCATATTGGGCATGGTAGGAACCATATTTTCTAGAATATTTCACTTTCATATTAGGACGTAGCTCTGTCAAATTGTCCTTAAGTTCGCTAACATCCTCTTTAAGTGTACGCTCGCTAATGCCAAAGCGAGCCAGATAGTCCGTTTTTGAAATGTTATTTCCCTTTTCCAATTCGGACATAAAATACAAGAGACGTTTAGTTTTTGATGCTGTCATTATAAAATCCCCCTTTATAATTGAATCTCTTATTAGTAAAAAAATTGCTGTCTAATGAATAATTATTTCGTTATCATAAGTCCCTCACCAAGAGTAATGAGAAGCAGAATTATAGCTCAGAAAATAATCCTTCTTCTCCTCATTGTACTTAAAAGATAGTTTTAAAAATTTTGCTTTCTCAATAGAGCTATTCTGGTCAGTATAACCAAGATCAATTGTCTTATGCATAACTCCTGAAGAATGCACGCTTATGCGCCTCTGAGCACTGTCTGCCTGAGGGTGTTCCCTCACCACCTCAGACAAGGGTGTTGCCGGTCCAAAAATTTCTTGGTCTTTAGTGCGTAACCGGTTAAGCTGTTCTTTTGTCCAGTCACTACTATAATTATCAACTACTGTAACGCCATCAACTGGATAAGTCGCTGTTCCACCATCATAAACATATTGACCTTCTTTGTTTTTTACAAAAATGAGATCAATATACTCTTTTTTATCTCCTCGGCTATATTCTACATTTAAACCACTGGACTCCATCTCGGCATAATTTGGCTTTCCGTGACGTTTGATAATTGAGCGCAAGGTAGCTTCCTTAGGCTTCAAATTCTCAAAGTCTTCTTCAGTCCAGTTATAAGTCGCAGACGCATCTTCGTAATCCCGAGGATCATCACTATCAGCTTTATTCTCCGACTGAGATGCCTGCTGAGTCACCCTGTATTTTTTCATGGCTTCTCGATAAATAGAACCGCCCAATGTGGCAATGAATGTTAGCCCAATCAATGCAACTACAACGGTCGTCCAGAGAAATCTCCTCAATTTTAGTCCTAATCTAAGGATAATGATTGAAAGCACGAAGCAGGCAATAATCACAGCTAGGTACAAGAATACTGGCTGATGCTTCCAAGATAAAATAGCTGATACCAAGCTTACGAGCAAAAGTATCAGTGGAGAAACAAACGTGAGAAAGACATACCGCTTTTCAGCTTTTTCCACCTGAAAAGCAGACCCTAACTCAGGTCCTTTGTCACTGAAAGCCGACTCAAAAGAATTCTCACTATTTATTATGTCATTATCATTGAAATGACTGTCCTTTTCCTTTTTAAACATCTCACCCCTCCCCAAGATACACTCCAGAAAAATTTACTGGTTTTTACTATTGTAACAAATGAAAACGTTATTTTCTATAGAAATACTAAAAAAGCAACCTGAATCAGGCTGCTTTAGAAGGTAGACAGACGATTTAAATGTGTCAAAAACTAAGACGGTCACCACATTTTTGCAATCAATCCTTACTTTACAATCGAAGTGAGCATAAACCAAGACTCTGTCTGTCATTTAATCATTTTCAATTTTTTCAGCTTCGCTACTGAATTTTTGTGCGATAGCCTCAAGAGCCAATTCATCGGTATCAGGAAGCGTGATGGCATCGTCTGAGATTTCATCAATATTGGCATAGAATTCAATGTGATTCTTAAGATTTTGCAGATGAATAGGGGCGTCTCCACCATATTCTCCATCGAGATTAATCATCATACGATCTTCACTTAAGGGCTCGATATCTAGCGAACTGGTTTTGATATAAGCAACTCTCTTATCATAGATGTGTTTTCCACCTTGAAGAACCTGTCGAATAAGGTCAACCAGCTCAAAAAGGTTGGCTGTTTTAACCATGATTAGGGTAAATTTACCATCGTCCAGTTTAGCATCCGGAGCAATCGTTTCAAAACCACCGACCGAATTGGTCAAGGCAACGAAAATCATAGATATGCCACCTTCAAAGACGCCCTCATCATGTGTAATGCGAACTGGAACCTTTTTAACTTGTGGTAGCAACTCTGCCCCCTTAACAAGGTAAGCCAAGTAACCAAGGACCGTCTTCAATCGACTAGGCACACTATAAGTTAATTCGGTAAAGGAACCTGCAGCCGCAATGTTGATGAAGTATTTATCATCATAGGCACGACCAATGTCCATCTGCAGGGTTTGTTTTTTAGCAATAACCTTGGCTGCTTCAACTGGGTTCCCTCTTGGAATCTTCAAAGCGCGTGCAAAGTCATTCGTTGTCCCCGTTGGAATAATCGCCATTTGGGGGCGCTTTTTGAGCGGAGCAATTCCAGAAACCACTTCGTTAATTGTTCCATCACCACCGGCAGCAATGACCAAGTCAAAACCTGCTTTAGCGGCACGACTGGCCTCATTTTTAGCTGAGTTCTCTTCTGGTGTTGTTTGAAAGGCTGACGCTTCAAAGCCAGCACCTTCCAAAATATCCAATACCTCAGCAACATTTTTCTTCATAATTTCTTGCCCAGATGTTGGATTATAAATTAAGCGGGCACGTTTTTGTTTCATATTGAACTCCTATAAATTCAGCAACCAAGCCTCGTCCACAACATCAATGCCTAGACTTTGTGCTTTTTCCAACTTACTTCCGGCATCACTACCAGCAACTACTAAATCTGTTTTCTTAGAGACAGATCCTGTCACCTTGGCACCTAAGGCCTCTAGTTTTGCTTTTGCTTCGCTACGTTTAAGATGTTCCAATTTACCTGTCAAAACGACCGTTTTTCCAGACAAAATGGCATCGTCTGCAACTTTTTGTCCAAGATAGGCCATATTAATGCCATAGGATTCTAGCTCTTTCAAAAGAACTTTAACCTCCTCCTTGGCAAAATAGCGTTGAATAGACTTGGCGATAACCTCCCCTAATCCATCGACAGCTGCAATGGCCTCAACATCAGCACTTGCCAAATTCTTGATCGTTTCAAAAGCTTCCAGCAACTGCTTACTAACTTTGGCACCAACATGACGAATGCCCAAGCCATAGAGTAATTTCTCAGCAGAGTTTTCTTTTGACGTTTGAATGGCAGCATAAAGTTTCTCGGCAGATTTTTCCTTGAAGCCTTCTAATTGGAGGAAATCCTCGCTGTTCAAGCCATAGATATTAGCAACATCCTTAACCAATTCAGCTTTAAAGAGCTTTTCAACCACTGAAGGTCCCATACCTGCGATGTTCATGGCATCACGAGAGGCAAAATGAATCAGGCCTTCCTTAATCTGAGCAGGACAAGAAGGATTGATACAACGTAGGGCAACTTCATCTTCAAAATGCAAGAGACCACTGCCACACGATGGACATTGCGTCGGTACTTCCATCGGCTCCTGTGTTGTACGCTTACTTTCTACCACACGAAGTACTGCAGGAATAATGTCACCAGCTTTATAAACAATAACGGTATCACCGATACGAATGTCTTTCTCGGCAATATAATCCACATTGTGAAGGGTGGCTCGGCTAACTGTGGTCCCTGCCAATTGTACTGGCGTCAAATTAGCTGTTGGCGTTACCACACCCGTTCGACCCACTTGCCAGTCCACAGAGAGAAGCTCGGCTTCCTTTTCCTCAGCCGGGAATTTATAAGCAATAGCCCAACGTGGTGCCTTAACTGTAAAGCCTAATTCTTCTTGCATGGCCAAGCTATTGACCTTGATGACGACACCATCAATGTCGTAGGCCAAATGATCACGATCCTGACCGACAGCTTGAATAAAGTCCCAAATCTCATCCATAGAGGATGTCACAATACGACGTGGATTGACTGAGAAACCTAGTTCTGCCACTTCATTTAAGACATCATTTTGTGTGAGACGCTCTGTTGGACTAGCTTCCTGATAAAGGAAGGTCGCCAAACGACGCTCAACCACCACTTTAGTATCCAATTGACGAAGGGTTCCTGCAGCAGCGTTACGAGGATTGGCAAATTCTGCCTCACCATTTTCTTGGCGTTGGGTATTGATGCGTTCAAATTCAGCACGTGGCAAATAACACTCCCCACGCACTGTAATATTAAGCGGTTGTTCCAATTTCAGTGGAACATCTGAGATACGCTTGACATTTTCAGTGATATTTTCACCAACTGAACCATCACCACGTGTCGCACCGACTTGTAAAATACCATTCACATAGGTCAACGAGATAGAGAGACCATCAATTTTGAGTTCAGCCATGTAATCAGCATTAGGAAATTCGTCCTTAACTCTCTTATCAAAAGTATCCAGTTCTTCTCGGGAAAAAGCATCCTGCAAACTATAAAGGGGATACTCATGTTGGTATTTCTCAAAACCATCGAGGACCAAACCTCCCACACGATGCGTCGGACTATCTGCTTGAACCAGCTCGGGGTGCTCAGCCTCTAAAGCCACAAGTTCACGATAGAGCTTATCATACTCGGCATCTGACACCGATGGATCATCTTCAGTATAATACTCTTTTGCATACTGGTTAAGTTTGGCAACCAGCTCTTTCATTCGTTTTTCCATAGGAACATTTTATCATAAAAGCAACAAAAAACGCCTTTACAGACGTTAATTTAGGAAACAAAATCAATCACTTTGGCTAATTTTTTGATAAGAATGGCACCGACCAAGAGGGAAGCCAATTCTCCCATAGCTACAGAGAACCAAGTTGCCCAAAACGGTGCATGAGCCACCAAGGTCAACTCAGCAGCAATAGTCACCATGAAGAATGAAAAATAAAGGGCAAAATAGACCTGAGCCTTGTCCAAGAGGCCACCCAAGATATCTTGGTTTTTAAAGCGGTCAAAGAAATGGACACCCGAACCGACAAAAACCAAGGTTGAGAGACTACCAACGACCACATCAATCATGTTAAAACTAAAGAAGTTGGCAATCAAGCACCCCAAAGTCACAGCAATAATATACTTGCGATTGTAAAATCCCAATAGATTAAACATTTCTGCAATTCGAAACTGGTATGGACCATACGAAATCAGATTAAAAGGTGGCACAATGGTCAAGACCACATAAAGTGCTGCCACAATAGCAATATGAGTTAAATCACGAATAGTTTGATTTTTCATTTTTCCTCTACAATCTTTCTATTTTTTCTTTGACAAGAACACATTCCCGCCAAAAGAGCCTGGACCTCGCCAAGCTCTCTTTAGCATCTAAGAATTGTCCTCGTCTTTTTTGTGTTTTGTGCTGTCATTACCATCTCCTGAAAAACTATGAATAATGGTAAGCACATCTCCTCTTCGGCTGTGTAGTTCACCTTGCTTAAGCTCCTGATAGGTTGCATTAAAAATAGCCCCCAGAATCAAGATCCTTGCTAAAAAGATAAACCAAAGCATGAAGACGAAAATCATAATTGACCCGAATAACTTGATATCAACCAATCGACTCAGCGTACGAATCACATAGGTCCCAAACAAATTGCTCAAATACCCAATCACCAAGGTTGTAAAAATAGTCCCCGGCATGATATAACGGATTTTTCGAATCTTCACATTTGGAAGAATGAAATAAAGTACCATGACTCCCAGAAATACCACTGCAACGCTCAAGGGCTGAATACTATTCAAAATCAGTTGAGTCAGATTAGACCCAATAGGATAGGTCTGATTTATAACTCGAAGGACCGACTGAACAATTGTGGATAACATAAGCGCAAAGGTCAGCAAAAACAAGATAACCAAACTCAAGAGTCCACCGATAATATGACTGATAAAGACATCTCGGTGTTCTGAGGCACCATATACCTTATTAATGGCCTTTTGAAGTGATGATAAGGACTTAATCATGGTCCAAAATCCTGTCAAAGAGGCCACTCCCAATAATTGTCCAGAAGGTGTGGAGAAGACATCCTCGACAACATTGGCTGCAGGAGCATAAAACTGCTTAGGAAGATGCTCACTCATGAAATTCAAGAGATCAGTAGTATCAATATTCAGATAGGGAAAGACATTGGCTGCAATGACAATGAGCGGAAAGACCGTCAAAATCAAATAATAAGCCACGGCAATGGTAGAAATATCTATCTCTGCACTACGATAATGTCTAAGGTAGACCTGCAAAGGTCGCCATTGAAGCCTATCTAGGAGACGGGCCATTATGCCTTGTCGTTTCATACTAATAAGTTCTTTCTTGGCCTTGAGAAGTTAAAATGACTGGACCATCTTTGGTAATCACAAATTGGTGTTCGTATTGGCAGGAAAGACCGCCATCAAGTGTTTTATGAGCCCAACCCGTTTTAAGGTCTGTATCAATTTCCCAAGTTCCTGTGTTAATCATTGGCTCGATGGTCAAGACCATTCCTTCTTTAAGGCGGAGACCACGACCAGCCACCCCATAGTTAGGAACCATTGGTTCTTCGTGCATTGTTGGTCCAACACCATGTCCAACCAAATCACGAACAACCCCGTAACCACGACTTTCAGCATATTCTTGAATAGCTGCACCGATATCACCGATACGGTTACCAACTACCGCTTGTTCAATACCAAGGTACATAGCCTCACGGGTTACTTCCATAAGGTTTTTAACTTCATCAGAAGGTGTCCCAATCGCATAGGCCCAACAGGAGTCAGCCAAACCACCAGTGTAAGATTCTGTGTATTTTTTAACCTGAGCAACATTATCAAAGTTCAATTTTGATACATCAAGAATGGATTTGTCAAGAGGTTCTGACAAGACCATATCCACTTTCAAAAGGTCGCCATCTTTCAAAGTATAGTGACGTGGAAAGGCGTGTGCTACCTCATCATTAAGGGAACAACAAGTAGCATAAGGATAATCCATAACGCTTCCTTCAACTCCAATTTGAAGAGGAAGAACATTTTCTTCTTTACAGCGACGACGCACATACTCTTCCACTTCCCACATATCCACTCCTGGTTTCAAGAGGTCACGTAGACCAATGTGGATGCTGGCAAGAAAATCTCCTGCCACATCCATTGCTTCAATTTCACGTGCTGATTTTAATGTAATCATTGTATTCTCCGTTTTCTTTATATCTTTTATGTTAAGTCTTCTTAACTACAACAACTGATTTGCAGACAGTTTGATTGGCATGAGTAATTAACAGGTCCAGATGGGCCCGACGTCTGGTCTCAGCAATAATACTCGGGGTAATCGTCACCTTATCATCAATCTGAGCCGCTTGAAGAAAGTAAAACATCATCTCTTCAATCACTAAGCCCTTCTGCGCCTGTTTTTTCATGATTCGATAAACAACTTCCTTAACCATCTCCGCAAGAACACCTTGGGTAAGGTTACCAGAATTATCAATCATGGTTGGTTCCACCTCAAAGTTAAAGGCATGCTTGTCTTGGTTCAGATTAGCTATCATTTGATCGCTAAAGGTGTGCAAATCACCACGATTATTATCTTGAAGTTCCTCTAAAACCTGTCGACGGGTGATTGTCCCTAGATAATGTTTTTCGTCATCCACAACAGGAATCATATCATAGTCTTCGAAAATCATCTTTTGAGCCACGGTCGCTAAACTAGTCTCGAGTCTGGTCACCGTAGGTTTTGTCATAATAGCTTTAAGCATGGTCGTTGGATGCTGGTTAGCCACATCACGCATGGTCACAATTCCAACAACCTGATTGTCATCAGACACAATCGGAAAACGAACGAGATTGGTCCGCTTAACCACATTCTGATAATCCCTAACAGTCATCTCAGGAGTCATGTAAGTGTAATCTTCTCGTCTTGTATAAACCTGAGCAACTGGCTTGATATCTGTTTTAATCCGTACATTTGACAGGGCTTGGTTAATCATGGTAGCCACAGTAAAGGTATCATAGGTTGTGACCATGACTGGAAATTGTCTCAAACGAGAAAGTTCCTTAACCCGCTCAGAAACCTGAAATCCCCCTGTTACTAGGATAGCATTATTGTGCTCGAGGGCCAATAATTGAATATCTTCACGGTCCCCAACAATAAGCAAATCTCCCTTTGTTAAATAACGCGTGATATTCTCAATAGTCATGGCACCAATGTAAAACTTACTGAAAACACGGTCCAAACCTTCGTGACCAGAAATAACTTCCGACTCTGTAATCTCAGCAATCTCTGCGAAAGTCAACTTGTCAAGACGTACTTGAACTTTCTTTTCAATTCGAACAGTACCACTACGAGGCCGAGTCTCAACCAATCCTCGATTTTCAGCCTCTTTAATAGCTCGGTAGGCTGTTCCATCAGACACCTGCAAGTGGTTAGAAATACTACGTACACTGACACGCTTACCAATAGGCAGAGCCTCTAAATAATCTAGAATTTCTTGATGTTTACTCACTATTCTCCTCCTTCTCAAAGCGGAGATAATCACGCATGGCACGGGTGTATCTATCGGCTCCTTTAAAGCGAGACACGAGTTTAAAACCAGATTTTTCTGCCACACGAATAGATGCTTTATTTTCCAAATGGGCTATAAGAATGATACGTTCCATTCCCATAGCTGATAAGGCTAAATCCGTTAGACAAGTGACTGCCTCCGTCATTAGACCTCGTTCCCAGAAAGAGGCATTCAAAAAATAACCAAGTTCGGCAGTCCGTTTCTGGACATCTATCTTTTCAAAACGAATAACACCAATCATCTTACTCGACTCTTTATCCAAAATGGCCCAAACACCCAAAGGTTCTTTCATGAAATAATGGACCAAAAGGCAATCCGTCTCCAGCTGAGTTTTGGTTGATGGAAAGAAAAAGCGTAGGTTCTTTGGATTTGACACTATTTCGTGCAAGTCAAATCGATCTGAAAAGATGAGTGGCCTAAAAGAAAGGCGTTCTGACTCAAAGAAGGCAAAAGCCCCCAGACTAGTCCATATATCCATGAAAGTATTATAACACAGTTTTAAGAATGGAAAAAGGCTCAACCACAAGGGGTTGAACCTTAGACTTAATCTTCGATTAAAGTAATATCTGCACCCAGATCAGAAAGTTTTTCGATGATATTTGAATACCCACGAAGGATATACTCAATATTCGTGATTTCAGTCTGACCATCCGCCATTAAACCTGCTGTAACAAGGGCTGCACCTGCACGCAAATCACTTGCCTTGACTGGGGCACCAGAAAATTGTGTCGGACCATTATAAATAATTTGACCACCAAGCACCTGAATATCTGCTCCCATACGAGCAAGTTCAGGAACGTGATTCACACGCTTTTCATAAATGGTATCAATAATTTTTCCTCGGCCACCTGCTTTTAGCAATAAGGGAGTCATGGGTTGTTGTAAATCAGTCGCAAAGCCTGGATAAGGTGATGTCTTAATATCCACTGGTTTTAAGTCAAATTGTTCTTCGACAAAGATAGAATCCTCTTCAACCGTCATGCGAACACCCATTGACTCAAGCTTAGCAATAAAACTTTCGAGATGCTCATAAAGAACATTTTTAATCTTAATTCCCTTACCGATTGCTGCTGCCATAGCAATGTATGAACCTGCTTCAATACGGTCTGGAATAACTTGGTGGCGAGTACCGTGCAAGCTATCAACGCCATCAATCGTGATAACCTCAGTACCAGCACCACGGACATGTGCTCCCATATTATTGAGCAAGGTTGCGACGTCAATAATCTCAGGTTCACGCGCCGCATTTTCAATAACAGTACGGCCTTGAGCCTTAGACGCAGCCAACATGGTATTAATGGTCGCTCCAACACTTACAGTGTCCATATAGATATGAGCTCCTCTAATACGCTGGCCTTCCTCAGTGGCGATACGCATAGACTCGGCTTCATAGGAAATCGTAGCTCCCATAGCTTCAAAAGCCTTTAGGTGAAGGTCAATAGGACGTGGACCTAAATCACATCCTCCAGGAAGTCCCACTGTAGCTTGACCATAACGGCCAATCAAGCTGCCATAGAAATAATAAGAAGCACGGAGTCTACTAATCTTACCAAATGGCATCGGCATGTCTTTGACGCCTCGAGGGTCAATTTCAAGCGTTTCACCATCACGCTTAACCGAACCACCCATTAGCTCAATAATTTCAATTAGATTATCGACATCACTAATCGCTGGAACACCGTCCAAAGTCACTACCCCATCCGATAAAATGATGGCCGGGATTAAAGCAACAACTGAATTTTTAGCCCCAGATACTGTAACTTCTCCTTGAAGTTTCTTACCCCCATTGATAATAATTTTACGCATACTGTTCAATCTTTCTTATACTGGAATATTAGCCTTTTAATTCTACCATAGATTGAGGGGCATGACAAATTAAGAAGTTAAACAATTATCGGACAGTTTCACTTGATAGTTTGAACCATCCCTTAAACCGTATAGCACCATTCTGGTCTGTTCGTAAGACTCTAATGTTTCGGTCCTTAAAACGCTCTAGTGTTTCCTCATTAGGATGCTTATAGCGATTATGTTCCCCTGCTGAAATTAGAGCAATTGAGGGCTGTATCTGGTCCAAAAAAGGTTCAGACGAAGACCCTTTTGATCCGTGATGTCCAGCCTTAAGCACACTTACTTTTAAATTAGGGTAACTATCTATCAACTCCTTTTCACCCTCTTTTTCCAAATCACCCGTAAAAAGAAAGCTAGTCCCTAATAACTTTCCATAGAGAACAATGGAATCATTATTGCCACCATCACCGACTTTTTGAGGATAAAGAACCTGTAAATGATTTCCCATTATGGGCAATTTATCACCAGCCTTTAGAGGACGAACTGGCCGCTTCAGTTTCTGAAGGCGTTTAACAAAACTAGTCTTAGTCAAGGCTCCCTGACTGACACAGATTTCCTTAATCTTAAACCGCTTGACAACTTCTTCCAAATCGCCAATATGATCTGTGTCTGTATGAGTAAGAACCAAATGATCGATGCTAGACACTCCTCTAGCCTGTAGGTAGGGAATCACGGTTTTCTCGGCATTGCTCGTCTGGCTACCCTTTTGCCACTTTTCCTTAGATCCAAAAGTCACCTTACCGCCCACATCAATCAGAACTGTCTCACCTTTTATACTTCTCAGAAAAATACTATCTCCCTGCCCAACATCTACCACGGTAACCTCATTAGTTAAGGGATGTTTGACCCAAACCATCAAAAGACTAAAAGCGATTAAAAGACAAATCTTCATCTGAGGCTTTTTCCAAAAATCAAAGAGAAAAATTAAGACGGCTATCATCAAGCCAAACTGAAAGAGACTGGGTTTGCCTAAAACCAATGGCTGACCAAGCCAAGATTGTATCCAGATTAAAAGGGATTCCATCCATTCAAAAAGCGGATTGAGCTGAGTCAGGACAAGAAAGCCCGAGAGTGCAAAGAAAACCGTCAAGACAGGTAAGAGAAAGCTATCAAAAAGTATGGAGAATAGGGCCGTTAAGACTAAACTAAGGGGTTGAAAGGTCCCGTAATAGTAAGTTAGAAATGGCAAGATTCCTAGACTCAATACTAGACTCGTATAAATTGACTTCTTCAGAGACGGCAACTCCTCAAAATCAAACAAACACAACAAGAAAGCGTAAGAACAACTTAATATACCTCCCACTGTTAAAAGAAAATGAGGTAAAAAGAGAAATAAAAGAAGCAGAGTTACTCCCATATTATCAAGTTTTTTAAAACCTAACTCAGCTAAAAGACTTTGTATTAAAGACCTTAGTACCGAAGCTGTCCATCCTGTCATCAGACCATAAAAAAGTGAAAATGGCACTAAGATGATAAAAAGATAGTCTTTAGGAAGACCAAGACGTAAAAGACCATAGCGAAACCATCCTAGGAAAAAGCCCACCTGCATGCCTGAAAGTGCAAAAAGATGAATAATCCCCAAGCTAGTATAGAGCTGGCTCTGCTCGTCGAATTCCTTGTCCAAATACCCAAAGAGAAGCCCGGTCATATAGTGTCTCATCGGATTAGGAAAATGTGTTTGGATATGAACCAGGGCCTTCCTTCGCAATTGATGAAAAAAGGTTAGTGGAGAAATGAATTTCTGGGGTGTCACACTGTCCAAGCGATCAATCTTAGCAATACGATAAATACCCTGACTAGCTAGGTAAGACTGATAATTAAACCCTTGAAAATTACGCCGACCCGTTGCTGGTGATAACTTAATTTTCCCCCTTAAGACAGGTGTCCGACTAACCTTCTTAAAGTAATGTTGCTCCCTTTCTGACTTAAGTCGGTAAAAAATCTGATAGGTTTGCCCTTTTGCCTTACCAATGGCTGATAATTGCTCACCATTCACCGAGATTGTATCTGCAACCAATACTACCTGTTTGATTTCAGCAGGAGCTTGTTTAGATTGTATAGCAGCTCTGTGATGCAGGAATAGAAAGTAGGCCAGAAAGAAAGCAGCTATAACACCAACAAACTTAAGAGATACTGTGTTCTTCCAATGATGCTTAAAGAAGCTCAGCAATAGAAAGACAAAAGCCCCAATCGCATAGGGATTAGTGACAAAAATTGTAAAATAAAGGGCGGCAATCAAAAGAGCCAAGGAAAAAAGATTGACTGGAGCCTTTTTAAGCCACATAAATCGATTCTCTGATTTTTTCTAAAGTCTTATCTCCGATTCCTGAGACATTTTTTAAGTCATCTACAGATTGGAAGCCACCATGACTTTCACGATAGGCAATAATGTCTTCTGCCCGTTTGGCACCAATTCCTGAAATGGTTTGTAGCTCCTCTGAAGTCGCAGTATTGAGGTTAATCTTGCCATCTTTTTGACTCGTTTTGCCTGCCTTTTCAGAAGCCGACGCTGAGTCAGATTGACCTACCACTGATACATTTTCGTCCTTGCTCGCCACATAAACGACCTCTTCATCTGACAAACTTGCGGCCAAATTAACACTCTTTGCATCCGCATCCTCAGTCATTCCTCCAGCTGCCTTTATGGCATCTGTCACCCGAGAACTTGCTTTTAGCGTATAGACACCTGGCTTTGTCACCGCCCCCTTGACATCTACAGTTACTTGCTCACGTGCAGTATCTGTTGCCTCGGTCTTTGACTGAGCAGACCTTTCAGAAAGAGCTTTTGAACTTTTCTGTGAAGACGAGGTTGATAGAGCAGAAATATCTGTGTAAGACGTTTCCGCCTCCATGCTATTTCCAGCGCCACAAGTCAGCCACAGGAAGAGACAAAAAATGACCAAGAGTACACTGATGATCCCCACAAAAAGACGATTGTCTTTGACATAAGCTAGGATTTTTTTCTTCACGCTACTCTCCTTAATTGATATCTTTTCTTTTTATTCGTAAAAAATAAAAAAATATATCAAAAAGTAAAAAAAACTCCATCAGATTGACATCTGATAGAGTCCTTTGCTTATTTTTTTGTCTCTTTGGCACGGTGTTTTTCAGGATCCCAAACAAAACTAGCCACGTATGAGAAAGCCATTGTTAAAATCACCGCAACGATAGCCACAAGGCCAAGTGGTACACGGTAGATATAAGTCAATGGGTTTGGTTTCTTGCCTGTTTGATAGCTCAAAGCTTCTTCGTCAAGACGGTCAAATTCAGACTGGATACGACGGGCAACCTCTTGAATATTCTCATCATTCAAACGCTTCAAATCTGAGATATCAATAGGATTACCATAGTTCATATCCACACGTTCACCCGTCAAGAGACCCTTGAGCTCACGAGGTCCTTGATAGACAACTGGCATAATCTTAACCTTGGCCATCTTAGCGATAACCGCAACCCCACCCTTAACATCAGAAGAATGACGGCTACCGCTTGGGAACATAATCAAACTACGCTTGCTCTTTTTAAGCATATTAACAGGGTACTTGATTGCTTCTTGACCAGGATTTTCACGGTCGATCGGAAAGGCCCCACACATACGAATCCACCAACCAAAGATACGACTCTTGAAGAGTTCTTTCTTAGCCATGAAAATAAACTGCTTGGGGCGAGCTGAAAAAGCCATATAAACAGGGTCCCACCAAGTTCGGTGAGGAGCAACCAAGATGTAGTTCTCATCCTTGTTCAATAACTTGTCACGATTGTGATAATGGGCATTGCCATTAATAATCCAAAGAAGGAAGACAACAAGCCCACGTAAATAAGCGTAAAACACGTTTTTACCTCTTTTTCTACAATTTTTTATATTATACTAGAAAAATACGTTTTTTTCAGTAAAATACCAGTAAAAAATTTATGCAAAAATACATGAAAACATTATGGCACTTTCTCTTAGTTTGAGATATAATGTAATCATGAAAAGAAGTAATGATATTTTAGGGAATAGTCGAAAGACGCTTAATATTTGTCTTATTATAGCTAACCTTGCTGTACTTGCTGTTTTAGGCTTTGTCCTATTCCAGCACCAAAACTCTAAGGTTAATCGTATGGTTAAGACACCTAAAAATGAACAAGTGTCCAAAGGCTCAAGTAGCTCTTCAAAAAAAGCTAAAAAAGAGGATAAAACGCAACTCAAAAAAGGAAGTAACCACAGCATTGAGGCGTCTGACTACGCCTATGATGTCACTGCCGTTAATAACACTATCCGAGGAAAATCTGAAGATGTTAAGGGTAAGGTGGTCTTTCTAACCTTTGATGATGGGATTGATCCTACTTTGACACCACAAGTCATGGATATTCTGAAAGAGTATGGCGTTCACGCAACCTTCTTCCACATCGGCTATACCATCACCCCTGAAAATGGAGACATCCTCAAACGCCAAATTACTGAAGGACATGCCATTGCCAACCACAGTCTTAGCCATAATTTCAACCTGCTTTATCCAGGACGTGTTCCTAACCAAAGTCAGATTACTACTGAGGTTGACCAAACCATGGCTAATTTCAAGGCAATCTTAGGTAAGGATTTCAAAACAAGAATTTTCCGTTACCCTGGTGGTCATATGTCATGGCAAGGCCTAGAGGGAACCGACCAAGCTCTTGCTAAACAAGGCGTTCAGTGGATTGACTGGAACATGCTCTGTGGAGATGCGGAACCACTCTCTGTTCGTCCAACCACATCTGAAAGCATGATGGCTTATATGGATGGTTCACAGAAATATTTCCCTGAAACTACTGTTAAAGTTGTACTGATGCATGATACAGCTGGTAAGGAGCTGACTGTTCAGACCCTTCCACAGATTATCGAATATTTCAAAAATCAAGGATATACCTTTGGTATCCTAGAGTAATCACTCGCAACAGTTCCTTTGGGAGCTGTTTTTTGTTACAATTAAAACTATGACAAATTCAATTTTAAAAGATGGAGAACGCATTGACCAGCTCTTCTCCACAGATGTAAAAATCATTCAAAATAAGGAGGTCTTCAGCTACTCTATCGATAGTGTCCTCCTCTCTCGGTTCCCAAAAATTCCAAAAAAAGGTCTAATCGTTGACCTCTGTTCGGGCAATGGTGCCGTTGGTCTCTTTGCCAGCACACGCACTGAGGCACCGATTACCTTGGTTGAATTGCAAGAACGTCTAGCTGATATGGCCAAACGTTCCGTCACTCTCAACCAACTAGAGGACCAGGTCACTGTTGTCAATGACGACCTGAAAAATTTGCTTGACCATGCGCCACGATCTCAGGTGGACCTCATTCTTTGTAACCCTCCCTACTTTAAGGTGACAGAAACGTCCAAGAAAAACCTCTCTGAGCACTACCTCTTGGCCCGCCACGAAATCACGACGAATTTAGAAGAAATTTGCCAGGTTGCTCGTCATGCCCTCAAATCTAATGGACGTATTGCCATGGTGCACCGTCCTGACCGCTTTTTGGATATCATCGACACCATGCGCCAGTATAATCTAGCGCCTAAACGTATCCAGTTTATCTATCCTAAAATGGGACGTGAGGCAAATATGCTCCTGATTGAAGCCATTAAAGACGGCTCGACAGATGGGTTGAAAATTCTTCCACCTCTCTTTGTACATAAGGAAAATGGTGATTATACCGACGAAATCTTTGAGATTTACTTTGGAAAAAAGGCTGAAGGTGAGTCCTAAACGATGACAGAAAAGGATAGCAAAGCTTACATGTATGTGGTTGAGTGTGCCGACGGCACCCTCTATACAGGCTATACCACAGACGTCGAACGCCGCCTCAGAACCCATAACGCAGGCAAAGGCGCTAAGTACACCAGAGCTCGCCTACCAGTTAAACTCCTCTATTCAGAAGCCTTCGCCAGCAAGCCTGAAGCTATGAGTGCCGAAGCACGCTTTAAGCAAAAAAGCCGAGAGAAAAAACTAGCTTATATCAAAGAACACACGGAAAAATAACCGTGTGTTTTTTGGTCTTGAATTATCAAATTAAGTGCATACTTTCCTCTTAGAAGACTTCATAAGGTGTTTTCCTGTTAAGACATTTTCATGTCCTATTATTTAGTTTATTCTCCCAAAGATGAATGATATAATCTTCAATCAATGTCAAATCATTAGTATTACTCTAAATTTAGTAAATAAAAAAGACACCCTGCAAGGTGTCCTTAATTAAATCCACAGTAAATGCCACAATATAGATAAACTCATCTTTAGGTATAAATAATCTTACAAAATGCTTCTATGCTATCTTATTCTCTAATTAAACCTACTTTGATAAATTAAATTAAACAACCACTGAAGATTGATTAATGGTTTTGGTTGAGCATCAATCACAGGTTGAACAGTTTCTCTAATTTCTTTTTGGACTTTTCGTTGATTATATTTAATAGTATGATAACGTTTGTCAAAAGCATGTTGGACAGAAAAATTACGATTAAGAAGATACCTATCATTTGATTCGGAATGAAAAAATAGAGTATCACCTATAAGATCTAATACAGACGTTTTAGTTCCTTTTTCTCTAGTTATAGAATACGACCCATCATCATCGTAGCTAATACCTTCTATTTCCGGTGTATAGGCCCAACCCATATTCTCCATCAACATAATGACGTCCGGATCTGTCCCCTCCTTATGAGGGATATGCTGAGCATAATAAACAGAGTTAAATTTTAAATTAATAAAGATAAATAGGCTCATTCCTAAGACTGTAACCAGCCCTAAAAATAGTCCCACAAAAATCCCTAAAATATTGCTTTTTTTCATTGTCATCTTCTCTTTCCTCTTCTACGACCAAACAATCTCTTGACTGGATTAACAACTAAACGTTTCACAGTATTTACGACAGGTCTTACAATATAACGTTTTGTTGCTTTTGCAATTGGTCTAACAACTTTTTGATAAATTGGTCTAACAATTGGTTTCACAACACGATTGTAAACAGGTTTAACTATCTTATTATAAACTGGTTTGATAATGTTCCTATTGACAAACCCAGATACTGGTTTAACGATACGATTATAGACTGGCTTACTTATATTGTTGTAAACCACTTTACCAACAGGTTTAACCACTGTATTATTAACAAACTGTACAATTGGCTTAGCAACAGTCCTAGTACTATTATATACTGGTTTTGCGATTTTATTAATAGTAAAATTAGCTACTGGTTTGATGAAGTTTTTGTTAATTTTAGAAACGGTTTGTATGGTTTTATTGCTCATTCTAACCAAATTTCTTCTAATTGGAGTAGTAAGGTTTTTCTCGAAGAATTTTAGCGGTTGTTTGATAAAGGTAATAGCTCGAGACTTTAATGGCTCCCAAATGTCTGTTCGAAAAGTTCCAAGCGGGTTTTTAAACAACCTTTCTACAAAAGCTTTAATGTCTTTTAGTTTTTTTAATGCAATCAATGCTAGACCAGATAAACTTGCAACGCTTCCAATTAATAAGAGACTCTTATAGCTATCTGTATGTGTATTTTTCGACTGCTCTTCTAAGGCTTGAGAATAGTATTCTTGGCGTTTCTGTTCCAGATTATCTGTACTGTAATATTTTTCAATGGCTTGATCAAGATCCATATCTTTAAACTCACTATGATATTTCAAGATATAAGCATCAATATCCGTGAGGAAATCCTTTTTATCGATAGTAGTTAGCAGGTCCCCCACTAAGGAGTTATTTTGGAAGAGAATCTCTTCAGTAGATAAACGAGTATTATACGGGGACAGCCCTGCAAATAATTTAACTATTTCTTTTAAAAATCCACTTCTATAAGAGGTAGCAATAGGAGCTGCCAGATGTGGAAAATCTATTGTGTAAGATTTATACTTATGTGAATCCGATAATAAAGTAAAAACTCGAGGAGTTAAAAATTTCGAAGATTCGCCAAAATCATTTGTCATTGATTGTAACTTATCTTTTTCGTAAGAAACTCGAGCGATGGCATTTGCAATTGTATGATTAATTTTATCATGATCGTTACCATATTTTTTCCGAGCTTCATCACCAACCGACTTAATATAAGTAAGAAAGTCCTTTTTTTCATCCTTAGTCATATTGGTATTGACTAAGAATGGATCTTTCTGCTTCTCATTTTTTGATGGTTTTTCTTGACTCTTTTCTTGACTCTTAGGTATAGTTTTTGGAATTGGTAAACCTGGACTATTGTATTGTTCTATTCCTAAATGGTTGCCATAATGAGAAAAAGTCGGCGTTGGAACATAGCTTTTTGAAGAATGGTATTGCACTCTAGTATTAGTATCATATGATTGGCTAGCACTATTTGGTGGCACCAAAGGATGACCAACTAAAGAGATCTGTGACTGAGATTCTTTACCTTTATTCTTATTTATCAGAACTTGATGTATAGGTTGTTGAATTTTCTTATAAGTAAAAACCTTTGTAAGTGGTTGGTTAACCAAAACTTCAAATCTTTCTGGCGTTCTATAGCCACTAATTTCTTTTGGTGTATGTGTCACCTTTTGGCCATCAAGTGCAATATATTTCACACTCTCAGATAAGACTTTGCCATTTTCATCTTGGAATTTTAAAGTAACTGGAAATTCTTTCTGATAAGCAAACTGAATCCTTGTCCTACCCCAGCTTTCTGAGAATTTCTTTACATCAATTAAGCGATAGTCTTTAATACTTATAGAATCAACCTTATAAGATTCATCATCAAAGCCTTTATAAAATTCTGTCTTCTTCAGTTCTTTGCCATGATTGTCTACATACTGAACTATAATGGACCTAGAAATGCGAGATTTGATATTTGCTTGTAAACTGCTTCCAAAAATGTCATATCGAACAGCCATTGGATAGTGATAAGAATCATTTACTCTTTCTGGTGCTGGCGAATAAAAGGTATAATCAAAATTTGATATAAAACCTGCACCTAAATAGCCACCCTTCGGCAAATCCTTAGACCCATTAAGTCCTACTACACCCGGTGTTGCATCATAAATAATGCCATCTTTTTTTACAAGATTAGACTCCGTTGGAATAATTTCAACCAAATTTGCAAGATTAGTCTGTACCCCTTGGGCTGCATCAATATCTGTTGATATGAAACTTACTACCACAGGCTGTTCTATTTTTGTTCCATGCTTGACAATTTGATAATGGAGAGCAAGATTGCTCGCATTATTATATAAGATAACAATTGAATTTCCTGTTGCACCCAAGATTGACTGCTCTCCAGCAAATCCAAGTCCTTTAGGACGATTATCATTGTATCCAGAGTTAGAGGCCCATTCATCTTTATCACTTTCTAGAACAGTCCACAGCAAGTCTAACTCTATCCCTGATAAAGTCTTACCTATATAATTGATACGACCGCTATCTCCTACATTCGTGCTATAAGCTATAACAGGTGTAGAGGGTGTATTAGAAGCCCCAAACCTCTCAGGATCATTTATGATACCATTTTCTTTTCCCTGTATAATTTCTGTATAAGTCTTGTCTGACCAATGAAGTCCCTCTTCTGTTAAGAAGTTATCATCAGTTAAGTTATTTCCTTCAAGATTTATTTCAACATCCTTAAAGAAATCAGTGCCTGTAACTGATGGGTCTACACCTCCAGAAATTTCAACATTAGTAATAGTCGGTTCGGTACTTCCATTCTTTTCGTCTTGCTTCAAACTTGAAAGTGCATTCGCATTATTTCCTATAATTATCTCATGTGTAGCTGTTTCCGTAGTATCACTTACATTAGTATCTGTACTTGTTGTTGAACTTTCATCAGCTTTAATATTATAGGAGTTCAAAGCTATAACAGAAGCAAAAAGAAATATCCCATATTTAACAAATAATTTCACAACATCTCCTTTTAATTTTATTGAATATTAATATTATCGAAAAATTTAATCCTTGTCAAGAGATAAAACCTATTCGAATAAATTTAAAAGATGTCCTATAAAGTCAATCGAAATCAATGATTTGATGAGATAAAACTTTCGCTAAAAATAGAAATTACACTAAAATATACTTCAATAAAGTAAACTATTGTCAAAGAAACAACATCTTTTGGTCTACTTAAAATAGTGCTGTTTTTGATTCGATAAATTGCAAGAATAAGTGCAATTTATTATGTACTTATATTGTATATTCAAGGTATAGGAAAACGCTCTATTTTCATAGAACGTTTTCAATCTTACTTATCACCCTTGTTACGGATAACAAAGCCGTTTTTCTTTTCGCTTGAGGTGCGGTGTGGGCGTTTGTTGCCACGATTTTCGAAGTCACGGCTGTTTTTCTTAGACTTGCGTTTGAAGTCACGATAGCCACCGTCACGGTCATCACGGTTACGGTCGCCACGGTATCCACCACGACGGTTGTTGTCACGGCCTCGGTTGCCACGACCACCTTTGCCTTTACCGCCAAAGCTACCACCTGATGGTTTGAATGGCAATGGTTTTTCACGGGCAATTTCGACTTCAGGCATTGTTTCTGGGTCTTGAACGGTCAAGCTCAAGATATAGAGAGCCAACTCTTCAGGAGTGAATTCTTGAGCCAATTTAACGGCATCGCCCTTAAACTTGTCAAAGTTAGAACGGATAGCCTCATCCGCAAAGTCACGTTCGATTTTCTTAAGAGCAACTTTCTTCTTAGCTTGGAAGGCTTCTTGAGCTGTTGGTGGCTTGAGGCCTTTCATGCGTTTCTTAGTCAAGTTTTCAATGATACTGAGGTAACCCATTTCGTTAGGTGCTACAAAAGTAATGGATTGTCCTGATTCCCCTGCACGTCCAGTACGCCCGATGCGGTGAACATAGCTTTCTGGATCTTGTGGGATATCGTAGTTGTAGACGTGAGTGACACCTGAAATGTCAAGACCACGCGCCGCAACGTCTGTCGCAACCAAAATATCGATTTGGTCATTCTTGAAGTCACGAATCACCCGAAGACGTTTGTTTTGGTCGAGGTCACCGTGGATACCCTCTGCACGGAAACCACGAAGTTTCAAGCCACGTGTCAACTCGTCCACACGACGTTTGGTACGTCCAAAGACGATTGACAATTCAGGTTGGTCAACGTCCATGAGGCGTGTCATGGTATCAAATTTCTCTTGTTCCTTAACTCGGATGTAGTATTGATCAACGTTAACATTGGTCAATTCTTTAGCCTTGATTTTCACATGTTCAGGGTCTTTCATGAACTGAACACCAATACGTTTGATGGCATCCGGCATCGTTGCTGAGAAGAGAAGGGTTTGGCGGTCTTCTGGTACTCGGCTAATGATAGCTTCAATGTCTTCAAGGAAGCCCATATTGAGCATTTCATCAGCTTCATCCAGAATCAAGGTTTCAATGTGGTTAAGTTTAAGGGCCTTGCGTTTGATAAGGTCAAGGAGACGACCTGGTGTCCCTACAACGATATGGGCACCTGAACGGAGGGCCTTGATTTGTTTCTCAATGCTTGAACCACCGTAGACTGAACGCACCTTAACGCCCTTGTCACGACCGAAACGGAAAAGCTCCTCTTGAGATTGTACTGCCAACTCACGTGTTGGCGCAATAACAAGAGCTTGGATTGTATTTTCTTCTGTACGAATTTTATCTAGAGTAGGCAAACCAAAGGCAGCTGTTTTACCAGTACCAGTTTGGGCCTGACCGATAACATCCTTACCTTCAAGAGCGAGTGGAATGGTCAACTCTTGGATAGGTGATGGCTTTTCAAAGCCGGCAGCTACAACAGCTGATTGGATGTTTTCTGATAGGTTTAAATCTGTAAATTTCAAAGTATTCTTCTTTCTATGTGAAGGTGGTGCGAAGCCACCTTATGAGACTCGGTTGGGTAGTTTTTTGTCTACCTACATTTAACAGTCGTTAATTTAACAACTCATCTAGTCTATCATATTTGATAACAAAAAGATAGGAAATAACGTTTTAAAACCGCCTCCAATTTGAGAAGGCAGTTTCAAAGATTGATTATCGTTTATGGACCAGCCAACGTAGAAATTGAGCCAGAGCCACACAAAGAATTACACTACCAATGATGATGAAAATCCAAGCAGGACTAACAGTCATGAAAGGTAGGGGAACATTCATTCCAAAGAAGCCTGTAATAACAGCAAGCACTCCCAAAATTACCTCGATAATGGTCAAATTACTTAAGTTGTTATTCAGGTTGTTATTCAAGATGTTGTTATAAGAACCTGATAATTGCTGCAAGACCTGAGAAATCAAATCCGTCATAGCAACAAGCTGTCTAGCTTCAATCATGGCATCATCAAACTGTTCTTTTTCCACCTCGTTGAGACGTCGGTAAATGGCGTGACCCTTGATGTGTTCCAGAAGCAAGCGATTTTGTGTGGCTGCAGCTACCAAGTAAACCATGCCTGTTTCTAAATCTGAAAGGTCGTAAAGATTCTTACTGGTCGTGGTCCGTCTTAATCGTCGGCTGACCTCGTCTTTTTGCTTATCCAAACGTTCAATGACAGGATAATAAGCATTTGAAATCATCTCGAGTCCTGCAAAGAGTAACTTGTAAATGGATAAATCTTCATGGTTATCCACATAGTCTTGCATTTTGCTGATCACATAAGCGTTATCCTCGTTACTAATGGTCACCAAACGTGTATCTTGTACAATAAAGGTCAGAGGAATGGTTTCATAATATTCCTTGTCCTTCTCAAGAGATAAGACATTGTAGATAAAGGTGATAGTCCCATTCTCACGGTTGTAATCCATGTGAGCTCGCTCATTTTTATCCAAGGCATACTCTATGGTTTCCTGGTCAATATCGTACTTGGTATATAAATACGACTGCTCTGAGACAATATCCGAATCAATATTTATCCAGTGACGTTTGTAACCCAGTTCCTTTTCAATAAACATAGTCACTTCCTCATCACTCTAACACCGCTGCGGCCAAAGCTTGCTGAATCTCAAAGACATTATTGTCACTCTTGAATTGAAGAACCTCCGCAGGCTCGAGTGCTGATGAAATCCAAATCTTAAGTTCAGCATCTAAATCAAAATGTCCTGAGCTCTCTACAGTAAAACGAGAAATTGAGCGGTAGGGTAGCGACTTGTAGGAAGTCTTCTTCCCTGTAACACCTTGCTTATCCACTAAAATCAAGCGTTTTTCCGTAAAGACAATTAAATCACGAACCAAGACATAGGCTAAGGCCACCTGTTCACCTGGAATTAAGATGCCTTCCAATTGACGTTCGACCTTGTCATTGTCCTTTTTGGATGCATTACCAATTAGTCCTGAAAAAAGTCCCATAATGTTTCTCCTTTTATAGTGTAAAGATTATTCTTGCTTTAACTATACCACATTTTTAGGATTTCAGGCACTTGCAGAAATCTGGTCTTGGTAGTACAATTAAGGTGTCACAAGAGGAGCGATCGCTGAGAATGGCTAGCTTGGAAGGGAATTCCTTTCAAGAACTAGCCTAAACTCTTACCACCTGATCAGGTTAGGACCTGCGTAGGGATGTGTCTCAAGATAGATTGAAATAGAGGAACTTCTATGACGACGTTTTGATGTGGCAAAAAAATAGCCAATCAAGACGATTGGTATAGGAGGTTTTTTTATGTCGAAAACAAGTATTCGACCAATGATTGAGGTTGCACTTTTTGCGACTATTGCTTACATTCTCGACTTGGTTACTCAACCCATGTCCATAGGTCCTTGGATTTCCCTTTCCTTTAAAATGGTCCCTATCTTCCTCCTTAGTTTTCGCTGGGGAGTTGGAGCTGGTGCAATGGGAGGCCTTATCTGGGGACTTCTCCAAGTGGTGACCGGACAAGCAGCCGGCGGTTGGCTAACCCTAACACAAGGTTTTCTGGAATATTTTGTTGCCTTTAGCCTTATTGGGATTAGTGGTGTGGTCAAACCAGCCCTTGATAAAGCCATCGTACAAGGGAAAAAGCTCAAGTCTCTAGTTTATATCACTGGCGGTATTCTGCTAGGGGGCTTTTCACGCTATCTCATTCACTTTATAGCTGGTGTCATCTTTTGGGGAAGCTATGCTCCTAAAGGACAAAGCCCTTATCTCTACTCATTTATTATCAATGGCTCATCTTTCTTAGGAGAAACTTTGGCCAGCCTCATCGTTTTCTTCGCCCTACATCGATTCCTAGGCAGGTTACTAAATACAGAAAAATAAAAGAAACCATAGGACAGTCTTAAGTAGCAGTCCTATGGTTTTTTGTGTGTTTAAAAGATATTACGACACGAAGTCAGACGGCTAGCTAGCCACAAGGTAGTGGCTAGCGTCAAAAGATGAACGATTTACTTAAACTATACATAGTATTACGACATGAGAAAACGGAAACGATATTTTTCCGTTTTCGAGTTAGTAAGGGACTTAGCCACGGTCCTATAGGACGTGGCGTAGATATCATTATTAAGATGTTGTTACGACACGAAGTCAGACGAATCGATACTATTCGTCTGACGTAGTTAGTGAGACGGCTAGCTAGCTACAAGATAGTGGCTAACGTCAAAAGATAAACGATTTACATAAACTATACATAGTATTACGACATGAGAAAACGGAAACGATAATTTTCCGTTTTCGAGTTAGTAAAGGACTTAGTCACGGTCCTATAGGACGTGGCGTAGATTGCTTAGGCTATGATATAGCCAAGCAATCTTAGTACATTACATTTTCTCTTCCAATGTGACATCTGGATATTTATCCGCAAACCAACGGAGGGCAAAGTCATTTTCAAAGAGGAAGACTGGTTGGTCAAAGCGATCTTTGGCCAAGATGTTTCGGCTTGATGACATGCGTTCGTCAAGGTCCTCAGGTTGGATCCAACGCACAGTCTTTTTACCCATTGGTGTCATAACGACTTCAGCATTGTATTCATTTTCCATACGGTGCTTAAAGACTTCAAACTGAAGTTGACCAACGGCACCAAGCATGTATTCACCTGTTTGGTAATTTGTGTAGAGCTGGATGGCTCCTTCTTGCACCAATTGTTCGATTCCTTTGTGGAAGGACTTCTGTTTCATGACGTTCTTAGCAGCAACTTTCATGAACAATTCTGGCGTAAAGGTTGGCAGTGGCTCAAATTCAAATTTGTTTTTACCTACTGTAAGGGTATCACCAACCTGGTAAGTTCCTGTATCGTAAACCCCGATAATATCTCCAGCTACGGCATTTTCAACATTTTCACGAGATTCAGCCATAAACTGAGTGACGTTAGAGAGCTTAGCTCCCTTACCCGTACGGGTTAGGTTAACACTCATACCACGCTCAAATTCACCAGATACGATACGAACAAAGGCAATACGGTCACGGTGACGTGGGTCCATGTTGGCTTGGATTTTGAAAACAAAACCAGAGAAATCCTTGTTGAGAGGATCAATCTCGTCACCATCCACTGTCTTGTGGCCATGTGGTTCTGGCGCAAATTTAAGGAAGGTATCGAGGAAGGTTTGAACCCCAAAGTTAGTAAGGGCTGAACCGAAGAAGACCGGTGTCAATTCACCTGCTAAAATAGCTTCTTCTGAGAATTCATTTCCCGCTTCTGTCAAGAGTTCGATATCTTCTTTAGCTTGCTCATAGAATGGGTTGTTGGCAAAAAGGGTATCACCATCTTCAATCTTAGCAAAGCGCTCGTCACCTTTGTAAAGCTCCAAGCGTTCGTTATAGAGGTCATAAAGTCCTTCGAAGGCTTTACCCATACCGATAGGCCAGTTCATTGGGTAGCTGGCAATACCAAGCACTTCTTCCAACTCTTCCAAGAGGTCAAGTGGCTCACGTCCATCACGGTCCAATTTGTTCATGAAGGTGAAGACAGGAATACCACGGTGTTTGACAACTTCGAAAAGTTTTTTAGTTTGGGCCTCGATACCTTTGGCTGAGTCAACGACCATGACGGCTGCGTCGACCGCCATAAGAGTACGGTAGGTATCTTCTGAGAAGTCCTCGTGCCCTGGGGTATCAAGGATATTGACACGTTTGCCGGCATAGTCAAACTGCATCACAGATGAGGTTACTGAGATACCACGTTGTTTCTCGATATCCATCCAGTCTGATTTAGCAAAATTTCCGGTTTTCTTACCTTTTACGGTACCAGCTTCACGGATTTCACCCCCAAAGTAAAGCAATTGTTCAGTGATTGTTGTTTTACCAGCATCGGGGTGAGAGATGATGGCAAAAGTACGGCGTTTTTTGATTTCGTCTTGAATACTCATAGTTTTCTTTCTTCTTTGAAAATAATCTTTTTGATACTTTTCCTTAGTGGTATGGAACGTCAGTAGCTGCCTTAGGAATTGCAAAACTTCCGTGTCCCAAAACTACTAATAGCCATAGGTTTTTACTAGATTGAAAAGTAAGATAGTTGTAGCACTTCTTTCAGAAAATTTCTCTCTTTTTAGAGCTACATTTGTTGTCGATGCTTGCGATAATTCTCGCAGGCACAGCTCTTTTATTATATCCAAATTACAGTGTGAAAGCAATTCTGAAAGCGTTTTGTGTTAGAATAAAACAAATAAAAAGATTGGGAGATTATTATGGAGTTTGTTGGAGTACTTGTTTTTGTAACCCTTGTGGGAATGATTTTCAATGCCTACTTTCTGATTTTACCTTCACTTGAGATGAAAAAGCATCAGATTTGGATATGTTCTGCTGTTCTAGCTATAATCAGCTGTTGCCTATTTCCTTTATCCTTTTTCTGATTCCAAGTATTATTTACACATTAAATATTTTTGCCTTATGTAAAAGTTTTTCAAAAGGTAAAGGACATAAAACGGTTTGGATTGCACTAGAAATATTTTGCTTATTATTATCTCCAATTCTAGCTGTGTATCTCTTTGGTTCTATGTTTGCATTAGACAATTATTACTACTACCTATCTTTAATCATCCCCCCATTTTGGATTATGTGGATTTGGTCATCCCTTAATCTGAGCAAGAAAATCAAAATAAACAACATTATACTACACAGCATAATGGCAATCCTGCTAGTCCTTCCAACATTGACTATTTATGGCTGTCGACATAACCCAACTGTGTACGGTCGTAAGGTCTCTATCAACAGAGACGGCTTTAAACACATTTACTGGAACGAGCAGATTTTAGAACACGCCAAACATGTTGAACAGGTGATTGCCCTTGATATTATTGAAAACTATGAAAATGTTGAGAGTATTAGATTTACTGATGTTTATCAAAATAAACATTATTTTGAATCTCCTGACTCGTCTAATCGTTTTGAAGTTGAAGTACTTATCAATGGTAAATACAAAGCCACCTATGATGTCAATTTATCCGCAAAAGACCCTAACGATCCAGAAGACAAATATGATAAAGGGATTGAACTATATAAAATGTCATCTCATGGCGCTAAATTCATCTCAGAGAAGAAAGATTTAAAGAAAGACAAAATTTTTACTCTTAAAGATTTAAATAATCCAAAATATCAAAAACAGCTTAAAAACATTGATATCACCTACTACCAAAAGAATGATATTTACAAAATAAAGAAAAACAATTAAGTCTGCATAAGAAAAGATAAAAGCACGCCATAAACTTACTGATGGCGTGTTTCTTCATTTATTTAATACTTATCTTCAAAATGTTCCAGGGCTGTTTTCGTGATTATCATGAGCAAAATCAAGGCTCCTGAAACGGCAAGGTATTTGATAGGTAACCAGGCCTCTGGGATAAAAGGGGTATGTCTTAATAAGCCGTAATTTCCGTTAACAAAATGATTAACAACTACAAGTCCGAGATTCAATAGCAGGGTAAGCGTCACAATCATATTCTTCGGAATAGGGTAAGTCTTATAGGCCCTCAAAAGATAATTGAGACTATTGACCAGTAAGGCATAATGCCCAATGATAAAGGAAATACTGGAGATATGCGGAAAATCATAAGGATCAAATATGGGATGAATGATTGCACAAGAGCCTCCAACCAAGCCCATAAGGGCAAAATAAGTTTTGACCTTACTATCTTTTAGGAGTAAGAGGGAGAGCATGGCCAAACGGCAATGGTAAAGAGGGAGACCATCATCTAAAGGAAATCCCTGCCAAATATACCAAGTGTAAAGGCTAATCAGTTGAACGGCTTGGACTCCTAGAAAAGTCAGACGCCAACTTTTTTTATCATGCCAAGACCAACTCAGGTAGGCCAGCAGCACCAATACCATTAGCATCACCAGATAATAGGGTAACGGTATCTGTGGTGGCCGGGTTTGGGTCGTTGTCAAAAAATCCTTCATTCTCTTCTCCTGATGAAATTGCTACTCTCGCTATTATATCAAATTTCAGGTAAATCAAAAACCTGCTTTAACGAGCAGGCTTTTGATTTAAGACAATCTTATGGATGACTTTACTCAAGTTAGTTCGGTCACCACTTCTTCAAAGTTCCATAAACAGCTCTTTAATGCAGGTTTTAGAGCTTAATCCTTAGCTTGGAGTTCTTCAACAACTCTAGCTAAATTCATAGAGTTAGAGCCCTTGAGCAAGATTTGATCGTGCTCGCCTAGGCTTTCTTTGATGCGTTTAACCATAGCGTCAAATTGGTCTTCGTCAGCTGTTTTCTTGAAATAATAAACATGACCAAGGGGGAACATTTGGCTAGCAAGTTGCGACAAGTCCGCAATGTCTTCACCATAGAAAATTACCGTATCAATAGCATCTGGTGTCAAGCTGAGAATCATCTGCGTGTGAAGTTGGACAGACTGTTCACCGAGTTCTTTCATATCGGCTAAGACAGCAATTTTCTTGCCTCCTTCATTCTTAGGAATGGCTGAGAAGGTCTCCAAAATGAGCTTCATGGCTGTTGGATTGGCATTGTAGACATCTGAAAGAATATCTGCGCCATTGGCTGCTTTTTTCCATTCGGTACGATTCTTTGTCAGCTGCAAGTTAGCCAAAGCTGAGAAGATATTTTCCTCAGTCACACCCCAGTGTTTAGCGACATAAGCCGCAACCATGGCATTTGTGGCATTGTATTTTCCAGTGACTGGCAAGGTAACTTGTCCATCTAGGAAGTTGGTTGAGAAGGTGAGGTGATCCTTGTATTCCGTCAAGTCAGAGACTGTTAGATCAGATTCCTCACCAAATCGTACAACTTCAAGATTGCTTGGCAAGAATGGATCTACAATAGGATCACTTGGCACAAGTAAGAGGCTACCATCAGGCATACCGTCTTGCATTTGCATCTTACCTTGGGCAATCTTGTCACGGCTACCGAAGAACTCCAAGTGAGCCTCTCCGATTAAAGTAACAACAGCTGTTTTTGGCTTAGCCAAGGTTGATAAGAGGTGAATGTCTCCCATGTGGTCTTGTCCCATCTCAAGGACAATTTTTTCAGTATCATCAGGCATGTGAAGGGCGGTATATGGAAGACCAATCTCGTTATTGTAGTTACCTTGGGTCTTGTAGGTGCGGTAGGTCGTTGCCAAAATATCATGAATCATGTCCTTGGTCGTTGTCTTACCGTTAGAACCAGTTACCGCAATGACATCAACGCCAGTTTTTTCAAGATAGTAGGCAGCTAGTTTTTGGAAGGCCTCAAGAGCATCCTCAACTAGGATGTGGGCTTGGTCAGATGGTAATTCTTTTTCTGTGAATGTCGCTAGAGCACCATTTTCAAAAGCTGTTTGGATAAACTCGTGCCCATCACGCACACCCTTGAGCGGCAAAAAGAGATCGCCCGCTGTAATCTTACGGCTATCAAACTCAATCTGGTTAATAGCGACATCGTCATAGGCAGTGACATCATTTTTAGCACCAACAACCTTGGCAATTTCATGGAGTGTCAGTTTCATCTTAAAATCCTCTGTTTTATTTTTTTACAAATCTGACAAAAAATAGGCTTTCTTGTCTCTCAATATACCCTCCAATTATATCACAAATCAGCCTAGCTTTTGCTTGGGAGATGAATTTGTTACAATGGTTGATGAAAGGATTAGGCATGACAAAGAAAAAATCAATCCGTCCCTCAAACAAAGAAAAAGACAGAAATAGAAACTGCCAAAGTATCGAAGAACCTAAAGGATGGCGTTTCAATTGGAGAAAGATGATTCTACTGGAGCCCACAGCTGAATTGATTATCTTAGTGCTACTTGCACTGCTATATGGTGGTTTTTATTATTATGATCATTATACAGTCAATGAAGATAACATTTATGGTCTCTGGCAGTCCGAAAATCACACGCTAGCGATTTCCTATAAGCATATTCGGAAACGAGGAAATATCGACTGGCGAGTCGTTCAAGACGGTAAGTATGTCATCTATGCTGCTAGAACTCGCCCTATCAAGCGCTTCAATGACGGCACCCTCT
Organism: uncultured Streptococcus sp.; assembly: GCA_934229725.1. Lineage (GTDB taxonomy): Bacteria > Bacillota > Bacilli > Lactobacillales > Streptococcaceae > Streptococcus. The sequence continues at coordinate 76,086 of CAKQDX010000007.1, forward strand.
ACATGGAGCTTTATACTGTGGAAGGCTACCTGACTGACCTCCCGACCAAGGATGGTTTTAGCTATATGGATTTTTATCTTCGCAAAGACAATTATCTCACTTACGATGGTGACTCCTATAAGCGCATAGACTCCAGGAATAAGACTGTCACTTGGAAAGATGGTTCCACCAGTCCTTACGGTGAACGAAAAACCACTATAGATGAGGTTTTTGAAGCCTTCTATTTGATACTTATTGGGCTGGGCTTCTTTCTTGTTATTTTAGAGGCTCGGCAAAAGAGGAGAGAAAAGCTAAGTGAGACACCAATCAAAAAGAAAATACGCTGACCGAAAAAAAAGCAACCGAAAGTATCAGTCACAAAAAGCATACCGGAAAGAACAAAAACGTAAAACGGGGTGGCGAGCACTCTGGGATAACTTTACATACCGTTTAGCCAACATTGTTGGGATAGGTTTCCTAATCATGATACCGATTTTCATCGTCTATATGATTTTCTTTGACGATGGGGTTTCTAAAGATGGTATCTACGGTCTGTGGCAATCTGAAAATCATCAGCTTGCCATATCATATGAAGATGGTTCAAAGGGAAGTAAGCGTGATTGGGAGATTGTTCAAGATGGACATGTCCTCATTAAAGATGCACGCATCGATGACATTAAACGCTTTAATGACGGTACCCTCTACATTGAAGTTTACGCTGAGGAACGTCTGCTTTCAGACCTTCCCGCTAAGAACGGCCTCAATTATTTGAATATGTATGTACGTAAAGACAATTATCTGACCTATGATGGCGAATCCTACAAACGGATTGATGATGAAAATAAGAGCATTACCTGGAAGGATGGCTCTAAATCCCCTTATGGTCAACGAATAACCTTGTTTGATCGTCTGGAACCTTATATCCTATTTGGAATGTTGGGAGGCTTGCTTAGCTATGTCCTTTTCGTTGAATGGAAGGTCAGAAGAAAATATAAGAACAAATAAAACCACTCCTGCTTCTAGCCAGACTAGATAGCCACGGAGTGGTTGTTTTATTCTTATTAAGCAAGACTTGCCTCTTTAAGAGGGGGACAGTCTTATTTCACTTCGCCACCTTCAACCACGAGGTCATCAGCTTTAGCTGAATCACCGTAAGTTGGGTGAAGTGTTTTTTCATAATCTTTGTGGAAGAAATTCTCTTCGCCAAGTTTCTTAATGTCTTTATTGATAAAGTCAAGGAGTTCTTTGTTACCTTTTTGAACGGCTGGAGCAATGGTATCTGGGTTACCAAGTGATGTGATTCCTACTTCATAACCTTTATTTTCTAGAGCCCAAGCAAGAACTTCTGTATTATCAGTTGAGAAGGCATCGCCACGACCGTCAAGGAGGGCTTGGTAAGCATCGCTGTATTGGTCATACTTTTGCAATTTGATATTTGGATAGTTCTTTTCAAAGTAAGTTTCAGCAGTTGTACCTTTAGTAACAATCAAAGTCTTACCTTCAAGCTCTTTAACGTCCTTGATGACCTTGTCTTTAGGTGATACCACACCGATTGAGACTTTCATGTAAGGAAGGGCGAAGTCCACTTGTTTCTTACGTTCATCAGTCACTGTAAAGTTGGCAAGTGTAATATCGACCTTGTTTGAAATCAAGAATTCGGCACGGTTGGCCGCATCTACTGAGACGTATTTAGGTTTTACACCCAAGTCTTTAGCCAAACGGTTACCAAGTTCAATATCGTAACCTTGGTAGGCACCCTTGCTATCTACATAACCAAAAGGCTTCTTGTCCGCAAAGACGGCGATACGAAGCTCACCACTCTTCTTAATTTCTGCAATGGTACGTGCTTTGGCTGTTGATTTACCAGAGCTACTGTTGCTTGAGCAAGCCGTCACTGCCACCAAGGCAAAGACGAGGGTTAATAGGGCAAAAATTTTCTTTGTTAATTTCATAATTCTCTCCTAAAATAATTTATTTTCACTAAAAACAATGGGTTACAAATAGGCACCAAACTGACTGAAGTCGAAGACGTTGAGGAACTCTTGCGCTCGTTTAGTCTTTGGATGATTGAAGAATTCTTCAGCAGTACCTTCCTCAGCGATGACTCCCTTATCCATAAAGATAATACGATCAGCGATGGCACGTGCAAACTGAAGCTCATGAGTTACAATCAACATGGTACGCCCTTCTTGAGCGAGGTCATTGATCAATTCCAGAACTTCACGAACCATCTCAGGGTCAAGCGAAGCCGTCACCTCGTCAAAGAGGATAACCTCAGGATGCATGAGCAAGGAACGGACAATAGCCACACGCTGCTTTTGACCACCTGACAGTTGTCGTGCGAAGCTATGCTTCTTGTCTAGAAGTCCCACACGGTCCAAAAGTTTCTCAGCCTCGGCGATGACTTCTTCCTTATTACGCCCTTGGGCTTTGACCGGCCCCAAAATCAGATTTTGCAGGATGTCCAAATGTGGGAAGAGGTCATAACTTTGAAAGACCATGCCGATTTTCTGACGAATCAAGTGGAAATCCTTCTTACTGCCAGTGATAGACTTGCCATCAAGGAGAATGTCGCCTCCTTGGATGGTCTCTAAGCCATTGATACAACGTAGCAGGGTCGATTTCCCACAACCTGAGGAACCTAGGATAACAACGACTTCACCTTGTTTAAGGTCCAAGGAGATACCTTTGAGAATCTCATTGTCCCCAAAGGACTTTCTCAAATCCTTGATTTGTAAAATGCTTTCTGTCATCTTAATTCCTCCAACGATTTTCAAGATAAGTAGACAGCTTAGAGACTGGATAACAAATGGCAAAATAAAGAATCAAAATCGTACCATAAATCCAGAAAGAAGCTGTTGGAATAGTCAGGCGGTTACTGTCGATAATCTGCTGACCAACCTTGGTCACCTCAACCACCCCAATCAAAACCACTAAGGACGTCGTCTTAATCATCCGTGTCACCAGGTTAATAGCTTGAGGCAACAAGCGACGCAAGACCTGTGGAATAATCACATAGGTATAGAGTTGCCCATTGGTTAGACCAAGGGCCCTTCCACTCTCAAACTGGTGTCTAGGTAGCGACGTGATTGACCCACGCACCAAATCACCCATCTCAGCCGTTCCCCAAAGGGTAAAGACGATAATAGCCGATAGTTCGCCTGAGATGTTGATGTTAAAGTTCCTAGCCAGGCCAAAATAGACAATAAAGAGCAAAACCAATTGGGGCATGATACGAATAAATTCCAGATAAATACGTGACAAAAAACGAATAATCTTGGATTTCGACGTCATGACAATTCCCAAAAGGGTCCCCAATAAAAGAGAAAGAAGCACCGAAACGATGGAAATCCAAATAGTTACGCCTAGACCTTGTATGATACGTAGGAAATTATTCCCCTGAAGAAGAACTTGAAAGCCCGAATCCTGCATAGCGTAACCTCCTTTCAATCCAACTAAAGACTAGGGAAATCGGCAGCAACATTAAGAGATAAGCCACCACCAACATACCTAAAGCCACATCGGTTTCGTAGTAAAGACCAATCAAATCCTTGGCCACATACATCAAATCCGCCAAGGCTACCGCAGAGAATACTGACGTTTCCTTAATAAGGAAGATGACGTTGGCACTAAATGACGGAAGCGCCACGGCCACTGCCTGAGGAAGGACGACATAGCGAAAAACTTGGAACGGTGTCAAGCCAATAGACAAGCCCACTTCATGCTGGGTCTGACTAACAGCTTCAAGACCACTTCGGAAGGACTCCGCCATATAGGAGCCTCCCAAGAAAATCAAACCTACCACAGCACATGCCTCTGACGATAGAACCAAACCTATACGAGGCAAGCCAAAGTAGAGAAAGAAGAGCTGAATCAAAAGCGGTGTATTACGAGAAAGCTCAATATAAGCCGTCGAAAGCTGACTCAAAATCGGCACTCGGTAATGACGAATAACACTCACCACCAAGCCCAAAAGGAAGGAACCAAGAATCCCCAGAACGGCAATATGTAAGGTTAAAAAGAATGCCTTCTGATAAAAGGGCAAATACTGTTGAACAATGGACCAGTCCAAAACTTACCTCCTCATTTAAGATACAAAGGGCGTATAGAATTCCGTAAGGCAAATAGGAAACTGACGTCATGTGCGAACACACTAGGAAGTTTATCTTTTGCTCTAGGAATTTAGCCTGTGTTCAATTCCACAAGATACAAAGGGCGTAGAAAATGCCATAAGCACTCACTGCCATCAACTTCTAGCCCTCTGACCCTTCTCTCGCATTTGAAAAGCACAGCTTCACAAAATACGAATGAATAGCTTTATGTCATTTTGAAACGTTAGCTTTATTCTACCACCGCTGAGATTATTTGGATAATATGTATTTTTTATCAGCGTGATAAAGAAAAGATATAGATAAACTGATACATTTTGTAAAAAAAAAACACCTCAGTCTCAGAGATTTCTCCGAAACTAAGATGTCTGTTTTCTAAATCATATTGCTTAAATCAAATGGCTTTCACGTTTCTCGAACATTTCTTGTCCTAACGCTACCAATTCCTTGATAAGGTCTGTATAAGAGAGTCCCATATTTTCCCAAAGCAATGGATACATTGACCATTGGGTGAAACCTGGCATTGTATTGAGCTCATTAAGATAAATGGTTCCATCCTCAGCCAAGAAGAAATCACAGCGAGCAAGACCACAACCACCAAGGGCACGGAAGGCCTTGGCCGCATAGGCACGCATTTGCGTCATGACTTCTGCAGGCACGTGAGCTGGGATATCCATGGTAATCTTATTGTCGATATACTTGGCCTGATAATCATAGAAGGCAACGTCTTTAACAACTTCACCTGGTTCTGTTGTTTTGACAGTCGTATTACCAAGGATACCAACCTCGATTTCACGGGCAACCACACCCTGCTCAATCAAGATACGGCTATCATATTTGAGGGCCAAATCAATCGCTTCACGAAGCTCTGCTTCATTTTCAGCCTTAGAAATCCCAACAGATGACCCCATGTTAGCTGGTTTTACGAAAACTGGGAAGGCTAATTTTTGCACAGTTCTAGCCACTGCTGCTTCCAAATCTTCACCCTCGATGAAGACTGTGTAGGCAACCTGGGGTACACCCACAACCTCAAGAATATGTTTGGTCGTAATCTTGTCCATGGCAACGCTTGATGAAAGGACATTGGTACCCACGTAAGGCAACTTGAGGGTTTCAAGGAAACCTTGGATAGACCCATCCTCACCCATAGGTCCATGAAGGACTGGGAAGACCACAGCACCTTCTTCGTAGATGTCACTTGGTTTGATAGCCTGACTAGCCACAACTGTGTCATTAGTCATGAGCTTCTCGTCATCACCTGGTGTTTCCGTAAACTCTTGTGTTTTGATAAAATCACCAGACTGAGTGATAAAGTAGGTTTTAACCTCAAATGCGCTATAATCCACCGCACGCATGACACTCTCAGCTGAAAGAACAGACACTTCACGTTCTGCAGAACGTCCACCGTATAGAAGGATAAGGGTTTGTTTAGACATAGGTATACCATTTTCTTTTCTTAATTTTGTGATCTCCATAAAAAGGGAACTCTTACCCTTTTAGAGAATATAATTACACTAATCATATCACAAAAAAATAGGTTTTTCAAAAGTATTGTGGATAGAAAAAAACAGCCTAAGAGCTGTTTCATTCCTGTCTTAGATTTCGTCACCAAGTTCGAACTTAGTGCCTTTGAGGGCACGTTTGAGAGACCACTTCCATGGTTTACCCTCAATAGTGACTTGTTTATTTTCAAGGTCAACTTGAACCTTTTCTACGCCTTTAACAGCAGAGAGTTTTTCGGTAACGGTTTTGACACAGCCTTGGCATTTCATTCCTGTAATATTATATGTTTTTGTCATTTTTCTTTCTTCCTTTTCTTTAATTATTTTTTTGATACACAGCTTAAGTCGCAGAGGTCACAAGCAATCAATGCTTAGACTTTGCGACGTTTGAGACGTAGAGCATTGAGGACGACTGAGACAGAGCTAAAGCTCATGGCCAGTCCTGCTATCATTGGGTCAAGGAGCGGGCCACCAAAGAGGTGGAGGACACCCATGGCCACTGGGATAGACAGGATATTGTAAATAAATGCCCAAAAGAGGTTCTCTTTAATCGTCGTGATCGTCGCCTGACTAATTTTCAAGGCCTTAACCACATCCATGAGGTTGGGTTTCATAAGGACCATATCGGCACTTTCCATGGCAATATCTGTCCCTGACCCCATGGCAATACCGATATCAGCAGTCGCAAGGGCTGGGGCATCATTGATACCATCACCAACCATGATGACTGATTTTCCTTCTGCTTGCAGGTCGCTAATCACCCTAGATTTTTCTTGCGGAAGCACTTGACTGATGACACGCTTGATACCAACCTTTTGAGCGATGGCTTGAGCTGTTTGGTCATTATCCCCAGTCAACATGATGACTTCCTTGCCCATTTGATGAAGGGCTGCCACCATATCTGCACTATCTGCTTTAACCTGATCAGCTACACCGAAGAGTCCGATTAACTTACCATCTTCAGCCAGGAAAATAGGAGTCTGTCCATCAGCTGTCAAGTTTTGGAAATCAGTTTGTGCAGGGGTTAAGTCGACTTTTTCCTCTGCCATAAGGGTTTGATTCCCAGCTAGATAAGTTTTGCCTGCATAGCTAGCAGTGAGTCCTCGTCCAGTCAAACTTGAGAAATTGTCCATCTCTAACAAGTCCAAGTTAGCATTTTCTGCTGCCACAAGGATAGCCTGACCCAAAGGGTGTTCGGACTTGGCTTCCAAGGATGCTAAAAGCTGCAAAGCTGCTCCGCTATTGCCATAGGTATAACTAGAAACCAACTGAGGTTTCCCCTGAGTAATGGTTCCTGTCTTATCAAAGACGAGGACATCAGCCTTGTGCGCTAGCTCGAGCACATCTCCACGCTTGTAGAGAATACCGTGTCCTGCACCAAGCCCTGTACCAACCATGATGGCTGTTGGTGTCGCAAGACCCAAAGCACATGGACAAGCAATAACCAAGACGCTAACTGCTACTGTCATAGCAAAAGTGAAGGTTTGTCCCATGATAAAGTACCAGAAGAGGCCAGAAATAAGGGCGATAGCCATGACAACAGGGACAAAGATCGCTGACACCTGATCGGCAATCTTAGCAATCGGTGCCTTGGTTTGTTGGGCATCCTCGACCAATTTAATGATTTGAGAAAGCAGAGTGTCCTTACCAATCTTTTCCGCCTCATAAATCAAGCTACCTTGACCATTAATAGAACCTGCAAAAACTGGCTTACCAGCAGATTTTTCAATAGGAAGCGACTCACCTGTAAGCATACTCTCATCAATAGCAGAGCTACCAGAAATTACCTGACCATCCACGGCTATCTTTTCCCCAGGTTTAACCACAATATGGTCACCAAGGACAACCTTATCCACAGGAAGCTTGACTTCCTTACCATCACGAAGGACAGTTGCTTCCTTGGCTGACAAGTGCATGAGTTTCTTGATAGCTTCTGAAGTTCGACCTTTAGAGAGGGTTTCAAAGTACTTACCTAGAGTAATCAAGGTCAAGATAACAGCCACTGACTCAAAATAAAGTTGGTGGGCGTGATGGGCATGTCCCAAAGAAATGTGGTAAGTACCATAGAGACTATAAAGGAAGGCCGCCGACGTTGCCAAGGCTACCAAGGCATCCATGTTAGGATGACCCTTGGCCAAGGTACGAAAACCATTACTATAGAAAGAACGGCCCAACCACATGACGGGAACCGTCAAAACCAATAATACCAAGGCATAAGTCAGGGCTGCATGGTGAGGAGACAAGACGTTTGGTACAGGCAAACCGACCATTGGCCCCATAGCCAGATAAAAGAGAGGAATGGTGAAGATTGATGACCAAATGAGGCGCTCACGCACCTTATGAATCTTGTCTTCTTCACGTTCTTCCTGACTTTTAGCTGTATCTGGGTTGTAGACTTCGGCTTCATAACCAGCGTCAGCCACAGCCTTTTCAATGGCTTCTGGACTAACTTTATCCCCAGCATAATCCACAGACATTTTTTCGGTGGTTAGGTTAACCACAGCCTTGTCCACACCATCCAACTTATTAACAGCATTTTCAACATTGGCTACACAGGATGCACAGGTCATCCCATTAACCACAAAGGTTTCTTTTGCCATTTCCTATATCACCTCTATATGATGCCCACAAGCACATTGGCCAGGCACACAGTCACACACCACCTGATCCACAGGTTCTTTTGCTGAAAGCAGGGCCTGTAACTTATCCACATCAGCTTGAGTCATCGGCGTCTTTGCCATAAGTTGACCCAATAAATCGCTGTGTTTGGTCAAACAAATCTTGTCAAAAACAGCTTCTAAAGCCTGTAAATTCGCCTCATCTTCCCCCAAGCTAGCTTGATAGATAAAGCCTCGCCCTTGACGCTGACTGGTTAGGTACCCCTTGTCCGCCAAACGTCCAATCAAGGTTTTTACTGTCGAAGCCGACCAGTCTAGCTTCTTAGCTAGAATCGCTATAATTTCTGAAGAAGTCGCCTGTTCCTTAGCCCAGAGCACTCGCATGACTTCCCATTCCGCAGGTGAAATTGTCGGCATGATAGCTCCTTTCTGAATTTGTTATTTGTTTACGTTTGTAGATTTATTTTAACGCTATCATGAAAACATGTCAAGAGTTTTGTTTACCTTTGTAGATTTATTTTTTTTAATTTCCAAGATCACTTCAAGGACCTTGGAATGTTTTCATTATCTTAGGCAAAAATTATGCCTTAGGATTTTTCTGATACAGTTTAGTCATAAGCATTATTCCCAAGACGAGTATAATGACAGGAAGACTGTATCCCAAATAAATCGTAGTGACTTGCAGACCTCTCTTGATAAGCATACCACTAACAAATACAACAATCCCTGTCAAAACCTGATTCAAGACTTCGATTTTCAAATAAAGATTGTTGAGCTGTAGGGGATTCAACTTCTCTTGCAGGTAAACATTTTGCGAGATTCCAGATATCGTTTGGCCAACTGCTAAAAAGATATAGCTAAGTAAAACAGTCGGTAGGTTAGGTACGAATGGAAAGACGACAACGTAACCCAAATAGACAAGAGACCCTAACAAGTAAACGGTCATAGGGGAGTATTTAGTGAGACTTTTGAAAGATAGAATTGAACTCGTTGCTAGAAAGGCAATGGCTAAGAAGGACAGAGAGAAAGAATAAGCCTGACTAGAAATACCGACATCTTTGGTCAGGAAGATAACCTCATAAGCATCATATAAGACACCCACTGACTGTAAGAGTATAGTCATCATAACCATCTTAAGGACGACACTCTGCCTTCCAAAAATAGGACTACCTTGACTGGAAGAAACCTCCTCTTCTGAATCATTCTCACGGTCAAAAATAATTGGTCCTAGTTTGAACAATAAGAGCGTTGCTAGTAGCGTTAGCACACTGTAGACCAAAAATAAGCTCCCTAAATCAAGGCTACCCCAGAGACCAACTATCATAGGTGCTAAGAAATAGGAAGCTGACCCAATCATAGTATAGGTACTATTAAATTTTTGTAAGTTGGCTTTTTTAACAAGCACGGGCACCGCTGAGGACAACAAACTGTTAAAGTAGGTTGTCAACACTTCAGTCAAAACCACCAAAGCAAATACAAAAACACTACCCATGGCAAGATAAATCAAAGCAAGACAGACTGCCTTAAGCAATTCAATACCAATCAAAACATATTTTTTATTTGTGATTTTTCCTACAAATTGATGTCCCACATTGGCAAGAATCCCTCCTAAGAATTTGGCAATCCATAGCCCTAAGACATAGTCCACCGAGATTTTAGAGAAGATAATACTCAATGCTATCGCATAGCCGTACTCGATAATCAGTGACAAAAACCTATTTAGGAAAATAATCCTAGAATTGTTGGTAAACATTAGCAATTTCTAAACCTTTTCTTTTTCATTGCCTTTATTGTAACACTGAAAACTATAGCCTTCAACAGTCACTGACAACTTGATAAACGCATTAGAAAAACACCTTCTAAGAGGTGCTATACTTTACCAAGATAAAATTGAGTTAACAAGGCTACGGCCAAAATCTCTCCCTTCAACATACAAAAATGTAAACACGCCAGGGTAAATAAAAGCCAAACAAATAATCATAAAGAGTATTGACAGAGCTTTCTTGTTTGTCACAAAGAATGAAAAAATATGATCAATCATCTTTAGTGATACCTTCTCTTCTTTTTTTAGCTATAAAATCATTCTATAGCTTTCGAAAAGAAAAAAATAGTGACATTTATGTCACTAAAAAGGCTTATTCATTTGATACGAGATATACGAAAGTATGATTACAAGATTTAACTCTCAACTCAAGCCCTTGTAGATATACAAGGCACCAACTAAAAGAAAAATCAGGGCATAGTGATTCTCTCCTCGATAGAAAAAGAGTAAGGCTCCTATTAAGAAACAACACCCTAGTATTACCCTCAATGATACTTTCATTTGTCTACCTTCTTTCTATAAGTAAGACGAAAATAAAAACAAGAGATAAATTTAATTCGCTACAATCCACCCATATTATAAGCTTGATAACTAAGAAAATCAAATCACCCCAAAGAATAATTTCGATGAAAAAACACTCCCCATTTCTGGAGAGTATCATCTTCTATTTTTCGAAATGTGAACCGAACTTAACAAATTCAGTGACGTCTTCTTCCTTACCGTCGTGAAGATCACGGACGATTTTTGATCCTACGATAACACCATCTGATACAACGTTAAAGCGTTTAATGTCTTCCTCTGTTGACACACCGAAACCTGTGAGGACTGGAATGTCTGCATGGGCAGTCAAATTCGACAAGTGTTTATCGAGGTCATCACGGTAATTACCAGTCTTACCAGTGACACCATTAATGGCAACGGCGTAGATAAAGCCTTCCGCCCCATCAATCAACTGTTTCTGACGCTCAATTCCGGTCGTCAAGCTTACCAAAGGCACGAGAGCAATATCACTATCTTTCAAATATGGGGTGATAAAGTCAGCATGTTCATTTGGCAAATCAGGAATGATGAGCCCCTTGACAGAGGTATCAGCCAAGTCCTTAACAAAGGCTTCAATACCATATTGATAAACTGGGTTGATGTAGGTCATGATCACCAAAGGCACCTGTGTTTTTTGTTCTTGAAGCTTCTTGATAATAGCTGTCAAAGTCACATCTTTAGCCAAACTACGTTGTCCTGCTAGTTCAATAACGGGACCATCAGCCACAGGGTCAGACCATGGAATACCCACCTCAATAGCTGAGACACCACTATTTTCTAAGAGAGCAATGGTCTCAAAGAGTCCGTCTAGACCTTTAGCGTGGTCACCGGCCATGATATAAGGTACAAAAATGCCGTGTTTACTGTCTTTGATAGCTTGTAGGTGTTTTGTTAGTGTTTTTGTCATGGTTTATTTCCCTTCTGCTTCAGCTTCAAAACGTTCTTTAACTTGCATAACGTCCTTGTCCCCACGACCTGAAAGGCAGACAAGGAGACTTTGGTCTGGCGACATCTTAGCTGCCACTTTTTGCGCAAGAGCAATGGCATGGCTAGACTCAAGAGCTGGGATAATACCTTCTAAACGTGACAGAAGTTTGAAACCTTCAAGAGCTTCTTCATCTGTGATAGAGTCGTAAGTCGCACGTCCAATTTCGTTGAAATAACAGTGCTCAGGACCAACCCCTGGGTAGTCCAGACCAGCTGAGATAGAGAAGGCTTCCATGATTTGACCGTGAGCATCTTGTAGGACATCCATAAGCGCTCCATGAAGAATACCTGGACGGCCTTTGGCAAAGGTTGCGGCGTGTTTATCGGTATCAAGCCCCAAACCAGAAGCCTCAGCACCATACATGGCTACTGACTCGTCATTGACAAATGGGTAGAACATACCGATAGCATTTGAGCCACCACCGATACAAGCCATTACAGCATCAGGCAATTTACCGCCAGAAATCTCTGCATATTGGCGTTTGGCCTCACGACCAATGACAGATTGGAAGTCACGAACAATTTCTGGGAATGGTGCAGGACCAAGGGCAGATCCCATGATGTAGTGCGTATCCTCGATACCTGCAACCCAAGCACGAAGGGCTGCATTTACAGCATCCTTAAGCACGCGCGAACCATCTGTCACGCTAAATACCTTGGCACCAAGCAATTCCATACGGAAAACGTTAAGTGCCTGACGTTTAACATCTTCCTCACCCATATAGATCGTACAGTCCATGTCGAAGAGGGCTGCGGCTGTCGCTGTTGCAACACCATGTTGACCTGCACCCGTTTCGGCGATGATTTTCTTCTTGCCCATACGTTTGGCAAGCAAAACTTGACCAAGGGCATTGTTAATCTTGTGAGCACCTGTGTGGTTAAGGTCCTCACGTTTAAGATAAATTTGTGCCCCACCGATATGGTCAGTCAAACGTTTAGCGTGGTAAAGAGGCGTCTCACGGCCCACATAGTTTTTGAGGAGGTCATCCAATTCTGCTTGGAAGCTTGGATCTTCCTTGGCTTCACGATAGGCCTTGTCCAATTCAATAACGGCTGTCATCAGCGTTTCGGGAACGAACTGACCACCGAATTTTCCGTAAAATCCTTTTGCATCAGGTTGTTGATATGTCATGCTTTCACTCTTTCTATAAATGCTTTAATCTTGTCTAAATCTTTGTGACCATCTGTCTCGACACCCGAGGACACATCTAAGGCATAGGGATGGAAGGTTTCCTTGGCCTCTGCCACATTATCCACGGTCAAGCCACCAGCGATAAAGTAGTCCTGCTCAATCTGCTTGTCAGCCAAGAGTTGCCAGTCAAAGGTCTGACCACTACCAGCAATGGGAGCATCAAAAAGAAGATAATCCGCCTGGCTCTTGACTTGAGAATCACTATCCGAAATCTGAATAGCTCGAATCACTGGTACCGAAATCTTTGGAATCAGAGTTTCATCAAAAGTTCCATGAATCTGAACGATATCTAAGGGAACCTGACTAATCGCTTCTTCCAATTCCTCAAGACTTGGTGAAACAAAGACACCGACGATTTTTGTCTGGCCTGTCACCCCATTAGCCAGCTCGTGGGCTTGTTCAAGACTCACTTGACGCTTGCTCTTGGCAAAGACAAAGCCGATGTAGTCAGCTCCTGCTTCAACTGCAGTTGCTACTGCTTCTGGTGTCGACAGCCCACAAATTTTAACCTTTGTCAATTTGCAACTCCTTGACCTTCTCAGCCACATTGTCAGCCGTCATAAGGGCAGTTCCTACCAGAATCCCATTAAAATATGGGGCAACTAAGGCAGCATCCTGACCTGTAAAAATAGCTGACTCAGAAATATAAACAGGTTTATCCTTGAAATGTGCTGACATTTCAAGACTGGTATTGATATCCGTCTCAAAAGTGACCAAATTACGGTTGTTAACGCCAATAATCTCAGCACCAATACGATGAGCCACTTCCAATTCTGGCAGATTATGCGTTTCAACCAAGACTTCCAAGCCAAGGCTAGTCGCAAAATCATAGAGCTCCTTGAGACGAGCTTCTGGCAAGGCCGCTACAATCAAGAGAATGACTGTCGAACCCGCATTACGACTACGCACAATCTGTTTCTCATCAATAATAAAGTCCTTAGCCAAAGTTGGAATAGCTACCTGTGACGAAATTTCTTTCAAGTAGGAAATATCACCTTTAAAGAAGACTTCGTCAGTCAAAACAGAAATCATAGCTGCCCCATTTTCCTCATAGGTTTTGGCTTGAGCCACAATATCCACATCTAGGTTAATATCACCCATACTTGGACTAGCTTTTTTGACTTCAGAAATAATTTGCAGCTTGTTTTGATTTGACTTGAGAAAATCATAGAGGCGATAGGTCTGACGCAAAGGTTGCAAGTCTTCCATGACCAACTGAGCCACTTCTTTTTCTTTTTGTTCTAAGATTGTCGGAAGAAAGGTTTTACTCATACTTGTACCTCTTGGAGTTGGCGAAGTTTAGCTAGGGCTGAGCCGTCCGCAATCAATTGACGAGCAAGCTCAACACCTTCTTTAATGGTCGCAACCTTACCATTGGCAAAGAAGCCAAGACCTGCATTAAGCACTGTTGTTTCAAGATAAGGACTGGCTTCATTTTTCAAAACACTAAGGAGAATCTCTGCATTTTCCTTGGCATCGCCACCTGTGATATCAGACAATTCAACCTTTTCCATACCCAAATCTTCATAAGTGAAAGTGTGCTGGCTGATGTGACCATCTTCCAAAAGGGTGTAGGTGTTAGTGCCATAAAGAGCAGCTTCGTCCATATTGTCAGGACCTGTGATAATAACCGCACGTTTACGTCCCAACTGTTGGATCGCATTAGCAACAATTTCTTGCAATTCCACACGATAAAGCCCCATGAGTTGTGTCTCAAGGTCAAGCGGATTAGCCAGTGGTCCGACCAAGTTCATAATCGTTGGAATCCCAAGAGCTTGGCGAGCTGGACCGATAAATCGCATAGCAGGATGCATGGTTTGGGCAAAGATAAAGGCCAAACCAACCTCGTCAAGTGCTTTAGATAGAGTTTCTGGTGATGCCGCAACGTTGATTCCAAGGGCTTCAAGCACGTCTGCCGAACCAGATTTAGATGAAATCGAACGGTTCCCAGCCTTGGCCATACGAATACCACCTGCTGCTAGGACAAAGCAAACAGTTGTCGAAATGTTGAAGCTATAAGACTGGTCCCCACCAGTCCCACAGTTACACATAGCATCTGTGAAGGTCTCAGGCAATACCGTCGCATGTGATTTGAGGGCACGCACGATACCTGTAATTTCATCTGCTGTTTCTCCCTTAGTTTTGAGCCCCATAAGGAAGGCAGCGATTTGGCTTTCTGAGACTTCATTTTTGAGAATGCGGTCAAAGACTGCTTGGACTTGGTCTTGAGACAAGTCTTGACGGTTTGAGATTTGTAGGAATATTTCTTTCATATCTGTTTTCCTTTTAAAAACGGTTCAATGTTTTTCCGATGCACGAGGAAAGGTTTTGAGTGTAGATTAATCTAGTCCAAAGACTGTCCAACTAGCCTGCAACGATTTTTACAAAATTTTCAACCATCTTGAGCCCATCTGGACTTCCGATGCTTTCTGGGTGATATTGCAAACCATAAATTGGTAGCTCCTTATGCTGGATGGCCATGATTTCTTGGTCATCCGTTGTGATAGCTGTCACATCGAAGCCCTCTGGCATTTGGTCAACAACGATGGAATGATAACGCATGATTGGGACATCATTGTCAATATCCTTGAAAATTGGCGATGGCGTTTCAAAAGTAATATTGCTTTGTTTGCCATGCATGACATTCTTAGCCAAGCCAAGTTTACCACCAAAAGTTTCCGCAATAGCCTGGTGCCCCAAGCAAATCCCCATCATCGGTTTTTTACCAGCGAAATCCTTGATTAAGGCTTCCATTTTACCCGCATCAGCTGGCCAACCTGGACCTGGTGAAAAGACTAGCCCGTCAGCATTTTCTGCCTCTTCATAGAGCTTGTCATCATCGTTACGCAAGACCTTTACCTCTGTAAATGTCCCTAGGTATTGTGCCAAATTATAGGTAAAAGAATCATAGTTATCAACTAATAAAATCATTGGGCATCTCCTATTCTTGTCATAGCTTTCGCCTTGTTAATCGTTTCGTAAAATTCATTTTCAGGAATACTGTCGTAAACAACACCTGCACCTGCCTGAACATAGGCTTTTTGATTTTTGAGAATCATAGTACGGATAGCAATGGCAAAGTCCATATCTCCTGTCGCAGACAGATAACCAATAGCTCCCGCATAAATACCACGTTTTTCCTGCTCCAGCTCATAGATACGACGCATGGCACGAATCTTAGGTGCTCCTGACACGGTTCCAGCTGGTAGGGTTGATTTAAGAGCATCAAGGGCCGTCAATTCCGGCAAGAGTTGCCCCTTAACCACACTAGTAAGGTGCATGACATAGCGGAAATATTCAACCTCCATATACTTGGTCACCTTAACCGTACCATTTTTAGCAATCTTACCAATATCATTACGCCCCAAGTCAACCAACATACGGTGTTCCGCAGTTTCTTTGATGTCATGTGAGAGTTCATCCGCCAAGGCAGCATCCTCAGCCTCATTGGTACCACGAGGACGTGTTCCAGCAATCGGATTGGTGACCACCTCTCCATTTTTCACTGAAACCAAGCTCTCTGGGCTGGCACCAATCACCTGATAATCTCCAAAATCATAGAAATAAAGGTAGTTTGATGGATTAGTCACGCGCAAGTTACGGTAGTAATCCAAAGGATCTCCCTCAAAGTCAGCTGAAAAGCGTTGACTAAGCACACATTGGAACATATCTCCCTCACGAATAAGTTTCTTGGCCTTAGCCACCATGTCCATGAAGACTTCTTTTTCGATATGATTTGAAAATTGCAAAGCTTGCAAGGCTTGAGGTGTAAACTCGTTTGGCGCCTGAGTCTGTAGGCTCGTTACCACCTGCCCAAGAGCTTGACGCACCGCATCGTTATCACGACCTGAGTAGATATTATCCTCAACCACATAAACCTTTTCCTTCTTGTGGTCAAAAATCAAATAAGACTCATAGATGAAGAAATGCATATCAGGTGTTCCAATCGTATCTTCGGGAATCTCACCGATATTTTCATAGAGACCAATCATGTCATAGCCTACAAACCCGATAGCACCACCTGCGAAAGGTAGGTCAGACTTTATGCCTTTGACGGTTACTTGGTCCAAGTATTCGAAAGGATCCTGATTAATTGCCTTACCATTTTCATAAAGAACACCATCCTTGAAGGTTACTTCAAAGACCGGATTATAGGCAACAATTGAAAAACGTGCATTTTCCTTCTCACGAGGAATGGATTCAAGGATAACCTTGTGTTCCCCTTGAACACGCATATAAGCCAAGATTGGTGTTAAGGTATCGGCTGGTAAAATTTTTCTCATAGTATTTCCTTTCAAACTGGTTTATCAAGAATAGTAAGTCGGATACAAGACCCTGTTACTGGTTCAATTGGTCTAAAATCAAATCATTTATTGTTCTTTATTCACATTTTCTTCCAAAGCAATAAAGGCTTGAATCATGCTTCGCCAAACACTCTCAGCCACATCTGGTGATAAGCCAAGCTCTAGTGCCTCCTTACGACGGTTAGCTATGACTTGAGCAACACGATCACTAGCCTGGACAGCAACCTTGTCTCCTTTTGGCTTCAGCCGCCCCGCCATTTCCACAAGTATTTGACGTTGGGCCAGTAGTCGAATTAACTGACTATCAATATGATCAATATCACTTCGAATATCGCTTAATGCATCCATAATACCCAACCTTTCATTGAATAAAGATCATAACACTTTTTTAACATGAGTAAGGCCAATCTCAAGGGATAACCATAAACAAAAAAACCTCACAGAGAAAAACTCTGTGAGGGCATTAAATCTAGTTTAACACGGTACCACCTCAGTTAATAGTCTCCAAAAAAACGACCATCATCTCTATCTCCTCTAACAAGGAGCCGCACGGTAAGGGGTGCCAACCGAGAAGAATATGTATTACCTTCTCCTTATTATCCAATCAGCCCAATGTTCACTCATCTCGATTACCTACTCACAATCACCGCAGGCTCCCTGAAAATCTAAGATCAGTTACTTTCTGATATACTAACTATTTTACTCCTTTTTAGGGATATGTCAAGAATTTTCTGTTAATTTTGACAATTGCTACTCTAGGTCAATTCGCTAGGTCAAACTGGCATTTTAAGATTAACCAGTACTCTTATTGGCCTTTCAAGTCCCACAACTCCTAACTCTGCAGCATCAAAAAACTCAAGCCTGTTACCAAGCTCGAGTTCTGTTTTATGCTTTTTGGAAGGCGCCTTGCTTATAGCTAATCCAGAAGAAAAGTGGTGTACAGATAGCCATTGCCACCAAGTAAACCGGCAAGGTAATCGCATTAAGCGTTGTAATTTCAATCACATCTCTGAGATAGTAAGAACTAATCAAGAAACCAAAGACTGAGTAAATAATCAAGGCCACACGCCCCTTATTCAAGGGGATACAAGCACGAATAACAGCAAGAACACCCGTTGATCCCATCATATAATACGACAGCGTCAGCATGTCCGTATTGCTCATGCCAAGATAAACCTGAGACAGATGGAATATGAGAACACTGATAACCAGCATCAAGGCATTAGGAATAGACAACTGGAGCGACCGTCTAAGGAAATGTTTCTCAACAGGTCGAATATTACGCTCGAAGGTCAAAACAAATGGTGGAAGACCCTCGATAAATTGACCGGCCAAAGTCATCTGAACCTGGATGAATGGGAAGACCAAGAGGTACTCTGCCTTTCCAAAAACAATACTGGCAATACAGATAAGCCCCAAAAGGAAGGAATAGACCGTTTTAATGAGGAAAATCGGTGCAATATGGGCAATATTATTCACCACACGACGTCCTTCAAATAGAATTTCAGGAATATCCTTAAATTCAGAATCCATAAGGACCAAGTTGGCAATCTGACGGGTTGCAGGATCTCCCTCTGCCATCACAATCGAGCAATCCGCTTCACGCAAAGCCAAGATGTCATTGACACCATCACCGGTCATAGCTGTGGTATGTCCATTAGCATTGAGCGTTTGGATTAACAACTTCTTCTGATGCGGAGATACCCGTCCAAAGATTGCTGTCTCCTCAGCCAAGGCCTCCAACTCTTCGTCGGTCACCTTAGAACAGTCAATATAACTTTGATAATCAACAAAGCCAGCCAGATGGGCAATATGAGAAACCGTTACAGGATTGTCTCCAGAGATAATCTTAAGGGTAACATCTTGCGAACGCAAGTATTCTAATGTATCAGCTGCATCCTCACGGATAGGATCTGCAATTTCAAGCAAGGTCAAGGCTTCCACATCAGGAGGTAAGACCATGGTCTCTGTATCAATACCCGATTGACTCAAGGCTAAAATCAAGACACGAGAACCACGTGCCTGCGCCTGTTCTACTGCTTGAGGGTTTTCCTTTAGTAGCATCTCAGGTGCACCCAAAAAGAGAGTTCCAACCCCTTCAATAACCATAGCACCCCATTTACGATCACTTGAAAATGGAATAATATCGCCAACCTGATAGTTATTTTCCAGACCTTCATAGGCATTACGAATAGCCTGGGCTGTTGAGTTGTTATCCTTGCTATGCTGCATGTAAGCCGCCAGCAAACCTTCCAACTCCTCCTTTGTGAAACGCTTAGACAAGAGCTCTAGACCTTTAACGGTCATCTTACCTTGCGTAATCGTCCCTGTCTTATCCAGGCAAAGCACATCCACACGCGCTAGAGTCTCAACAGAGTACATCTCCTGCACCAAGACATGCTTCATCCCAAGCTTAATGACAGCCGTCAAAAGAGAGGTAATGGTCAAAAGAGCAATCCCCTTAGGCAACATGCCTAAAAGCGCTGTCGAACTCGTAACGACCGACTCTTGAAGTGAGAGCTGCTTAATCATGTAAGCCTCGAAAAAGAGGGCCAGACCAAATGGTATCACAATCTTTCCTGTGAACTTGGCAATCTTATCCATGTTATAGAGGATACGAGACACGATTGGCTTGTGCGTTTTGGCCTCTAGCATAAGCTTATTGGCGTAATTGTCCTCGGCTACATGAATGACTCTGGCATAGACCTGACCACTCACAAGATAAGAACCCGAGAGCAGCTCCTTCCCATCTTTTTTGAGAATGAGATCACTCTCACCAGTCAACATAGCCTCGTTTAGCTCAGCCATTCCATCAACAACCTTGGCATCACTGGGCACCTGTTCTCCCGCAGATAGAAGCATGAGGTCATCTAAGACAATATCTTGAGGATCAATAGCAGAAACTTCACCATCACGAACCACACGAATTTGATCTTTATTCATGAGATTAAGCTTATCAATCATGCGACGGGCACGCAATTCCGTCATCATCCCCGTAAAAGCATTAAGCACGATAATCCCGAAGAAAAAGAGATTGGACCAGGCCTGCACAGCAATCAAGGCCACAAAAATCGCAAAATTGAGCATATTAAAGGAGTTAAAGACATTACGCCTAAAAATCTCCCAATTACTGGAGCCAGTTTTTGCTTTAAAATGATTTGTTTTTCCGGCATCTATCCGCCACTTGACCTCCATCTGAGTCAAGCCTTGTAACTGTCTGTTCATAACTTTCATAGTAGCATAAAAACGAGGTGTTTTCAAAAGTTAGCCGTCATAAATCCCAAGGAAATAGGCCTATTAAACCGCATACTTTTCCACTTTGTCATTCAGGCCAATAAACCCAAAAGTATTCTGTAGGATTAGCGTTTCTAATTAAACCTACTTTGATAAATTAAATTAAACAACCACTGAAGATTGATGAAGGGTTTTGGTTGAGCATCAATCACAGGTTGAACAGTTTCTCTAATTTCTTTTTGGACTTTTCGTTGATTATATTTAATAGTATGATAACGTTTGTCAAAAGCATGTTGGACAGAAAAATTACGATTAAAAATATAACTTTCACCTGAGTCCGGGTAAAAGACTAGAGTACCATCTGAAAAACCTAATACAGACGATTCTGTTCCTTTTTCTCTAGTTATAGCGTACGTCCCGTCCTCATCATAGCTAATATCATCTATTTCCGGTGTATAAATCCAGCCATTATTCTCCATCAGCATAACAATATCCGGTTCTGTTCCCTCTTTATGAGGAATATGCTGAGCATAATAAACAGAGTTAAATTTTAAATTACAATAAGTATAGAGACTCGTACACAAGACTGAAAGTAGCCCCACAAAAAGCCCTATAATAATTCTTTTTTGCATTGTCATCTTTTCTTTCCTTTTCTATCTCCAATCAAATGTTGACCGGATTGTCAATAAACCATTGTACACTATTTTTAACAAGTCTTACAATTTAAGGATTGGTGGCTTTGTAATTGCTCTAACATTTTTTTGAATAAGAAAAACCAAGTCTTAACAAATTCCTCCAATACTTCTCCCCACTTTGTCAATCAAGCCAAACATGGTCTAATAGTTGAGGTTTTGACTGCCTCTTCTATTAGGCAAATTAAGGCATCAAATTTTAACAACCAAGGGCTAACTCCCTGATATGAAAGGAATATAGAAACTATTATGATGAACATACAAAACTTGTTCCAAGAATTTTTAGGCTTGTTATCATCATAAACACTGATTTTAAGGGATTTAACTACTAGTAAACTTAACAACTTTTATATATTTTACACAATATAGGACAGTAAATGGATAGTGACAGCATAATTGAAGAGTGAACAAAAAGAGGTATAAAAATACCTCTTTTTGCATAACTATCTATTTTTAGAACTTAGTTGAAACACTATTGTCTACCCTTCTATAAAATAGAAAATCTACTCAAAGCTAAAACTTTTTTCACCCAACTTAACCTTAAAATATTTGAACCTCGTATCTGAATCTGGAATCGAGAATTCAAAGCTTTCTTTAGTTCCATTTTCCCATCCATATCTTGTGTTAAAGCGAAAACCAGAATAAACTTTATCATTTTCATCATAAAAATTAATTGCAACATCTATGTACGTGATTTCATGACCTGTAGTATTTTCAAAATTCCCTATGTAGCGCTTCTCTTTTTCCGATACACCTGTGACCTCTTCAACTACGAAGTTTTTGGGATCAAAAGTATCTACTAATATTCCGTAAACTCTATTAAATTCTTTCACAGCTTCACCAGATCTCAATATACTATCTAGATTATTTTTATCTTGAACAGGAATTTCAACTATTGAGTTAATATCTAGAAGCAATTCAAAACGTTTATTTTGGTATTGATTCCATTCACTTTCAAAAGTACTATCCACAAAATTTTGATTTTCTATAGATTTTCTTTCATTCTTTTGAACGTTAATATATTTATTAGCTAATCTCTTTAACTTAGGATTTTTAAACTTCCTATTTTTATACTGTTCAATTTCAATTAATTCATAATCTATATAGGATTTATAGTCTTCAATTTCCTGTTCATCATCATCCTTTTGGGCAGTAACTTTCCAACGTTCATCTAATCCTGTTGCCAATGAAGTTATGAATTCCCTATCATAAGTCTTATTGCTGTTATGGATTGATTGAAATATAGATATTAACAAAAGTATTAGTAATACAGCTATTAAGGATACCCTTAGTAGTTTTTTTAGCAAAGTCCATCCCCCATCTCTATCGTTTTATTTATTATATTAACCCCTTGATTACCATCACGATGGCAAATACCTTTTAAGTGACAACCCAAGTATAGATACTTTTTTTACCAAATTTCAATTAGATGTATTTTCTGTTTTTAGTTCATTTTATCTTCTTCAAAGTGACCAACTCCACCTTCAACAACAAATATACAAGTTACATCAATACTTTCCCCTTCTTCACTATAATAATCACCGTGTATTTCATATATTCCATCAGAAAATGAGCCTTTGGGCAAAGATAAGAGTTTCGTTTTAAAATAATCAATGTGCTCTCTCGAAGATGACTTGCTAGCGTTAGGATCAAGAGAAGCAAAAATACAATCCAAATGAAGACTCTCTGCTTTACTCTTCATTAAATTTTTAGGTCTAATATTATAAAAGCCAGCCGCTTCAAAGTCTCCATTATCACGATTCCTGACTGCCTGTGAAAGAATAGTAGTATAGATTTTTTCTCTAGATATTGGCTCAAATTTATAACTATAATCAAACGTCACTTGTCTATCAAATAGTTTATTAAGTTTATTGGCAACATCTTTTTTGATTTCATCTTCTTCTCGTTGAAAACCTGGTCTCATTTTATAAACATCTAACAAGAAGCTAAACTCGTTAAGTTTAACAGTATTAAACAACTCTTTTTCTTTGTCATTGAGCAACGCTTCAATATTTGTGGATAATGGAGGATAAAAATCTGAAATATGCTTACCATTCGATCCTCGTATATCTGCTCTAAGATTCTTATCTAAAAAATATCCATCAGAAAATCTCTCAGTATAATTCACTTCAACAACAGTACCGTAAAACGCATCAATTTCTTTATATGTTCTAACTATTTTTACATTACCTTTAAGCCCAAGCGATTTAAATCCTTGTACGACATTATTATTCCACTGATGTCCTTTCCCGAAAGAAATCAACACAACAAAGAAAATTAAATTTACGATGGCAACTATTCCAATAATTATATATCTTTTCAACTTCATGTCACTGTTGCCTTCCTCTGCATTAATTTATTTTTCAAGGTCCCCCATTCCATAACTCGAACTCTTCTAAGATCATTATACTATATATAGGCATTTTCACTCATCTTCTTCAAATGAAAAATGTCACCAGATTAAATAGGAACTGACTATCAAAAGTGAGAGTTAAGTAAAACATCCTAGTCCCGCATCCTTATAATTTTCAATTCTACTACTTTTTTATTTCGGAAGAATTAGCATCTATTCTTTAACCGTAAAAAAGCACTTTGCAAACTGCAAAGCGTAGGAATTCTGATTTTTTTTATGCAAATCCATTTAAAAGCCAAAGGGTGTTTAATTATTATTTATTAAAATATAGATAAATATCATTTGATTAGTATTTGTTAACTAGGAGTGTTTAATTCAAACGACTTCATTATAATGGTTGTCACATACATTAAAATAATAAAAAATTGAAAAAAGGTTGAAAAATAAAAATAACATGTTATAATTACAGCGTCTATATGAATAGGGAATATTGGTAGTAGTAACTTGAAGCCAACTTGTTTGTAATCTATTGACTCTTTTGGGGAGAGTATTTAACGATTACATGTTGGTACTTGGTACTAGTTGATATGGTATTGGGTTATCATACCGATATTTTGATTTGTAAGATAGGGATAGAGCGTAAGTAAAGGGGACGCTCTTTAAAATGGGGAGAAGTTTTTATGAAATATATGTAAATTAGCAATACTGCTGGATTTAAAAACACTTTTATTAGCAAAGCGTTTTTTCTCCTGCAGTTTTTTTATTCATTAAATAGTGTATTTTTAAATTCGGGGAAGAAGACTAGAAAATCTCAAAACCATTGATATCCTTGGATGATATGACTTAGTTTTCTTGTCTTACTTCTTGAATTTTATACGTAATGATAGTCTTTTTATTGAGACCTTTTTCTTTATCTACTTTACATCATTTGCAAAACAAGACCAATAGCGAGGGCATTCCCTTTAATGCTTTTGGAGAAAGGATAACTCATTTTCCTTTTTATTGGGGATAATAAAGTGATAATGTAGAGTCTTATTTGTCAATATTATATTGATTTCGTATAGGTCATAGGGGGGATCTTATGGGAAAATTAAATATTATGGTTGTCTTTGGGACAAGACCAGAGACAATTAAGATGGCGCCGTTAATTCTTGAGTTGAAAAAACATCAAGAAACCATTAATACTATTACAGGACGTTTTGTTACAGACAGTTTGGATGCTGAAGGTATTAAAACTACTTAGAATGGTGAGGCTGTAATGGTATTAGGAAAAGTAAGTGATTTTTTAATCAAGCATCAAAGATTGTTAACGTACTTAAGTATTTTTGCTGCGTTAATGTTATTAATGCGCTTAGTGTATGATGATGTTTTGATTGACCATGATAATCCCATCGTTTTAGCAATCTTTATAGGAATACTAGTTCTTTGGACCCTAGCATCTTACCTTAATCGAAGACAGCATATGCTATCCCACTTTATCTTACAGAGTTCGAAACTTATTAACATCTATGCTGTAGACTTAGATTATCGTTTTATTGCGGTTAATAAGAATGATATTCGGCTCATGGAAGAAATCTTTTATTTCACTCCCAAAATTGGTGACTTTCCAATGAATTATCTTAATAGAGAAGATGCTGCGCGTTTAAAAGCAAATGTTGATCGTGCGAAAAAGGGTGAAACATTTATATTTATGGATACTATTAAGACAGGCGACAAAACGCTTTACTGGCAAAATATGTATTCTCCCATTTATAACAATCGCCAAAAAGTGATTGGTGTTTGTTGTTTTGTTCTTGATGTTACAGAGCAGAGACTTCATGAACTTGAAATACAGAGGATGGCATACGAAGATGTTTTAACACGGGTTCATAATCGACGATATATTGAGCTTGCTTTTGAGGAATGTCTGACACGTAAAGAAGAACAAATTACGGTTATTATATCTGATTTGGATAAATTCAAGGAAGCAAATGATACCTTTGGACATGCTACGGGAGATAAGATTCTAATTGAATTTGGTGATATTTTAACGAAGATAATGCCTGAAAGTGCTGTAATAGCAAGGTTAGGTGGAGATGAATTTGCGGTTTTACTCCCTGGAGTTTCTGAAAATCAAGCTGAATTTTTAATAAAACTTGTTCAAGCAGAAATGACTCTCAAAGATATGGGGATTACAGCATCTTTAGGTGCTTATACGGACTCTTATCAATCACATAAAAACTTCGTTGATTTTTTTGCAATAGCTGATAAGAAAATGTACGAAAATAAAAGTCATAAAGGAGAACGTCGATGATGTTTCAAGATGTTGTT
>CAKQDX010000008.1 GCA_934229725.1 uncultured Streptococcus sp.
CTTCCTCGTGTCGCAGCTTCATCCTCCGATGTAGCCTATTCATATTATCATCTCTTGCTTACCTTGTCAATAACTTTCTTATTATTAAGTTAACTTATGTTTTACTTTTTCAATTTGTGATTTTTTGCCAAAATAAATAAGCAGGACATACATATATCCCGCCTAATTATTCTATTTGGCTTCGATTAAGCCGTAATTACCATCTTCACGTTTGTAAAGTACATTTGTTGTATGATCTTCGCTATCAGCATAGATAAAGAAGTCATGGCTTAACAATTCCATCTGAAGAATAGCTTCCTCAACATCCATTGGTTTCAACTCAATGTTTTTTGTTCTCACAACTTCAATAGATGGTGCTTCTTCAACTTCTTCCTTGTTAAAGTCAACTGAGAAAACCTCACCTGTGGATACTTTTTCACGATGTTTACGAGCAATTTTTGTTTTGTTTTTACGGATTTGTCTTTCAATCTTATCAACTACCAAGTCAATTGAACCATACATATCCTGTGAAATATCTTCTGCACGTAAAATAACAGATCCTGTTGGTATGGTAACTTCAACTTTAGCAGTTTTTCCACGATAAATCTTAAGATTTACACGTGCATTCAATTCTTGGTCTTCGTTGAAATATTTTTCAATTTTGCTAAGTTTATTTTCAACATAGTCACGAAGAGATTCCGTTACTTCGATGTTTTCACCACGGATACTATATTTAATCATAAAAGACCTCTTTCTCGCTTGTTAGCGTTTTCTTTATTTTTATTATATCCTTTTCATGAAAATTTGCAAGGATTTTTATTATCTGGCTAGGGAAAAGGTCACAATTTCTTCAACATGTGTTTTTTGCAATAATTGAACCAATTTATAAATCGTCGAACCTGTTGTATAGATATCATCTACTATAACTATTTTTCTTGATAACTCTACGTTTTGTTTTATAAAAAATGGGTTTTCTTGATTTAAACGTTCTTTCCTTGTTTTAGAAGATTGCTTTTCAATATCCTTTTTCCCAAAAATGTTTTGATAGGGGAGACCCTCTAGCAATCCTTCAACCTGGTTGAAGCCTCTTTCTGCAAATCGTTCTTTCGAGAGTGGCACTGGGACCAATGTGTATCCTTTCTTTAATAAAGGGTTCAGTGCATCTGCAATATCTTCTTGAAAAATTTTTCTTAGGTAAAAGTCGCCCATAAATTTATAATGACTAAAGTACTCTTTCATAAACCCTTCATAGCGAAAGATAGCAATGTGATTTGGAGTGTAACCTTTTTTCTTCCAAATTCGACAATCAACACATTCATTTCCTTGCATTTCTTTGTAACAATTTGGACACCTTACTTTTGAGAGTTTCTTAAAATGATTCTTACATTCTGTGCAGCAATATTCCTTACTTTCTGTAAACGTGAGTAAATATCGTAATCTGGGAATCACTTCAATACCTTCATTGCACATTAAACATCTCATCATCAAATCCTCCTTTTCTATTCATTGCTTTTATTTCTTGTCGACATTGTAATATAGCTTTAGATAGGCCTTCATGAAAGAAATAGAGTTTTCCTGTAGGTCTCTCGGGCGAACGCCCTACCCTACCACCAATCTGAATAAGACTCGAACTTGTAAATAAGTGGTGATTTGCCATGCACACAAAGACATCTACTTTAGGAAAGGTCACCCCACGCTCAAGAATAGTAGTCGTCACAAGAATAGTCAGATCTTGTTCTCTAAATTTTTTTACCATTTCTGAACGCTCTTCACTTTTTGAGGAAACAAATGCTATTTTTTCTTCTGGGAAATAGTTTTGAAGAATTTTGGTAAATCTCTCACCCATTGCTATATTGGGGAAAAAGATTAATAAAGGAAACTTTGATTTTCTTTGTTTCTTGAGCTGTCTAAGGAGAGGTCTTGGAAGTTTTTGCTTAGATAAAGATTGTTGTAATTTTCCTTGCCAAAAGAATTGAGGAATCACTAAAGGGTTACCATGAAAGCGTCTGGCAAGGTGGTGCTTTTCTAATATTCCTTCTTGTACTTGCTCTTCCAGAGATACTGTAGAAGTTGCTGTTAGGTAAATAAGCTGTCCGCTTTTTTTCTTTGCCTGCTTAACAGCATGATTTAACATGACATTTCCTACAAAGGGAAAGGCATCTACTTCGTCAACGATAATTAAGTCAAAACTCTGATAAAATTTTAGCAATTGATGTGTGGTGGCTATGACAAGCGGACTCCCGTCGTATGGCTCGCTTTCAGCATGAAGTAAGGAAATACTACATGTAAAGTCTCTTTGTAGACGTATATGTAATTCTCGGCAAACATCAACCCGAGGACTGGCAATAGCAACTCGGCCTTTAGTTTCAAGAACATAGGCAACGATTTTATAAATCATCTCGGTCTTACCAGCACCGGTCACAGCATGTACGAGGCTATTTTTCTGTTTTTGATATGTTTTTAAAAGCTTCTCTGAGACCTCAGCCTGATATGAAGTTAATTCCCCCGACCACTCTAGAACAGGAAAGTTGATGTCAGCTTCTTTTGAAGCAAAGTAATAAAGTTGCTTCCCTTCTTGGTTTCTACCAAAGACTATACAAGCTCTGCAGTAATGCTTACCATCTGGCAAACGCCATTCTTCCTCTATTGGACTAAAACATCTTTTGCACCTGAGTTGATTATCGATTTTTACCATACTTTCTAATGTTAAAGCCTCATAATAATAGTCTGTTGGTAATTGATCTTCTGTAAATAGTCGTCCATAATATTCTTTAGGTACCATACCTTTCTATTCGAAAATATGTTTGAATTCACGTTTTTATGATAAAATTTTTTTATGGATTACAAAACTATTGCCAACGATGGAATCGTTGAAGAAGAAATCAAAAAGTCTCGTTTTATTTGTCACTTGAAACGCATAAGCAGTGAAGAAGAGGGAAGAGAATATATCGCTCAAATCAAAAAAGAGCATCACAAGGCCAATCACTCTTGCTCAGCAATGATTGTCGGAGAAGATGGGCAAATTAAGCGTTCTAATGATGATGGTGAACCTTCTGGGACGGCTGGTGTTCCCATGCTTACTGTCCTAGAAAAACAAGAACTAACTAATGTCGTAGCAGTGGTAACCCGTTATTTTGGTGGAATCAAGCTTGGAGCTGGTGGCCTTATCCGTGCTTACTCTGGTAGCGTTGCTCATGCCATTGAAGAAATTGGTCGAGTTGAAGTCAAGGAATTAACTGGGCTAACCATAGAGTTAAACTACTCTCAATACCAAGTCTTCTCCAATTTTCTTGAAAAAGAAGGGCTACAAGAATTTGATACAACTTTCTTATCTGATGTTTCTACAACTTTGTTTGTTGAAGAGTCTGAAATTGAAAGACTTGGGCAAGAGCTTACTGACTTCTATCAAGGAAAAGTAAGTTATCAAAAGTCTGGCAAAAAAATCGTTGAAATTCCCCTTTGATAGTTAAACGTTATCACAGTGATAAAGAAGATGTATTTTACAAGTTAGGCCTACCGTCGTATACTTAAAACCATCAACCAAAGATTAAGAGGATTTTGAATATGACAATTTACAACTCAATTACCGAACTTGTTGGAAAAACACCAGTTATTAAACTTAACTCTATTGTTCCAGAGGGTTCAGCAGATGTTTATGTTAAACTTGAAGCATTTAACCCTGGTTCTTCAGTTAAAGACCGTATTGCTCTTCGTATGATTGAAGATGCTGAAAAAGCTGGTACGATTAAACCTGGAGATACTATCGTTGAACCAACTTCAGGTAATACTGGTATTGGTCTAGCTTGGGTTGGCGCTGCCAAAGGCTACAAGGTCGTTATCGTGATGCCTGACACAATGAGTGTTGAACGCCGTAAAATCATCCAAGCTTATGGAGCTGAACTTGTTTTGACTCCTGGTAGCGAAGGAATGAAGGGGGCAATCGCTAAAGCTAAGGAAGTTGCTGCTGAACGTAATGGTTGGGTACCACTTCAATTTGCTAACCCATCAAATCCAGCTGTTCATGCTGATACAACTGGCCAAGAGATTCTTGAAGACTTTGGAGCAGATGGTTTGGATGCATTCGTAGCTGGTATCGGTACTGGTGGTACTATTTCAGGTGTTTCTAAAACTCTGAAAGCTGCTAACCCAAATATCAAAGTTTATGGTATTGAAGCTGATGAATCTGCTGTATTGAATGGTGACAAACCAGGGCCACACAAAATCCAAGGTATTTCAACTGGATTTATTCCTGACACATTGGATACAAAATCATATGACAGTGTTGTGCGTATTCCTTCTGATGAAGCTATCGCAACGTCACGTACATTGGGTAGCAAGGAAGGTTTCCTAGCTGGTATCTCATCAGGTGCTGCTATTGCTGCTGCTCTTAAAGTTGCCGCTGAACTCGGCGAAGGTAAAAAAGTATTGACACTCTTGCCTGATAACGGTGAACGTTACCTTTCTACAACACTTTATGATTTCCAAGACTAACAAAAAAGAAGCTAGAACATTAAATGTTCAGCTTCTTTTTTTACTGTCAAAAACTTATAGTCGGCAACTAATCGTTCAAATAGAAGAATAACTGGTCGTTAAGCTACTAACCTATGGAAGTGAGACTCAGAGATGAATTCGTTAAGTCCTGACTTCCTTTTCTTATTAGTCTAACTCTTTTGCTTCTGTTTCAGCAATTTCGGTAACTGTAAACCCTGCTTCTACAAAAACTTTTTTAAGGTGTTCTGGTTCCACATCCCCTTCAACTTGAAGTTCAACTCGAAGAACAGTATCATTTTTTGGTGCAACAATTGTACGCTCAATGTTGAGATTTTCACTAGAAATGAGGTTGGCAATTTTTTCTAGGACACGTGGTGTGTCTAAGACTTCAAGCCCAATACGGATTCCGGCTTGACCATAGCCAGAGATTTCCAAAAAGGCACGAAAAACATCCTTGTCCGTAATAATTCCAGAAATTTGGTCGTTGTCCACAACTGGAAGAACACCAACTTTATTTTGAAGCATGATATAGATAGCATCCTCAAGACTAGCATATTTGGAAACGGTAAGGACATTCTTAATCATAATGTCTCCTACCTTTGTCTTATTAAGAAGATAGTTCATCTCATAGATTGATAAGCTAGTTGCTTTAGATGGTGAGGCATCAGCCATTGTCCCTTCTGTGATAAGACCAACCAGCTTATCATTCTCAATTACTGGTAAGCGACGCAAACCTTTTTCACGCATGATGTCTGCAGCTGCTGCAACAGTTGTTTGTGGTGAAACATAGACCACACGTTTCGCCATAAAATCTTTTACTGCCATTTTCATTTTCCTCCGAATAATTTCTTACTTGTATTATACCACACTAATTGTAAACGATTGCACTATTTTACTGAAAAATTAGCAAATTACAATCACAATAAGACTATAGAAAAACGCCCTCGGGCGCTTTTTCTTATCCTCCAAGATAGGCTTTACGAACTTCGTCTGACGCAAGAAGTTCTTTACCAGTACCTGAAAGAACGACTTTACCAGTTTCAAGAACATAACCACGATCCGCAATTGACAAAGCCTTATTGGCATTTTGTTCAATCAAAAGAACGGTAGTTCCTTGTGCCTTGATATCTTCGATAATGTCGAAAATTTCTTGAATAAAGATTGGGGCAAGTCCCATTGAAGGTTCATCCAAAAGCAAGAGTTTTGGACGGCTCATAAGGGCACGACCCATTGCAAGCATTTGTTGCTCACCACCAGACAGTGTGGCTGCATCTTGATTTTTACGTTCTTCTAGTCGTGGGAAACGTTGGAAGACTTTCTTCAAGAGAGCTGCATTCTCCTCTTTATTTGTATGAAGGAAGGCTCCCATTTCAAGATTTTCCAAGACGGTTAATCCTGGAAAAACATGACGTCCTTCTGGAACCTGAGCTAGTCCTTCTGCGACAATCTTACGAGCTGGTGTTTTGTGAATATCTTTTCCAAGGTACGAAATGGTTCCAGCAGTTGGACGAACAAGACCAGAAATGGTACGAAGAATAGATGTCTTACCGGCACCATTAGCACCGATAAGTGTTACAACTTCACCTTCATTAACCTCAAAGCTAACATTTTTTACAGCTTCGATTGATCCATATTTAATTGAGAGATTTTCAACTTTTAACATAGCCATTATGCTTCACCTCCCAAGTAAGCTTCAATAACACGTTTGTTATTCTTAATTTCATCAGGTGTTCCTTCTGCAATCAAGCGTCCATATTCCAAAACATAGATACGCTCAGTAACATCCATAACCAGACTCATATCGTGCTCAATCAAGATAATTGTAATACCAAAATCTTTTTGAATTTGACGAATATGAGCAGTCAATTCAGCTGTTTCCTGTGGGTTCATACCAGCAGCTGGTTCATCAAGGAAAAGAATTTTAGGTTCTGTTGCTAATGCACGTACAATTTCCAAGTGACGTTGTTGCCCATATGCCAAGTTCTTCGCAAGTGTTTCTGCTTCATCATCCAAGTTGAAGATAGCCAATAATTTCATAGCTTTTTCTTTCAACTCTTCTTCACCTGAATAGTACTTAGGCAAACGCAAAAGTGATGCGAAGAAGTTTGAAGGTTGTTTATTTGATAAACCAACAAGAACATTTTCAAGTACCGTCATATCTTTGAAAAGGCGGATATTTTGGAAGGTACGTGACAAACCAAGAGAAGCAATCTTATAAGGTGCCTTCCCATTTAGAACTGTACCATCGAGGGTAACTGTTCCTTCACTTGGTTCATAAACACCTGTCAACAAGTTGAACAAGGTTGTCTTACCAGCACCGTTTGGTCCGATAAGTCCGACCAACTCACCTTCGTTGAGTTCCATTGAAACATCACCGACGGCAGTTAAACCACCAAAGTTTTTAGTCAAATTTTTAACTTCAAGAAGTGCCATTTTTATTTGCCCTCCTTAGATTTATTGAAGAATTTTGAGAGATAGAGTTCTTTCGTTCCAAGAAGTCCACTTGGACGGAAAAGCATGACAAGAATCAAAGCCAATGCGTAAATAATCATACGGAGGTTTGAAACGTTTTGAAGGAACATGTTAATAATACCAAGAACAATAGCAGCAATGACAGTACCTGTAATTGATCCGAGACCACCAAGAACGGCAATGATAAGGTAATCAATTGATTTCATAATGGTGAAATCTTTTGGCACGACAGTACCGATGTAGCTGACATAAAGTGAACCAGCAATCGCTGAAATCATGGCACCGATAACAAAGATAAGTACCTTCATTTTTGTGACATTAACACCCATTGACTCTGCAGCAATTTCATCTTCACGAAGTGTAATAGCTTGACGACCAGTCGCTGAACGCAAGAAGTTAAGCACTAAAATTGTGATGATAACTACAAAGAAATAGATGACAGGCCAGCTTGTGTAAGGAAGAATTCCTGTCAAACCAGCAGCACCATTGGTCAATTCACCACCATTTACGATAATGATACGGATAATTTCCGCCATACCAAGAGTGGCAATGGCAAGGTAATCTCCCTTCAAACGAAGAGTAGGTAGACCAAAGATAAGAGCAACCACAGCTGCAATGATGACACCAACAACCATTGAGAGGTAGAAACCATCATAAGTTGGCATCATGCCAGTGATGATGGCAGATGAGTAAGCACCAATTGCCATGAAACCGGCTTGCCCAAGCGTAAATTGTCCTGAGAAACCAAGGACCAAGTTAGTACCAAGTCCCATAAGAATTGAAATACCAATTCCCATTAAGATTTGGATGTAGTAAAGGTTCATGATACCTGAAAGTTCAAGGCCTTTCAAGATAAGGAAGAGCCCAATGATAAGACCAAACCAAATAAGGTTTACTTTTAGATTTTTCTTCATGTCTTACACCTTCTCTTTCACATTTTTACCGAGGATACCCGCTGGACGAACCAAAAGGATAACAATCAAGACACCATAAACAATGGCATCACGGTAACTTGACAAACCAATTGCAGTTGATAGAGTCTCCAAAATACCGATAACAAATCCACCAAGGGCTGCACCCGGGATAATACCAATACCACCAAGAACAGCGGCAACAAAGGCTTTAATACCTGGTGTCATACCCATAAGAGGTTCAATTGAGTTGTAGTAAAGTCCAATAAGGACACCGGCAGCACCCGCAAGTGAAGAGCCAAGAGCAAATGTAAAGCTGATAGTATTGTTAACATTAATACCCATCAATTCAGCTGCATCGCTATCTACAGATACCGCACGCATGGCTTTACCCATTTTAGTTTTCTTAACAATCAATTGCAGAGCAACCATGAGAACAAGGGCAACCGCCAAAATCAGCAATTGCACATTTGTCACAGAGATTGATCCGAGATGATACGTTTGCATTTTAATTGATTGTGGGAATGAACGTGTGTCTGCTCCGACGAAGTAAACCATGATGTATTCAAGGAAGAATGACACACCAATGGCCGTAATCAAGGCAGAAATACGTGTAGAATTACGGAGTGGGCGATAAGCCAAGAACTCGATAACAACCCCTAAAATGGCACATACAATCATGGAGAACACAAGGGCAATCCAGAAGTTCATCTTCAGGCTGTTAATCGCATAGTAACCAACGAAGGCACCCATCATGTAGATGTCTCCATGGGCAAAGTTAATCAATTTGATAATCCCATAAACCATAGTATAACCAAGGGCAAGTAGGGCATAGATACTACCCAAGATGATACCATTGACTAGTTGTTGGGGAAGTTGTTCAAAAAACATATATAACCAAACTTTCTAGTTCATTTTCAGTAAAGATAAGAGCTTATTTTTCAATTTCAACAGCTTCTGCTGAAACTTCTTCACCATTATCTCTTTTAACCATAAGAGCTGCTTTAATCGGGTTATGCTCCTTGTCAATTGTCATTTTACCGGTAACCCCAACAAAGTTTTTCATTTTTGCAAGATTATTGGTAATATCAACTGATGTTTTCGCACCCTTAGAGGCTTCTGCAACCATATAAACAGAGTCGTAGGCTAAAGCAGCAAACATATTTGGTTCAGTCTTGTAAGTTTTCTTATATGCTTCGATGAAGCCTGATGCTTTATCAGAAAGAGAAACTTTTGTTGAATATCCTGATACGTAGTAAACGTTTGAGGCATTCTTTTTACCTGCAAGCTCTGTAAATTTCGCATCACTAAATCCGTCAGGTCCTAGGATTGGTTTATCAATACCAAGGTCACGTGCTTGTTTAGTGATAATACCTGTTTCAGTATAATAACCAGGCATTACAATAGCATCATAATCAAGATCTTTGAATTTAGTCAAAGCTGATTGATAGTCCTTATCACCTGAAGCAAAAGTTGCTTCAGTAACGATTTGGCCTTTGTATTCATGCTTGAATTCATCCGCAATCCCTTTAGCGTAATCAGAAGCATTATCGTAGTAAAGAACAACCTTCTTAGCATGCAAGTTGTTAAAAGAATAGGCTGCCAAAACTTTACCTTGGTAACTATCTTTAAAGGTTGTACGGAAAACGAATTTCTTCGTTCCTTTAGCATCTACCGTAAGGTCATCCTGTGTACCAGATGGAGTCATCAAAGGAACCCCTGTTTTTTGAGATACAAGGCTGGCAGCAGCAACTGCACCAGATGTTGCTGGACCAACGATAGCATTTACATTATTCTGGATAGCCAAGTTAGTTGAAGATGTTGAAGCTTCAGCATTTTCAGATTTATTATCTTTAGTGACGAGCTCTAGCTTTTTACCATCGACACCGCCAGCTTTATTGATTTCTTCAACAGCCAACTTAATACCATTTTGCTCGGCTTTACCATAGGCCGCAACAGGACCTGTCAACTCCATGTTGACACCGATCTTAATCGTATCCCCAATCTTGGTACCAGTGGCTTTAGCAGTCACGTCTGGTGACTTACCACAAGCAACCAAGAAAATGGATGCAAAAAAGGCTAACACAATAAGTGTGATCTTTTTAGACATAAGATTTCTCCTTAATATTTTCTTAAAAAAGTCCACCTTATAGCTTACAGAATTATCAGACAATTGTCAACAACCATACACTTAAAATCTCTTTCTAGCAATCGTTTCCATTGCTTTAGGGATAGCTCTTACCAAAAGAAAAAAACTTTTCTCCTACTTAAAGAGAAAAGTTCTTAAATGGTTCAGGAACTGAGGTGTCATAGCGTTCCAGACTACCTACAAAGTCCATATCAATGTCTGAATAGTAAGAAGGAAGAACTTTTTTTACCGCCTTCATTCCTTCTAGCTCTGCCAATACATCCTCAACCTTATCCTCATCTACATAAAGGTGTACATAACGCATCTTATAAGAATGGTAGACAACATCCCCAAACTTGGCAATCTTACGTAAATCTCTATTATAGTATAAATAGACAATAATGCCCTGACGTTTAATCATTACTCATTTTCTCCTTTATGTTAGTGGCACCTTTTTTATGATGGGGCTTGTGGGGGGCAAGAGGTAGCCCAGTATCAATGAAAATTTGGTCTGATACAGCTTGCGCAATGTCCTGACCAAGTGAAGCCATAATCTCCTGCAAATCAAGCTCAGCCTGTCGATAAGCTATAACGACTTCATTTAAATCAATTTGGCGCTTCATTCTCAGGACTTGTCGCTTTAAGTCACGAACGTCTGATCTATAGTCTTCATATTTTTGGGCTTCTTCATAGCTTTCCCTTAATTCCTGAAATTCCAGAAGTTGTTGCTGGAGTGTTCTATCTCCTTCAAATTTCTGACGTTTTAAGCGATAAACTTCTACCTCTGGCAATCCTAAAAAGTGCAAAACAAGACTATCTATGGCTTGATCAATAGCAAGCAGCTCCTCATTGATTATTAACATGTTTCCTATTATAACACAAAAAGTCAGATGAATCGGCCCTTATTAGACCGATTAACATCCGACTCTTATCTAAGATAAGCTAAGCTTATTTTAATTGGTTGTTAGCCATAATTTCGTCGATAAAACCATATTCGAGCGTTTCTTGAGCACTCATCCAATTATCACGTTCGGCATCAATATGAACCTTTTCAATGGATTGGCCGGAATTATCAGCCAAGATTTGCTCCAAGTTATTACGCGTCTTGAGCAAGTGTTCTGCTGCGATAGCCATGTCCGTTTGTTGCGTACCGCCACCAGTACCACCCATTGGTTGGTGAATCATGTATTCTGCATTTGGCAACATAAAACGTTTCCCTTTAGTACCACTTGAAGCGATAATAGTACCCATTGATGCTGCCATCCCCATAACGATGGTTTGAACATCGGACTTGATGAAATTCATGGTATCAACAATGGCAAGACCTGCTGAAACTGATCCACCAGGCGTATTAACATAAAGATAAATATCTTTCGTATTGTCTTGAGCATCCAAGAACAAGAGTTGGGCGATAATTGAGTTTGCCATATTATCTTCAACAGGACCTGTTAACATGATGATACGATCCTTGAGCAAACGTGAGTAAATGTCATAAGAACGCTCACCACGTGATGTTTGTTCAATAACTACAGGAATCATACGAATCCTCCTTTTAATAATGTCTTGATGTTATTATATGATTTTAGTCAAATTAGGTCAAATAAAAAACATTTTTATTGGCACTCTTTTTCATAGAGTGCTAATTCAAAAGAGATTTCCACTACTTCAAATTTTCTAAGAGATTATTTTCTGCACAATATAAGCAAAACAAAAAGGGAAAACTCCCTTTTTGAACCTATTTGGTACCAAATAAACGGTCGCCTGCATCTCCGAGGCCTGGAACAATATAGCCATGTTCATTAAGTTTTTCATCCAATGACGCTGTGTAGATATCAATATCTGGATGTGCCTCTTGCAATTTTTTAACACCTTCTGGTGCTGCAACCAAACAAACAAACTTGATATTAGCAGCGCCACGCTTTTTAAGTGAATTCACTGCCAAGATAGCTGAACCACCAGTCGCAAGCATTGGATCGACTACAAAAATCTGACGTTGATCAATATCTTCTGGTAATTTAACCAAGTACTCAACTGGCTCCAGAGTTTCTTCATCACGGTACATACCAATATGACCAACTTTAGCAGCAGGCACAAGGCTTAGGAGACCATCTACCATACCGATACCTGCACGAAGGATTGGAACAATGGCCAATTTCTTACCAGATAGTTGTTTTTGAGCTGTTTTTGTGATTGGCGTTTGAATTTCAACTTCTTCAAGAGGAAGGTCACGTGATACTTCGTAGCCCATAAGCATAGCGATTTCGTTAACTAACTCACGAAAATCCTTAGTAGAGGTATCCTCACGACGTAGGATTGAGAGTTTATGTTGAATCAATGGATGTGAAATAACTTGAAATTTACCCATAATAGTTTCTTCCTTTGCTATATATTCACTCCATTATATCAAAAACATGGCAAAAACGCTTGCTTTACTAGCAAACGTTTTGAAAAGGGGTTAATGCTTATTTTTTAGGCAACTGAATTTTACCCGTAACCAATCCATAACCAAAAAGAGATAGACTCGCAATCGCTGCAAAGATCGTTGCTAAAATTGTCAGTATATTGGCATTTGATCCTTCAGAGACACTAGGTGTCTTAGGTGTAATGGCAAGTTTAGCAGCAACTTTAGTCTTATTATCTTTATCTGTATCTGTCTTTTCAGACTTAACGACTTCATCTGACTTAGTTGCTACCTCAACCTTACTTGACTCGTAGGACTTAGTTACTTTAGAAGACTCCGCTTCAGTACTAATCCCTCCTTTAGCAACAGTCGCTGGAACAGCTGGTTCACTTGATGAAATAGCTTCTGGTAATGGTGTCACAATATCTGTAGCTTGTGCGACGGTATGTCTGCTACTTGTAGTATCCCCTGTTGAGGGCTTTTCCGGAACCTCTTCATAATCTTCTTCATAAAATTCCCCATCATTAGCAGAACGATCTGCAAAATATGGGAATGGTCTACGAATTGGAGAATCTGGATTCGTTGGACTTGTTGGCTTGTCTACATTATCAACTGACGATTGATTACCATCGGTCGGTTTAGTCTTATCATCAGCAGAATGGTTACCATCTGTTGGACTTACTGACCCTTCTGACTTGCCAGTATTATTACTTTCGCTATCTTTAACGGTAACAGTCAAGACATCATGAGCCTCAGAGACACCTGTTGAAACTGCAACTGCAGGGAAAGTATGTGGTTTAAGACCATAACTTGACACCACATGATAATCTACTTTAAAGTCTTCGTTCGGTAATTTAGCAGTGTTTTGATCACCAACGTGTACCAAACTTTCACTTGACTGGTCCCAAATCCAATCTCCTTGGTTAGTCATCTTAGGGAGAACTTCTGTAGTATCATCTGCATTCATCTTGATGAGGAAGCTTGGTGCCCATGTTGATTTATTCTCAGCACCAGCAACACCACCACGATTCGTCATATAAGAAGTAACCAAAAGGGTATCCGATGAGCCTTCAACAGGAACAGCATAATAAGAATAGGTAGACGTACGCCAGTCAGCTGGTACAGAAGCTGTCAAAACCACACCTGAACCATTGAGTGGACGGTATTTGCCTCGAAGGCTATCTGAAACGAAGCCTAACATAACAACATCATCACCAACAGCTCCACGAACCGCTACAGTACCTTCAGCATCCGTAGATTTACTGATACGTGAGGCAGCGAAAAGGTAATATTTGTTACCCATCTTAACAACACTTGGACGCTCTACTTCATCAGTAACCATATGACTGGTAACAAGAGGAGTGTAGAGTTCGGCGACAGATGGATTTTTCTCATTATCATCGAGTTTCAGGATACCGATAGAACCATTGGCCCATGATGCAAGGTCATAAAGGTGTTTATTATTGATGATATTAAGGAATGACTTAAGGTTGAAGGCATCATCTCCTCCATAGTTTGACCAGGCATAGACTTGTTTTTCGCCTTGGTAATTTTCGTCACCCGTATTTGATTCGAAAATAAGGTAACGGCTTCCTTTGTCTTCAATGATATGTGGATCACGAAGACAGTAGTTATCTGTACGATCGGGAATACCGTCATGGTTATGGTCATCATTAAAAGTATCCATGAATTTTGGATAGCTTTGGTAATGATAATTGTCTCCATCAAAAAGAATATGATCATTTTCCACTGATTTGAGAACAACGTCATCGTTTTCAACAGCCAAGTTAAGTGTTGCACTAGCCAATTGTTGCCAGTTCAGTTTACCAGCACTGGTATCATTCATAGTATAGAAGAGCTGGATGCTACCATCAGAGTTAACGGTCGCTGAACCTGACCATTGTTGGTCATCCTCAAGAGCATGATAACCAAAGATTGGACCTGCATTTTTCCAATGAGTAAAATCATTATCTCCATATTTACTATAGAGCAAATAGATATGATTCGAGTTTTTCTTTGGTGCGCCAGCCATTGCAATGACCAATTGATAACCGTTCCAATTGCTTACAACTCCCGATTCAGCGTCTTGGACTGGCCAAGAATCCCAAACATCGATTTCTTCTTTTTCCATGGTTTGGGCGTCGACAGTATTGAAGGCAGGCATATTGATGATTGTATCCGCCTTAAAGTAAGGAACTGCCAACTTGCTATCTTGCTTTAAGAAACTAGCGACGATATCTTTCAAGTTACGGTAAGTCAAGCTAGTACCCGTACCCTTGATTGTGTTGTCACTAAAATCAACTTTGTTGAGAGCTTTAATTTCTTCTTCAGTTAAGGCAACAATTTGGTCTGAAGTCAAGGCATCTTCGACAATAGACTTGATACGACCGTTGAGTTTATTAAGATTTGCATTGGCAGCACTATTTTTAGCAAGTTTAAGTGTAAGTTCTGTGTGGGTAGCCGCTGATTCTGAACTTGCTGGCGAAGTTGGTGCTGCTATTGAAGTCTCTGGGGTAGAAGCTGTAGTTTCTGTTGTAACCGGTGATGTTGTTGCCGGTGAAGATGATACTGCGGTGCTAGACGTCTTATCTTCAGTTATCGGTGAACTTGTTTTACTTGACTGTGTCGCAGTCACTGTTGTTTCTACTTCTGAGTGTGTAGCTGAAGCGTCAACCACTTCTGATGTTGCTGTACTTGTTTCTGTTTCACTTGCTAATGCTATGGATACTGTGCTTTTTTCTGTTGTTGTCGTAGCTACAGATGATGCTGTTTCAGTAACTTGGTCAGCCTTTACATGGCTTGCTCCCAGAAATGCCAAAGTTCCGACAAGTGCTGATGTTGCCCCTACAGTTGCCACCTTACGAATACTGTAACGCATCTTCTTGCACTCGGATTGCTTTGGAGCTATTGCCTTTGAATGTGATTTAGCTGTATTGTCCATTAAAACTCTCCTCTTGGTCTTCCATACTCTCCATTCTATCATTTTTTAATTTATATTCCAATCTTTTTTTAATGACACTATCGCATTTTTTGTAATATGTTATCATGTATCAAAGTATTAATGCCTAAAACAAGCAATTTTATCAGCTTATATAGACGATGAGATTTAAAATAGTTAAATTTAATATTATTTATATTTTTCTAATCTATTTTTCCATATTGTTACCTGAAAAAGAGAAAATTAAGAACATCACTACCTTTAATGAGTTGGAACTTGCGTCACTCTTATATTTTTAGTTTCACAATCAAGTCTTACTCTATGTATAGACAAGAAAAAGTGATGCAGAAGCCTAGCATCACCTTCTCTTATTTGTCAAAGACAGAAACCAGACGTTTTACACCCTCAGCAACAACTGTTGTTGGGGTCGCAACGTTGAAACGGAAATGTTTTTCCCCTTCAGAACCAAAAGTAATGCCATCATTTAGGACCACCTTGGCTTCTTCTTTAAGTAAGCGTCCAAGTTCATTATGATCTTGTTCATAAGCTGAGAAATCAAGCCAAACTAGGTAAGTACCCTCAGGTTTCATGACTTTAATATTGGTCTTTTCACTAAGTTCTTTAGTCAAAAGATTAATATTTGTTTCAATGACAGTCTTCAATTCTTCTAACCAAGCTTGACCGTAGGTCAAGGCAGCCTGAGTCGTTATCAAACCAATGGTTGGAATTTCGTGTTGGTTATTAGCCAATTGTTTTTGTTTAAAAGCCTTACGCAAGTCTTCATTTTCAATAATGGTAAAACTATTTTTAGTCCCAGCAATATTAAAGGTTTTTGTCGCTGAACTAAGGACCAAAGTAAAATCCTTGAAAGCTTCGGAAATAGTATTCATAGAAACATGCTTATTTCCATACAAGGCCAAGTCTTGGTGGATTTCATCAGATACTAAAAGGACACCATGTTTCTGGCAAAGTTCTGCCACTTTGGCCAATTCTTCCTTAGTCCAGACACGACCACCTGGATTATGTGGACTACAGAAGACATAGAGTTTTACATTATTGTCTACGATATCACGCTCTAATTGTTCAAAATCAATCTCGAAATGGCCATTTGCCTTAATAAGACTATTTTCAATTAACTGACGATTGTTTAAGCGAACAGAGCGAGCAAAAGGTGGATAAACTGGCGTATTGATGAGAACAGCATCTCCTTCTTTCGTAAAGGCTTGAATGGCTGTTGAAATAGCTGGAACAACACCCTCGATAAGAACAATACTCTCCTTATCAACTGAGTAGCCATGTTGATTTTTTTCCCAATCAATGATGGATTGGTAGAGCTCATCACTTGGATAAGGGTAACCAAAGATATGCGTCTCAGCATAGTTGATGACTGCATCCCTGATTTCTGGAACAGGCAAGAAATCCATATCCGCAACCCAAAGCTCAAGTAACTCTGGATTACTTTCAGCTTCGTGCCACTTCATAGTGTTTTGGTTTAAGCGATTTGGTTGTGTTGTAAAATCATAACGTGTCATAAGCAACTCCTTAAAGGCTAAGGGCATTTTCCAAGTCAGCAATCAAATCCTCTGCTGCTTCAATACCAATTGAAAGACGAAGCAAGTCATCCGTTAATCCATACGAAGCACGAACATCACTTGGAATATCTGCATGAGTTTGTGTTGTTGGGTAAGTAATCAAACTTTCAACACCACCAAGACTCTCTGCAAAAGTGAAGACCTTAAGAGCATTGATAATAGTTGGAATCTTATCTTGGTTAGCCACTTTGAAGGAAATCATCCCACCCTTACCTGGGTAGAGAACTTCTTTAACAGCAGATGATTTTTCCAAGAAAGCCACAACTGCTTGAGCATTAACCGTCGAAGCCTCCATACGAAGTTTTAAGGTCTTAAGTCCACGCATGAGCATATAGCTATCAAATGGGGACAAGTTGGGACCGGTCGTATTAAGGTTGTAACTGAGCTTATCATAAAATTCCTGGTTACTAGTAATAACAACACCTGCCAAGACATCATTATGCCCTGCTAGATACTTAGTCGCCGAATGAACAACGATATCAGCACCTAGTGGGATTGGGGTTTGGTAGATTGGGCTATAGAAAGTATTATCAACAATAACCACCGCACCCTTTTCATGGGCAATCTTAGCTACTTTCTCAATATCAAACTCAATCATAAGTGGGTTTGTCGGTGTTTCAATATAGACAATATCAGTGTCTTCGTTGATAGCCGCAATCATTTCATCTTCTGTGTTAGTGTATTCGAAGAAGAAACGTCCTTCTTTTTCTTTGTCGTTGAACCAACGGAAAGAACCTCCATAAAGGTCACGCGCAGCGACAACCTTGCTACCTACAGGAAAAATTTCAAAGGCCAAAACAATAGCACTCATTCCTGAACTTGTCGCAATAGCATAGTCTGCCTTTTCAATAGCAGCTAATGTTTTTTCCACCGTTGCACGGGTTGGGTTCTTCGTTCGTGTATAGTCAAAACCAGTAGAATGTCCAAACTCTGGGTGTTGGTATGTTGTTGAAAAATGAATAGGGGAAGCCAAGGCTCCTGTTGCTTCATCCGAATTGATTCCAGCATGTGCCAGAATAGTCTCTAATTGATATTCTTGTGTCATAATTTGTCCTTTCTACTTGGTAAAGTGGATATACTCCATATCTATGTCCTCTATTTTATCACTATTTTCTGAAAAATAATGGCAAGTCCATCATACGGATTCTTGATAGTTAGCTATAGTTAATACCTATAACCTTTTAGGCATACTCTATATGTATTAGTAATAACTAAAAAGTAAGCCGTCGGCTTACTTTTAATCAAATAGTCGGTGCCTTATTTCCTCTAGAGCCATAATGATAAATGGACAGAGGAGTAAATAAAGCCAGTCATCAAGACCAATCGGAGCTGTATTAAAGAGAGTATGGAAAAGAGGCACATAGGACAGTACAATAAAGAGAATGATTTCTAAGACAATTCCCAGACTAATAATCTTATTTGCAAATGGTTTGATTTGGAAAATAGATCCTCTACCCTTTCGACTATTCATAGCCATACCAATCTGTGTGAAGATGATGGCTCCCAAGGTCATGGTTGTTGCCTCTCGGTAAAGAGGTCCTGAATTAGCTAGATGATTTAGGTGCCCTTGATTAACCCAATAATTAAGGAAGAAGGCCCCCATAGCCAAGACAGACTCAATCATACCATACCAAGCAAAGGCTTTTAATAGTAATCGTCGGTTTAACAAACGATCTGATAGGCGTCTTGGTGGTCTGTCCATAACGCCTTCTTCAGGTGGCTCAACCCCTAGTCCCAAAGCTGGCATCATATCCGTTCCAAGGTCAATGGCTAGGATTTGCATAACTGTTAAGGGAAGAGGTATGCGCCCCAAGGAGAACAAGAAGAAAGCAGAGGGAACAGCTTCTGGAGTATTGGAATTAAAAATATAGGTCAAGAATTTTTGAATATTTCGATAAACGGCACGTCCTTCTTCAACAGCATGGACAATAGAAGCAAAGTGGTCATCCGTTAAAATCATATCGGCAGATT
Organism: uncultured Streptococcus sp.; assembly: GCA_934229725.1. Classification (GTDB taxonomy): domain Bacteria; phylum Bacillota; class Bacilli; order Lactobacillales; family Streptococcaceae; genus Streptococcus. Next base: position 18,884 of record CAKQDX010000008.1, read on the forward strand.
CCTTGGCTACGTCAGTTCCCGATACCCCCATAGCTACACCGATATCAGCCTTTTTAAGAGCAGGGGCATCATTAACGCCATCACCAGTAACAGCAACAACTTCACCCAGTTCCTGAAGTGCATTGACCACACGGTATTTTTGTTCGGGAGCTACACGAGCAAAAACAATCTCGCCTTTAAGAGCTTCTTTGAGCTCTTGGTCGGTCATATCTGCCAATTCAAGCCCTGAAACAACACGGGCATTGTCACCTTTTACAATTCCAATCTTCTTGGCAATACTAAGAGCCGTCAAGCCATAGTCACCTGTCACCATGATAATGCGAATACTGGCACGGTGACATTGCTCAATGGCTTCACGGACACCTTGACGTGGGGGATCACTCATGGCAACGAGTCCCACAAAGACCATATCTTCTTCGAGGGTCCGCATATCCCACTTGTCTTCTTTGATATGTTCGCTTTCCAAAGGACGATAAGCGACAGCTAAAACACGCAAGCCGTCACGAGCAAATTGGTCGTTAGCAGCAAGAATAGCTTGACGTTCTGTAATGGTCATAGATTTGATTGCTCCTTGACCATCATAATAGTCTGAGCAAAGTTCCATCACTTCTTTAGGCGCACCCTTAGTGATGGAAATATGATGACTGCCATCCAGACTCTTTTCGAGGCTATGTACCGTTGTCATCCGTTTACGGTCAGAATCAAAGGGAATTTCTTTAATACGAGGTGCCCAGGTGTGGTTGTCATTTAAATCAAGGCCTGCTTTTTCTGCAAGAACATTAAGACAAGCTTCAGTCGGGTCTCCTAAGACAGTATAATTGGGATTTTCAGCGCTTGGTGCCACCACTTGAGCATTACTAGCCAAATGAGAAAAGCGGACCAGACGATTCAGGAGGTCATTTTCTTTAAGAGAAACAGGGTGACCATCCTGCTCAATGTGTCCTTCTGGTGCGTAACCTAGCCCAGTTACCTCATAATTACCTGACAAGGTCCATAAGTGATTAACTGTCATGGCATTTTGAGTCAGAGTCCCTGTTTTATCTGAGCAAATTACAGAGGTTGCTCCGAGTGTCTCAACAGAAGACAATTTCTTCACTAAAGCATGTTCTTTAGCCATGCGCTGTACAGCCATAGCTAGAGATAGAGTAACTGTAGGAAGTAGACCCTCAGGGATAAAGGCAACAATCATACCCAAGGCAAAGATGAAGGCTTGAGACAAAGGTTGGTGGACAAATAGTGTTGCTGCAAGCATAAAGAAGAGACCTACAGATACTGCGATGACCGAAATCTGTTTGGTCAAATGGTCTAGTTCCTTTTGCAGTGGACTTTTTTCCTGAGCTAGGTTTTGCGTCAAGTCTGCAATTTGGCCGAACTCAGTTTCCATACCAATAGCAGATACTATAAAATACCCAGAACCAGAGGAAACTGTGGTCCCTGCAAATACCATATTGTCATATTCCAAATCAGTCTTATCAGGAGCTAAATCTGCTTGGTCTGATTTATAAATGGGATTAGACTCACCAGTGAGGGCAGACTGATTTACCTGCAAATCTGTCACAGCAACCAAGCGTCCGTCTGCAGAAATACGGTCCCCTTCTTCAATGAAAACCAAGTCACCTGGCACCAAGTTCTGTGCAAGGATTTTATCTTCCTTTCCATCACGAAGAACTCGGGTGTAGGATGGAAGAAGCTTATTCAGTGCTGCCGTGGCTTGACTTGCCCTATATTCCTGAATAAAACTAAAAAGACCATTGATAATATTGACCAACCAAATCGCAATCCCCAACTCCAAGCTATGAGAAATCACAGCAATAAAGCCGCCGACCCACAATAAGAGGGCCATGAGACTGGTAAAATGCCTGAAAAAGGTCAACCAAATAGGTTCTTTCTTACTTTCTTTCAACTGGTTAGGACCATAAGTTGCCTGTCTCTTTTTTACTTCTTGTGAGCTTAACCCTTGAGGGCTTGTTTGCAACACCTGATAAATCTGATCAGGGGCACAGGTTCCTAATTTAGTATCTTTCTGTCTAGAACTACCCATAATCCTTTCCTCGATTCTAAATCATAAAAGCGATTTCATATTTACGCCCTCATTATACTCCTTTTTCAGAAAATGTTGAAAGAAAAAAACCAAGCTACAAGACTTGGTTTCAAATACTATTTAATATGTAATTTAGCTCGTAATCTAGCTGCTCGAGCACCAAGCAATTGGTCAGCCATACGAGTTACAAGAGCAAGAACGCCATAAACCAGAATACCCAGGCCTCCTCCTAATACTAGATGAATAACACTTCCCATACGGCTTGTTGGTGATAGGATAAATTGGAACAACCCGTAGAAGACCGCAACTGGAATAGCCATGAGTACTGTAAGAATACAAATAAGCAAAGCTTTTCTAAAGATGGTCTTACGACTAAAATGCGTAACTGTGTGAAGGCGCTTATACATGAGAGCAATGGGAACACCTAAGCCGACAGCTGTTGAAATAACCGGACCGAGGGCTCCTAAGAAAATAATCAACGGTAGCTGTAGAATTGCCTTTACCAACACCCCAATCACAAAATAATTAATAGCTTTACGGGTCTCAAAGATGGCCTGTAGCATTGGTGCTAAAACACTATATAAGGCCAGAAAAATCACTTGAATCAAACTAGCAGCAAAAAGCAAATGGGCCTGACTGTCTGGTGCTCCATAAAAGACTGTGTAGAGTGGTTTGGCCAAAATCACTGATCCTGCAATAGCAGGTACAATAAAGAGCAAGAGTAACTGAAGATTATTAATAATGAGTTTGGCCGCTCCTCGAAGGTCCTTTTTAACCATATTTTCCGTTAAGAGTGGAATCCCAACCCCAGCGATAGAAATAGCAACGGCAATCAAAATCATAGTAATCTTACTTGGGTTTGAAGACAAATAAGCATAGAGAACCTGAAGCTGACTATTACTATAGCTTGTAAACTTCTCCATAGTACGGATGAAGGTCCATTGGTCAATCAACTGGAAAAGTTGAACCGCTGATCCAGTAATAATGAAGGGAATAGCTTCCTTAAAGGTTTCAATAACAATTGCAGTTGGATTGACATCAGGATGAACGGCCTGCTTACCAAAAAGACTCTTGAGCTTGCCTTCCTTCCAAAGGTAGAAGAAAAGCACCCCATAACTAGCCAACATACCGATGAAAGCGGCAAAAGTCGACTGAACAACGGCTGTCACGTAGTCACCTGTCCCAATCCTCATAATGAAGAAAGTTGCCAATAGCATCCAAATGACACGGATAATCTGCTCCGCAATCTGACTCAGGGCGTATGGCTTCATATTATTAAAGCCCTGGAAAAAGCCTCGTAAAACAGACATAGATGGAAAAATAACAACCGCCCAAGAAAGACTACGCATCACTCGAACCAAGTCTTCATCTCCCCCTGAAAGATAAGACATCCAAGGCGAAGCAAAGTACATGAAAAATCCGAAAATGACGCCCAGACCGACCATGTAATACAAGATACGCTTGAGTAGAAAGAAACTCGTTTCCATTTTGCCGAGAGTATTGTATTTAGACACCTGCTTGGCAATGGCGACTGGAATCCCTGCTGTCGAAATCAAAAGGAAAAGGGCATAAATATTATACCCCTGACCAAAGAGGGCATTGGCTTGGTCGCCTTGTTTGCCCATCCAAGCATACCAAGGAATAATGTAGAGTGCCCCTAAGAGACGACTGATAATATTGGATGCTGTCATCCATGCCGTCCCTCTTAGCATCTGCTGCTGCTGTGTGTCAGTTTTAGTTTCAGTCATAACTTTCTTTCTAGAGAATAAAATATAATCTAGTTTATTATAAACTTTTGGCTGTGACTTGTAAAACAAGAACATTAAGGCTAAAATAGGAACTATGATTACTATTGAACAAGTTCTAGAGGTTCTTAAAAAGGACCGTAATTTTAGAGATATTATCGACCAAGACAACTACTACTATTCATGGACTGGGGTGACTTTTGATCATCTTTCTTACGACAGTCGTGATGTCACACCATCTTCCCTCTTCTTTGCCAAGGGAGCTGCCTTCAAGCGGGAATTTTTAGAAAATGCTGTCAAAACTGGTTTGAGTTTCTACGTATCTGAAAAAGATTACCAAGTGGGAATCCCTGCTATTATCGTCTCAGATATCAAGCAGGCCATGAGCCTCGTTGCTCAGGCCTTCTACCAATACCCTCAAGACAAGCTGAAACTGCTTGCTTTTACTGGGACAAAAGGGAAAACAACAGCGGCCTACTTTGCCTATAACATTCTTAAGCAAAGTCATAAACCTGCCATGCTTTCAACCATGAACACGACACTAGACGGAAAAACCTTCTTCAAGTCTGAATTAACAACACCTGAGAGTTTGAACCTTTTCCGTATGATGTCCGAAGCTGTTGATAATGGCATGACCCATCTGATTATGGAGGTTTCAAGTCAGGCCTATCTAACCAAACGTGTCTATGGGTTAACCTTTGATGTAGGCGTCTTTCTTAACATCAGTCCAGACCACATCGGTCCTATTGAACACCCAACCTTTGAAGACTACTTCTACCACAAGCGTCTGCTCTTGGAAAATAGTCGAGCAGTCATCGTCAATAGTGGTATGGAGCACTTCGATTTTGTTGCGGAGGAAGTCGCTGATAAAGACCACGACTTCTATGGTAAGGACTCTGAAAATACCGTTCACCATAGCTCAGGATTTAGCTTTAAAGCAAAAGGTAAACTAGCTGGTGATTACGATATCCAACTCATAGGTGACTTTAATCAGGACAATGCTATGGCTGCTGGTCTAGCTTGCTTACGTCTTGGAGCCAGTCTTGAAGACATTAAAAAAGGGATAGCTCAAACCTCAGTTCCAGGCCGTATGGAAATTCTCACTCAGGCAAATGGTGCTAAGGTATTTGTCGACTATGCTCACAATGGTGACAGTCTAGACAAGCTCTTGCAAGTCGTAACTGACCACCAAAAAGGTAAGATTGCTTTGATACTAGGAGCTCCTGGAAATAAGGGGGAAAGCCGTCGTAAAGACTTTGGTCATGTCCTCAACACTTACCCCGAGGTAGATGTCATCTTGTCTGCTGATGACCCTAACAAGGAAGACCCCCTTACCATCTGCCAAGAGATTGCTAGTCATATCAATCGTAAGGTTCGTATCATTGTTAATCGTGAGGAGGCCATCAAAACTGCCATGTCTGAAACTACAGGCTCAAAAGATGCCCTTGTTATCGCAGGTAAGGGAGCTGATGCCTTTCAAATTGTGAATGGTAAACGCACTGATTATGCTGGTGATATTGAAGTCGCTAAGAAATATTTGTAAACAATAACTTAAAAAGCCAATTGGGATGACGATTTTCATCTCAGTTGGCTTTTTTGCTTTCGCAACACTAGTCTTTACCAAGTGTCTTCTTAAAAATATCGTAGAAAGGATTGAGGGTCTTATCAAATGAGCCAACAAGCGTCTCTAGTTGTCCACCAAATTGACGCTTAAAATTAAAGTTTCCTTTGCCAGAACTAGCTGCTTCAGTTTCAATGGTCCCGTAAAAGTTAAAGCGTTTTTTAGCCTTGCTTTTAGCATATTTTAACATCTCCCAATGAAGCAAAACCGCTCCACCGAAATTAAGGTAGGCTTCGTCATTACCTCCGTAAAAGCTGACAATTTCCGGACCATAATCCATGAAAAGATAAGCTGAAAGCGGTAATTTGTCAGTCTTGATTTGGTAAGACTTGAATTGTTCTAAGCGCTTATAGTAGCTTCTCAGCTGATCCTCCGCATCTGCTATTTGACCCTTGGTACGTTTTTTCTGAGGGCCTTCTTTTAAGGCCTGAATCTTGGCTTCAAAAGACTGAATGTTCTCGTCAAGATAAGCGAGATAGGCTGGACAATCCAAATAGGCCAACATAAACTTGGCAGATTCGCCAAAACATTTTTTGAGATTTTGAAAATAAACCAGCGGATGAACAGAAAATCCCTTTCTCTCTGCCGTTCGACTTAAAATATCGTAGAACTGGTCAAGTTGATGCTCATTCAACTCTTCAATCTTGACATTCAGAGCAGTGAATTTTTTTAAATCTCGCTTCAATGATGGAGAAAAGGCAGCAAGAATCTCATCAGAACTAGCAAAATTTTCAATTGGCTTCACAAACATCTGGTTAACTACTAGAGATTGCTCCGAATCCAAAGAGTGCTCAAAACCTAATGTTTCAAATACCTCCAGCACATCACTGGCCTTATCCACCTCAATATTTTCCAGCTTTTCATTTCTAATAAGATTTGTCAGATAAGGATGTATAGAAAGCGTGGCAATATTTTTCTTTCTTAAATAGAGTATTAAAGCCTCAAATAGCTCTGTCAAACTAGTCAGAGAGTGGTAATCTAACAGGGGACCATGTAACAAGAGGGCCTTTTTAAATATACGAAAGCTCTTCTTATAAACGACTATTGCTTGACCTACCCTTAAGCCATCTCTTTCGAAAACCAGAGCTTCTACTTTTTCTATATGGTCTTGACTTTCCTGAAGTTTGGCCATCTCAGCAGACTGCAGAAAATTGGCACACTTTGCGGTTACCTGTGTGTTTTGATAGTCCTCAAAACTAACACTTTTAACCCTAATAGACATTACTATCATCCCTTCCGTTTCATCCTATATCCCACATTTCCCTAAAATCATTAACTGCTTTTAATGATTGGTAAAGTTTTCCAAACCAAGAGGGGTATTAGTGATTATGAATGTTACTCACAGATGATGAGGAAAATTAATTAAATTATTAAAATTACAAACATCATTATATATAAAATTATTGCTTTTGTTAAGCCTTTTGGATGATTTTCTGAAACTTACACGAATGTTCATCTGATTATAAAAAGTCCTTCCACTTAAATGTGGAAGAACCTTTCTTCACTGATACTTACCTATAACGTCGCAATTGAGGTGGGGTATAAGACTGAACAAAGGCCTCAATTTCAGCAAAATTATCTGTAAAAAGGAATTTTGCTGCCGTTTCAGCCTCTAAAAAATCATGAGCAACCATGGTATCTAACATGGCCTTCATAGCATCATAATAGCCATCGAGGTTAAAGAAAACACAGGGTTTGTCCAGCTTACCCACACGAGCAGCAGCAATAGCTTCTGAGATTTCTTCAAGTGTCCCGAGACCTCCTGGAAGGGCGATAAAGAGCTCACCCTGCTCTAACATAGCTGTCTTGCGCTCTGCCATGGTTTCTACTATCGTCATTGAGGTCAATCCCTCATAAGCAATTTCTCTATCTTTAAGAAATTGCGGCATAATCCCATGAACCTGCCCACCATTTTCCAAAACGGTATCACCAAGAACCCCCATGAGCCCCATCTTACTGCCACCATAGACTAGGGTATGTCGATTTTTAGCAATCCAGCGACCTAAGGCAATTGTTGCTTCCTTAAAGCTTGGACTATCTCCCATATTAGCACCCAAATAGACTGTAACTTTCATCGAAGTCCTCCTTTTTATTCCATTATAACGCAAAATTCCTGCCATAATTGACAGGAATGTTATCTTAATCTTTACGCTCCAAATTACGAAGCATTTCATCAATTTTATTACCGTATTCGATAGATTCATCCTTGATAAAGGTCAAATCTGGGATCTTATACATGGTCAAATTTTTACCAAGTTCACGTTTGATGGTACCAGTCGCCTTTTCAAGTCCTGTTTGGGCCTTTTGACTATCTGATGCCAAGTTTGAATGAATAGTATAAAATACCTTTGCAGCTGACAAATCGCCAAGCATTTGCACATCGGTAATGGTTACATCTTGAACACGTGGATCACGAACCTTCTTTTGAAGAATTTCGTTGACTTCACGTTTAATTTCCATCCCAACACGGTCTATACGAAATGAATTTCCCATAGTCTCATCCTTTCATTTTCTTATAATGGAACAAAAGCCAGGCCTGATGACCTAGCTTTGTTTCCTAAGTCAGCTCTTTCTGAGAAATCTGACAAAAATTAACGTTTGATTTCTTCCATGATGTAAGCTTCAATAACGTCATCAACTTTAATATCGTTATAGTTTTCAATCATCAAACCACCCTCTTGAGCGTTTCCGACTTCTTTAACATCATCTTTAAAGTGTTTCAAACTTGCCAATTTACCATCGAAAATAACAACACCATCACGGATGACACGGGCACTTGATTCACGAGTAATTTTACCGCTAGTAACCATGAATCCACCGATTGTTCCGACTTTAGAAACTTTGAAGGTTTCACGAATGATTGCTTCACCAAGAATTTTTTCTTCAAATTCTGGATCAAGCATCCCTTTCATAGCATCTTCGATCTCTTCAATAACCTTATAGATAATGCTATGAAGACGAATTTCAACTTCATCAGTTTCCGCTTGTTGGCGAGCTTGAGGCGTAGGGCGAACGTTAAATCCGATAACCACAGCGTCTGAAGCTTCCGCAAGTGTAATATCAGATTCATTGATAGCACCTACCGCTGAGTGAACAACATTCACACGAACACCTTCAACATCAATCTTAAGAAGTGATGCTGCCAAGGCTTCAACAGAACCTTGTACATCGGCCTTGATGATAACATTAACAGTCTTCATTTCACCAGCTTTAAGAGTATCAAAGAGGTTATCCAGACTAACACGGTGTGTTTGTTGACGTTGTTTCATAAGAGCACGTTTTGCACGCTCTTCACCAGCTGCACGAGCTGCTTTTTCATCTTCATATACGGCAAAATGGTCACCCGCCATAGGAGCTTCATTCAAACCAGTAATTGAAACTGGTGTTGATGGTGCTGCAGTCTTAATGCGACGACCAAGGTCATTGGTCATAGCACGGACACGTCCGAAGGTGTTACCAACAACGATTGGGTCTTGCACATGCAAGGTACCTTGTTGTACCAGAAGGGTAGCAACTGCACCTTTACCTTTGTCCAAACGAGCCTCGATAACTGTACCGATAGCACGAACACTTGGATCAGCTTTAAGCTCTTCCACTTCAGCCACAAGAAGAACGGTTTCAAGCAATTCTTCAATGTTTTGTCCAAATTTAGCTGAGATTTCAACAAACTCGCTATCGCCACCCCAAGCAGTTGAGATAACGCCATGCTCTGCTAATTCACCGATAACACGTTCTGGATTAGCACCTGGTTTATCAATCTTGTTAATCGCAACAATGATTGGAACACCAGCAGCCTTAGAGTGGTTGATGGCTTCAATCGTTTGTGGCATAACACCATCATCCGCAGCTACAATCAAGATCGTAATATCTGTAACAGAGGCACCACGAGCACGCATAGATGTAAAGGCCGCATGTCCAGGAGTATCAAGGAAGGTAATCTTCTTACCACCCTCTTCAATTTGGTAGGCACCAATGTGTTGTGTGATACCACCAGCTTCACCTGTAGCAACACGAGAGTTACGAAGAGTATCAAGAAGGGTTGTTTTACCGTGGTCAACGTGTCCCATGATAGTCACAACTGGTGCACGTTCTACCATAGCATCTTTGTTAAGGTAATCTTCATCAACAAAGAAACGTTCAATATCAGCATTGTCAACTTCTTCTTTCTTGGTTGCTTCGATACCATAGTCAACCATCAGCAACTCAATAGTGTCCCCATCAAGAGATTGGTTTTGAGTTGCCATAACACCCATCATGAAGAGTTTTTTAACGATTTCAGCTGGCTCACGTTTAATACGTTTTGCAATTTCTGCAACCGTCATACCCTCAGTGTATTCAAATTCTTTTGGCAATTCATGGAATTTACGCTCGGTTACTGGTTTTGGAGCCGAATTACCACGGTTGTTTTTACCTTTTTTATTTTTGTTTTTATTCCAGTTACTATTTCGTTGATTTCTCACTTGGTTTTGATTATTCCACTTATTATTTCTAGTTTGCTTTGGTCCATCTTCATTCTCGCGACGATTATCACGTGATTTATCAGGACGTGCCTTTTTACGACGTGTATCTTGTGCTTGTGCAGCTGGGGCTGGTTGAGCAGCCACTGGAGCTGGTTTGGGAGCTGGCTTAGCTTCAGCAACTGCTTTTTGAGCGGCTACTTCTGCCTGATGCTTCTCTTGTCTTACCTTTTCCTGCTCTTTGGCACGGCGTTGTTCTGCAGCTTTTTCTTCACGGAAACGTGTTTCACTTTGACGTGAATACTCTGCATTTTGCTCTGCCTTCAAGGCTGCTGCACGCGCTTTAAAGTCAATACGTGGACCTGCCTGATTGTTGTGGGCAGCATCATTACGCTTATTTCGACCTTGATCATTGCGCTGTTTAGCTTGGAAATTACGGTCACGATTATTTTTGTTATCACGGTTTCCGTTATTACGGTTTCCTTGACCATTTCCATTTTGATTGCGACGGTCATTATTATGACGTTTACCTTGATCGTTACCTTGTTGATTGCGATTACGGTTTCGGTTGTCACGACCACCACCATTTTGGCGACGCTCTGCTTCTGCCTTAGCACGTGCTTCACGTTCTGCCTTAAAGTTACGACTTTGTGGCTTTTTCGGAGTCGCAGGAGCTTCTTTAGCTTCAGCCTTTACGGTTTCCTTAGCAGGAGCTGGTTTGGACGTCGTAGCCTTTTCAGCTTTTGGCGTAACCTTTTCTTTCTTAGGAGCTGGTGCTACCTTTGGAGCAGGCTTACTCTCTGCCTTAGCTGTGCCTCCTTTTAAACTTGAAGTGATACGATTAGCATCAGCTTCTTCAACTGATGAGGAATGGCTTTTAACAGAAAGCCCTAGTTCTTGCGCCTTTGCGACAACAACCTTACTTTCTACACCAACCTCTTTTGCGATTTCATATAATCGTTTCTTTGACACGTGATGCCCTCCTATTCTTTAGTCCATAAGAGTCCTCATTTTCTTTGAAAATCCAGCATCAACCACAGCAACCGTTTTTCTCGGTTTACCAATAGCCATGCTTAATTCCAGTGCGTTAAACACTGTGGAGAATTCTATATTATAGTAGTTACATTTATCAGTCATCTTTTTAGTCACATTACTACCAGCATCATTGGCCAGAAAGACTAATCTTGCCTTTCCTGATTGAACTGCCTTGATGACAAGTTCTTCGCCAGAAATAAGTTTTCCAGCCCTTTGCGCTAGTCCCAGTAAATTTGACAATTTTTCTGTGTTATTCAAGACCTAACTCTCTTCTTTTGACCTTGTGATCCACATAAGCGATGAGTTCATCGTAAAAACTTTCAGGAACTTCCATTGAGAAGCTATGGTTAAAAGCTCGTTTCTTTTTAGCCTGGAGAGCTTCCTCATTATCTAATTTAATATAAGCTCCTCGTCCATTTTTCTTTCCTGTTGGATCAATGAAAATCTCACCATCTTTAGTTTTCACAATACGGAGCAAATCACGTTTATCAATGATTTCTCCTGAGACAACTGATTTTCGTAAAGGTATTTTTCGTGTTTTAGCCATCAAACACCTCTATGTTCTTCTTATTCTGCTTCTGTTGTTTCAGTTACTTCTTCTGTTGCAACTTCAACAGGTGTAGCTTCTTCTGCAACAACCTCGTCTACAACATCTTCTGTAGCAGCCTCAGCTTTTTCAGCTTCAAGAGCTTCATATTCGGTAGCTGACTTGATATCAATACGATAGCCAGTCAAGTGAGCTGCCAAACGAACGTTTTGTCCACGACGACCAATCGCAAGTGACAATTTATTATCTGGAACAACAACTGTCGCACGCTTGCTATCATTTTCATCAAAGAGGACATAGTCCACTTCAGCAGGTGCAATAGCATTGTAGATAAACTCAGCTGGATCTTCAACCCATTGAATAACATCAATATTTTCTTCAACAGGAACTTCAATACCTGTCTTAGCGTCCAAACGTGTTGGATGGAAGCGGCTAACAACCTTCTTGATGTTGCTTCCACCACGTCCAACAATGGTACCAATGGCATCAACGTTAGGGTTATGGCTACGAACAGCAACCTTAGTACGATCACCAGCTTCACGAGATACACTCATGATTTCTACAGTTCCATCAAATACCTCAGGAATTTCTTGTTCCATGATACGTTTGATGAATTCTGGATGGCTACGGCTTACAAAGACGTTAACACCTTTTGGATTATTTTCCACTTTATAAACATAGACATCGATCACATCGTGTGACTTAAAGCTTTCGCCAGGAATTTGGTCTTGGCGTGACAATTGAGCCTCAAGAGTCCCAAGATTGACATAAATGAAACGTTGGTCAAAGCGTTCAACTGTTCCTTGCATGATTTCACCTTCATGTTGTTTGTAGTCATTATAGGTGATTTCACGCATTTGCTTACGCATTTTTTCCATAATGGTTTGCTTAGCAGATTGCGCTGCCACACGACCAAATTCATCCACTGACTCTTCGAAACGAATCTTATCACCAAGTTCGTAGGCAGAGCTAATGGCAAGTGCATCCTTAAGACTGATTTCCAAGCGGCTATCAAAGACTTCGTCTACAACTTCACGAACAGTATAAACTTGGAAATCACCTGTTTTTTCATTAAATTCAACTACAGCTGATTCTGATTGACCATAACGACGCTTGTAAGCTGATTTAAGCGATTCAACCACAGCTTCGATGATATCATCCTTGTTAATGTGTTTTTCTTCTTCCAAGACACGGAAGGCTTCTAGCATTTCTTTGCTCATATTCTTTGTCGTTTTAGCCCTTCAAAGGCAAAACTGGCATCCTTTCTTTATTTACACTAAGAGTTCTAGAGTTTGACTGCCAAACGAGCTTTAGCAACTGTTTGATAGGGAATCTCAACAGTTTTATGGCGAGTCTTATCAAGATAATCAATTGTTAGGGTTTCCCCATCAAAGGCCACCAAGTCACCTTGGAAAATCTTAATCTTATCAATAGCCTTGTAAAGACTAACGTTGATATACTGACCAACAGCATTGGCCACAGCTTCTTTGGTCTTCAAGGGACGCTCTAACCCTGGACTAGACACTTCCAGCATGTATTGGTCCGGAAAGGGATCAGGCTGAATAGTATCCAAGAGAGGACTGATAACTTCAGTCAGGTCTGCAGTATCTTCGACAGTAATACCACCTGGCTTATCAATCAAAACGGACAAGACATAGTCACTGCCAAGCTTTTCATACTCGATATCGACCAATTCGTAGGGCTCAGGAATAGCTGGTGCTACGACAGCCGTCACGAGATCAATAATTTTTTGTGACATTATGACCTCCTTACACACACAAGAGACGAAGTTTCTACTCCGCCTCTCTTTCATTATTTTCCTATATTATAGCATAGCTCATAAACCATTGCAAGGAATAACCATATTACAAGATAGGTATAAGAAAAAGGATGGGAATTCCCAATCCTTCTATTGCGTCGCCGGAGCAGAACTATAAGTAGTCACACCAGAACCACCATTATTGTAAGTAGCACTTGCCGTACCTTGATCCTGAACATAACTACCTGTTGTACCACTATAATTACTGCTATAAGTGGTGTTTCCACTGTAAGTATTTACTGAAGCACTACCCGCTCCCTCTACTGTAGCACCCTCATAGACTCCAGAGGATTCATTAGAGGCTGCACTTGATTTCGAATTAACGAAACTATCAGAGCCATAACTTGATGCTCCAGAGCCAGAGAGAACTAAAGACGTCTTAAGATTAGACTCGGAAACCTTTTTCTTACCGACTTCTTTTCTAATACGGTTCTGTACTTTCAGGATATCTTCAGTTGAAGCCATTTGATAGCTTCCACCATTAATCATGGCATCCGAACCAGCCAACTGGTAAGACTTGATATTTTTAAGGGCATCACTATAACCCATCAAACTACGGAGAGTATCTGTATCACCAAGATCAATACTTGTTTGCACATTTGAGCTCACAGCTGATAAGATTTTTTTGTAGGAACCAATAGAGTCCATCTTCAAAATCTTGGCAACAACCTTCTGAATAACCTCACGTTGACGTTTTTGACGACCATAGTCACCATCAGGGTCATCATAACGCATACGTGAATAAACCAAGGCTTGTTCACCATTAATTTTGTGGGTTCCTGGCTCAACTTTTGCCTGAAATTCTGGTTCATTTTCTGCAATCGAAATTGGAAAATCGAAATGATTGGTTACTTCAATACCACCTACGGCATTAACCAAATCTATCATCCCTTGCATATTAATCAGTGCATAATAGTCAATATCAATGTCTAACACCTTTTGAATCGTCGAGATAGCCAAGTCGGCGCCGCCCTCAGCATAGGCTGCATTCAGTTTGGCTTGTCCCGACTCCTCAATGTCCGTCAACAGGTCACGTTCTAGACTGGTCATAGTTGTCTTCTTAGTCTCAGGATTCACCGTTACCAAAATCATGGTATCAGAGTTCCCTTCCCAGGTTTCCTTACGTTCTTTAGACCCCGTATCTACCCCCATTAACAAGATAGTTATCGGTTTAGTCTGTTGAATGGCCTTGCTATTACCTGTGGTTGCCTTAGACATCCTAAATGTCTTTGACAATTCACCAGTCGCATAGTTGTAGGTTGTCGTTAGGTAAATACCCGCAGCTACTACAGTAGTGGCAAAAATCGCCAACAACATTAATAAAATTTTTCGTCCAAGTTTCATATTTTTTCCTAATCTATCAGTTTAGCCATAAGGTAAACGTCTAGAAATTCTCCATTTTTAGTTCTGGCACCACGTTTCTTAGTGCCTTCGATGTCAAATCCAAATTTACGATAGAGGTGAACTGCCCGTTCATTACGTGCTTGAACCGTCAACTCTAAACGACGAATAGCCGGTGTGTGATTGGCCCAATCAATCATTAATTCCATAAGAGACTGACCAACACCATGTCCCCAATAAGATTTAGAGACTGCAATAAAGATGTCACCAATATGACTGGTCTTAGTGTCTTGGTCAGCAGTAACATTGCAAACACCGATGACCTCATGGCCTAATTTGGCCACTAAACAAATTTCGTTAGTCACATTTTGGCGACTATCAATATAAGACGCTAGCTGTTCAGCACTCAGGACAGAGCTCCTATCATCCTGGGCTAGAAAGTCTGACTCCAAGGCCACTGTCTCAAGTAATGAAGCCAACGAAGTTGCATCTTCTCTTTGGGCTTCTTCGATGACTAATTCTTGCTCAGCCATTTAATATAGCCTCCCGAATTTCTTGGCTTCTCGGCCCAAATGCTTCGAACGTCAACTGGCGCCCATCACCATGATGAGCTATCGAAATCAAGAGATAATCTCCTAAAAAACTTTCATCCAAGAGCTCGCCCCACTCGATAATCGTCACACCGTCGCCATATAGAAAATCATCCAAGTCAATAGAATCTGGATCATCACCTATACGATAGACATCTAAATGATATAACGGCAAACGTCCTTCATACTCCCTAACGATAGTGTAGGTCGGACTTTTAATCATCTGTGAAATATTTAAACCTTTGGCAATTCCCTTCGTTAAAGTGGTTTTGCCTGCTCCCAGATCACCTGAGAGAACAATTATATCACCAGAATTGAGCAGGCTACCAATGTTTTGGCCAATCCTTATCAATTCCTCTTCATTTCGACTGTAAATCATGTTTTCATTATATCAAAAAATAAAAATATGGACTAGAATCCGCTGTAAATTTCCAGTAAAATCATGCAAATAATATCCCCTCTCAACCTCAAGTGCATAGACGACACGCTAATTAAAAACTTATCTTAACTTTATTTAGCACTCATAAAATTAAATTCCAAACATCTATTTGAAACGGCCTGAATCCCCCTTAAAAAAACAGCCTTAAAAGTAGGACCTACTGCTTCACAAGAGGACTAAAAAAGCCCGACACAAGTGCCAGACTTTTGTATGATTTAAATTTTAGAGCACAGCCATACTGATAAAATTAAGGATAAATAGGATATCCAAAATCCACATAATGAGGTGAACATCCCTAGCTTGACCTTTAACAATTTTCACCAAAGTATAAGTAAGGAAGCCAGCTGCGATACCGTAAGTAATACTGTATGAGAATCCCATAAAGATTGACGTGAAGAAAGCTGGAATAGCTTCAGACAAATCTTCCCAATCAACACCCTTAAGGTTAGACAACATCATAATACCTACAATGATAAGGATAGGTGCTGTCGCTGCACTAGGAACAATTGAAACAAGCGGGCTAAAGAAGCTTGAAATAGCAAAGAGGACGGCAACCACAAGGGCTGTTAAACCAGTACGTCCACCAGCACCAATACCTGCTGCTGATTCAATATAGGTTGTAACGTTTGAAGTCCCTGCAACGGCACCGATACTTGTACCAACAAGGTCTGAGTAAAGGGCACGGTCAAGAGCTTTTGATTCGTTGTTATCACCCGTTGAAGCAATGATACCTACTTTTTCACCAGTACCAATCAAGGTACCGATAGTATCGAAGATATCAGTCAATGAAAAGGCAAGAATAGCCATAAAGACACCTGGCAAACGAGAGATATCTGAGAAGAGTGATCCTAAGCCCTTAGAGCCAAGCGCTGCACCAAAGACCTTACCAAGGTCTTTAAATGAAGATGACAAGCTAGCCGCATGCCAGTCAATTGCGCCAAGATCAACAACACCTGCAAAAATAGCAATGACTGTTGTTGCGAGGATTGAAAGAAGAACACCCCCACGAATACCTTTAACAATAAAGATAATGGCAATCACAAGACCAATTAGACCTACAATAACCGTAGGATTATTGAAGGCTACCAAACCTGGTGTAGCTGATGACGAGGCTGTAATAGAAGCATTAGCCATATCAGCACCTTTACCAGCAACTGTATAAGTATGAGGGTTAATTGAGAATTTCAAGAAACCAGCATTCTTAATCCCTACATAGGCAAGGAAAATACCAATACCTGCTGAAATGGCAGACTTGAGCGCTGTTGGAATAGATGCAATGATCATCTTACGTACTCTAGTTACTGTGATAATCAAAGAAATAACACCACATAGGAAGACCATAGCCAAAGCCTCTTGCCAAGTGTAGCCTAGTGAGAAGACTACTGTATAGGTAAAGAAGGCGTTAAGTCCCATACCAGGTGCTTGAGCATAAGGTAGGTTAGCGTAGAAGGCCATCATCAATGTCCCTGCAACCGCACCAATGATTGTCGCCAAGAAGACACCTTGTGCAGGCATCCCTGTTTGCGCCAACATAGCAGGGTTAACAAAGAGGATGTAGGACATGGCAAAGAAAGTTGTCAATCCGGCAGTAACTTCTGTACGGACATCAGTACCATGTTCTTTCAATTTGAAAAACTTTTCCATGAAAGTTTAGACTCCTTAATAAAAATATTGTCAAAATCCGAATAATTTCGGAACATTCTCATAGAATGCAACGTTACTATTCTACCGAAAATCATTTGACGGTGCAAGGTTTATTTCCTAAGAGTTTTATTATGAAAAACCGAACATTCTTTTAGATGCTTTTCTTAACTTACAACAAAGCACAGATTTCTGCTATAATAAGGATATGACTAAGAAATTGATTGCATTAGACCTTGATGGAACGCTGTTGCGACCAGACGGGACTATTTCAGAATTTACAAAAAAAACGATTAAAGATGTACAAGAAAAAGGACACCAAATCATCATTGCTACTGGTCGTCCTTATCGTATGGCCATTGACTACTACAAGGATTTGGGGTTGGAGACACCACTCGTTACCTTTAATGGCTCCTTAACCAACCTTCCTGATAGAGAATGGAATTACGAACACTCTGTTAAATTAGATAAAAAATATCTGATTAGCCTTTTAAAACGCCAAGATGAGCTACAAATGGATTTTCTTGCTAGCGAATACCGTAGGCATTTCTATATCACCATGAAATATCCAGAACGTATTCAACCGGAACTCTTTGGTGTTGACAAAATCATTGAGTCCATGCGTTTAGAACCTCATAAAATCACGAGTAACCCTAATGCGCTCCTTATACAGACACGTCATGAAGACAAGTATCAACTGGCTGATGACATCAAAAAGGACTTTAACAGGGAAATTGAAGTTGATTCTTGGGGTGGGCCACATAACATTCTAGAATTCTCACCTAAAGGCATTAACAAAGCCTATGCCCTAAACTATTTGATAGAAACCATGCGCAAATCGACAGATGATTTGATTGCCTTTGGTGATGAGCACAACGATACCGAAATGTTAGCTCTTGCCAAAACGGGTTATGCCATGAAAAACGCCAGCTCTATCCTTCTTCCCCACGCCAATGAACAAATTGAGTGGACTAATGAAGAAGACGGCGTTGCCCGCAAACTCCAGGAACTCTTCCTATAAACGACAAAGACACCGAAAATTTCTTCGGTGTCTTTTCTTCTGATGATTAAGGTAAAATAGCCACTGCACGCACTGGTGAACCAGTCGCCTTGTCCCAATGCGGAAAGGCAATCGAAATCAAGGCACCGACAGCTGGAACTTGATCCAATTGGTTCAAAACTTCTACTTGGTAGATGTTTTGTTCCAAGAGGTAATATTCGTTAACCAAACCATGTTCTGCTGCTGGAATACCCGCATCGGTATCGAAGGTTTCATGACCTACAGCCTTAACATGGCGTTCATGAATCAAGAATTCCAAGGCTTCACGGCTCCATCCTGGACTTTGCTGAACCCCATTTTCATCTAAGTTACGCATAGCATCTTGATTTGGCCAACGTTTTGACCAATCACTACGGAAGGCGACAAAGGCCCCTTCTGCAATTTGTCCATGCTCAGCTTCAAAGTCTAAGATATCTTGTTTGCTCAAGATAAAGTTTGGATTCGCAGCAACTTTTTTAGACTTGTCGATAACATAAAGTGGTAAGAGAAGGTCTTTAAGGGCAATCTCATCCAACCAACGGCCGCCTTCCACAAAGTGAATCGGTGCATCAATATGGGTTCCGTACTGCCCAACAACTGTGAATTTTTGAACATGGAAACCATCTTTCAATGTGAAGAGGTCTTCTTGTTTCAAGGCTGGAAGAGCTGGAAAGTGTGGGCTTTCCGCATTAATCTTGTGGGTCAAGTCAACCCATTTTTTAGCTTGCAACTCATTATAAATACTTAGTAAATCTGACATAAGGAGGTCCTCTTTTCTTATAGATTTAACATTAAATAGTTAATTGGAGCTATTATAGCAGTCATAATTAGACGGTACAAGTGTTTATTGTTATTTCATATAATCCCTTTTTCTCTATTTAGATATAGTTATTAACTATATGCGATTGTTTTTAGTCTGATTCAAACTATGATTTGAAATATTTTGACGTTTTTTAAAGTTTTTTGACACTTTTTGCGCAGAAGTCATTGACATATTAATGAAAACGTTTTACAATTAATCTGTTCTAATTTCGAGGGTCTAAAAAATATTGTTGCCATTTTCATACTGAGGGATGATAATACCAATAATCATTTTTCTATTCCTAAGAAACATTATATTAAAGGAGGAAGAACACTAATGGGTATCGGTATTATTATTGCTAGCCATGGTAAATTCGCTGAAGGTATTCACCAATCAGGTTCTATGATTTTTGGTGAACAAGAGAAAGTTCAAGTGGTTACTTTCATGCCAAATGAAGGTCCTGACGACTTGTACTCTCACTTCAAAGATGCCATCGCTCAATTTGACGCTGACGACGAAATTCTAGTCCTTGCAGACCTTTGGTCTGGATCACCATTTAACCAGGCAAGCCGAATTAAGGAAGAAAATCCTGATCGCAAGATGGTTATCGTGACAGGACTCAACTTGCCAATGCTTATCCAAGCATATACAGAACGTATGGTAGCTGCTGATGCAGGGGTTGAAGAGGTTGTCGCCAACATTTATAAGGAAACTAAAGAAGGTGTTAAAGTCCTTCCAGAAGGCCTTATTCCTGAAGAAGATACTAAATCAGCCGACACCAAACCTTCCATTCCTAAGGGTAGCATTCCTGAAGGAACAGTTCTTGGTGATGGAAAAATCAAATACGTTTTGGCTCGTGTTGACACACGTCTCCTCCATGGTCAAGTGGCAACTGGTTGGACTCACTCAACCCACCCAGACCGTATCATCGTAGTTTCTGATACTGTTTGTCATGATAAACTTCGTACAAACATGATTAAACAAGCTGCTCCATCTGGTGTTCAAGTTCACGTTATCCCAATTAAAAACATGGTTAAAGCAAACAATGACCCACGTTTTGGTGATACACGTGCTATGCTTCTCTTTGAATCTGTTGAAGATGCTCTTGCTGCTGTTAAAGCTGGTGTGGACGTTACAGAAATCAACCTTGGTTCTTCAGCTTATAAAGAAGGTAAAGTTAACGTTACTAAGGCTCTTTCATTTGACCAAACAGATGTGGATGCTATCAAAGAGTTGCAATCATTGGGTGTCAAATTTGACGTTCGTGGGGTGCCAAGCGATAGCCCAGCAAACGTTGATGCCTTGATTAAGTCAGCTGAAACTAAATTAGCAGAGAAGAAATAATTTTGGAGGATGCATAAATGAGTTTAGTACAAATTATTTTAGTCGTAATTGTTGCTTTCATCATTGGTTGTAGCTCAGTTAACGACCAAATCGAAACATACCAACCAGTTGTGGCTTGTTCCCTAATCGGTCTTGTTACTGGTCATCTCGAACTCGGCGTTATGTTGGGTGGTAGCTTGCAGTTGATCACTATGGGATGGGCTAACGTTGGTGCTGCCATGGCACCAGACGCTTCACTTGCCGCAGTAGCTTCTACCATTATCCTTATCTTGGGTGGTCAAGGAGCTAAAGGGATTGGTCCTGCCATCGCCCTTGCGGTTCCATTGGCTGTTGCCGGTCTTGCCTTGACAATGTTTGTCCGTACTGCTACAGTCTTCATCGCTCACGCTATGGATAGTCGTGCTGAAGCAGCTGATATTGCTGGAATTGAAAGATGGCACTTTATTGGTATGGCCCTCCAAGGTCTCCGTGTTGCCATTCCAGCTCTTCTCTTGCTATTGATTCCTGCACACATCGTCCAAACTGGTCTTGAAGCTATGCCTGAATGGTTAACATCAGGTATGACAATCGGTGGTGGTATGGTTGTAGCCGTTGGTTATGCCATGGTTATCAACATGATGTCTAGTCGTGAAGTTTGGCCATTCTTCTTCCTTGGTTTTGCTTTGGCTGCCCTCAAAGAATTAACCTTGATTAGTTTGGGTGTTATCGGTCTCTGTCTTGCCGTTATGTACCTTGCGCTTGAAGCTAGTGGTTCAAATGGTTCTTCAAATGATGGAGGATCAGGTGATCCCCTCGGTGAAATTCTGGAAGACTTTTAATTAGGAGGAAAGAAAATGGCTGATTCAAAAATTAAATTAACAAAAGCTGATCGTTTTAAAGCTTTCTTGCGCTCATACTTTCTTTTAGCTTCATTCAACTATGAACGTATGCAAAATGGTGGTGTGGCTTACACCCTTATTCCTGCAATCAAAAAACTTTATCAATCAAAAGAAGAACGTGCAGCTGCCCTTAAACGTCACTTGGAATTCTTCAATACACAACCATTCATGGCTAACCCAATCTTTGGGGTTACACTTGCCTTGGAAGAAGAACGTGCCAACGGCGCTGACATTGACGACGCTGCTATCTCAGGGGTTAAGGTCGGTATGATGGGTCCTCTTGCAGGTGCCGGTGACCCTCTCTTCTGGTTTACCCTTCGTCCAATCTTCCTCTCACTTGGAGCAGGCTTGGCTGTTTCAGGTAACATCATGGGCCCAATCGTTTTCTTCGTTCTTTGGAACGTTATGGTAGCTGCCGTTAAGTGGTATACTCAAGAATTCGGTTATCGTGCTGGTACTGCGATTACAGACGACTTGTCAGGTAACCTCCTTCAACAAGTCACTCGTGGAGCTTCAATGATGGGGATGTTCGTTATCGGTTCTCTTATCCAACGTTGGGTAAGCATCACCTTCACACCAGTTGTTTCTACCGTTAAACAACAAGATGAAGCATTCATTCATTGGGATAAACTACCAAAAGGGATTGCTGGTGTCAAAGAAGCCTTTCTTCAACAAGCTGCTGGCAAATCACTTGAAGCTAACAAGGTAACAACCTTGCAAGATAACTTAAACCAATTGATCCCTGGTTTGGCTGCCCTTGGTTTGACTTTCCTTTGTATGTATCTTCTTAAGAGAAAAGTTTCTCCAATCGTCATCATCTTGGGTATCTTTGTTCTTGCTATCTTGCTCCACATCATTGGTCTACTTTGATCGGAGCAAATCATGGTTAAATCGCTCAATACGGAAATGGCTCACACAACTAAGGGAACTTGGTTTCGTGAAGGGCCAATTTACGGAAATATTATGGTTGGAGATAAGGCTTTCGAGTTTTACAATGATACAAAACTACAAGACTACATTCAAATTCCTTGGGATGAAGTCACTTATGTGATTGCCGATGTCTACTTCGGTGGTAAATTCATCCCACGCTTTGAAATCCGTACTAAGCAAAATGGACGTTTCCGTTTTGCCAGTCGAAAAAGCCGAATAACTTTGAAAGAAATTCAAAAAAGAATTCCACGTGAAAGCTTAAGAAAGGCTCCTAGTTTTCTAGTTGTTCTGAAACAAGGCTTTAAAAATTTCTTCCGACTCATTGTCAAGAAGAACTAGTCTTTAAATATGATAAAAAGATTATCCAATCTAATCATTGGATAATCTTTTTATCATTTCACGCTCATTTCTGATAGTGATTGTTCTGTTTTACATTTTTGTTTCACTAGCTATTGACATTTAAGTGGAAGCGTTTTAGAATATAATTGTTCTTGATTTCTTATGTTCAAAAAGATTGAGAGGCGCTTTTTTTGCCGTCTTGATGAAATCGGAGATAGTCTTTTTAAGCCTAGGAAAAAATATTTTAAAGGAGGAGAACACGAATGGGTATCGGTATTATTATCGCCAGCCATGGTAAGTTCGCTGAGGGAATCCACCAATCAGGATCTATGATTTTTGGAGACCAAGAGAAGGTTCAAGTCGTTACCTTTATGCCAAGTGAAGGTCCTGATGACCTTTACGGCCACTTCAACGATGCCATCGCACAATTCGATGCTGATGATGAAATTCTTGTTTTGGCTGACCTTTGGAGTGGATCACCATTTAACCAAGCCAGCCGTATTGCTGGGGAAAATCCAGATCGTAAGATTGCCATCATCACAGGTCTTAACTTGCCAATGCTTATCCAAGCATACACAGAACGTATGATGGATGCTAACGCTACAGCAGAGCAAGTTGCTGGTAATATCATCAAGGAAGCTAAGGGTGGTATTAAAGCACTTCCAGAGGAACTTAATCCTGTGGAAGAAACAACAGCTGCTCCTCAAGAAGCTGCAGCACCTCAAGGAGCTATCCCAGAAGGGACAGTTATTGGAGATGGTAAGCTCAAAATTAACTTGGCACGTTTGGATACACGTCTTTTGCATGGTCAGGTTGCGACTAACTGGACACCTGCATCTAAAGCAGACCGTATCATCGTAGCTTCAGACGATGTTGCTAAAGATGAATTGCGTAAGGAATTGATTAAACAAGCGGCACCAAATGGTGTTAAAGCTAACGTGGTTCCAATTCAAAAATTGATTGATGCTTCTAAAGATCCTCGCTTTGGTAACACACACGCTCTTATCTTGTTCGAAACTGTTCAAGATGCCCTTCGTGCTGTCGAAGGTGGCGTGCCAATCAAAGAACTTAACATTGGTTCTATGGCTCACTCAACTGGTAAAACAATGGTTAACAACGTTTTGTCAATGGACAAAGACGATGTTGCTTGCTTTGAAAAGTTGCGTGACCTTGGCGTTTCATTTGACGTTCGTAAGGTTCCAAATGATTCTAAGAAAGACTTGTTTGACCTTATCAAAAAAGCAAACGTTCAATAATCTTCATTCGGATACATTAGTTGATTTGCTCAGCTAATCACAACTTAATAGAAAAGGAATTATAACCATGTCAGATATGTCAATTATTTCTGCTATTTTGGTCGTAGTTGTTGCCTTCCTTGCTGGTCTTGAAGGTATCCTTGACCAATTCCAATTCCACCAACCACTTGTTGCTTGTACTCTTATTGGTGCTGCTACAGGTAACCTCACTGCAGGTATCATGCTTGGTGGTTCCCTTCAAATGATTGCCCTTGCCTGGGCCAACATCGGTGCTGCCGTGGCTCCTGACGCTGCCCTTGCATCTGTTGCTGCTGCCATTATTTTGGTTAAAGGTGGTAACTTCACAACTGAAGGTATCGGGGTTGCGACTGCAACAGCTATCCCACTTGCGGTTGCCGGTCTCTTCTTAACCATGCTTGTCCGTACAGCTTCAGTTGCCCTTGTTCACACTGCTGATAAAGCTGCAGAAAACGGAAATATCGCAGGTGTTGAACGTGCTCACTACCTAGCTCTTGTTCTTCAAGGTTTGCGTATTGCTGTTCCTGCTGCACTTCTTCTTGCTATCCCAGCACAATCTGTTCAACATGCCCTTGGCTTGATGCCTGACTGGCTCAACCACGGTATGGTTGTCGGTGGTGGAATGGTTGTAGCCGTTGGTTATGCCATGGTTATCAACATGATGGCAACTCGTGAAGTTTGGCCATTCTTCGCCATTGGTTTTGCGCTTGCAGCTATTAGTCAATTGACTCTTATCGCTCTTGGTGCAATCGGTGTCGCTATTGCCTTCGTTTACCTCAACCTTTCTAAACAAGGTGGCGGAAACGGTGGCGGTGGAACTGCTTCAGGTTCTGGCGACCCTATCGGCGATATCTTAGAAGACTACTAGGAAGGAGTGCTCTCATGGCTGAAAAAATTCAATTATCTAAATCAGATCGACAAAAGGTTTGGTGGCGCTCACAATTCTTGCAAGGTTCATGGAACTATGAACGTATGCAAAACTTGGGTTGGGCTTACTCACTCATTCCTGCTATTAAAAAACTCTACACAAAAAAAGAAGACCAAGCTGCTGCCTTAAAACGCCACTTGGAATTCTTTAATACTCACCCTTATGTTGCCGCTCCTATCATGGGTGTTACCCTAGCTCTTGAAGAAGAAAAAGCTAATGGTACTCCTATCGAAGATGCAGCTGTTCAAGGGGTTAAGATTGGTATGATGGGACCTCTTGCTGGTATCGGTGATCCTGTCTTCTGGTTCACAATTCGTCCTATCCTTGGAGCACTAGGTGCTTCACTTGCCGCATCTGGTAACATTGCTGGTCCACTTATCTTCTTCATTGGTTGGAACCTTATCCGTATGGCCTTCTTGTGGTATACTCAAGAACTCGGCTACAAAGCAGGTTCAGAAATCACTAAAGACATGTCTGGTGGTATCTTGAAAGATATTACTAAAGGGGCTTCTATCCTTGGTATGTTCATCCTTGCCGTCTTGGTTGAACGTTGGGTTTCAATCAACTTCATCGTAAACCTTCCTGGTAAGGTACTTTCTAAAGGTGCTTACATTGTATGGCCAAAAGGAAATGTTACTGGTGACCAGCTTAAAACTATCCTTGGTCAAGTCAACGACAAACTCAGCTTTGATAAGATTCAAGTCGATACCCTACAAAAACAATTGGATTCTTTGATTCCAGGTTTGATGGGACTTCTCCTTACGTTTGCATGTATGTGGTTGCTTAAGAAGAAAGTCTCACCAATCACAATCATTATCGGACTCTTTGTAGTTGGTATTATTGCAAGCTTCTTCAAAATTATGTAACAAAAAGAGTAAGAGTTTAGCCGAGCTAAACTCTTTTCTTATGCTATAATAAGGATACTACTATCGAAAAGCGAGAAAAACATGGCACAATCATTAAACAGAACAGTTGAATTGCATACAACAGGCGTCTCCTACATGGCTATCGGAGGTAAGGTGGGTAAGTTTCTAATTGGCGATGTGGCTATTGAATTCTATCCTGATATTAATGTTGAACAATATATTCAAATTCCTTGGACTAGCATCACTCAAATTGGTGCTAATGTGTCAGGAAAGAGAATCAGCCGTCATTTTGAAATCCTAACCGACAAGAGCAAATTTCTCTTTGCTTCCAAGGACTCAGGAAAGATTCTAAAGATTGCTAGGGAACATCTAGGAAATGACAAGGTCGTCAAATTACCAACTCTTCTTCAGACTATTGGCGCTCGTTTCAAAGGTTTATTTGCCAAAAAATCATAATTTTTGTATAATGTTAGAGACGGATAAGTAATAGCTAGACCTTTCCAGAAAGCCTGCGGTTGCTGCGAGCAGGTAGGGTTAACCTACGAAATTCTACCGTTTTATTAATTAAAGAGATAAACAAGTGCACTCCTGTGAAGTTGGATGGAACCGTGGCTCATGTCACTCCAACAGTTTCACTGGGGTGTTTTATTTTTTGGAGGAACCTATGTTAGATGTAAAACGTATTCGTAACGACTTCGATGCCCTTGCCGAAAAATTGGCTACACGTGGTGTCGCTGCCGAAACTTTAAATGAACTAAAAGAACTTGATGTCAAACGTCGTGAACTTCTTATCAAATCTGAAGAACTCAAAGCTCAACGTAACGTTGCTTCAGACGGTATTGCTCAAGCAAAACGTAATAAAGAAGATGCCTCAGAGCAAATTGCGGCCATGCAAAAAGTTTCTGCAGAAATCAAAGAAATTGATGCTGAACTTGCTGCTATCGATGAAAAACTTAACAGTATCGTTGTGACACTTCCAAACACACCACACGAGACTGTACCAGTTGGTGCTGACGAAGATGAAAATGTAGAAGTTCGCCGTTGGGGAACACCTCGTGACTTTGATTTTGAGATTAAACCTCACTGGGATCTTGGTGAAGATCTTGGCATTCTTGATTGGGAACGTGGTGCTAAAGTTACTGGTTCTCGCTTCCTCTTCTACAAAGGCTTGGGAGCAAAATTGGAACGTGCGATTTACAACTTCATGTTGGATGAGCACGCTAAAGAAGGTTACACTGAAATGATCACACCTTACATGGTTAACCGCGACTCTATGTTTGGTACTGGTCAATATCCGAAATTTAAAGAAGACACTTTCGAGCTTGATGGTACTGACTACGTCCTTATCCCAACAGCCGAAGTTCCTTTGACAAACTACTACCGTGGTGAAATTCTTGACGGAAAAGAATTACCAATCTACTTCACAGCCATGAGCCCTTCATTCCGTTCAGAAGCTGGTTCAGCTGGTCGTGATACACGTGGTTTGATTCGTCTTCACCAATTCCACAAGGTTGAAATGGTCAAATTCTCAAAACCAGAAAGTTCATACGATGAATTGGAAAAAATGGTAGTTAACGCTGAAAATATTCTGCAAAAACTTAACTTGCCATACCGTGTCATCACTTTGTGTACAGGCGATATGGGATTCTCAGCTGCTAAAACTTACGATTTGGAAGTTTGGATTCCAGCGCAAAATACTTACCGCGAAATTTCTTCATGTTCAAACACAGAAGATTTCCAAGCCCGTCGTGCACAAATCCGTTACCGTGACGAAGCTGATGGTAAGGTAAAACTTCTTCACACTCTTAACGGTTCAGGACTGGCTGTTGGACGTACAGTAGCTGCTATCCTTGAAAACTACCAAAACGAAGATGGTTCAGTAACCATCCCTGAAGTTCTTCGTCCTTACATGGGTGGTGCTGAAGTGATTGCACCAAAATAAATAAGAGAAATCTCCAGAAAAAAACTGGAGATTTTTTTAGTTTTGATTAGCTGTCTCGTAGTAAGGTTTCAACTTGTCGAATCCATCAGCAAGTTCTTCTACTAACTCTTCTATTGTTTCACTAGCAGTCACAGAGACATCATACTTAACCAACACCTTACGAACACGGCCATCTTTAACTGCTTCTTTAAGCATCTGACGGTTCGCTTCAGTTCCTTCCACACGATGACTGACACCATCTTCCTGGGCAAAGTAGTACAGAGAAGGGACAATTGGTAAGTCTAGAACCTTATGTTGCTTCGCCAGAGTAGTATCTGATTTTTTACGTTCGACAAAGCTAACCTCAACTGAAATCCCCCATTTTTCAGGCTGACCATAAAATCGAATCGCCATGGCAACATCGTCTAAACTATCCTCAGGGGCCCTGTAATAGCACCAAAAGTGTGGCCGACATATTTGTGCCTGATTGGCCCAATTGCTGACACGATCCATTTTAAAGGGGGCTAGACGTTTCTCTAGAACTTTTGATAAGACCTGCATTTCCTTGCGAGCAGCTTGGCCTAAAGCTTTGAGCGCCACCATCTCTTCCTGATGCGGACCCGCCTTTTCAGGTTTGATATACTTAAGACCTTGTTTGGACAAATAAGCTTGCACTTTTTCTAACATCGTTCTCTCCTTACAATGACAAAAGACCAACCCATAAAGATTCTATATTGGTTGGTCTCTTTTTTATTTACGTTTACGAGCAATCAAGTGGATTGGTGTCCCTTCAAAACCAAAGGCCTGACGGATTTGATTTTCCAAGAAACGCATGTATGAGAAGTGCATCAACTCTTCTTCATTGACAAAGATAACAAAAGTTGGTGGTTTAACCGAAACTTGTGTGCCGTAGAAAATCTTAAGGCGTTTTCCTTTATCAGTTGGTGTTGGGTTGATGGCAATGGCATCCATGATAACATCATTCAAGACAGCCGATGAAATACGACGGTTTTGACTTTCACTGATGCGTTTAACCATCTCTGGCAACTTGTTAAGACGCTGTTTGGTCTCAGCCGATACAAAGATGATTGGGGCATAGCTCAAGAATTGGAACTGGTCACGGATATCTGCTTCCCAATTAGCAACCGTATGATTATCTTTCTTAATCGTATCCCATTTGTTAACTACGATGATAATCCCTTTACCAGCTTCATGGGCGAAACCAGCGATACGCTTGTCATACTCACGGATACCTTCTTCGGCATTGATAACCATAAGGACGATATCAGAACGGTCAATAGCACGCATTGAACGCATGACAGAATATTTCTCTGTATTTTCATAAACCTTACCAGATTTACGCATACCAGCGGTGTCAATCATAGTATACTCTTGACCTTCACTGTCTACAAAGTTTGTGTCAATGGCATCGCGAGTTGTACCAGCAATCGGGCTGGCAATCACACGGTCCTCGCCCAAAATAGCATTGATCAAACTCGATTTTCCGACATTTGGACGCCCAATCAAACTGAAACGAATGATGTTCGGATTTTCCTCTTCAACTTCTGTTGGGAGGTTTTCAACGATAGCATCGAGAACGTCCCCCGTACCGATACCGTGAACAGATGAAACTGGGTAGGGATCACCAAGTCCCAGAGAATAGAAATCATAGATATCTGCACGCATCTCAGGGTTATCCACTTTATTGACGGCTAGAATAACTGGCTTATGAGTCTTATAGAGAATACGAGCAACGTACTCGTCCGCATCTGTTACGCCTTCCTTACCTGAAACAACAAAAACAATAACGTCTGCTTCAGTCATGGCAATGTCAGCTTGATGCTTGATTTGCTCCATAAATGGGGCATCAACATCATCAATACCACCCGTATCAATCAAGCTAAACTGACGGTTAAGCCATTCAGCAGAAGTATAAATACGGTCACGTGTTACCCCCTCGACGTCTTCGACGATAGAGATACGTTCACCCGCAATTCGGTTAAATAGGGTCGATTTCCCAACATTTGGGCGACCCACGATAGCAACTGTAGGTAATGTCATATGTTTAAGTCCCTAGTTAAAATAGGGATTCCTTTCTTCGTTTAGCAACCTTACCTTCCGAAAGGAAAGCAAAATCGGTCATTTTTTATTATTTATTGGGGCCAACTTAACGGCGATTAACACCTCTCAAGTGAACCTCCTTGGCTAGAAAACGAATTCGCTCCATGACTCGTTTAGCCTGCCACGTTTCATCTCCCTGACGTCCATTGGATAACTTAGCTTCTAAGTCCGCAAAGCTATAGTTAGACGTGAAGAAGGTCGGTAGCTCCTCAATCATGCGGTACTGGAGGATGACCTGCAAAACATCGTCTCTAATCCAAGAAGAGAATTGCTCCGCACCAATATCATCTAAAACCAAGACTTCTGCTTCTTTTACAGCATCAATTTGTTCTTTAACAGAACCATCTTTAATACCATTTTTAACATCAATGGTAAAGGATGGGTAGTGGATAATGGTTGTCGCAACCTTCTTGGTCTCTGAAAGTTCATGAGCCATGGCAGCCAACATAAAGGACTTCCCAACTCCCATGTCCCCATAGAGGTAGAGACCCTTTTGATTTGGATTTGGATAATCAGCTACAAACTCTACAAGACTCTCATAGGTATCAACACGAGCCACATCGTCTAAAGCGATATCCGCAAAAGTAATCTTACGATAAGATTGAGGCAGACTTACCAAGTTAATCCGATTGGCAATGGCCTGTTGCTCCTGCTGTTCTTTGAGCTGACGTGTCTCCTTATAGGTCACATCGGCGTAGCCCTCATTCATGGTTAGAATTGGCTCATACCCCTTGGCAATGTAGGAAACATCACCTTCTTTGACCTTACGGCATTCCACCAAGAATTGATTAAACTTAGGGAGACTACGCTTGATTTCATCCTGACTTAAGCCATGCTCTTGAATAAAACGTGCCACTCTTGGGTCTGCCAAGATTTGCTTGGTTAAATCTGTTGCATTAGCAGACCCGTAATGACCCGCTCGGTTGAGGGTTTGTCCAACTCTTTCCATGGGCTACTCCTTTCCTTTTTCTAGTTTAGCCAAAGCTCGACGTCTAATTTCATCCAATTTGGCTTGATCGGCCTGGCTGGTCTGATTGTCATAATTAGGATCACTCCAGCTCGGCACATTAGTTTTTTTCTTAGCCTCAGCCTTAGTTTGCTGTGATTTCTTATCGTAACCACTACGCAAGGCTAAAAGCCCTTGTTCAGCACTGATGATTTTCTTAAAGGCAAAATCATTAGCAAGTTTAGAAATATACTCTCTATTCACATTGGTTGAATGTGTCCTACCCAAACTATAGGCAACCATGAGATTGATAACCTCATCCATAAAGCCTCTTTGTGCCAAGTCTGTGAGAATCTGCTTCTCAGAATTAGTCACAGCACCACTAGGACCCTTGGCACCTTGTAGATAATCTATAGGTTTTTCAGACCTGACCGCCTTAAGAATCTTTTCCTCAGTCTCCGTCAAAGCAGAATCACCACCCAATTTTTGAGCTTGCGCCTGCTCTAATTGCACCTGCATACGCTTGACAATAATCTGATGGTTCACAGCTGTTTTTTTAGCCAAGAGATAAGTATCATACCAATTCATATGATGAATCTCAGACAATTTATAGATTTCGGGCACATCTGTCTTTTCATCTGTAAAGACAAGGCCATCGGCCTGCATACGATTTCTGAAGCTGGTTAAATCAAATGAATTCTTAGGCTTGATGTCTGACACGGTCTTTTGAGCCAAACGCTCATCTGTAAAGACATCTGAAAAACGTTTGGATAAATCTTGCAAACCGTGTAAACTTGCTGGTTTTAAAGCATCTACTGATGGTTCGCTAATCTTTTGTTCCAAAAGCGATCTGTAAACTGCATGCTTGAGGAATTGCTCAATGGATAAGGGAGACTTTAGCTCAACAACATAAATTCCTTGGGGTGATTGGTAGAAGGCTAAAAGATCTACCGCTGTCAGGACCGCCAGAGCCTCCTTGAGGGGCTGCATGCCAAAATTGAGGTGGTTTAAAATAGCCGCAAACTTATGACGGTGATTTCCATTGTCATAGAATGCCACAAAATACTGGTAAAGAGCGTAACCCTCACTCCCAATAATGGGGTAGTAGCAACGCATTAAACTTGCCTGATCGGGAACGATAACCTGATTGCCAACATAGACAAATTCTTCAATAGGTCTCATTTTTTAGACTCTTTTTTCGCACGTACTGTCTTGGTGATTTCTTGAAGTAACTCTTCAATTTCATCAACATCTTTGAAAGAACGATAGACACTGGCAAAACGGACATAGGTAATTTCATCAAGATCCGCGAGTTCTTTCATGACTAAATTCCCAATAACCTCGCTATCAACCTCTCCATCATGGTTGCGGCGAATGTTTTGCTCAATCCGAGTGATAGCATTTTCAATATCCTCACTAGAAACTGGTCGCTTCTGTGCACTCATCAAGATACCATTGAAAATCTTATCACGAGAGAATTGTTCACGCGTACCGTCTTTTTTGACAACTAAAAGTGGCACTTCCTCCACACGCTCAAATGTCGTAAAACGAGTGTGACACGTATCACACTCCCGACGACGACGAATGGTATTCCCATCCTCTGCCTGACGGCTATCGATAACACTAGATTTATTATGTTGACATTTTGGACAACGCATGCATTTCACCACCAATCTTCAAAATTCGGTACTCTATTTTACCATAAAAGCACATAAAAAGCACGCCCTAAGCTAGGACATGCTTATCAAGAGAGTCGCTATAGCACACTCATTTTTTCTTACTTAAAGTTCAAGTTGTGGTGGCGTAGTTTCTGCCCCTGCAAAAGGAATATAGAGGTCGAAACGTGTGCCGACACCCAATTCAGAACTAACTTCAATACGGCATCGGTAAGCTTCCACAATTTGGTAAAGGATTGATAAACCAATACCCACACCAGATTGAGTTGTGGTACGATTACGTGCCTTATCTGAACGGTAGAAGCGCTCAAAGATATGTTCGATATCTTCTTTAGAAATTCCTTCACCATTATCTTGTACCTGTACCAGCATTTCATTTTCCAAAGCTTTAATTGTGACCTGGATTTCCTTGTCAACAGGTGAATATTTGACGGCATTATCAATCAAAATCGTGATAGCCTGTTCAAAGTGTTGGCTGTAAATCTGTGCTGGACGCTCAGAACTTTCAAAATCATTGAGATAGAATTGGTAATCTTCGTGCAAGACACGAAAGTTCCCAATGACCGTACGAATTGAAGAATTCAAATCACAAGTGTCATTTCTGTGATTCTCAAAGGATCCCTTAACTCGGATAGAATCCAACATATCATTGATCATAATGGTCATACGGTTAGCCTCATGGCTTGCAGCCTCAAGACTTTCCTCCAAAATCTCAGGGTCATTTTTACCCCAACGTTGCAAGAGGTCCATATGGCCCTTGATAACGGCAATCGGAGTACGCAATTCGTGACTCACGTCACTCAAGAAGCGCATCTGCATCTGATTGTTCTCTTGGATTTTATCCATCATACGGTTAAAGTTAACCGCCAAATCACCAATTTCATCATGACTTTCAATCTTAGAACGGAGCTCCAAATCGCTTGGTGAATCGGTGATAACCCCCATAGTCTCGTGCAACTGTCTCATCGGACGAAGAATAGATGTCAAGACAACGACAGTCGCTGCGATAACCAAGACCGTCATCCCTACTTCAAGGAAAATCAATAAGAAAATCAGACGCTCTTTGAGGGCATAATAGAATTCCAAATCATGGAAGATCTGGGCATAACCAACTATTGTCTTTTTATCCTTACCATAAATCGGAACCTCTAGCAAGAAGCCACGTTTTCCCTTATAAGACACTGACTTTAGTTTGTTAACCTCAGACATGCCTGGTGGAGAATCTGTATTCTCCTCAGAGGTAAAGATAAATGTTCCTTTTTTGTCATAAACAAAGACTGACTGATTCGAATAGAGTTTATTAGAAATCGCAACTTGGCCATCCAGAGAATGCTTTTCAGAAAGCACGCCATTAATAATCGATGCATAGATATTTTTAGGCGAGTAAAGGGCAGCTAAGAGCGGTTCTGGACTTAATTCTTCATCCGAATCCCAGTCTTTTTCAATGTAGGTAACAACCTTCGAGATGGTAGCATTTACATTTTGACGTTCACGTTGCAAAAGAAGCGTATTGGCTGAAAAAACAACAACGAGCGTGAACATCGACAATACAAGAAAGAAGACCACAGCAGTTGTCATGGTCAACTTTTTTCTAATGGTTACTTTACCAAATAATTTATCTTGTAATTTACTCATTTTTCACGAATAACGTAACCCATGCCTCGTACCGTTTGAATATATGATTCTTTACCTGGAACATCAATTTTTCCACGCAAGTAACGAATATAAACGTCTACAACGTTTGTTTCGATAGCATCATCATATTTCCAAACTTGAAGTAAAAGCTCTTCACGGGTCATCACTTGGTTCAT
The DNA here is from genome assembly GCA_934229725.1 of uncultured Streptococcus sp. Lineage (GTDB taxonomy): Bacteria > Bacillota > Bacilli > Lactobacillales > Streptococcaceae > Streptococcus. Next base: position 53,035 of record CAKQDX010000008.1, read on the forward strand.
ATTGCTCAAAAGTGTGTTCAACAAATCAAACTCACGTTTTGTCAATGGGATAGCTTCATCACCACGTACAACTGTACGGTTTTGAACATCTAATTTCAAGTCACGGTAAGTTGACGCTTTAGCTGGTGCATTCTTAGCAGCTTCAATATCTTGACGACGGAAGGTCGCACGAATACGTGCCAAAAGTTCTTCAATCGCAAATGGTTTTACAATATAGTCATCAGCACCACGGTCCAATCCGGCAACGATGTCCATGATTGAGTCGCGAGCTGTCATCATCATAATATAAGTATCTTTTTCCTGTTGGAGACGACGAGTTACTTCAAAACCGTCCATCTCAGGTAACATAAGATCCAAGAGAATAAGATCGAAATCTTTCTCAAGTGCCATTTCTAGTCCTTCACGTCCGTTGTCTGCTGTCACAACGTCGTATCCTTCGTGTTGAAGTTCTAACGAGACAAAACGAGCAAGGTTTTTCTCATCTTCAACAATCAAAATGCGTTTGCTCATAATAAGTATTTACCACTTTCTTAAATTTTTTTGACTTCCATTTCCCTTTAAAAGTCTGTCGATTTATTTAGCAAATAAATCTGAAAATTAACTTCTAATGATATAATAATATACAGTTTTAAAATTGTCAAACATTTTTAGTTTATTTTTTTGAATTAATTTTCATCAAATAGACCATTCAATTGGGCAAAAGGATTACTTGACTCTTTTTTCTCTTGTTGGAGGGCTGCATATTCCTCTTCCGACAGGACTTCCCAGTCATTTCCCGAAAGAGAAATTTGACCTTTTTCTTCTTCTGGTGTTAAGACTTTCATAGGAATATTAAGGAGAATATTGTCCAAAATACTCTCATCTAGATTAATGGCATCACCATCCAAGATAAGAACCAAGTTTTCTTCGACTAATTCCTTTTGTAGAAGGGCATCTGCCTCTTGAATAAAGGTCTCCGAGACTGGATAGTTAAAACTAAGCGTTACAGGCTCAAGAGAACGGCTAGATGGTAATGTAATATTATAAGTTAATTGATAATCCAAAAGGTACAAACCATTATCATAGACTACCTGTCCACTTGCTTGAATCTGTTCAAGATTTAAAACCTGATTATAGCGTTCTTTAATAGACTCCAAAAGTAAAGGTGCTTCGTTAAAAGCAAGCCCTTCTGGAGACTTTCTAACTTCTGAAAGATAAATCATTGTCAATCCTCAAACTAAACTTCCCCACAGGGAGTGATTTTTAATCCACAAGACCATAATCCCCCACAACCGCCTTTGATTAAAGCAACTATATTGTCACTTTCTATAAGCGAGTAATTATGATTTTAGACTTAATTAGTATTATATCAGATTTTTAAGAAAAAATAACACCTTAAATATTACATATTTCTTAAACTTAGAACTTCTTTAAAAGATAATGAAAAATACGTTCTCTCCTAATGTTCACTCATTTTTGGTGTTAGATGAAAGACCTTAATTATGGTAAAATAAGAGCATTGAAACTACTTAAAAGGAATATAAAAATGACACCTGAAGATTTTTACAAGGCTCTACAAGAAGAGGGATTCATTCTGAGTCAGCAGCAAAAAGACCAATTTCAACGCTATTTTGAACTATTGGTAGAATGGAACGAAAAAATCAATCTTACGGCAATCACAGATAAAAACGATGTTTACCTTAAGCATTTCTATGATTCGTTGGCTCCCGTTCTGCAAGGACATATCAAAAATCAAGATATTCGACTTTTAGATATTGGGGCTGGAGCTGGCTTTCCAAGTCTCCCTATGAAAATTCTTTATCCAGAGCTTGATGTGACTATCATCGATTCTCTCAATAAACGCATCAATTTTCTCAATCTCTTGGCTGATGAACTTGATATCAGCGGTGTCCACTTCTATCATGGACGTGCCGAGGATTTTGGTCAAGATAAGGCCTTCCGTGCTCAGTTTGATATGGTGACCGCCCGTGCTGTTGCACGCATGCAGGTTCTCTCAGAATTGACTATTCCTTTCTTGAAGGTTGGTGGACAACTCATTGCACTTAAGGCTGCAGCTGCCGATGAAGAGTTGGCTGAGGCTAAGAATGCCTTGAACCTTCTTTTTGCCAAACCTATTCTCAACGATAACTACCATTTACCAAATGGTGATAACCGTCATATTACCATTGTCGAGAAGAAAAAAGAAACTCCAAATAAGTACCCTCGTCGTGCTGGAATGCCTAATAAGAAACCACTATAACGTTCATCCAAGGATGTTTTTGACTCCTTGGATTATTGTTTCCCCTTATGGTAAATTCGGAGGTTTTCATTGATTAATCGTTTTTCTGTCACTCAAAGACTTGTGCTTAGTTTTGTCTTTGTCATTTTGGTGGGGAGTATCTTACTTAGTCTTCCCATTAGTCACTATGCTAATAGTCCAGAAACAAACTATCTAGACCATCTTTTCAACACGGTATCAATGGTCTGTGTGACTGGACTTTCTGTGGTTCCTGTTAGTAAAGCTTACAATGGTTTTGGTCAAATTGTCTCCATTCTTCTCATGCAGACCGGGGGTCTTGGGCTAGTCTCTTTGATTGCTATCAGTACCTACAGCCTTAAAAATAAATTGGGCTTGAGCGATCAAGATCTCCTTCAATCTGCACTCAGTAGGGACAATCAAAAAGATTTGAAAGCCTATCTTTTCAAGGTCTATAAAATAACTTTTTCCATTGAAGCTTTAGTGGCACTAGTGATTATGACTGATTTTATTCCTCGCTTTGGACTTGGTCATGGCATTTTTAACAGTCTATTTCTAGCGGTCTCAGCTTTTTGTAACGCTGGTTTTGATAACTTAGGAGCTAACAGTCTACAAGACTATGCGACCAACCCAACCATAAACCTTGCTGTCGCTTGTCTCATCATGTCTGGAAGTTTGGGTTTTGCAGTCTGGATTGATTTGATTCAATTGTTTAAGCGTTACATCACAGATCGTCCCAGAAATTGGAAATTAGCTTGTAGACCTCTCAGTAACCAAAGTCGTCTCGTGCTTATTAGTACAGCTTGTATCCTGTTTGTGGGGACCTTATTAGCTTGGCTACTTGAACTGGATAATGTTAATACCATTGGCTCTCTCAACGTTTGGCAGCAACTTATGGTCAGTTTCTTTCAAACTGTAACCATGCGGACTGCTGGCTTCGCGACTATTTCCTATACCAATGCAGATTTCTCTACAAATCTTCTTTTTATGATTCAGATGATTATCGGTGGTGGCCCTGGAGGAACTGCTGGTGGTATTAAACTAACAACTGCATCTATTATGTTCTTGCTTTTTAGGTCGGAATTGTCTGGGAACTCTAGCGTTGTTTTTCGAAATCGTATTATATCTAATAAGACTGTTTTACAAGCATTCACAGTTATACTCTTTTTCCTAACAATGCTCTTTGTCGGCTATGTTATTCTGCTTGAAACCAATCCAAACCTCTCACCACTGGCCTTGCTATTTGAGAGTGTATCAGCTATTGCCACTGTCGGTGTGTCTATGGACTTGACTCCTAGTCTTAATACCATAGGACGCTTCGTTATCATGGCTCTCATGTTCATTGGCCGTGTCGGTCCCATCACTGTTCTCTTGAGCTTGATGACCAAAAAAGAAAAACAGGTTTCTTACGCACCAACTGATATCTCTGTTGGCTAAAGCAACCTATTCATTAACAAAATTCTGAAAGGATTCTACATGAAAACACAAATTATTGGTGTCCTCGGTTTGGGGATTTTTGGACAAACCATCGCAACCGAACTTTCCACTTTTGGCCAAGATGTTATTGCCTTAGATAACAATCCTAAAACCATTGATTCTCTAGCAGATCAGGTGACTAAGGCTGCTGTGGGAGATATTACTGACATTGATTTTCTTCGCTCGACTGGTATTGAGAGCTGTGATACCGTCATTATTGCTGCAGGGGAGCATCTGGAGTCTTCAGCATTGGCTCTTTTGCACTGTAAGAAGCTAGGGATTAAACGTATCATTGCTAAAGCTAAAAGTATCAATTACGAAGAAGTCCTCTATGGTATGGGTGCCAACCTCGTCATTACACCCGAACGCAGTACGGCAAAAGAACTGGCTTCCAACATACTCCGCTATAACATTTCAAATGTCTTTCATCTAGAGGACGACGTAGCTTTAATCGAGCTTAAGGTTCCTCATGAATGGGCAGGAAAATCTTTGCACACTTTGAATCTCCGAAAAACTTACAACGTCAATGTCATTGGTTTTAGAAACGATGAAAATGGAAAACTAAACACTCATTTTGACCCTACGAAACAGCTGCCTAATGAAGGAACTATCCTAGTCGTTGCTGACAATCGAACACTAGAAAAATTTGATTATTTGGGGTATTTGAAATAACAGAAAAACGTTCCAATCTTGTTCACAATGAACAGGACTAGAACGTTTTTATTTTTGTTAAAAATCTTACAATCTTTAACTCTAACATCATAACCAGGGGTTGTAAAATCGACCCTGATTCAGAAAAATCAATCCTATACTAATCCCTATCAGCAGAAACGCTAATAAGATTACAAGGTAATCTTGCTTAGTCAAAGATTTATGAACATACCAGGTACGTTTTTTATAGCGACCAAAGCGGCGTAATTCCATAGCTGTCGATATGGTATCAATACGCTCTAACGAAGAAAAAATTAATGGAAGAACGATTTGTAAATTCCCACGAATGCGCTTAACCAGACCTGCCTTTTTCGACAAATCTAAGCCACGCGCTTCCTGGGCCTTGCGAATCGTAAAAAATTCTTCTTGAACATCTGGAATATAACGCAATGTCAAACTAACGGAGTAGGCAAATTTATAAGGCAATCCAATCTGATTAAGACTAGCTGCAAACTGACTCGGATGGGTAGTCATCAGAAAGAGAATGGCAAGAGGAACCGTTGAAAAATACTTAAGCAAGAGATTTGCAAGATAGAAGATCTCCTGACTGGTTAAATTAAAGCGGCCCCATCCTTCAACCAATACGGTCTTAGCACCATAAATCTCCTCACCATAGCCAGGATCGAAAAGATAAACCATGACTAAGTTAAAGAGGGCAACGGCTCCAATGATTTTAACAACAAATGAAACATCTTTCCATCGAATATTAGCTCGCTTGAAAAGATAAATAGATAGAAAACCTATTACCAGTATAAATCTAGGATCGTAAGTTGCCATACAAGCAACTGATACTAAAATGAAGAAAATCATTTTACTTGCACCAGATAATCCATAAAGGAAACCTTGACCTGATTGATAACCAATTAAACGATTAGACATAAGGTCCTCCTTTGTTAATTTTATCAATATAATACTCTGTCACGTCTACTGGATCACAGGATAATTTCTGACCCAAGGTATAGAGTGATGTCTGTTTCAGATTAGCTGCCTCCAGCAGGTCATGCTGATTGAGGATGGCGACAGGATTATCATCTGCAATAATCGAACCATCAACGACAACCAAACAACGATCACTGTATTCCAACATAAGCTGCATATCATGGGTAATCATCACAATCGTATGGCCTTGCTGCTGAAGACTGTCTAGGAAAGTCATGATATCCGTATACGTTTGGTAATCTTGACCAGCTGTTGGCTCATCCAAGATAATGATTTCAGGTTTCAAAACCAAGATAGAAGCTATAGTCACACGCTTTTTCTGACCAAATGATAGGGCAGAAATGGGCCATTTACGAAAACTATAGAGGCCACAGGTCTTCAAAACCTCATAAACACGCTCTTCAACTTCTGACTCGTCAACACCTCTCAAACGTAAACCTAAAGCTACTTCATCAAAAATCATAGCTTGACTAATCATCTGATTAGGATTTTGTAAAACAAATCCGATACGTTCTGAACGCTCAGCGATGCTATCCTGGCTAATATCCTGGCCTTTATAAATCAGCTTGCCGTGACTAGGGACAAAACCGCATAAAGCCTTGGCAAGCGTCGACTTACCAGCTCCGTTTTTACCAACTATTGCTAGACGCTCACCCTTTTTCAGACTAAAGGACATATTCTCAATGATAGGTAGGTTATCTCCGTAGCCAACTTTAAGTTCCTCAACCTCTAAAACAGGAGTTGTTAGACTTTCAGATGGAACCTTTCTCGTTCTGTCTGGCAAGCTTAAACCAGACAAGTCCAAAGTTTCTAGTTGGCTGAGTTGCTCTGCACTTTTGGTGTTAAATCCCAACTGACGTAAAACCGTCACATAGAGGGGTTCACGAATACCATTATCCAACAAGAGGGTAGTTGATAAAAGCTCATCTGGGCTACCGTTAAAGAGGAGTTTCCCATCATTGACCAATAAAACACGGTCAACAGGACGATAAAGAACATCCTCCAGACGGTGCTCAATGATAATCGTCGTGGCTCCTACTTCCTTGTGAATGTTATCAATAAGGGCAATTGTTTCTTGGCCCGATTTAGGATCCAAATTTGCCAAAGGTTCATCAAATAAGAGAATCGGACTCTCATCAATCAAGACCCCAGCAAGACTGACTCGTTGCTTTTGTCCACCTGATAAATCTTGAGGACGATGACCCAAGAGAGAACTCAAATTCAAGCGTTCGGCCCAGAGAGCCACCTTATCTTTCATCTCACCTTGATTGACACAATCATTTTCCAAGGAAAAAGCCAAATCTTCAGCTACCGTCAATCCAATAAACTGACCATCTGGATCCTGTAATACCGTAGATACTAACTGAGACCTGTCATAGATTGATTGATTGAAAATGTCTTGACCGTCTATAGTCACCTGCCCCTGCGCTTGACCTTTGTTAATGTTAGGAATGATACCATTAAGACACTGGGCCAGGGTTGATTTTCCACTGCCAGACGGACCTAGGATAAGTACTTTCTCACCCTTGGCAATATCAAAGCTGATATTTTTGATTGTAGCTTCCGCTTGCGCATCATATTGAAATGTAAACTGATTAAAACTAATGTATTTATCCATGTTTCTACTAAAAAAGAGAGGGCTTATCAAAAAAATCTTGACAAGCCACACTCTGCTATAAATTATTTCTAGTCTTTAGTAAGACTACCTGATTGTGTGCGTGAGTGGGCATAGATTGCTAGTAGAGCCGTTCCTCCAACTGCAATTGTAATAAAGTTTGCCAATCCAGCAACAAAACCTTGAGCGTAGAGGTAAGACCATTCTTGCGCAAATTGAATTTTATCACCGATTGGTGTTACAACACCATACGCAATAATAAGAGATAAGAGTTGGATGAGGTTAAACCAAATCATATTTCCAAATGTCAGAACCCCTTTTGTTGCATCGTATTTTTTACGAAATAGACCAATGACAAGACCTATAACACCACTAGCAAGAACCCAAGCCCATGAGATATTTCCGTATTGGATACCATCCTTAAGCGCGTGACCAATGAGGCCCATGAAGAAACCTGTGATGGGGCCAAATATTACTGAAAACAAAGCCTGAACTGCATATTGCAATTGGATGCTTGTATTCCCAAAAATAGGAATGTTAACAAACATACCAATGATAATAAAGAGTGCTGCACCAATACCTGTCGCAACAACTGTACGAATTGAATTATTTTTCATAATCTTACTTTAATCTCCTAAACGTTTAATTTCAATGTGCCAGTTGGATCCTACACCGACATTATAGGCCTTAGCAAAAGATCCTTGGTTAATGGCTAGTCCCACACGATAGAGGGAGTTGATATAAATAATTGGTTGACCAATACGAACATCCGCAAAAGATTTTCCATAGGTAACTTGGTTTTGGTAGACCAACATATCATTGTTAAAGATAGTCACTTCGAAACGGTCACCAAAGTTTGGTTCCAAAGCGTAAAAGTCATCACGTGTGATTGAGGTCCAAAGCGATCCGAAACGAACGTCTAGAATGTCAATCGCACCACGAACCAAATGATCTTCTATGATGGTTTCAACCACTGGAAGTTCTAAAATTTTCTCCACAGGTAACTCGGGTCCAACGTCTTCAAAACTGATATGACCAGAGGCTAATTTGGCACCTGTATAAGCATAAACATCACGTCCGTGGAAGGTATAAGATAGCTCGGTATTACTGCGACGGTTCTCAACCTCCGAAATTTCTCGAACAGCCACGATACCAACATTCTTTTTAATATAAGAAAGCGTGCCATTGTCGGGAGTAACGATATATTGCCCAGTCTTAGTCAGAGCAACCACACTTTTTCGTGACGATCCGACACCAGGGTCAACTACGGATACAAAAGTTGTCCCTTTTGGCCAGTATTCAACCGTCTGAAAGAGACGGTAGGAAGCTTCAAATGTGTTATAGGGAGTGATGTCATGGGTTAAGTTGTGCACTCCTAGGCTTGGCTCTTCTTGTAAAGCCACACCAATCATGGCCGAAACAGCACCATCAACCAAACCAAAATCCGATTGAAGTACTAATAGGTTATTAGTCATAAATATCTCACCCTTTTCTATTAGAGACGTTTATTTTACCACATTTTATGGGTATTTTAAAGATGACAAATCCTTGAGCTAGCTATAGTCTTTGCCTATGTTGACAACATAACCTCAAAAAGTCAGCCCCAGAGGCTGACCTTTATTATTATCTAAGCCTTATTCCAACGGCTTTTTTCTGCTACTGCTGTAAAGAGAACATCTGTTGACGAGTTGAGGGCCGTTTCACATGAGTCTTGGATGACACCGACGATAAAGCCGACACCGACAACCTGCATGGCCAAATCATTTGAAATACCAAAGAGGCTACATGCTACGGGTACCAAGAGGAGAGAACCTCCTGCAATACCTGAGGCACCACAGGCAGAAATAGCTGACACTACACTAAGAATAAGGGCTGTCGCAAAGTCAACCTCAATTCCCAAAGTAGTCACTGCAGCCAGTGTCAAAACATTAATTGTCACTGCTGCCCCTGCCATGTTAATTGTTGAGCCCAGGGGGATAGAAACTGAGTAAGTATCAGGATTCAAACCAAGGTCTTCACACAATTGAAGGTTGACGGGGATATTGGCAGCTGATGAGCGGGTAAAGAAGGCAGTAATCCCAGAATCTTTCAAACAACGGAAAACCAATGGGAATGGATTCTTGCCCATCATCACAAAAGAAATAGCTGGATTGACCACCAAGGCAACAAAGGCCATAGTACCAACCAAAACAAGGATAAGAACTCCATAATCTGCCAAGACACCAATACCATTTTCAGAAATCGTATTAAAGACAAGACCAAGAATACCAAATGGTGCTAGGTTAATAATCCAACGCACGATTTGAGAGGTCACCTCAGCCAAGGTGTTCAGCAATTCTTTAGTGTGTTGACTGGCTGTTCGCATAGCAAAACCAAAGACAACAGCCCAGACCAAAACCCCAATATAGTTGGCTTGAGCCAAGGCATTAATAGGATTATCCACCATCTTAAGCAACAAATCCTTAAACACCTCACCAACCCCCTGAGGCGCACTCGCTTTGGTGGCTGCGGCTGCTCCCAATTTCAATGAAATAGGAAAAATATAGTGGGAAATCACAGCTGTCAAAGCTGCCGCAAAGGTCCCAAAGAGGTAGAGAACAATTACCGTCTTCATGTTACTTTGTTGGCCCTCACGTGTTTGGGAAAGGGCGTTGGCAACCAAGGCAAAAACCAAGAGGGGTGCAATGGCCTTCAAACCACCAACAAACATATCTCCCAAGAGACCAATAACTGTAACTTTAGGAATAAGCAAACCAAACACCGCACCGATTACCACACCAATGGCAATACGCTTAATCAAGCTGGTTCTATTCCACGTTGAAATAAAACGTTGCATAACTCATTAACTCCTTTTATGTGGTTAACAAAACCACAAAACATTCATTGACTTCCATATTATGATATATTTCTCAAATCGTCAAGACATGAAAAAAGCCTGTTGAAAGCAGGCTTTCCACTCTTATTTATGACTCAATTTACGAGTTAAGAAATCACCGACAAATTGGATAAGGAAGATCAAAATCAAGATCAACAAGGTTGCCAAGATAGTGACGGAAGTATTTGAACGGTTATATCCATAGTAGATAGCAATGTAACCAAGACCACCTGCACCGATGGCACCGGCCATAGCAGTTTCACCCACGAGTGAAATCAAGGTCACGGTTGATACACGAACCAACTCAGGTAGACCTTCACCAAGGTAAACCTTAATCGTATCCCAAAGAGTCGCACCACTAGCTTGTGCTGCTTCAATGACACCACGGTCTAAGTCTGCAAGTACCACCTGTACTTGACGGGCAAAGAATGGGAAGGTTGCAGCTGACAATGGAACCAAGGCCGCTGTCATCCCAAGGTTAGTCCCTACGATGAAGTAAGTAAAGCCTTTCAAAATCGCTAGAAGGATGATGAAAGGAATGGCACGAAAGATAGAAGTCACCTTATCTAGGATTTGGAAAACAAATTTATTTTCAATAACCCCACGAGGTCCTGTCAATACCAAAAAGAGTCCCATAACCAGACCAAGAAGTCCCCCAATGATGAAGGAAATCACGGTCATATAGAGAGTTGCGTAAATGGCATCTGGCCAAGAGTTAACCCCCTGCATACCGATACGATAAATATCTGGAAAGTTTTGTTGAATCCAATCTGCCATTATTGGGCTCCTTTCTTAAGTACCTGCAAGCTAACACCTGCATTTTCAATCGCTTTTTGTGCTGCAATAACCTTGTCAGAATCGCCATCCAAAACAACGACCAATTCACCAACAGGTGTATCACCGAGAATTTCAACATTCCCATAAAGGATATTACTTGAAACACCGTAATCTTTAAAGATTTCAGTCAAGAGTGGTTCATCTGTGGAAGAACCAGCGTATTTAAGTTGAACAAGAAGAGCTGAACTTGGCAAGTTTTTAACCAAAGGTTGCGCATTAATCTTAGCCAAAGCATCTTCAATTCCCGCTGCAGTTTCAATAAATTCTTGTGTCAAATCTTCTTGTGGATTTGAGAAGATTTCAAGGACACTGCCTTCTTCCAAAAGTTGACCATTTTGCATGACAGCCACACGGTTACAAATATCTTTAACAATTTGCATTTCGTGGGTAATCATAACCACTGTCAATCCAAGTTTCTTATTCAAATCTTGCAGAAGTGAAAGAATTTGCTTAGTCGTTTTAGGGTCAAGCGCTGATGTAGACTCATCTGAAATCAAGATTTCAGGATCGTTGGCCAAGGCACGTGCAATCGCTACACGTTGTTTTTGTCCACCTGACAATTGTGCAGGATAGTTTTCTGCACGGTCAGCCAAGTCAACCAACTCCAAGAGGTCACGAACTTTTTTGTCCTTTTCTTCACTGCTTAACTTAGAGTGGCGGAGGGCAAAGGCAACATTTTCATAAGCCGTTTTCTGAGCCATTAAGTTAAAGTGTTGGAAAATCATCCCAATTGTTTGACGTTTTTGACGCAACTCTTTTGTCGTTAATTGGACCTTACCATCTGCAAAAGTCACATCCTTACCGATAGTGATTTGACCAGCCGTAGGCACTTGCAAAAGATTAATAGCACGCACTAGGGTAGACTTCCCAGCCCCTGAATAACCAACAATTCCGTAAATATCACCTTTTTCAATCTGGATAGACACATCTTTAACCGCTTGGATAGTGCGGCGTTTCTGTGTAAAGGTGATATCAATATTTTTCAAATCAATAATGACATTACTCATAACTTGCAATTAACTCCTTAATTAGTTCAATGTGGGTATAGTAGTCTGCTAGGCTAACATTTTCATCCCCACCGTGGTCACGGCTATTAGCATTTCCTATACCAAAAGCTGCCATAGGAACACCCAAAGCCTGATAAATCATATGCATAGGTCCAGTACCAGCAGCCGTTGGAAGTACAGCGACACCTTCCTCATAAAAGCCTTTTGCCAACTCAATAACGTTAACAATAGCCGGATCAGACATATCGCTACGATAACTTTCTTCACCAAGAGTGAAGGTTACCTTAATACGGTCGAATCCTTCTTTTTTAAGATGGGCCTTGATACGCTCCAAAACATACTCAGGTGTCAAGCCAGGAACCAAACGCATCTCCATCTTAGCTTTAGCTTGCGCTGGTAAGATGGTCTTCACCCCTTGTCCCTGATAACCTGTCGAAATTCCTTCGATAGAAAGGGCTGGCTCAAAGTAATAAGTCTTTAAGAAATCACGGCGGTCACTTTCCAAAATTGGAAGTTTAAGCCCGTAAATTTTTCGAAGACTGTCTGCATTTTCAATAGCATAGGTCTCAATGAGATCCATCTCGCGTTCGTTAGGTTGAATCACTTTATCGTAGATACCATCAATGAGAATTCGTCCCTGATCATCACGCATACTAGAAATAGCATTGAGCAAATACCATGAAGCAGATTCAATCACTGCGCCAAATTTAGAATGAATATCAACATCGGCACTCTCGACAGACAAATCAAAGGTAATAATACCCTTGTTGCCACCTGTGATTTCTAGTTGTCCTTTACTATTGCGGTTACCTTGTTCCCAAACCAGAAGATCTGCCGGAAGAAGGTCGTCACGGTATTTTTCCAAATACTTTTCAAGATCAGTTGAGGCAGATTCCTCAGCGCCTTCCATCATAAACGTGATATTAACAGGAAGGTCACCGACCTCTCGAATATATTTACGAAGGGCTGTCAGACGAGCTGTGATATGCCCCTTATCATCATCAACACCACGACCATACATGTAACCCTTACGAACAGTCAAACGAAAAGGTTCATCCGTCCATGGCTGATCATTATCCGCAGGAACAGTATCATAATGCTGATAAAAGATAATGGTCTTAGCATCCGGATTTGGACTCTTAAATTTTGCCAAGACAAAAGGTGCCGTATAGGTCTCGTCAATTGTCACCTCTGCACCTATCCTTGAAAAGATTTCACCAAGGTAGGCAGCCACATCATAGAGACCAATATTTTGAGCAAAAATAGATTTTTTAGAAATCAAAGTCCGCAAAACTTCAAAATAGTGTTGAGCAGTTTCGTCATTACGGAACTTTTGTAACTGTTCTTCTTCACTAGAAAATGCCATCAAATTCGTCTCCTTCATACAAGACAAAACGGCGTGTTCTCACACGCCCTTCCGCCCTTAGCTTATTTCTTTGAATTAGCTTTCAATTGATCTTGTGTTGGTGCACCTTTCCATGCTGGAAGGTCAACCTTGTTAGAGGCATCATAAATGGTTTGGGCAACTTCATCATTTTGGTAAGCTTTAATCAAAACTTTGATTGCATCAGCCTTATTTGATTTTTCCCAATCCTTGTTAGCTGCAATGATGTTAACCCAATCTTTCAAATCTTGACTTGGATCTTCTTGGAAGAGGGTTGTATCGTAGTTAACGTTTTGTTGTTGGGCATATGAGTTGTTAACAACTGCTGCATCTACAGATGAAAGAGTTTGAGCTGTTTGTTCAGCTGAGATTTCTTTGATTTCCAGTTTCTTTGGATTTTCAGAAATGTTCTTGATTGTTGCCAATTCACCTTTTTTAACATCTAATTTAATCAAACCAGCTGTTTGAAGAAGAGTCAATGCACGGCTTTCATTTGTACCATCATTAGGTACTGAGATAGTAGCTCCTTCAGGAAGGTCTTTAACATCTTTGTATTTAGCTTTTCCGTTTTCAGTACCTGAGAAAAGGTGGATAGGGCTAAGAAGTGTGTCTGCTGCTGCAACAATATCACCCTTGTTTTCTTTATTCCAGTTATTCAAGAAGTAAATGTGTTGGAAAGCATTGACATCGATTTCACCGTTTTTAAGGGCTTCGTTTGGTTGGTTGTAGTCCGTAAACTCTTTCAACTCAATCGTTACGCCTTTTTCTTTAGCCAATTCTTTGACCTTATCCCATACTGGTTCAGTTGCATCATCCAAAGTCATGATACCAACTGTCAATGTTTTATCATCTTTTGCTGACTTGTTACCACCAGCACCACATGCAGCCAAGGCTACTGTTGAAGCGACTGCTAATCCTGCAATTCCAAGAATTTTTTTAAATTTCATCATAAGCTCCTTTAAATTGTTTTAAGTGTAAAATTATTATCCCATAGGATGAGAATTGTAGCAAATTGTTTATAATTGTATGAATCTATAGTTATTAGCTATAGCCTATCCTAGATTTTATTTATAAGAAAATGCTGAGAAATATCTATCCTCAGCCTTATTTCTTATTTCTTGCTTGGAACTTTCAAGGCATCTTTAGTTGGAATATAATCTTTATTTCCAAGGAATTTTTCAGCCAATTTAGCCAAAGTACCATCTTTTTGGAGTTCTTCCAAACGTTTATTTACAAATTTTTGAAGGTCTTTTTGGTTATCAGCAAACAAGAAGTAAATGTATGGTTGTTGATCAGACTTAAGTTCAATGGTCTTCAAGTTTGTCAACTTATTGTTTTTGATAATTGAATTAACTGTTGGGGCATCAAAGATCTTGAAGTCGTATTTACCTTCATTCAAGTTTGTCAACATTTGTGTAATGTTTTCATTAGTGTAGTTGAGTTCAACTGGCTTGTCTGAATGTTTATCATTGAATTCAGTCAATTGAGTAGCTGTTGATGTTCCTTGAACAACCTGTGTAGAGTGACCAGCGATGTCATCATACTTCTTGATTTTACTATCTTTTGGAACAGTCAAGACTGCAGGTGTTGTTCCAATTGGATATGAGAAGAGATATTTTTGATCACGTTCTTCTGAGTAAGAGATATTGTTCCCAGCCATTTGGTATTTAGCTGAGTCAAGACCTGTAAAGACTGAAGACCATTCTGTTTTTTGGAATTTCACTTCATATTTATCAGAGTCTTTGAATACCGCTTTAGCCACTTCCACATCGTAACCAGTTAATTCACCGTCTTTTTCGTATGAAAATGGTGCTGTTGTTCCGACCGTTGCAAAATTAACAGTTTCTTTAGCACCAGATGATTTTGACGAAGATGTATCTGAAGATGTATCTTTTGATTTTGAAGAACATGCAGCGAGCAATGCTACTGAAGCAATGGCTACACCTGTGATTCCAAGAATTTTTTTAAGTTTCATAATTGTCTCCTTTGAGATTGATTGTTTTAATTGTAACAGAAATCACTAGTCTTAACTAATACTTAAACATAATCAAGGTGATAAGAAAATTCTATCACTCTCAAGTATCAATTGTTTGACAAAGTAAAAAAGGTAGAAAACCAATATTGATTTTCTACCTTATTCTTCATTAATAATGTGACAAGCGCTCAATCACTTGCTGATTACTGAGAACCTCCCTTGCAGGGAAGAAATCAGCCTTACCATTCTCAAAAAGAAGAACATCTGCCTCCTCATGATGAAGATGCTTAAAGTGATGAGCTGACATGATAATGGTTTTACCGGTCGAATGAAGCTCATGTAAAAGCTCTCTAAAAAACTCTTCATATTCTTTAGAGAGATTGTTGAAGGGTTCATCAAGAATATAGACATCTGGATTGGTTACCATAATGCTGGCAAAGGCCACTTTCTTTTTTTCACCACCGGACAGTTGATAAGGCACTCGGTCCCTTAAATCGTCAATTTTAAGCAGGGTTAAGGTGTCTTCAACACGTTTTGAGACTTCTTCTTCAGACAAACCTAACTGACGAGGCCCGAAGGCAATCTCATCATAGACTGTACTATTGAAAAGCTGACTATCAACATCTTGAAAAAGAATGCCTAACCGACTATAGAAATCACGTTTTTGACGTTTGTCCTTCAACCACTCTCTGACCTCTTTCCCTAGGAAAAGAATACGGCCAGACTCTTCCTGCTTGAAGCCTGTCAATAGACTGATGAGACTAGACTTCCCAGTCCCGTTTTCTCCCATCAACATCACATATTGCCCTTGTCTAATCTCCAAATCAAGACCCGTGAAGACCTTTTTTTGATCATAGGCGCAGGACACCTGATTCAATTGAAACATCTCATCCTCCTAAAAGAATTTGTCCTAAAATTACTATAACTAATCCTATCAAGGCAAGCCAATCCTTCCATGTGAACGACCGTGATGACTTGACATACTCACCAACAAAGCAACGGGCTTCCATGGCCTGAGTGAGTTCCTCACCATAACGCATTGCTTTAAGGTAGAGAATTCCCCAGACATTGCTCCCAATTTGGAAACGATGGTTACCACCATAGCTACGCGCCTCAATTCCTTTAAGCAAATCCATTAATTGTTTCCCAAAAACATCAATATATTTTATGGTAATATCCAACTGGAGTAGGACAAGGTCAGGGAAATGCAAACCCTTTAGGGCAGCTAACATCTCACTTATCGTACTCGTCTCTGAATAATAGGCAATGGCCAAAGCAATCAAGGGAAGTCTTAAAAGAAAGAGGGTTTGTCCACCGCTAAATAAGAGATGGGGCAGATAAATAATTATAGGGAAGACCAATAATAAAATGGTCTTTTTTAAGGTCCTAACTAAAACGGAATGGGGTAGGAAAGCCACACCAAATCCTAAGACTAAACCTAGAATCCATAAGACCGTGAGGTTGCGACTAATCCCAACTGAAAAAAGAAACAGGAGGAGAAGTAAGACCTTGACCGTTGGATGAAAGATGGATGCGACTGGCACAGGATGTGTCTCAAACTTTTGGATAAGAGCTTCCAAATGGTGACGATTTCGGATAAGAAAGCTATTTTTTCCAACTTTAGTCACTGCTGGGCGTTCTTCTAACATCCAATCTGGCAGAATCATTTTTCAACCTTTCTACCAAAAATCAAGCGGTAAAGGACAAAGGAAATGAGAACAGCAGTTGCTGCACTTAGGATATAACCCAAGACTTCAGGAATTCCTGCAATACTATAGTCAGGGAAGATGGCGTGGAATGAGAAGCCATTTAGCATACCTTTTGGTGCTTGAGCTTCCACATGATAATGGGACAATTTTTCCACCAACTCTTGAACATCCCATTCAGCAAAGGCTGTTCCAGTAGCCAACAATCCAAGGGGAGTTAAAATAATCAAGGCCAAGATAAACAACAACAAAGGACGAAGCTTTTTGACAGTCGTTTGCTTATTATTCTCAAGATTTAAACGTTCAATGAATTGTTGAACACCGGCCGTGAAGAAACCTTCTACCAGACCAATTAAGAGGTGAGTCACACCCATAACTGGAATCGTCACCGACAAGGGGTAAGGATTGTAAAGAGGGTTACCACTGCTATCTTTAAAGAAAATCGGCTGAATACCAAGTAAAACAGCAACTGTCAAGGCCGCAACCACAATACCAATATAGCCACCAAAGAAACTTGCAATTATCTTGTTCCTGGTCCACTTATTCAAAAGAGTATAGACAGCATAACCTACAAATGGCATAACAACAGCCATACAAAAAGTATTGGCACCAAAAGCCAGAATACCACCGTCACCAAAGAGTAAGGCCTGCATAGCCAGAGCAACACTAACCGCTAAACAGGAGGCCCACGGACCCAATAAAATAGCAATCAATACCGCACCAACGGCGTGAGCACTCGTTCCACCTGGCGCTGGAAGGTTAAACATCATAATAAGGAAGGACAAGGAAGTCCCAATTCCCAACATAGGAATCGTTTGCTTATCTGTAGCCACCTTTGCCTTCACTTCTTTGACAGCCTTATACCAAATAGGTAACATCACTGCTCCCATTGCTGCACAAGTCGTAGGACTCAGGTAATTTTCAGGAATATGCATTTTTTATCTCCTCATATCATTTTTTCTCAAATTTAAAGGACTTAATCCATGTATTTCTTGTCTAAAATAATCAGCACAAGCATAAATCACACGACGATTATCTTCAGCAGTCTTTCCCAAGATACGTAAAACCAGACCTGGAATATCCAAGGCCGAGATAGCAAAATCAGACTCTAGATTCAGGTCTTCTAAATGCTTCTGCAAAGCCTTGACAAAGGCCTCATCAATAGCTGGAGACACCATTACCAAACTATTGTAATTGCGCCATCCCTCAAAATAACCAAGCTTAAACATATCTTGTTTTTGAGGCTCCAAAAGGGTCTGATCACTGTAAACAAGCTCATTATCTTGGTAAATCTGTGTCAAATTACGAAAATAATGGTATTGAAATGGTAAATCCTCGTGGGACCAACCTGCCGTCACACCATCTGAATAAATCAAGTGAGCAGACTTATCCATATCAATACGACTTGTTTGAAAATAGCGTGATTTTAAATAAGGAATTACTTCATCAGCCATATACTCCAAATAACTATCTTCTTCCAGTGTGATGGACGTATTTTGTTGCGTTAACTGCCCCTTTTCACACTTGTAAACATAAGTCGGTGTTTGGGTTGTCACTAGGGCATGAGCATCTTTACTAACATCAATGGTTACTTGATACTGTTCCCCTTCAACAAATCCTCCACCCATATTAATGAGAAAATAGTAAGGCACACCATTGGCATCCGAATTATCCGCTGACACTCGAGAGTTACCTTCTTGGTATTTCTTATGAGAGATTGTGCGACCATTTCGATTCGAAAAACCAAGATGGACAAAACCATCATACGTTTGCGTCATCTTATAAATCCTCTAGTAGGAAATTCTTGCGAATCCATGTTTCTACTTCCTTAACATTGTCTTCATTATTCAGATTTGTGAAAATGAAAGAATCCTCGTTACGGAAATGAAGGGTATCTTCACGCATACGGTCGAGGTTAGCTCCAACATAAGGTGCAAGGTCAGTCTTGTTAATCAAGAAGAGGTCACTCTTAATCATCCCTTGACCAGCCTTACGAGGGATTTTTTCACCCTGAGCAACGTCAATAATGTAAATAGTGAAATCAACCAAGTCAGGGCTAAATGTCGCAGCCAAGTTGTCTCCACCACTTTCAAGGAAGATAACATCCAAATCATGGTTGAAGCGTTCTTGAAGGGTTTCAATCGCTTCAAAGTTCATAGAAGCATCCTCACGAATCGCAGTATGAGGACATCCACCAGTTTCTACACCAATGATACGGTCTTCATCTAGGCTTGAATTTTTCGCCAAGAAAAGGGCGTCTTCTTTGGTATAAATATCGTTGGTAATAACCGCTAAATTTAGGTCAGACATACGTCGTGTGAGACGTTCAAGCAAAAGAGTCTTCCCTGAACCAACAGGTCCACCAACTCCAATAATTACAGTACGTTTTGTCATTGTTTTTTCCTCTCAACCTTGTTGATATTTTAAGACATGAATAGGCGGAACACCTGAGTTTCATGTTTCATCTGAGCCAATTCAAGACCAGGTGTATTGGCCCCAAGGTAGGACGCATCCAGCTCTTGAATGGCTTGTGTTATGTGTTCTAATTGTGAAAAGCTACGTAAAACGATCTCTTGTCCAGCAAATTGTCCAAGCGGAATGGCACGCACAGCATTTTGAACCATAGTCGAGATAACGCTATAGCCATAAAGGGCTATGGCCTCACTGCAACCAATCCCCTTGTTGAAGACATAAAGCGCAAAGACAATAGCAGGATTGCCATAAACCTCACCCTTACGTATTTTGGACTGATAGTCATCCAATACTGGAATAGCATGAAGTCTTTGAATCAGGCGCAACATTTGCTTAGCAATCATCTTCGTTCCTTGTCTGGTTTCACGCGCTTGCGTCGAAACAGTCAAAGTCTTATCATATTGCCAAACTTGAGCCAAATCATCAGAAGCCATGGCATCATAGACTAGCTTAATCACAAGTCCTTCACCATACTTAAATTGGCTATCTAAATAAGCCTCTTGCCATTCCTCATAGCCCTTATCATCTGTTACAGTGTCTTCACGCAGATAATTTTCCATCCCAAAAGAATGGTTAAATGATCCAATTGGAAAGGTTGAATCAACAATTTGAACAATTTCAAGATAGTCTCGCAAAGACACGTTAGCAAAAGGATTAATGTTCATGGGCAGTCAAATTCACGTGACGAAGGGGTTTATCAAGGACCACTTCCTCAATCGTGTAGGCAATGTCTTTTTGAGTCAATACTTGCTCTACAACAGGGTCAACTTCCAAATAAATCTTGGCATCTTTCACCTCAATTGGTTTATGAGTATTTCCAAGTATGTGAGCTGTAATTCCCATTTCATCCATATCTTTAGGAGAAATAACAATCAAATCCTGTGATTCAACACCAATTGCCAAAACATGATGGTCATCAATGAAAAAGGCAGAGCCATTTTGCAATTTTTGCCCCTTATCAAGACGAATACCAAATTCATTGCCGTGGTCGCTTTTCACACGAATAATTTTTTTATTAAGATCATCACTTGAAAGAATGACTGTTTCAATATGATATTTATCAACATCAATATCTTTAACAAGAGCATCTACTTTTGTAAAAATCATACTTTTTCCTTTTCTATTACATTTAAAAACTGCATCAAAGTCATTTAGCGCTTTAAGAAAGCACTAAAAACGTTTTCGCCATAAAATACAAAAGAGGTTGGAGGAAAAATTCCAGCCTCATTTATATGACACTCTTTCTTAGAACAAGAAATAGCGTTGAGACAATGATGTCGTATGGATTGGTTCACAAGTAACTAATTCATCATCAATAAAGACATCAAAGGTCTGTGGGTCAATACGGATTGTTTTTGGAGCGTAATCATTAAGTTTCATATCACGCTTAGTCAAGTTACGTGTATTCTTAACCGGAAGAACTATCTTATTCAAACCAATTTCTTCCTTGATACCGTGATCATAGGCATATTGAGAAACAAATGTAAGATTTGTTTGGTGAACCGCTTGACCATAAGCACCATATAATTTACGCATGATACGTGGTTGAGGTGTTGGAAGACTTGAACCAGCGTCACCCATAACACCGTAAGTTAACATACCACCCTTAAGTACCAATTTAGGTTTTGCACCAAATTGAGCTGGTTCCCAGATAACGAGGTCCGCAAATTTACCAACTTCTACAGAACCAATATAGTCTGCAATACCATTAGTGATAGCAGGGTTAATAGTATATTTAGCCACATAACGTTTGATACGGTTATTGTCGTTAAACTCTGAATCCCCTTCAAGTGGACCACGTTGAGCCTTCATCTTATCAGCTAGTTGCCAACAACGCATAGCAACCTCACCGACACGTCCCATTGCCATGGCATCTGAAGTCATGATACTAAGGGCACCCATATCGTGAAGAACATCTTCTGCAGCAACAGTTTGCTTACGAACACGTGATTCCGCAAAGGAAACATCTTCTGGAATTTTTGGATCCAAGTGGTGACAAACCATAACCATATCCAACAATTCACCAATAGCATTTGTGGTGTATGGGTTAGTTGGGTTTGTTGATGATGGCAAAATATTTTCTTTACCAGCAAAAACCATGATATCTGGAGCGTGTCCACCACCTGAACCTTCGGTGTGGAAGGTGTGAACGGTACGACCTTGGAAAGACTCAAGAGTGTTTTCCATGAATCCACCCTCATTCAATGAGTCAGTGTGGACCGCAAAGGAAACATCATATTTATCCGCAACTTTAAGAGAATTATCAATTCCTGCGTAAGTTGCACCCCAGTCTTCGTGTGTCTTAATACCTGCTGCACCTGCCTTGATTTGTTCTTCAACCACTTCAGTTTCAGAACCAACACCTTTAGCGAGGAAACCAAAGTTAGCAGGCATATCATCTACAGCTTGCAACATACGAGTAATGTGGAATTTACCTGGCGTACATGTTGTTGCATTACTTCCGTCAGCAGGACCAGTACCACCACCAAAGAGGGTTGTGATTCCATTATCCAAACCGAATTCAGGAAGGTCAGCAGAAATATAGTGTACGTGAAGGTCAATACCACCAGCAGTCACAATTAAACCTTCTGCTGCAATGGCTTCTGTACTAGCACCCACAACAAAGTCCACATTGTCCATTGTATCTGGATTACCACCACGACCGATAGCAACAATCTTACCATCACGAATACCGATATCCGCTTTAATGATACCTGTATAGTCAATAATGGTTGCACCTGTAATAATCGTGTCCACAACCGATGGATTTTCACGTGTTTCCGTAGCACTGACACCCATACCATCACGCAAAACTTTACCACCACCGAACTTAGACTCCTGTCCATATACTGTGAAGTCTTTTTCAATGGCTGCAAAAAGATTGGTATCTCCAAGACGTACGCTATCTCCTACAGTTGGTCCATAGTGTTGAGCATACTCTTTACGATCCATTTTAAAACTCATCTATCTGCCCTCTTTCTAGTCTAAGAAACCATTGACTTTGTTATTGAAACCAAAAATACGACGTTTGCCTCCAAAGTCAATAAGTTGCACTGTTTTCGTTTCACCTGGTTCGAAACGAATGGCTGTACCTGCTGGAATATCTAGACGTTTGCCTCGTGCTTTTTCACGGTCAAATTGAAGACCAGCTTCGTTTGCTTCGTAAAAATGATAGTGAGACCCTACTTGGGCAGCACGGTCACCCACATTTTTCACTTCAAGACTAATGGCCTCATAACCACCATTATAATCAATTGGCTCACTCGCCACATGGTATTCACCTGGAATCATTACATTTTCTCCTTACTGAATAGGATCATGAACAGTAACCAATTTCGTACTGTCTGTAAAAGTAGCTTCAACTTGAATCATTGGAATCATTTCCGCAATTCCCTCCATAACATCTTCACGTGTTAAAAGATTACGAGCTTCATCCATCAATTGAGCAACCGTTTTACCTTCTCTTGCACCCTCAAGTACATAATCTGTAATCAAAGCGACTGCTTCTGGGTGATTCAATTTGATCCCTTTATCTTTACGTCGTTGAGCAATCATAGCCGCAAGACTAATCATCATTTTTTCCTGCTCACGCATTGTCAATTGCATCGTTTTTCCTCCTTAAATCAATGCTTACCACTTGCCCCAAAGCATCAAAAGCCCTGGAATCCAAGCTGTTACAATTCCTTCAAAAATAGCTAGGTAAGGAACAAATTTCCCTAGGTTCTTCTTAAGGTTAATTTCAATAAAGGCAGTTAGCCATAGAATGCCCCACAAGAACCAAATAATACCATACCAAGCATTACCACCATATCCAGATGTTAAGCAAAGAATCCCTGCTGGTATCGTATTAATTGCCACAAATAAACTAAACCAGCCGTACAAACGTTGATCAAAATCAAAAATCGTATTGATAGCCGAATAAAGATAGGTAAAAGCAAACAAAAGACCTGTGGCACTACCATAAAACCAGTCAGCACCTTTTCCTGTGCAGGCCCCATAAGCAATGACAATAATATTGAGAATCAATCCCAAACCACCTGTAAAGATATTCATGACAACATTTGATTTGTCGGGAATCCCTTCCAAGCGATGAAATCCATTACTCATTAAAACCATGCCAACATAGAGTAGGATGACACCTAACATAAGAACCTCCTAAATTCTTTTTATGTTAATATCATACTACTTTGACAACACATGTCAACGAATTTTCAGAATTTTTGCAACATCACTGTAGGCCTCAATCTCACATAAAATGTCAAAAAATAGCGTCACTTTTGACCATCATCTGACCATCAAGTAAAATGATTCCTTGTACTATTTCGGTTGAAAGTGGATAAACCATTTATAAATTAGGCAAACACTTTTTTCGAAAGAGAAAGATACTGCCAATCATCAGCCAGATTCTATCATCTCGTGTGAGAAAAATTTTTATGGTGGCGTTTTATTCCTCTCTCCTTCTCTAGTCCTAAGTCCATAGACCTATTTTTAGTAATTTTACGGTTGCGTAACAATTATCTTCATTTTCTATGATAAAGTCTTCTTTGGATTTAAAATCTAAAGGAGAATTATGATGGAAACAAATAACTGCAATACCGATTTACAGGTAGTCTCTCAGAAGTATCCCTACGAAGAGGAAAGTCTGCAAACCAAAACAAAAAAACTCTTGAAACATCTTTCACCAAGAGACATCTGGAAGCTAAAGAGCTTAATTATCGGTTTACTTGTCGCCTGCTTCCTCTATGTTACTTACCTTACCAATCTTTCTTTTGCCTTACCGGCAATAATTGTACTCATAATGACTGTCGAACTTGGCTGTCGTTTACTGGCAGGAAAAGAAAAGAGAGGAATGCGTCTTGAATCAGGAATATTTATGACTACTAGCCTCCTACAAGGTCTGCAAATAAGTCTTTGGGGACTACACGACAGTTGGGAAAGTGCTCAAATGCTCTGCCTTCATGCCAGTTTTCTACTTTATTTAATGGCACGAACTGGACAAAGTAGCCAGGATAGACTGGGAATTATGGTTTGGATAGACCTTATCTACACTAGCTGCCTCTTTCCTCTGAAATATTTTTTCCTTGGAGTTTTTACACTCCCCTATAAAACAAGACCTAAGCAAGAACTTTCTAAAGAAGAACGACACAACCGCCAGCTCCATAAGGGGATGATTTTAGTTAGTATTTTTGTAGCCTTGATACTTACTGTATTTGCTGCCAGCCAGCTCAGTCAGGTATTACCTGCTTTCGGACAACTTTGGAAACAAGTTTTCCAGACACTTGCTACTTTGTTTAACTTCAACATTCACTTCGAAAACAGTGGCCTAATCATCTTCCGTTTGCTTTCAAGTATTCCTCTAGCTTTGGGACTTTTTGCCCAACTGGCTGCAGTCTATTTAGCCAAGGATAAGCCACTCAGTCAAACTCAACTTGAAACTAGTCTCAAAAAGACCCGTCTTTTCCCAAAACTGGCAGCTTATATTGTGATTGGAAGTCTCTGCTTCACTTATGCCCTATTTTTACTCACTGCCACAAGTCAAATGGGAGAGCTACTTTCTCTCAATCAAATCAATATTCCAGCCCATCAAGCCTCACATATGGCTGTTCAGGGCTTCTGGCAATTGGTTCGCGTTTCTATTCTGAATTTTGGTGTCTTAGTGGGACTCTATCTTTACTCAAAAGAAAATATCTTTAACCACAAAGGACTCCGTTGGATGAGTACTCTACTCTTTACTTTTACTAGCCTCTTTGCCCTTATCGCTGGTTGGAAACTCTTTGGGGTCTATATTGCACTTTATGGCATTACACCACGTCGCTTACTGTCAGGATGGTTTGTGACTGTGCTCTTCGTTTGGTGTATCCTTACGCTTATTAGACTTTATAAACCCATTCAAACAACTCGTCTAGCCATCTTTTATGCGACTATCAGCTTTACCCTCGTTAGCCTCTTAGGTAGCTTTATCTTATAAGAAAAAGGAGTGAAACTAGATTTTCTAGTCTCACCCCTTTTTTCATTGGAGTTATTTTGAATTTCTTGTTGGGAAGGCGTACATTACCCAGAGAGCTACCGTTAAAGGAGTTGCCTTTAAAACGATCCAAGCAACATTAAAATCTGCATCACGTAGACGACGAATCTGAATTGCAATCGTAGGAAGTGCCGTTGCTGCTATGAATAAAATGAAAGCCGTCAATGTAAAGCCCGCAGCTTTTGTTTGCCCAAGTAAGTCCATTACTAGGAAAATCAAGCTACCGATAACGCCATTAATCAAGACTACCCACCAATAGTCTGATCGTTTTGTACGACCATAAAAATCGAGATAGCCTAACCAAAAATTTTTATATGCCTCTAACATGTTTACACCTCTTAGTATGATGTTAACAGTATACTATAGAAACTTTATAGGTGCAAGATGTGAAATGTTAGACTTCTTAAGTTTTTTTCATATAAGTAAGAAAATTTTTTAAATAAACTGAAACGGATTGAAAATAGGACTATCTCCTTCGACCTGTCCGTTAGTCATGGTCACTATGCGACTAACATGCTGACGAACACTGGCACGATGAGCAATGAAAATCACTGTTCGTTTCATTTTTGCAAGATTAGTCAACACCCTGTTCTCTGTCTCACTATCTAGACCGCTTGTCGCTTCATCAAAAATCAAGATAGGTTGTTTAGACAAGAGAGCCCTTGCTATCGCTAACCTCTGTTTTTGACCACCAGAGAGGCCTCCATCTTCAGATACTTGGGTCTGAAAGCCTAGTGGCATTTTTTGAATATCGTCTAAGATATCAGCTTGTTGGCAAACTTTAAGAAGTTTTTTCTCATCAACTTCTCCTTCAAATCCTAATAGCAGATTTTCTAAAATGGTTCCCGTAAACACATAGGTCTGCTGGGGAACATAGGTCACCAATTGACGTAACTCCGCATGGCTAATGGCACTTTTATCCAGACAAACATGTCCAGCAGACCTTGTATAATAGCCTGACAAAATTTTAGCCAAAGTTGTTTTTCCAGATCCACTCTGCCCCATGAGAGCAATCTTTTCACCCTTGTTAATGGTCAAATCAACATCACTAAGAGTCTCTTGCTGATAACTGAAACGATGGCTAACACCTCTGAGAGTTAATTGATTAAAGGATAAATCCTTGAGTTTTCCTTTTTCTTCCTTGTCCACAACATAAACTTCTTGAAGACGATTATTAGCTACCTTGGCCTGCTGAATTTTGGATTGGAGATTGATAATATTAATTAAAGGAGTTGTAAAATAATTGAGCAACATGTTATAGGTAATCAACTGACCTGCAGATAGCTGTCCTTCCATGACCAATTGTGCTCCATACCATAAGATAAAGACATTGGAAACTAACTGAACCCCTGTCTTTAAACCATCCTGCGTTAATTGCCACTTGGCCTTAGACAGGGACTTCTTCAAGTAGTCATGGAATTTCACCTCAATTTCTCGATAACGTCTCTCTTCAACTCTTAAAGATTTTAGCGTTTCAATGCCTCGCAAATCATCAATAACGGCGGTATTGACTTGACTGTTTGCCTCCATCAACTGATAATTTTCTTTCTCAAAAAGCTTATAGAAAGCTAGGATAATCAAAACATAGAGAGGTACGACGGTTAAAGTCATCGCAAAAAGCGAAGGGTTTTGTAAAATGAGAGCCACAGCTAGAGTCATCACAATGGTCACATCTAAGAAAATTGATAAAATGGTTGAAGCTAGGGCATCGATAATGGTGTTGGCGTCTCCAAAACGTGACGTGATTTCCCCAGTACGACGTGAACTAAAAAAACTAATGGGCAAAGAAAGCACATGCTTGATATAGGGAAGGATAACAGCGATGGACAAGTAATTACCCAATCGATGCAATAGATAATCTTTGAAGAAAGTAAAAACTTGTTGTGCTAGATAAGCGACACACAGGCCTAGAGAAATCATGGTCAGAAGAGAATAGTCTTCTTGAGGAATCAAACGGTCAATAATAGACTGCAAATAATAAGAACCAATAATATTAACAAGGGTCACCAGAAAACTCAGCAAGACAATGACTGCTATCAACCCCTTACGACGAAACAAAATTGGTAAGAATGAAAGGAGACCAGGCACCTCTTCCTTATATTTAATGTAGGTTTCTCCTGGTTCAAAAAATAGGGCAACCCCTGTCCATTCCTTGGCAAAATCCTCTAGTGACATTTTAATGACCTTCTTGCTAGGATCTGGATCACCAACGACAACCTGACCCTTGATTTGACCAAAGACTGTATAATAATGCTGAAGACCACCATCCTTAACCACATGTACAATAAAAGGATAGGTTAGATTATCTTGTTTAAACAAGTCTAAATCCGCACGAATAGCTTTCGTTTCAAGACCCAACTGCTTGGCTGCTTCAACCAAGCCAAGCGCAGAAGTTCCTTCACGAGAAGTCTGGGCCAATTCTCGTAAATAGGCTAAACTGTAGGATGAACCATGATGCTTGAGAATCATGGCCAAGGCAGCTACACCACAATCACGCTGATCAACCTGTGAAATATATGGATATTTTGACATGGTGACTCCTATTATAGATAATGAATAAGCACCGGGCACGCCAATGATATCAAAGTTGGAATATATTTAAATAGTTTTTTCATAAAATCTCCTTCAAATTTTTATAAGTCTATCTTACAATTCTATGTATCAAAAAAGTAGTGACATAAATGTCACTACTCAGTTGTTTACAAACCATCTGTTTCTCTTTCTGCCCTAAGACCTTTTTCTAGTACCGTGTCACCCAAAAAAGAAGCAAAGGCTATAGCTTCATCATAAAATTTATTAGCTTGTTCAATATTTCCTTCATAATGTTTAAAATATTTAGCCCTCATAACCAAGACACCCGGTTTATACGTAAACTGTTGTGTACGTTCAATTATAATTAGAGCCATATCTGTAGCAGGCAACAGTAACTTATAGTCCCCACGCAACGAATATATTGTTGATACACCCATTAAACTACTGAGAAGAACGATGTTATAAACATCATCACTTGATATCTCCTGATTTAAAATCTTTCTAGATATCTTATCAAAAACTTTAGGATTTTGATGTTTTTTATCATAAATTTGTAGAAAATAGTATTGAACCACGAGCAAGTCATTTATTGATAACTTTTTTTTCTGTTGTGCTTGAAGAAAAACATCTTCAAAAATTTCCTCTGTTTTAGGCCCATTCTCATGCTCAGTAAAACTTAGAATATTTTCTAGTAATTCCAAAGTCAATAATTCCTCTTCAGGAAGAATTGAAAAATACTCTTCCAAAGCTTCTTCAATGAGATCTAGTTTTTGTTTAATTCTCTCCTTATCTCCGTACGTTGGGAACTTTATTAAACGATTTTTCATCTCATAGTAGGTGTCAGGAATTTCAATTCTATCATGATCCAATAAGTCAGCCATGCTTTTTCCCAGACGTTTTGCTATGTAGGATAATTTATCCAAAGAAGGGAGAGACTCTCCTTTTTCAATACGAATTAACTGGCGAACGGTCAACTCCTTACCATCTAAGCAGAGCACTTCACGTGACATCTGTTGACTTTCACGCTCAGTTTTTATTCTTAATCCGATACTGTTCTTAATACTCAATAAAATCTCCTTTATTCAATTCAAAAGCTTAGGGCTATTATATCACAATTGTAATGTAGTTGACATATAGTTAACGTTTTTTAATGTATCGATAATTCATATAATCTTTAAGAAATACGGACCTGTATCGTTGCCATAATAATGAGTCAGAGGTTGGAAGCCTCTGTTCCAACCTCTTGATTCTATTTCTGTTTACTTTGGAACCGCCATTCAAAGCGAATACGGTCGTAAGTCGGGTAAATAGCATTCAGTAAACCAAATGCCAAGGTAAAACCGGCCAAAACATCTGTAGGATAGTGAACCCCCACGTAAATACGGGAAAGTCCGACGAGCGCAATTAGAAGCCCCGTAACAACATAAATGACTACTTTAGCTCCTTTTTTAGCCAGACGCTGGGCAAGGACAATAGCAATCGCACCAAGAATCATAAAGGTTCCCAGGGAGTGGCCACTAGGAAAAGAATAACCACCAGCATGGACCAAATGGGTAATTGATGGACGTGGGCGTTGGTAAATATATTTCAGACTTACAATCATGAGACTAGCGAGAACGCCACTGGTTCCCACAAAGATAGCTTCAGATTTGTACTGGTTTAAATAAAGCCAAATTACCGCTACAATTGCAATAATGGCCTGAACAGGTGTGTTTCCAAGGACCGTAATCGCCTTAAAAAAATGCGTCAGTCCTGTTGACAAATCTCCTCGAACCCAGGTCTGGATGCTGCTATCAAATCCTGTCAAGGCTTCAGGGTAGAACTTGACCATGTAACCGAGAGCAACAAATATTAAAAGGGTAAAAGAAGAAAAAATATAATGTATTTGTTTGTGTTTCATATTTATAATTTTACTAAAATTGACTTAAGCGGAGCATAAATCAGAGCAAAGACTACTGCAAAAATCAAACCTTGAAGCAAATTAAAAGGTACAACCATAGTAAAAAGGTATTTATAAAGTCCTATGAATTGTCCAATATCGAAATTAGCAAATCTAGCATAGAGTGGTACTGCATAAATGTAGTTGAGGACAACCATGGCAAGTGTAAGAGCTAGTGTTCCTACAACTGAACCAAGAATATAATTCTTACTTGTTTGGTTTTTCTTCCAGAAATAGCTAAGTCCCCAAACAAAGAATCCTAAAGCAATAAAATTCATTGGAAGTCCAATTATTGAACCTGGACCCCCATTGTTTAGCAAAAGCTTCAGCAATGAACGCAACAAGAGAACGCCAATAGCACTCTTAAAATCAAAGATGACTAAGGCAATCAGAACAGGAAGGATTGAAAAATCAACCTTCAAAAAATCTGCTGCTGGAATCAATGGAAATGAAAAATAAAGCAACAAGAATGAAATTGCGGATAAAATGGCGATATAAGCCAATTTACGTGTGTTTGTCATAAAAAAATTCCTCCAAATTTGAACAATTTGAAAGAAGTTCCCAATGGATTTGCCTATGCCAAAAAAGCTTACGCAAAAAGACTGGTCTTCTTCCATCCAGACTGTACTGTCGGTTGAGGAATCACACCTCATCAGCTTGCGCTCGCGGACTTATCTAAGATTACTATCAATACCATTAATGTCTAAAATCCTCCAAAAGCTGACGAGCCATCTAGAGAATCTCTTTCAATTAGGTCCTAACAGTAGATTATAGAATCACCACCGGTCGGGAGTCTCACCCTGCCCTGAAGACCTTTTAAGAGTAACATAAAAAAACCTTGGTGACAAGGTTTTGGAATTATGGATTTCTAATCTATTGATAGCCATTAACTATATACTCTTGGTATGGAGATAAGGCTGTTTATTTCAATTTGTCATGCTGATAATGGTGACTCAGCTCCAACCCCTCGAACTGCTGCTGACGCAGAGCCTCATAAACAATCATGCAAACCGTATTTGATACATTAAGACTACGGACATGTTCATCATTCATCGGAATACGAATAGCTTTTTCAGCATGCTCACGCATAAATTCCTCGGGTAGACCCGTATCTTCACGTCCAAACATAAAGTAGTGGTCCTTGCCATCATCATAGGCCTCATCAGAATAAGTTTTATCCGCAAACTTCGTAACTAAATGTAAACGTCCTTGCTGATTTTTAGCCATAAAATCAGCTAAATTATCGTAATAGGTAATATCGAGTTTATCCCAATAGTCTAAGCCTGCACGTTTCATTTTCTTGTCATCAATCGGAAAACCCATTGGTCGAATAATATGAAGAGGGCTATTGGTCGCTGCACAGGTACGGGCAATATTCCCTGTGTTTTGTGGGATACGAGGCTCAAACAAGACAATGTGATTACGTGACATAGCAATTCTCCTAGACATAAAAAATACCATGTCGCCCGGAGTCAAGCTCAGCAGACGACATGGTTGTGGACGTTCATTAGCTTAAATCATGACAGGTTAGATTTAAAATAACGAATCTTTAAAGACTATTTTAGCACTATTGTTATAAAAGTCAATACTATTGACAGAAAAAATTTATTATTTGTGACCTTGTTATCTATTTTTCATAGGAATCACTTATAAAGGCCTGAAAAGGATGATTTTTCAGCCAAAATAGAGTATCATAGAAGTGATTATTTGGAGGTAACTCATGCGTATTATTGTCGTAGGTGCCGGTAAAGTCGGTACCGCACTCTGTCGTTCTCTTGTCGAAGAGAAGCACGATGTTATTTTAATTGAACAGAAGGAAGAAGTCCTTAAACGCCTCAGCAAACGCTACGATATTATGGGCTTTGCTGGTAATGGTGCCAACTTCAAAATTTTAGAACAAGCCGAGGTCAATAATTGTGATGTTTTTATTGCAATGACTGACAAAGATGAAGTAAACATGATTTCAGCGGTTTTGGCCAAACAAATGGGTGCAAAAGAGACCATCGTTCGTGTTCGTAACCCAGAATATTCCAATGCTTATTTTAAAGACAAAAACTTCCTTGGATTCTCAGCGGTAGTTAACCCCGAACTGCTAGCAGCTCGGTATATCGCCAATACAGTTGAATTTCCGAATGCTTTATCGGTTGAGACTTTTGCTAATGGGCGTGTTATTCTTATGGCCTTTAAAGTCACCGAAAACAGTCAATTATCTGGCATGACCCTTGAACAATTCCGGAAGAAATTTAGTAACATTTTGGTTTGTACGATTGACCGTAAAAATGAACTCATCATTCCAGATGGGAATGCCACCATTCAAGTTGGCGATAAGATCTATGTAACTGGGAAACGTGTTGATATGGCATTATTCCACAGCTACATCAAATCAAAAAGCATCAAAAATCTTATGCTGATTGGTGCTGGACGTATCTCCTACTACTTGCTCAATATCTTGAAAAACACTCGTATCAAGGTCAAATTGATTGAGCAGAAAATGGATCGGGCACAAACTTTTAGTCAGGTCTTCCCAGAAGTTTCTGTCATTCTGGGAGATGGTACGGCCAAAGACCTTCTTCTTGAGGAAAGTGCTGCTAGTTATGATGCGGTAGCTACGCTTACTGGGGTAGACGAAGAAAACATCATTACCTCTATGTTCCTTGAGAGTCTTGGTATTCATAAAAACATTACCAAGGTCAACCGTACCAGTCTTTTAGAGATTATCGATACACGTGAGACTTCAACAATTGTCACACCAAAGAGTATTGCCGTTGATACTGTCATGCACTTTGTCCGTGGACGCTATAATGCCAAAGATTCTAGTCTTGATGCCCTTCACCATGTGGCAAATGGTCGCATCGAAACCTTGCAATTTCAAATCAAAGAAAATAACCAAATTGCCGGTATGAAGCTTTCTGACATTGATTTTGCTAACGGTGTTCTTATCGCCGCTATCATCCGTAATGGAAAAGCGATTTTCCCTACTGGTGAGGATAGACTGGCTTATGGTGATAAAATTGTGGTCGTTACCCTCTTGCAAAACGTGACTCACATTTACGACTTGTTAAAGAGGTAAACTGCCATGAATAGATCTATTGTCCGTTTTCTTATTTCAAAACTTCTGCTTATTGAAGCTGGTCTCTTAGTTGTACCACTTATCGTTGCCCTTATTTACCATGAGGATGCTAAGGTGTTTGCTAGTATTTTGGGGACGATGGGGATACTTCTCCTCCTTGGTGGTATTGGCTCTCTCTTTAAACCAAAAAATTACCATATTTACACAAAAGAAGGAATGCTTATTGTAGCCCTCTGTTGGGTACTTTGGTCCTTCTTTGGAGGCTTGCCTTTTGTTTTCGCTGGGCAAATCCCAAGTGTTATCGATGCTTTCTTCGAAATGAGCTCGGGTTTCACAACCACAGGAGCTACAATTCTCACTGACACTGGGGTACTGACACACTCTCTCCTCTTCTGGCGAAGCTTCGCCCACTTAATTGGAGGGATGGGGGTATTGGTTTTTGCATTAGCTATCATGAACAACAGTAAAAATGGTCACCATGAGGTTATGCGTGCGGAGGTCCCTGGCCCAGTCTTTGGTAAGGTCGTTGCCAAGCTGAAAAATACAGCTCAGATTTTGTACATCATCTATCTGGTCATGTTTGTGATCTTTGCTATGATTCTATGGATTTGTGGCATGCCACTCTTTGATAGTATTGTCATTGCGATGGGAGGTGCTGGTACCGGTGGTTTTGCAGTCTATAATGACTCTATCGCTCACTATCATAGCGACTTGATTACCTATGTGGTTACAGTTGGTACCCTTCTCTTTGGGGTTAACTTCAACCTTTATTTCTATATTTTGCTGCGCAAAGTCAAATTCTTCTTCCAAGATGAAGAGTTACGTACTTATTTTGCGATTGTTGCAATCTCAACAGGTTTAATCGTCCTCAATATTTTTGGTATCTACCACAATTTGGCTGATTCGTTTAAATATTCATTCTTCGAAGTGTCAACTATCATCACAACCACTGGTTTTGGTCTAACAGATATTACCAATTGGCCTCTATTTTCTCAGTATCTCCTGCTCCTCTTGATGTTTATTGGGGGTTCGGCAGGTTCAACGGCTGGTGGTTTCAAGGTTATCCGTGCAATGATTATTGCTAAAATTGCTCGTAATCAGACCCTAGCTAGTCTTTATCCTAACAGAATCCTTTCCCTCCACATTAATGGAAGTGTTCTTGATAAAGAGACACAACACAGTGTTCTTAAATACTTAACTGTATATGTATTTATTATGCTAGGTTTAGTAGCTCTTCTGTCATTGGATAATCAAAATCTTTTAGTCGTGACGAGCGCTGCTGCTTCAACCTTCAACAACATTGGACCATTACTAGGAACAAGTGATAGCTTCGCTATTTTTAGTCCTTTGTCTAAGCTTGTCATGGGATTTGCTATGATTGCTGGACGTCTGGAAATTTATCCTGTATTACTCCTATTCCTACCAAAAACTTGGTCAAAAATTTAAGTATAAAAGAACTCCTTTGGATTACTTATCCAAAGGAGTTTTATTGCGTTTTAGGCTAAAATAATCTGGAACCGGATCCTCGCCAGTTTCTGAAAAGGGGTGACATCGTAAGATACGAGCAATACCCATGAGAACACCCTTTAAACCATGTTTTTCAATGGCTTGAATCATGTAAACCGAACAGGTTGGACGAAAGCGACAAGACGGTGGAAAGAGGGGAGAAATCCATCTCTGATAGGCCCTAACCAGAGCAATCAGAAATCTCTTCATCATTTAACCTTGTTAACAGCAGCATTATGAAGCTGACTGATTTCTTTTTTATTGAGACGACGTGATTCACCTGGGCGAAGGCCAGTCAAATCAAGAGTCCCAAAACGGGTACGTGACAACTTATCAACAAGCAAGCCCACTGACTCAAACATCTTCTTAACCTGGTGGTTACGGCCTTCATGAATGGTTAATTCAACGACTGAACGGTTCTTTTCATGATCAACCCTGATAATATTATAACGTGCCGGCTTGGTTTTCTTACCATCAATCACCACACCACGTGTCAAAGGACGAAGATTTTCCTTGGTCGCAATGCCTTTCACACGTGCCAAATAAACCTTGTCAATCTCATTACGTGGGTGAATCATTTTATCAGTAAAGTCACCATCATTAGTCAAAATAAGAAGCCCCGTCGTATCCCAGTCAAGGCGACCGACTGGATAAATACGTTCCTTAACATGAGGCATAAGATCAATAACCGTCTTACGATCCTTTTCATCGGATACTGAAGAGATGACCCCACGTGGTTTGTTCAGAAGATAGTAAACTTTCTCCTCATTGTAAATAGGGCTGCCATTGACTTCAACAGTATCACCGTTTTTGACAATTGTTGCCAATTCCGTAACTGTCTTGCCATTTAGGGTCACACGACCGTCTTTTATGAGTTCCTCAGCCTTACGACGGCTAGCCACACCTGCGTGGGCAATATATTTATTAATTCGCATTCTTTTTCTACAGCTTTTGCGCTGTATCCTTTCTACCTAGCATCTCTGCTATGTTTCTTTAGCTTTTGGTAATCAAACTTTACCAAATCTCAAGCTTGATCATCGAGATCCACATGTTCTTCCAAATCTTCTTCCTTAAAGAGACTGGTTTCCTGATCCTCGAGTTCTAGTTGGTCGATAGCCACCAATTCATCCAAACTGTTAATTCCCATATAGTCTAGAAAATAATCCGTCGTCGCATAAAGGTTAGGGCGACCAACAGCATCTTTTTTACCAGCTTCTCGGACCAAATCGAAAGCCTGAAGCTTAGTAATGGCGCCACTGGAATTAACACCCCGAATAGCATCAACCTCAGCACGAGTAATAGGCTGTTTATAAGCAATTATGGAAAGAACTTCAAGGCTCGCTCGAGAGAGACTTTGGTTAATTGGGGTTTTTGAGTACTCACGAAGAAGACTTGCAAAGTTTGCCTTAGTCACTAGCTTGTAGGTATTTGAGGACTCCAATAAACAAAGAGCTGAATCCTCATCTGCCTCATACTTTGCCTGCAATTTTTCCAAGGACTGAGTAAGTCCCGTAACTGGCATTTCCAAAAGCTGTGCCATGGTACGTAGACTAAGTCCATCTTCACCAGCCACAAAAAGTAGGGCTTCTAATCGTGCTAAGTGGCTACTCATTCGTCCATTCCTTTCTTAGTGTGATTGTTCCAAAAATGGTTTCCTGCTGTACCGAAATCCGATGTACCTTAATCAATTCAAGAGTTGCTAAAAAGAGGGTTATCACTTGATTCATATCCTTAGCATCTGTGAAAAGATCCGCTAAAATCAACTCATTTTTCGCACTAAAGGCTTCTTCGATGATTAACATCATGTCTTCAATCTTATAATCATCACGCGCAATGGTCGTGTGATTGCGACGAATCTCCTCCTGCTTTTCCGCCATAATCTTTGAAAAAGCCAGGAAAATATCTTGAATGGTCTTGTCCTGATTAAGGGTCACATCTTCGTAAACCAATTCAACCTTTGGCTTTGAAAAATATTGGGCTCGCTCTTCATGTTGTTTAGCAAGCTCTTGACTAGCCGTCTTAAAGCGAGCATACTCTTCCAATTGACTCAAGAGCTCAAGCTCCGGATCATCTGCTTCTGGCTCAGCTTCCACTACTGTCGGCAAAAGCTTACGACTCTTAATCAACATGAGTTGACTAGCCATGAGCATATATTCACCAGCAACCTCGAGCTTCATTGCCTGCAAGGTTGCCAGGTAAGCCAAATATTGCTCGATGACATCAACAATGGGAACATCGTAAATGTCTACTTCATATTTAGAAACCAAGTGGAGCAACAAATCTAGTGGCCCCTCAAAATCTTTTAACTTAATATCCATTAGGTCTTGTAGTATTTCTCCAAGGTCACTGGACTTTTCAGCCCTAGCAAACGAGCCAGTTCAAAGGCGCCCGTTCCCTTTTCAATCTGTCTAAGAATAAACTGCTGACGCAAAATCTGTGCGGTGATCTCAGGTAATCCACATACAGTAACATAAGTCTGAATTTGCTTATACAGCCATTGACGAGTGAAGGATTTACCCAGAAGTAATCCCTGACTATTCTCATCCTTAATCATCAACAAAGATTGCTTCAAAGCGCCATCTAGTCTGAGAACACGCTTAGTGCTTCCCTTGGCCACAGTTACAACACCAAATGCCAAGTCAATATCAGCCCAGTCTAGCTCCAAAAATTCAGAAGGTAGGAGTCCTAACTCTAGAATAAACAGACAAGCTAGTTTACCGGGTCCCTCCTGCCCTTCATAAAGCGCTAAAAGTTCCAGTCTCTCTAGCTCCTCTTCTTGAGTAGACACCCTTGCTATTTCTGAAAGTGTTAAAAATTCAGATAGGTCACCCTTTTGATAGAGGTATCGCAAAAATTGATTAACTGCGGACCGCTTACGCTTTTGTACCGAAGGTTTCCAATCCTTCAATTGGTTTTCATAGACCTTGAGACTGGTATGATCAATTTGACCTGGAAGTGACATGGCAAACTGTTTAAGGTCATAAGCATAAGCCTGCTTTGAACTATCAGAGATAGTCTTGGTACTCAGAAACTCAGTGATCTGAGTTGTCACTTGTTTTTGGAATGATGATATAGTCATGTGTAAAGTCATGTAAAAGGCTATTAACTGCCTTGAGAATCGATTTTCGTGTAATAATTCCTTTGAAAATACCTTGGCTATCAACGACTGGAAGAAAAGGATTATTGACCAACTTATGCATGACCTCATTCAGATTCGCATTATCTTCCACTGTTTCCATAACGTCTGATGTCATCGGTCTAATATCACGGTTAACCATTTCCCACTCTTGCAAGTTGTGTTCTTCTTGATAACGTTTTATATCTGTCAAAGAAATCGTTCCAAGATAGTGTTTATCTTTGGTCAAAACTGGAACACGAGAATACCCGTTACTTGTCAAAAGCAAAACCACATGATTAGCCTTGTGGCTATCAATAAAAATGGCAAGCTGATCCGACGGAATCAAATAATTATCCAAATGAGCCAATAAAAAATCTTCAAATTCTTTAGCAATCATCGTTCAAATTCCTGTGTCAGTTCTGGATAAAGCTCATGATCACGTGTGTAATACTCCACACGAATCTTAGTATCGTCTATAAGCACCTTAGCATAAAGCTTAATATTGATAGGCCCTCGTGGCTGCGAAACAGATCCTGGATTGATAAACACTGTTTTACCGTTTCGCCAAGCTGTTGCTGCATGCAAATGCCCATAAAGACAAATATCAGCGTCCTCTTGTTGTGCCCAAAGATCTAACTTATCCCAGGTGAAATTAATACCGTAAAGATGGCCATGTGTTTGAGCAATGATCACATCACCAAGTTTTACCACCAAGCGTTCTGGATAACCTGAGTCATAATCACAGTTCCCACGAACCACATAAATACCGTCCCAAACTGGGTCACTTGATTCTAACTCAGAATCCCCATTATGGAAAATAGCGTCTACTTTACCTTGGTAACGTTTCTTAATATCTTCTACAATGTCACGATCTCCATGAGAGTCGCTCATTACAATTATTGATTGTTCTGCCATGCTGGAAAAACCTCCATAAGTTTCTTAACAGCCTGACCACGATGCGACTGTTCATTTTTCTCTTCTGACGAAAGCTCTGCTGCCGTCTTACCTGTATCACCTACTAAAAAGAGAGGATCATAACCGAAGCCATTGTCACCTTTGGGTTCTCGACCAATGTAGCCCTCCCAGTCTGCCTCAACAACTAGACTATCACGTCCAGGGGCTGCAACCACTAAGGTTGTATGGAACTGAGCTGAGCGTTTATCATCATCAAGAACCATAGCGAGCTCATGTAATAGCTTAGCATTATTTTCAGCATCGGTCGCATCAGGACCTGCAAAGCGAGCAGACCAAACTCCAGGCAAGCCCCCAAGAATATCAACTTTCAATCCTGAATCATCTGAAAGCACCATTTTACCAGTTAACTCAGAAATCGTTTCTGCCTTCAAACGAGCGTTTTCCTCAAAGGTTGTGCCTGTTTCAGCAACTTCAGGTAGGTCTGGATAATCATTAAGATTTTCTACTGTAATACCGAGTTTTCCAAAAAGTTTACGGAACTCCTTAGTTTTTCCTTCATTACGTGTTGCAATCAACAAAACGTCGCCAAATGCGGACTGACTCTTAGAACCAAAGAAATCTTCCAAAGCGACTCCTTCTTTAGGCACATGGACATAGACAAGTTTTTCACCTTCACTGACGAGTAAGGCACCTTGATGTTGTGTAACAGCCAAATCTCGACCAGTATTCTCCTTCAAACTGTCTAAGATAAAAGACACCAAGCGAAGATCCGATGAGTGCTTAACAATATGTAACTGGAAGCCACTAACAGCAAGTGCATTTGTCAATCCCTGGAAAAAATCAACATACTGTTCATAAGCCTCATCACCACCAAAACAGGTCAACTGATTGTAACTGCCAAAACTAGCCAAGTACCAGTCTTGTTCATCTTTATATTCAAAAATTGATTTAGTCATTTTCTAACTCCTTGTCCAGATCTACGTGCTGAACATTAACTGCTTCACCTAGCCATTGATCCGCAATT
The DNA here is from genome assembly GCA_934229725.1 of uncultured Streptococcus sp. Taxonomy (GTDB): domain Bacteria; phylum Bacillota; class Bacilli; order Lactobacillales; family Streptococcaceae; genus Streptococcus. The sequence continues at coordinate 92,397 of CAKQDX010000008.1, forward strand.
TCTTTAAAACCTCGCACACTGGCTGTGGTGTAATATTCTTCTGTCTTGTCTTCAACTTCACGACTACGATTAATCTCAAAATAATTGAGCAAAACAGACACATCACGAACAGTCTCAGCACCGCTATCAATTAACTTGACACTTGGTCCCATGACATTTTGGATAATAGGGCGTAATAGTGGGTAATGGGTACAACCCAAGACCAAGGTATCTACCTTACCGACTAAGGGCGCCATGCTTTCGTAAACAATCTTTTTAGCTACACTTGATTTAATCTCATTGGATTCAACAATGGGGGCAAAACGAGGACAAGGCAAACTTAAAACAGTCATCTGTGGTGCCAAACGTTTGATTTTTTGTTCATAGATGTTAGAGGCAATCGTCATGGGGGTACCAATCACACCAATTTTACCAGACTGACTAGACTTAATAGCTGCACTAGATCCTGGCAGAACCACACCCAAGACTGGTATATCCAAGGCTTCTTTGATTTCTTCCCAAACCACTGCCGTTGCCGTATTACAGGCAATAACAATCATCTTGACATTTTTAGTCAGAAGGAACCTAACCAACTGCCAGGTATACTCTCTGATTTGTTCCGCTGGTCTTGGACCATACGGAGCTCTAGCAGAGTCACCAATATAGACAACAGACTCGTGAGGCAACTGACGTTTAAGCTCACGTACCACCGTCAGGCCTCCGACGCCAGAATCCAAAAATCCTATAGGTCGATTATCCATCTTGCCTCCTTATCCCCTTACGTTATATGTAAAAAGCTGAGATTCACGTCCCAGCTCCCCACCATTATTTTTTCTTTTTCTTGCTATTTGCAAGTGCTTGTTTTTGTTGCTTGATAATTTGGTTATATGTTTGACGTACCCTTGCCTCATTAGGTTTTTGTCCTGCTGCAGACATCATGGTACGAACAGCGTCCACATTCAAACGAGGATTTTCAGCTAACTCTTTCTCCATTTGTTTGCGGGCAAAATATGCGCCTCCGTAGAAGCCAGCCAAAAGGGCTACAAAAACAAGAATAATCCAAAGGACGGTGTTCATAAATTCTATTCTCCTATAACGTTAATTATTTCCTATTATAGCAAAAATGCTACCTACTGACAAATAAGACGATGGTTTCTAAACCACCAAAAAATTTTTGGTTAAAATACTAGTAAAATGAGACTTTCAGTTTATTTTACTTACAACTGTAAAGGACTTGTAAGATTTCTAGAAAAAAAATAAGTTATTATATAGGTTGTGGAATTATTATTATGTTTATATAAAGGGGTTTATTTATGCTAAAGGAAGCAACTATTTCCGAACGAAAAATTGTCAACGCATTTATTGAACTCTTAGAAGAGAGTTCACTAGAACAAATCAGCATCACAGACATCATCAAGAAGGCCAATCTTAGCAGACCAACCTTCTACTACTACTATTCAAATAAAGAGGATTTGGTTGAGACCACCTTCTCAAAAATTTTAGATAACATCTCAAGTATTTTGCAAGAAGACATGACTTACCAAGAAGGTGTTGTCACTGAGATGCTACGTTATCTTAAGGAAAATCGCAAACTATGTCTCACACTAATGACGCATATTCCCAACATCAATGGAATGATCCGTGAATTCATTATCGAGACTATCCTTAACTCTGATATCGAAAATGTCACAGACCTTATGGAACAAAGCTATCATATTCCAGCCAAGTATTCATTGGAAGTTTACGTTAGCACTATTGTTACCATCCTGACACTTTGGCTCAAGGAAGACTGTATCGAATCTCCTGAGGAGTTAGCCGATATCATTCTTGAAGCTGTTATTATTAAAGTAAAATAAGCTAGAGCCTTACAGGCCTAGCTTATTTTTTGTTAGATTTCAAAATCAAAACCATCAAGTGTCGCAAAGTAATCATTCATGGTCTCAGCACGACGAATCATGCGAGCTGTTCCATCTTCTTGATAGAGGATTTCCGCAGAGCGAAGACGACCATTATAGTTGTAACCCATTGAGAAGCCGTGGGCACCAGTGTCATGGATAACCAAAGTATCTCCAATACGAGCTTCTGGCAATTCACGGTTCTTAGCAAACTTATCATTATTTTCACAAAGCGAACCTGTCACATCAACTACTTGAATCTCGCCATTTGGATTGGTCATATTAGTGATGTGGTGGTAGGCATCATACATAGCTGGACGGAGCAAGTTAACCGCAGACGCATCGACACCTACATAACGACGATAAGTGTCCTTAATGTGGAGAACCTTAGTTACTACGAGACCATGAGGAGCTGTCATGTAGCGACCAAGTTCAGTATAAATACTGATGTGACCAAGACCATTTGGAACCAAAATCTCATCAAATTTAGCGTGGACGCCCTCACCAATAACTGCAATATCATTTTGTTTGTTAACCGGAGTATAGTCTACTCCAACACCACCAGACAAGTTAATGAAATCAAGACTGACACCTAATTCGTTCTTGATTTCTACAGCCAATTCAAATAGCTGAGCAGCTAAGGTTGGATAGTACTCATTAGTGACGGTATTAGATGCTAAAAAGGCGTGCAAGCCAAATGATTTAACCCCTTTTTCTTTGAGGTAGGCATAGCCCTTGAAGAGTTGTTCCTTAGTCATTCCAAATTTAGATTCTTCAGGATGGTCCATAATGTCTGTACCAAGAGAAAAGACACCACCTGGATTAAAACGCAAAGAAAGGGTCTCTGGAAGTCCCGCAACTTCTTCTAAAAAGAAAATATCTTCATAAGCGTCAAGGTTAATTGTCGCATCAATATTACGAGCATATACAAATTCTTCAGCACGTGTGTCATTAGAAGTAAAACTAATCGCAGTGTTATCAAACCCAATTTTCTTACTCATGACAAGCTCTGTATCTGTTGCACAGTCCACTCCACAGCCTTCTTCCTTCAAGATTCTGAGGATTGCTGGATTAGGTGTTGCCTTGACAGCAAAGAATTCTTTAAAACCTGGATTCCATGAAAAGGCAGCATTTACAGCACGTGCTGTTTCACGAATACCTTTTTCATCGTAAAGATGGAAAGGTGTTGGAAATTCTGCAGTAATCTGTTCAAGTTTATCTGCCGTAATAAAAGGTTTTTTTGTCATTTTATTCTCCATTTTTTTGCATAGTAACCTTATTATAGCATAAGAAAAGGTTTGAAAACCAAAATTCTAATCATATTGACAGTGTTTTCATGTTACAATAGACATATCACTTAAATAAAATAATGGGAGATTATTTATGAAAAAATATCTTTACTCTGGGGCACTTGCTCTTGCGGCCATCTTGACGTTGTCAGCATGTGCCAAGCCAAAACTTGATGCTAAGCTATCTGTTAATGATGTCGTTCAGATGTCAGGAAGCAACCTCAAACTGAAAGATAACCAGAGTCTGATTGAAGTATCATTTAAACTTGAGAATACTTCTGAAGATATGGAAAAAGATTTGAAAACATCTGCTAAACAATTCTACCTCAAAGATAAAGATGGTAAAAAAGTCACAGCAAGTAAGCTTGACAAGAGCGACCTACCTTCTCTCTTTAAGAAGAATAAGGAAGTCAAAGATGCTACAGATGATTTTGGAAAAGTTGAATCAGACGACTATAAGTCTGTATCCCTCTTCTTCGAAGTTAAAAACAACCAAACCTATAAACTATACTTTGAATCTAAAGATGAAAAAACCGAGGGCGAAACTGTTTCTACTGACCTCAAAGGCTTTGACGGTAACGCAACTACTAATGTTAAAAAGGCTGTAGATGCGTATTTCAGTGCTGTTCTTCTAGGCGGAGAGAGCAAGGACTACAGCAAGTTCGTCTCTAACGATTTAGACAAGTCTAAAGACGAACTCAGCCAATATTTCTCAGATCACCTTCAATACAGTTATGAAGGAACTGGCAATATCAAACCAACTGGAGATGAAGTTCCAAAAGTTTTCGACTGGGTTCAAACTGCTAACCGTGAGCGTGGTCGTTATACTGTTGACAATATTATTGTCACTAAGGATAAGGCAGAATTTAACCTTGATTTGTCAACTATTAGTATGAAAGAAGCTGACGATGCCTATGTTGCTAGTCATCCAAATCTCACAGATGAGCTTAAAAATTATCTACAAGGTAAGGGAGCTAACGCTGATAACGTCGACCAGTTGACCAAGCAATACTACATGGAAACTTACTTGCCTAATTCAATCAAAGAAGTCAATCCATCAACGCCAAAAACTGAGGGAAACAATGTATTTGATGGTTATTCAGTCGAACTAACCAAAAAAGATGATAAATGGGCATTTCCAGATAAAGAAAGCTATGTAGGAAATTGGGAACACTACCCTCTCTTCTATGCATACACAGGGCAACAAGGAACACTTACAAGTTATCGTTAAGCATCAAAAAAATCAGCCGTTTGGCTGATTTCAGATTGAAGACAAAGTCCTCAGAAGTTATACTTCTGGGGACTTTTCTTGCTTTGAAGGAGTATAATAAAAGAA
>CAKQDX010000009.1 GCA_934229725.1 uncultured Streptococcus sp.
CCTCGTGTCGCAGCTTCATCCTCCGATGTAGCCTATTCATATTATCATCTCTTGCTTACCTTGTCAATAACTTTTTTGAAGTTTTAATTTTCTTTTTTTGTAACTTTTATATTCAATAAAAAAGAAGAGTAAACACTCTACTCTTCTTCATCTTTATTATTCTTTGTTTCAAGTCTCTCTTTGACTTCATCAAAAGATAAAGCATGATTATCTTCCTCAGAATCTTCAAGAGAATCTGCTGGCATTTTACCAGTTTTATAGATTGATTTAATCTGTGCAGCATCTAGTGTTTCATACTTAAGCAAAGCCTCTGCAATGAGAGCATGTGTTTCTCGGTTTGCATTGATAATTTCAGCTGCTTTATCATGTGCTTCAACCAGAAGAGATCGAATTTCTTCATCAATGAGTTGGGCAGTATGAGCTGAATAAGACTTATCCGGGGTAAATTGACCTGGATTCATAGCATGGTTACCTTCATATTGGACTGGGCCAAGTTTTTCACTCATACCATATTCAGTAACCATTGCACGGGCTAATTGTGTTGCTTGTTCAAAGTCATTTGAAGCACCTGACGTTTGAACATTAAAGATAATTTCTTCTGCCACACGTCCACCCATAAGTCCTGCCAATTGTTCTTTAAGCTCGTCCTTAGATGACAACATTTGATCCTCTTTGGGTAAAGAAATCATATATCCACCTGCACGACCTCGAGGAACAATAGTAACCTTATGGACATCACGAGCACTAGAAAGGGTTAGACCAACAATCGTATGTCCTGCTTCATGGTAAGCCACAACTTTACGTTCATGTTCAGATACTTGACGATCTTTCTTAGAAGGACCAGCGATAACACGGTCTTCTGCTTCATCAATATCGCTAGCATCAATCCTTGTCTTACTACGTCTCGCTGCAACCAAAGCTGCCTCATTTAAAACATTTTCTAGGTCAGCTCCAACAAAACCTGGAGTTTGCTGAGCAACAACCTTAAGGTTAACGTCTTCAGCCAATGGTTTATTCTTAGCATGGACTTTCAAGATGGCTTCACGACCTTTTACATCTGGACGACCAACAAGAACTTTACGGTCAAATCGTCCTGGACGCAAGAGAGCTGGATCAAGAACATCGCTACGGTTGGTTGCAGCAATAACAATAATATTCTCATTGCCATCAAACCCATCCATTTCAATCAACAACTGGTTGAGGGTTTGTTCACGTTCGTCATTTCCACCACCCATTCCGGTGCCACGACGACGACCAACAGCATCAATTTCATCAATAAAGATAATAGCTCTCTCAGCCTTTTTAGCATCTTCAAACAAGCTACGAACACGGCTTGCTCCGACACCAACAAACATTTCTACAAAATCAGAACCTGAAATACTGAAGAAGGGAACATCTGCCTCACCAGCCACAGCCTTAGCAAGAAGAGTCTTACCTGTTCCTGGAGGCCCCTCAAGAAGAACACCCTTAGGAATACGTGCTCCTAAAGCCTTGTATTTACGCGGGTTTTTGAGGAAATCGACTACTTCTACGAGTTCTTCTTTTTCTTCTTCTGCACCCGCTACATCTGTAAAGCGGACCTTAATATTCTCTTTTGATTGTGTTTTGGCACGATTGCGACCAAAATTCATAGCGCCTCGATTGCCACCTTGATTCATCATAAAAATGAAGAAAATAGCAATACCAATCAAAGGGATATAACTAAAGAGATACGATATCCAAGTGCCACTTGAACTTTCACGTATCATTTTAACATTAACATCAGCTGATTCTGAAGCTGATTGCAATGTTTTCATTGTTGTTTCGTTCTGAAGAACTGTTGAGGTAAAGCTACGTGTTTCTGACGAAGCGCTACCTAAAAATGGTAAACTAAGGTCTGTATCAACCTTCTCAGCCTTTTTGTAGTTTCCTTTAACCTCAATGATACTACCGTTTGGTTGATAAGTGATTGATTTCACCTTACCATCTTTAATTTTATTAACCAACTGCGTGTAAGACAGTGATTGACTTGGACTTTGGCTTCCCCCAGCAAAATACTGGACTCCCGTTACGATTGCAATAATCACTAAGATATAAAGGAAAGCATTCCGCAAGAAGCCATTATTATTTTTATTATTCATAAGATAATTAGACCTTTACTTATTTTGTATAAATCTCTTCTTTTAGAACACCAACGTAAGGAAGGTTACGGTACTTTTCGTCATAGTCTAGTCCGAAACCAACAATAAATTCGTTAGGAACATCGTAACATACATAATCAGCTTCAATGTCAACGACGCGACCTTCTGGTTTATCAAAAAGAGTTGCTATTTTTACTGAGTTTGCTTTACGGTATTTGAACATATCTCGAAGGTAAAGGAGGGTACGTCCAGTGTCAATGATATCTTCAATAAAGATGATATCTCGTCCTTCAACATTGGTATCAACATCCTTGAGTATCTTTACCTCACCACTGCTGACAGTTCCACCACCATAACTTGAAACGACCATAAAATCCATTTCAAGATGTGTATCGATATGTTTGATAAGTTCAGCCATAAATGGAACAGCACCTTTTAAAACACCGACTAAAAGAGGATTTTTCCCTTCATAATCTTTTGTTAATTGCTGACCTAATTCTTTAGTTTTAGCTACGATATCCTCTTGGGAAAAGAGGACTTTTTTAATGTCTTTTTCTAACATTGGGTTCCCTTTCTCGAAGTCAATATTGTGTTATTATACCACTTTTACTTCAATCATCGTTATTTAAACATGGTATTTGATTAGAAATTCTTATAAATGACCACAGTGCCATAAAGTATAGCATTTTCGGGATTTTTTTTCAAATAGAGACGCCCGGAGACATAAAGAAAGATAATCTGACCATCTTGTTCTCCTATAATAGCTTTTTGTCGTTCCTTGTCCGGAATTTTATTGTCTATGAAAAGTCGTCTTAATTTTTTATGGTGACTACCAAAGTCAATCTTATCGCCTTTTTGTCTATGACGAATCATAATTGGAGAATCTGACCAAATATTAACACAATCTACGTTAGGATTGTCATTGAATTCCGAAAAAGTCAATGTGTACTCCTCAAACGTGATAGATTTTCCTAATTCTAAGTGACGAGGGGAAGATAAAGATAGAGACTCCTCTTGCCTTATTAAGAAATCAGTTTGCGTTTTGACTAATTCATAACCGTTTTTTAGGGGCATCTTTCCTGAAGCTTTTTTCCTTAGGTAACTTATCAATTGATTAAATTGGCCTTTAGAAAGATTTAAATCAGGAAAAGAGTCTAAATAATTCTGAAGAAGAAGGAGTTGGATAGCATCTGACTGTTGTTGAAAAACAGATAAATCAGTGATAGTAATATCCTTTGTTAACTCCTCTAGAGCTTGCTCCATAAGACCAATCTCCTCGGCTAAAAGACAAAGATGCTCCTTAAATCTAGGATTTTCCTGAGATAAGGTAGGGAGATAGGATAGTCTAATGCGATTTCTAAGATAGGCTAATGAAGTATTACTCTTATCTTCAAAATGGAAAGTCTCTGGAAGTTGAGCTTTGGTGAGGTGCAAAAAGGGACGAATAATCTGCCCAGTGCCAAATGGTCTTACATCAGAAATGCCACTAAGATGTCTTAAACGACTTCCTCTCAATAGCCTCATAAAGATTGTCTCAGCCTGATCATCAGCATGATGGGCTGTTACAAGGGCAGTGTAACCATAATCTTTCATAACCTGCTTAAAAAACTCATAGCGAAAGGTACGGGCAGCATTTTCTGAAAACTTTCCTGAGAAGGCACTGTAGTGGAAAGGAATCTTATGTTCCTTTGCCCAATGACGTAAATACGCTTCTTCATGCTCCGATTCTTGTCGTTGTTTATGATTAATATGAGCAATCCCCAACTGAATGTCCAAGTCTTTTTGATGGCTATACAAAAAGTGCAGCAAACTCATCGAGTCTGCTCCACCTGATACTGCTACTAAAATTTTCTTGTGCTGGTTAAAATAACCTTTGGCTTGCATCAGTCGCAACAATTTTTCTGTCATTATCTTAAAATTCCATAAACATCATCTGCAATTGAGGTGATTTTGTCATAGCCCTCTTTATCCGTAAAAATCGATAGAATAAAGGGCGAATCTGTATAAACAATTGCCACATCATGTTTAAAGTCGTAAGCATCTCCTATTTTATGTGCAACAGGAACATCAATGTTTTTTGAAATACGTTCGCCATCATAGTCTGTACTTGAAAGATAATTGATAATATCCCCATTTTGCCTATAAACAGCCTCCATCAAGGTACCTGCTGCTTTAGCAGTCAACTCTTTTTTATCCATATTCCAAGATGTCGCTGACGCTTTATCTACAGTTTGTTGAAAGGTTTTATCATATTGATTGGCTACATAGTAACCTAGTATATTTGTCGCTACATTATCTGAGTTTTGGGCTACAGCCTTCAACAGATTTTCCAAGCTATAATTTTTATCATCAGGCACTTTACTGATTTTTCCAGAACCATCTGGATCATAGGCACCTGGAAATCCATTCACAGCAGAGGTATATTGGTACTCATCTGATAAAGATAACTTCTTATACGACAGACGTTCCTGTGCATAATAGAGGACACCTAGCTTGGCTACGCTAGCAGCATACATGCTTTTTTCGTCATTGATAGCTGCTATTTTTCCAGTATCAAGTTGCTTAACATAAACTGATATGCGCTCTTGATTGTTATACTTCTCGTTAAGTACTTTTTGAACAGCCTCAATGCGATTATCAGTAGTTGATAAGTCAGAGGCATTGATCCAACCTTCTCCATCTGCAAAATAATAAGTTCCAGCATGTGTCTGGGCAGCTCGACTAACCTTTATCGGTTTGAAACTAGCGAGTTTAGAGTCTGCTTTTTCAGTTCCTAAAACGTAAGGCTCTTTGTAAACTGATAAACCATCTTTAGTCCAGAAGGTCATGTCTACTGGTTTTTGATTATAGACACTATCATCAATAATTGATTGCTGATTAGCGGCTACATAATCACCATCCTGAAGTTGGAAAACAGGTTCACCCTTAGCATTCCAAAAAATAGCAGAAATTGATAGTTTGGTATCTGCTTGAATATTGGCCTTAAAATCTGTTAATTCTTTGTTCTTATAAGTTAGGATACTTGTTACCGTTCTTGGATTTTTAGGAATCTGTTTAAACTGACTCAAACTAACTGTAGTGTTTTGAGTCAACTTTTGGACCTGTTTTGAGGTCAGAGTTATCTCTTTCTCCATAGGAAGTAGGATTAAAGGGCTGGAAGATACAAGCACAACGGTTGTAGCTATAAGGAGCTTTTTCATGCCTGCTTCTTCACCTCTACTTTCCTTGGTATATCTGTTTTGAGTTCTTGATTTTTTTCTGATAGTTCCTCTAACTTAGCTTCTGAGTAGGTTAAAAAAGTTTCTACAGTCTTAAGTAAATCTTTCATTAGGGTAATAAGCTTGGGACAGGATAGATAGACTCTCCTTCACGTGAATAGTAGTATTTAGCACGCGCATATTTCTCAGCGAAAGCATCATCCTTAAGTTTTTTAGCCAAATCCTTTCGTTCTTTTGTCTGAGTGGACAGTTTCTCATAGTCTTTCTGAAGTGACAAAACTTCTTTTTCTTGTTGTTTAATATTCATATAGGTCTCAACTAGATTATAAGTTGGCAAGATAAAGAGTAAAACAACAACAAAGAGAATCCATCCCATAAAGCGATTTCTCTGCTCGTGTTCAGCACGCTCTAAACGTTGCTCTTGATTGGCATTATCTATGTAATCGTTCGTAAGTTGTACAATATTAGGCTTCTTGCTCATCTGCTTCAATCCTTGTTTCACTTATAATTTCATACATTTTTGCCGCATCTTCTTTTTTAGTACTATCTTTCATTTCGAGTACACGAACAGTCAGCAGTTTATTGCCAAAACGAACTTCAATCTGGTCCCCAATCTTCAAATCTGTAGATGACTTAGCGAGCACCCCATTCACTTTTATACGTCCTTTATCAGCTACTTCTTTAGCTACTGGACGACGTTTGATAATTCGTGATACTTTTAAATATTTGTCTAATCTCAATATTATTATTTCCTTTTCGTTAGGATATCTCTTCTATGATAGCATTTTTTTTAGAAAATAGCAGACGAAAGCCTTTTAAAACGCAAAAATGAGAGGAACGACACCAGTCGCCCCTCTCAGGAGATTTATGAAAAAGAAAAGTTTTAGGATGTTTATAGTATATAGCGACTTACTTAAACTTTCCTTAAGCTTCTTTTTTTTCTTTACGTTCTTTGATTTCCATAAATGTCTGTCCGAAAATCTTTAACTCTTCAAGGATCTCATAGTCTTTCTTATTACGAACATCAAAGGTAATCTCTACTTTCCCCTTGTTGTCACTAATTTTTGCCTTTAAATGCGTTTTAGAGATAGCTTCGAAATAGTCTTGAGTCAAGAAGAATTTTAGAGAAGCTTTTTCAAAACGAACAATAAGACTATCATTCTTACGATCAACTAATTCTGCAAAGGCAGCATCCAAATAGGCCTTAACCAGACCAATCTCAATGAGATAGGCAACTTGGTCTGGATATTCTCCAAAGCGGTCAATAAGCTCATCTTGAAGGTCTTGATAGTCTTTCTGATTCTCAATTTCTCGAATACGCTTATAAATTTCAATCTTTTGACGCTCGTCAGAAATATAGTCGGTTGGAAGATAAGCATCAATTTGAAGATTGAACTCTGCATTTCCTTTACGGCGAACTTGAGTTTTACCTTGACGTTTATTAATAGCCTCTTCCAAGAGTTGCGAGTACATTTCAAATCCGACTGAGTCAATGAAACCACTTTGAGAAGCACCAAGAATATTTCCTGCACCACGAATTGATAAATCACGCATAGCAATTTTAAAACCTGATCCTAGTTCTGTGAAGCCCTTAATAGCATCCAAACGCTTCTCAGAGACTTCTGTTAGTACTTTGTCAGGACGATACATGAGGTAGGCATAAGCAATTCGATTACTACGTCCCACACGACCTCTTAACTGATAAAGGGTAGACAAGCCCATATGGTCTGCATTCTCAATAAAGAGAGTATTGACGTTGGAGATATCAATCCCTGTCTCGATAATGGTTGTTGCTACCAAAACATCGTAATCGCCATTTAAGAAATCTAGGAGGGTATTCTCTAGCATCGCCTCACTCATCTGACCATGTACAAATCCGATACGTGCTTCAGGGACCAACTCATGGAGTTCAGAAACTTTTTGGTCAATTGTTTCAACACGGTTATAAATATAAAAAACTTGACCACCTCGGTCCATCTCTCTTAATATCGCTTCTCGAATAAGACCAAGATTGGTTTCCATCACATACGTTTGAACTGGATAACGGTTGGTAGGCGCTGTCTCAATAATCGACAAGTCACGAATCCCCAACATAGACATATGAAGCGTACGAGGAATCGGGGTAGCAGTAAGTGTAAGGACATCAACCTTAGCTTTTAGCTCCTTAAGTTTCTCTTTATGTTTCACACCAAAACGTTGCTCTTCATCAATTACTAACAAGCCTAAGTCAGAAAACTTAACATCTTTAGATAACAGACGATGGGTACCAATGATAATATCAATACGACCTTTAGCTAGATTGTCAATAGTCGCAGTCTGCTCTTTTTTACTTCTAAAACGACTGAGTTCATCCACTTCAACAGCATGATTTTCAAAACGTTCTTTAAAATTCAAATAGTGCTGATGGGCAAGAACTGTGGTAGGTACTAGGATAGCAACTTGCTTACCATCGTTGACCGCCTTGAAGGCAGCACGCATAGCCACCTCTGTCTTACCAAAACCAACATCACCAACCAAAAGGCGATCCATGGGTTTATCTGACTCCATGTCTGCCTTAATTTCTTTGACAGAACGCAACTGATCCACTGTCTCAGCGTAGGCAAAATCATCTTCGAAATCTCTTTGATTATCATCATCTGGTGAAAATGCAAAACCTTTAAGTTGACTACGCTCGGCATAGAGTTTTAAGAGATCATCGGCAATATCCTCTACCTGCTTGCTTACTTTTTGCTTGGTCCTTTGGAAGCGCCCATCATTGAGTTTATTAATTTTGGGCTCTTTACCATCTGCCGATACATACTTAGAAAGACTCTCAATCTGCTCCACAGGTAGAGAAATTGTAGCTGCATCCTGATATTGGATAGTCAAGTAGTCACGATGCACCCCTTTAATCTCAATGGTCTCAATACCTTTAAATTGTCCGATACCATGAGTCTGGTGTACAACATAATCACCTTTTTCAAGTTCATTGTAATCTTTAAGACGTTCAGCATTGGAAACATGACTGGCACGCGCACGACGTTTTACTTTTTTATGGAAAATCTCACGTTCAGTGACCAGAACAAGCTTTTCATCTGCGAAGTAAAAACCATTGGATAAGTTTCCTAAGACTAACTGAGGCTTATGAGGTATCAAATCTCCAAAACTACTAAGTGGTAAATCTAGGTCGTATTCTTCCAAGGTTTCCTTCAAAGATTTGAGTTGCTTCTCAGACCCCACTTGTAAAATAACCGTTGCCTTATTTTTGGTATAGCGATGTATTTCGTCAACCAGTAGTGGAAATTGATTAAAGAACTCCTGCATAGGGTATTGCGTAAATTGATACAACTTATCAAATTTAAGATTCCCTAGTCCCTTATGAAAATTTGAAAAGAAACTAGCAGGCTGATAGTTTCGCAAAGTCTTAAATGAATCCACAAAGTAATTTAGATGACTTAGCGATTTACCTTGTTGAAGATCCTCAATTAGAAGATTAGCCACCTCCAATTCAAGACGTCCATGACGATCCACTATCTTTTGAAAATCATCAATGAATACAGGAGTTCCTTTTGGAAGGTAGTCAAATAAGGTATAAGCTTTGTCATAAAAGAGAGATAGAAACTTACGCAAATCCTTATGACGGTGACCATCAATCGTTACTGACAGAACTTCTTCAAGATAAGCCTTATGAGGACCTTCTGACTTTGAGACTGCACTTTCTAGGGCCTTCTCAGCACGTTTGTAATCTTCTCTTGTTAAGATAATATCATCTGCCGGTGATACGATAACATGCTCTAAATTGTCTAAAGATTTCTGACTATCACTATCAAACTGACGAATGCCATCAATCTCGTCTCCAAAAAATTCTAAACGGTAGGGAAGCTCTGCAGTCAGTTCATAAATATCTAAAATATCGCCCCTGCGACTAAACTCACCAGGTGAGAAAACCTGCTCTACCCTTTGATATCCAATATTACTCAGATGCTTACTGAGAGCCTCTAAATCATGTTCCTCTCCTAGTGCTAAGTCAATACGAGAGTTTTTATAAACCTTAGGATTAGGCAAATGTAACTTAGTACCAACCAAACTCGTAACCAAGATTCCACTTGACTCTTTATCCATTAAAAAATTAAGACTTTCAAGACGGGAATGAGTTTTTTCTGGTGAAGCAAAGATAAATTCAGCAGCTGATACGTCATCTGCAAAAAAGGAGTAAACCTTGTCTTCTCCTAAGATAGCTGACAAGTCTCCTATCAATTGCTCAGCTTCATTTTGTGTTGAGGTGACTATTAAAATCTTTGGAACCTGTTCAGAAAGAGCGGATGCCATGACAACTGCCTTGCTAGAACCAGAAAATCCCATTAACAGTTGTCGACTTAATAATGACACCTTATCTCGCCATTCAACCAATTGAGGATTTTCCTCAAAAAGATCTAAGAGTGTATTAGCCATTATAACGCCTCATGGTGTCTTCAAAATCATTTGTTTTCAGGTAATGATTCAGTGCGTCCTCTACCTTGTCTAAAGTCAGCTGTATTGTGGCATAATCATCCTCATTAAATCTCCCAAGGACATGATTAACGACTGTCATCCCTTTTTGTGGACGACCAATACCAATTTTTATACGATCAAATTCTTGAGTTCCGGTTTCAGCAATAATAGATTTAATACCATTATGACCACCTGCTGAACCTTTTTGACGAAAACGGATTTTTCCAACTTCCATATCTAAATCATCATAAATGACGATAAAATTCTCAATTGGAATATTGTAATAAGCCAACAACGCCCTAACAGCTAGACCAGATAGATTCATAAAGGTTGTTGGTTTAACAAAATAAACTTTCTCACCGTTTAAGAAAGTTGAAGCCACTTCAGCCTTAAAGGTCTTTTCCTCAGAAAATGTTAACCCTAACCCCTTAGCAATAAGGTCTATGGCCATAAAACCAATATTGTGACGTGTCTCATGGTATTTTGAACCTGGATTGCCCAAACCAACTACTAATTTTGTCATTATTTCTCCTCTTTGATAGACAGCAAAAGGACTGAAAAATACTTTTCAGCCTGATGCATTATTTTTTATTTTCTATACGTTGAAGCGGAACTCCATGATATCACCATCTTGAACAACATAATCTTTTCCTTCTTCACGAAGGCGTCCAGCTTCCCTAACAGCTTTCTCAGATCCATAGTTAATCAAATCGTCATAAGACATCGTTACAGCCCTGATAAAGCCTTTCTCGAAGTCAGAGTGGATAATTCCGGCTGCTTGTGGAGCCTTGATGCCTCGTTTAAAGGTCCAAGCTCTTACTTCTTTTTCACCAGCAGTGAAATAAGTTCCAAGACCAAGCAAGTGATAGGCTGCGCGTGTCAGTTTATCAACACCAGATTCTGTCAAACCTAGGTCTTCCAAGAACATCTCTTTATCCTCATCATCCAACTCAGAAATTTCTTCTTCAACACGAGCTGAGATAACGACTACTTCTGCATTCTCAGTTGCTGCAAACTCACGAATTTGTTTAACATACTCAATATCATCTGGATTTGAGACTTGATCTTCATCAACATTTGCCACATAGAGAACCGGTTTGGTGGTCAAGAGGAAAAGTCCCTTAACAATTTTTTGCTCTTCCTCGGTAAAATCAATCGTGCGAGCTGACTTGCCATCTTCCAGCACGGGCTTAAGTTTCTGAAGAACATTAAACTCTGCCACAGAATCTTTATCTTTTTGAGTACGGGCAACTTTTTCAACACGGGCATAGCGTTTGTTAACTGACTCAAGGTCAGCTAAAATCAATTCTAGGTTGATGGTATCAATATCAGCCATCGGATCAACGAAAGCATCCTCACGCCCTTGTTCACGCATAACATTTTCATCATCGAAGGCACGAACAACATGGACAATCGCATCCACTTCACGAATATTGGCCAAGAACTTATTTCCAAGACCTTCACCCTTTGATGCTCCTTTTACGATACCTGCAATATCTGTAAACTCAAAAGTCGTTGGAACTGTCTTTTTAGGGGTAATAAGTTCAGTCAATTTTGTCAAACGCTCATCTGGTACTTCAACCATACCAACGTTTGGATCAATTGTTGCGAAAGGATAGTTAGCAGCTTCCGCACCTGCTTTTGTAATTGCATTGAAAAGAGTTGATTTACCAACGTTAGGCAAACCAACGATACCTGCTGTTAAAGCCATTAATATTTTTCTCCATAAAAAAGTAATTCAGTTAATTATAACACAAAAAATGTTAAAAATTGGCAGCTTCCTTTTGATAATTAGAAAAAGGAAAAAATAACAGAATAAGAGCTTTTAGGGTCACTTTGACACGCTGCCGATATAGGCAAGCTTCAGGATGCAGACCTCATCCTTAAACCTCGTTATAAAACTTTTTTTAGTTTCTTTTCAAAATCATGACGACTCATCATAACCACATGATCACAATTTGTACAACGAATCTTAATATCAGCTCCAAGACGGGTCACTTCCCATTCATTCGCCTTTTTTCCTGTTGCTTTGATGGTACAAGCATGTGGTTTTTTCATTTCAACGAAACTTCCAATTTGGTACATAAAATTCCTTTCTAGTAAAAAAGTTATCCACAGTGGATAACTTTTTCGATTTTAGTTTGTTCTTACAGGTGTAATCAATTGAATAAAGTTTTCACTATCATCTGCTGGCGTCAAAGTAAATGGACGTACTGGTGAGATGAAACGTACGCGTACAGTCTCACTCTTAAGTGCTTTTAAAGCGTCAATCAAGTAGGTTGGATTAAAACTAATAATCAAATCACTACCTGAAACATCTTGAACATCAATATCTTCATTGACTTTTCCGACTTCCGGAGAGTTAACATGAGCGCTAACATTACCATTGACGATTTCGAGTTTGACTGTCCCACTTTGACTTGCATTTGAAATCAGATAAGAACGCTCCATAGCAGAACGGAGGCTTGCAGTTTCAAAAACAACCTCAGTTTCAAATGAATCTGACAAGAGACGATTCGTATCTGGATAATTTCCTTCCAGTAAGCGTGTATAGAAAGAGATTGTTTCACTACGGAAAAGAATTTGATTAGCTGAGAAGAAAACTTCCAAGTTATCAATATCATCACTAAAGACTGCTGATAATTCTTTTAGAGAGCGACTTGGGATTACAACATCAAAATTATCTGCAGAATGCTCTAAAACAAGTTGGCGTTGGCTCATACGATGAGAATCTGTTGCTACAGCCTTCAAATCATTGTGATTGGAGAGGACAAAGTGAACTCCGGTTAAAATTGGACGACTTTCTTGTGTACTTGCTGCAAATGAAGTTTCAGAAATGATAGATTTTAATACCTTAGTATTCATAATTAATGGGGTTAAGCTATCAACTTCTTGAATACGTGGATATTGTTCGACATCTTTACCCTTTAGAGTAATTTCAGATTTCCCACTTTTTAGTAATACTTGGTATTGTTCGATTTCTTCAAAAGTAAGAGTGACATCAGGTAGGCTTGAAACAACATTAATGAAAAAGTTTGCTTCCAAAAGGATACTACCTGGTTTAGTAATCAATAGACCTGCATTTTCTTCTGAAACGGCAATGCTGTTTTCAATTGAAATTTGACCATTTGAACCAGTCAAATAGATTCCCTCACTAGTTACCTCGATTTTTATGGTTGATAGAATTGGAATAGCATTTTTAGAGGAAATAGCTCGTCGAGTTGTATGAAGTGCTTGTAGAAAATAAGCTTTATTAATCGCAAATTGAATCATGATACTCCTTTATTTTATTAGTATTATTTTAGTAGTAGTAGTAGGTCTTGTGGACACTGTGCATAAGTTCAAAATTCATAGATTTAGCAAGGCATAGGACTTGTGCACAGCCTGTGGAAAAGTCTGAACTTTTTTGTCGACTTATCCACAAGGGTCATTTTATCTTATTTTTGATGGTATCAATTTCTATACGTAAACTGTCATCTTGAGAAATCATATTTTTGATTTTGTTATAGGCATGTAAGACTGTTGAGTGGTCTCTTCCCCCAAATTCTTTCCCAATTTTAGGAAGAGAGTTATCAGTCATTTCACGCGCAAGATACATGGCAACCTGGCGTGCCAAGACAATATTTTGTGTTCTTTTTGTTGCCTTAATCTCCTTGACAGTAACATTATAAAACTTACCTACCTCAGTTTGGATATCTTCAATAGGAATGAGAGTTAGCTTAGGTCCATCCATTTTACGTGCACGAATGGCTTCTGCAGCTACTTCTACTGTGATAGTATCTAGTTGACGGACGTTAGCAACTAAACTAATATCTTTTAGGGCTCCTTCTAAGTCACGGACATTTGAGTCAAACTGGCCAGCTAAATATTCAATAGTTTCAGATGGAAAATGATAATCGTAGTCCATAATCTTATTGGTCAAAATAGCAACTCTAGTTTCAAAGTCAGGGGGAGTAATATTGACGGTTAATCCCCATTTGAAGCGCGTGACGAGACGTTCTTCCATTTCATTTAATTGATCTGGGTTACGGTCGCTAGTCAAAACGATTTGCTTGTTATTGTTGTGCAAGACGTTGAAGGTATTGAAAAATTCCTCTTGGGTAGCTTGTGTTGATTTTTTTGCCAGTGATTGGATGTCATCAATCAAGAGGACATCTAGATGGCGATATTTTAGTTTTAGTTCATCCATTTTGTCTAAACGGATGTGTACGACGAATTCATTAATGAAATTTTCAGCAGTAATATACTTAATGCGAGCTTGAGGATTATCATGTAAGACTTTGTTACCAATGGCATTGAGCAAGTGCGTCTTTCCAAGACCGGGGCCCCCGTATATGAATAGAGGGTTATAAGTTGCTCCAGGGGAATCAGCAACGGCTAGGGATGCAGCTACTGACCAACGATTTTCGTCTCCTTGAATAAAATTGTCAAAGGTATATTTACTATTTAAGTCTGAGTTCAATGTAGGTAGAGCAGGTGATTGCAAATCCTTATTACTGCTGAAGTCATTAGTGGTTACGTTTTGATGTACTTGATTTAAGAGTGCTTCATCAAAGACATATTCAACCTCTATTTTACTATTATAGGCTTCAAATCCTGCCAGTAAAATGACAGACTGCATGTTTTTCTCCCAGAATAGTTTTTTGACTTCTTCAAGCAGAATTGTAGCAACGTTATCTTGAACTTTAATGAGCTTGGTATCTAGGACATAATAATCAAAAGTGGCTTGTGTTAATTCCTCTTTGGCCAGCTCTAAGAGCTTATTCCAAAAAAAATGCTCTTTTTCTGTCATTCCATCAATTCTCCTTTTATATTCTTATCTTCTGATTCTATCATAAAATAAAAAAGTTTTCCACAGGTCTAAAAGAGGAGCAAGTTGAGGTTATCAACAACCTAAAAAAGATAATCCACATTGTGCATATGAGTTTTCCACAGCCTGTGAATAAAAAAGAAACCCTTTATTTTAAAAGGGTTTTAACGTTTATAATCTGTGGATAAGAGTGTATTTCTTATCTCATAAAATCACAGGCTAAATAAGTTTGTTGATAAGTCTGTTAAAATCTTCCTCTGACGAAAATTGTATCTTAATTGTTCCCGAGTGATTTTTATGATAACTAAGAGTCACGGGGAGGCCAAGTGCTTTCTCAAGTTCTTTTTCTTTATCTTTTATATGTATATCTTTCTTTAGTTTTTGTTTTCTCGGTAGCTCCTGAAGTCTTTTTTCTAGAGTACGAACCGACCACTTTTCAGTAAGGACTTTATGAAAAATGTTTAATTGCTTTTCAGGATTTTCAATAGCTAAGAGCGCTCTGGCATGTCCTTGGCTCAATTTTCCATGCTCGATACTCATTTGAATTTCTCTAGGTAGTTGGAGGAGTCTAAGAGCATTACTAATATAGGGCCTAGATTTTCCCATAGCTTTGGCCAGCTCCTCGTGGCTATAGGATAACTCACTAATTAAATTATGATAGGCTTTTGCTTCTTCAATAGGATTTAGATTTGACCGCTGTAAATTTTCGATAATGGCTTGTTTACGGCTATCTTGGTCTGTTATTTCTTTTACAACTGCAGGGATTTCTGTCATTCCTAGACGTTTACAAGCTCGTAAACGTCTTTCTCCAGCAATTAGTTCATAACCAATAATATCAGATTTTCGAACGATGATGGGTTGTATTAAGCCATTTTCAGCTATTGATTGACTAAGCTCTGTTAACTCGTCATCTGAAAACTCTAGGCGAGGTTGAAAAGGATTAGGGTAGATTTCCTGTATAGGTAAAGTTTTGAGTTGTTCTGACATATCGTTCCTTTCCAAAAAAGACCTTTACATTATTGTAAAGGTCTATTGACAGATTTGTCAATGATTAATCAGATAAGTCTTCTGTAGATTTTGTTAATTTAAGTTCTTCAGTCTTCTTATCTTTACCACGATAGAAGGTTACCTTAATGGTATCACCAATACTATGACTATAAAGATTTGTTTGGATATCTGTTTTTGAAGTAATTTCTTTGCCGTCAATCTCGGTAATAACATCATTTTCTTGAAGTTTACCGTCAGCTGGCATACCTTTTTGAACACTGCCAACAACGACTCCAGATTTGACATCATCTGGTAAATCTAATTTAGAAGTTGCACTGCTAGAAAGGCTATTAAGATCGGCCATTGAGATTCCTAGGGCTGGTCGTGTAACTTTACCGTCTTTTTCCAATTGATTGATGATCTCGACAACATCGTTTGATGGAATAGCAAATCCCATACCTTCAACTGCGCTACCAGCGACTGCTGACGTTGATGAAATTTTACTTGAGTTAATACCGATAACTTGTCCTTCAATATTGACTAAGGCACCACCTGAGTTACCAGGGTTAATGGCAGCATCTGTTTGGATAGCATTTGTTGAAACAGTTTCACCATTGTCGTTTTGCATAGTTACGGTACGGCTAAGGCTAGAAACGATTCCCTCTGTTACTGAGTTGGCATATTCGGTACCAAGTGGGCTACCGATAGCAATTGCCTTCTCACCAACTGTGAGAGAGTTTGAGTCTGCAAATTCCGCTACGGTTTTAATTTTATCTGAAGAAACTTTGACAACTGCTAGGTCAGAATAAGTATCTTTCCCAACTAGGTCACCAGTAATTTTTGAACCATCTGAAAGCATGATTTCAAGCTTTTTAGCGCCATCAACAACGTGGTTGTTAGTTACGATGTAAGCCTCTTTTCCATCTTTTTTATAGATGACTCCAGATCCCTCACCGGCTACTTGCAAGCCATCAGAATCTTTTGATTTTTCTTGGCTGGAATCAGAATTATCACCCCCACCAAAAATACGTCCGTAAAGATCGTTTAGAGAATCTGAAGATGATCCTTCTTGATAATTGATGACAGAAACAACGGCATTTTGCACTTTCTTAACGGCCTTGGTTGTATCTG
Organism: uncultured Streptococcus sp.; assembly: GCA_934229725.1. Classification (GTDB taxonomy): domain Bacteria; phylum Bacillota; class Bacilli; order Lactobacillales; family Streptococcaceae; genus Streptococcus. Next base: position 16,737 of record CAKQDX010000009.1, read on the forward strand.
TTGTGTTACTATAGACGGTTTTAGCTGTTTTGATACCTGTTGATGATGTATTTGTAAAGGATATACCTGCTGCTGTTAACAGGATAAAGGCTCCAATCAAACCTCCCAGTAATCCAATAAGTAGCATTATTATAGGTGCTACTATTTTTTTCCAGTTAAATTTTTTCACGTTTAGACCTCCTTTTTTGATAAACATATCAAAGTAAGCTTAATTATATCATAAAGTTATAGCAAAAACAGTTATCAACAACCTGTGGATAAGTTTTTATAAGTGTAGATAATAGGCTGTCTTAAAGGGATTAGTAGACAGAGTTGAAGAAGGAAAGTTGTGGATAAGGTGTTAAAAGATTGTGGATATGTGCTATAATAAATTTATGAAAGTGAAATTGATTACAGTTGGAAAATTGAAAGAAAAATATTTGAAAGATGGTATTTCGGAGTATGTCAAACGACTAGGACGCTTTACAAAATTTGAGTCTATAGAATTACCTGATGAAAAGACACCTGATAATGCAAGCGAGTCTGAAAATAAATTAATTCTCGAAAAAGAGGGTCGACGCATCCTATCTAGAGTAGGTGACCGTGATTATGTTATTGCTTTAGCAATAGAAGGTAAGCAATTTCCTTCAGAGCAATTTGCGAAAGAAATTGAGCAGGCCACTCTTAAAGGCCATTCAGAAATTACTTTTATTATCGGTGGAAGTTTAGGACTGTCATTGGAAGTTAAGAAAAGAGCTAATCGATTAATGAGTTTTGGTCTCTTAACTTTTCCTCACCAGCTTATGCGTCTTGTATTAGTTGAGCAAATCTATCGCGCATTCATGATTCAACAAGGAAGTCCTTATCATAAGTAAAAGAAGGAAACAGACATGTTCAAAATGAAAAAACGGTCTTATCGTGTTTTTGAAGGCTTACGAGTAGCTACATTAGTCAGTTACATAGGTGGTTTTATTGACGCTTACACTTACAATACTCAAGATGGGCGATTTGCTAGTATACAGACAGGGAATCTCCTTTATTTGGTTATTCACCTCGTTGATGGTCATATCGCAAGGGCTTTTAGTTACTTTATCCCTATATTTTTCTTTATTTTAGGTCAGTTTTTTGTCTTTTTTGCAAAAAAGTGGCTTATTAACCATAAATGGGGATGGCATTTACAGGCCATTAGGCTCGCATTTCTATTGATGATAGTACTCGCAATCATCACTCCATATGTAGATTCCACTATCACTATCGCGGGATTAGCTTTCTTCGCCTCTCTTCAAGTAGGTATTTTCAAGCGTGTCAGAGGGGTAAATTATGCCTCCTTTATGATGACTGGTAATATTACCAATACCTCTTTAACTGTTGCACGTGCCATTGATGAACATGATTCTAAAGTACTTAAACAAGCATCTTATACTACTATTATCATATTTACTTTTATGGTGGGAGTGGCGACATCAACATGGTTTTCTCATTATTTACATGAATATAGTCTCTATACGACGTTGTTGCCTTTGTTTATTTTAAATTATTTTCTATACATTGAGGCGAAAGAAAAACGCAACTAGAAACTCTAGATTGCGTTTTTTTGTATCTGATCCCAGCAGGATTCGAACCTGCGACCGTTCGCTTAGAAGGCGAATGCTCTATCCAGCTGAGCTATGAGACCAACAACTCTATTAGTTTACAAAATATATAGCAACATGTCAATACTTTGTAAAATCTAACCTAAAATCAAAATAAATTAGCAAAATTTAATATTTTTTTTGAAAAAAAGTATAGACAAAATCAAATACTCTGATATAATAATAAGAGTGTTAACGAGATGATTAACTCAAAATTGGTCCGTTGGTCAAGGGGTTAAGACACCGCCTTTTCACGGCGGTAACACGGGTTCGAATCCCGTACGGACTATTTTGCTACATAGCAGTTTTATCCGCCATAGCTCAGTTGGTAGTAGCGCATGACTGTTAATCATGATGTCGTAGGTTCGAGTCCTACTGGCGGAGTGATAAGACACCTCAAGTTTAATGACTTGAGTTTTTTTTATTTACCTAAAAAATAAACAGGTATGGAACGACCGTTCCATACCTGTTTTAGTGTAATCTTGATTTTCTGATGAAGTATGCATAACAACAAAATGTTAGGCTTGACAAGCAGCTAATCAATGTACCTGTTTTAAATCCATAAGGCACAAAGGTAAGGACTACCTTTCCTTTGCCACTAGGTATATTAACCTTCATGAATCCCTTTTGAGATCGGTAAATCTTAACTTTTTTACTATTGACAGTAGCTGTCCATCCCTTATCGTATGGAATGGTGAAAAATAGTGAGGCTTCCTTTTTACTGCTATAATCAGCAAATACCCTATTTTTTGCTGTAGTGACTTTGACATCCCGTTGATTAATGGTATCCATAGCGGTCTGGTAGTTTTGAGTATTTAAGGCATAGAAGCTAGGATTGTCAAAAGATATTGCTTTATTACCATAAAACGTTAGTCCAACTGTAATTGTTTCTTCTTTTTCAAAGTAGCCAAGATCAAAGAAATCAAACGTATTATCAGTTATTTGACTTTTTGTCACTCCATTTACAGTAGTTGACAGTGAGTGGGGATTGTCATCAGACCAAGAAATATTAGGAATACTAACATATAGTTGGCTATGTGGGGGAGTAGTAACCTGATAAGTTACTGTCACAGAATCTTTGTTTGAGTGGCTATTTCGTTTGGCTACATGTTGATTCAAAGATTTAGCATCTTTATCCAAAAGTTGCGAGGGGGCTCGTTTGAAATAAGTTAAATTTAGACCAGATAGAGCATTTAGGAGATTAGATTGGTTGTCAAGTGTGTTGACAGTAAAGGGAGTGTCTTTGTAAACGCCATCAGTTAATATAGCAAGCTGGGCAGCATTGTTATTTTGATAAATTCTCATGGACTTCTCAGAGTTTAGCTGATAAAACCCATACTTATTAGGATTTAAGCTCCATAAATTGTATTTTACTCCGAAAAGACTATCAGCGATAATAGTATTATTTTGATAACGAAGATTTAAATTAGTACCTTCAGATTTAAATCCTAATCGATCGAGCGTTGAACTTGAAGCTGTATTTCGAATGGATGAAAATTGAGAAATACCGTTGTAGTTGAATTTCATACTGTCATTACCAGTCTGAGATTCCATTCTCTCAGTACGGTAAAAAGTTTTATTAGTTTTTCGGGTATCTGAGACTAGTTTTGTAATTGCGGACATATTTCGAAGATAACCTTCACGACTTGGAAATACCCACTCATTTCCTAAGGCACCGACAACATAGTATGTACTTAGACTAAGCTCGAAAATGCAAAACAAGAATGTGAAATACTGAAAAATAGTTCTAGGAATCTGTTGTCTATAATAGCTAATAAATAAAATGGCGTAGGCCAAGAGAAAAGCTAGGCTTAATAGCCAGGAAGATGGTTCAATGAAGCTGTAGTGAGATCGGAAAATCCAAGTGAATAGGAATCCAGTGGCTAGGACTAAGAAAGACATTAGGAGTCTTAATAAAGAAAACTTTTTGACTCGATTTAGAGTTTCTCCCGCTAAAAGAACACTGAGTAGAGAGAGTAGCCAAGAATAACGGTGGAGAAACATATTAGGCGCATGCATGCCTTGCCAAAATAAATCAAGGGGCTGTATATAGAAGCTAACAATAAATAAGCTGAAAAGTAATAAATAGCTTAGACGTAATGAAAGCTTGATTTCGTTACTAACAAAAAATAGTAGAAAAAGAATCAAAGGTAAGAGTCCTACGTAAATCATCGGGATCGATCCAAATTTAGTGGTATCGTAAGCTCCGATAAGATTTTTAGCAAAGAAATCAAAGTAGTAAGTGGAGTCTGTCAATAAATTTGACACACTTGTAAACTTCTCACCATGAGTAGTCAAATCAAGTAGTGTTGGAAGTAACATTATAGCACTACTAAGACCAGACAATATAGAAACTACACCAAAATCAAAGAAATGGATTAATTTATTTTTCCAACCCTTAATAGATACTAGCTGTATTAAGGTGTAAAGTGTTAAGAAAATAGCCATCATATATCCAAAATAGTAATTTTGAATAAAGAGGCAGGTAAGACTGATAAAGTATAATCCACGTTTATTGGATCTTAGTAAAAGGTGTAAACCTAATATGATGAGGGGGGCTAAAATGAAGGCATCTAACCAGGTGCTAATTTCTAACTGGCTGGTAGCAAAACTCATTAAAGAAAATCCTGTAGAAAGACAAAGGATAAAACTCCTTGACACCTTTGTAAAGAGGTGCTTAAAACTAAAGGCACCAGAGAGCCCTATAAGACCAAACTTAAGTATTGTAATGAAGTAAAAGGCATCGGCCATTTGCTTGACAGTAAAGAAATAGTAAAGTGGTGATAAAAAGGAACCTAAGTAATAGCTGGTTAAGGCGTAAAAGTTGAGACCTAATCCACTTGTAAATGTGTAAAATAGGCTCCCATCGCCATGTAATATATTTCTAAGACCAGTGGCGAATATCACATACTGATGAAAACCATCACTCGTTAAAATAGTTTGACTACTACCAGGATAGATATCTTGGCTATAAAGCACCCCTACCATGATCAGTATTGGCAATAATAAAGCGGCTAGGTAAAATAATAATGGTTTATAGTATTTTTTATTTGTCATAATGATACTAAGACAGGTTGGGATATCCCAACCTGTATCTCTTTATAGTTTAATCAGTCCATAGTGCTTTGACTTTAGCTTGAACTTCTTCATTTTCAAGGAATTCATCATAAGTTTCATCAATACGGTCAATAACGCCATTCTTAGAAACGACAACGATGTGGTTTGCTATTGTTTGGATAAACTCGTGGTCATGACTGGCAAAGATAACAGATTCTTTGAAATCACGGACACCATCATTTAGACTTGAGATTGATTCCAAATCCAAGTGATTTGTAGGATCATCTAGAAGAAGGACATTGGATTTCAAAAGCATGAGTTTAGAGAGCATAACACGTACTTTTTCTCCCCCTGAGAGGACATTGACAGATTTCTTGACTTCTTCACCCGAAAAGAGCATACGCCCAAGGAATCCACGCAAGAAGGTATCATCATCCTCACCTTTTTCTGCGAATTGACGAAGCCATTCAAGGATTGATTCACCCGATGCAAAGTCTTTAGAATTGTCTTTTGGAAGGTAAGAACGGCTAGTTGTAACACCCCATTTGATTGTACCTTCATAGTCAATATCATCAGCTAGGGCACGAATTAGAGCAGTGGTTTGAATATCGTTTTGACCGATAATAGCTGTCTTATCTCCTGGACGTAGGATGAAGCTAATGTTGTCAAGAATAGTTTCACCATCCATCTTGACAGTGAGATTTTCAACTGTTAGAAGGTCATTACCGATTTCACGCTCTGCTTTGAAATTGATGAATGGGTATTTACGACTTGATGGGACGATTTCTTCTAGCTCAATTTTATCAAGCATTTTCTTACGGGAAGTCGCTTGTTTAGATTTTGAAGCATTGGCGGAGAAACGTGCAACAAATTCTTGAAGTTCTTTGATTTTTTCTTCTGCTTTGGCATTACGGTCGGCCTGCAAGCGTGCAGCCAATTCTGAAGATTGTTTCCAGAAATCATAGTTACCAACGTAGAGTTGAATTTTTCCAAAGTCAAGGTCGGCCATGTGCGTACATACTTTGTTTAAAAAGTGACGGTCATGGGATACGACAATCACGGTATTTTCAAAATCAATCAAGAAATCCTCAAGCCAAGAGATTGATTGAATATCAAGACCGTTGGTCGGTTCGTCAAGTAGAAGTACATCAGGTTTACCAAAAAGTGCTTTTGCAAGGAGGACCTTCACCTTGTCACCATTAGCCAATTCGCTCATGTTTTGATAGTGGAGATCTTCTGAAATATTTAGATTCTGAAGCAATTGAGAGGCTTCACTTTCTGCTTCCCAACCACCTAATTCAGCAAAGAGACCTTCTAGTTCGGCAGCACGAACACCATCCTCATCCGAAAAGTCTTCCTTCATGTAGATGGCATCTTTTTCTTTCATAATATCGTAGAGGCGTTCATTACCCATGATAACAACGTCAATAACACGTTCTTCTTCATAGTCGAAGTGGTTTTGGCGAAGGACAGAAAGACGTTCATCAGGACCAAGAGAAATGTGTCCTGTTGTGGGTTCAATATCACCTGCTAAAATTTTCAAAAAAGTAGATTTACCAGCACCATTAGCACCGATAAGCCCATAAGTATTACCAGGTGTGAAGGCAATATTAACATCATCAAAAAGTTTGCGATCGCTAAAACGAAGCGATACATCCGATACAGTAAGCATACATTATCCTTTATTTTTATTCTTATGTACTATTTTACGAGAAATTAGACTTTATTTCAATCGATTTTATAAGGGAGTTATAAAGTCATTTGGTACTCTTTGGTAGTCTTTTTGGAGGCTGAAGCCACGCCCCATAACTGTAGAAGCAGGTATAATTACAATAAAGGCAGTTTCATCTATTTTTTGAATTTCTTCTTGGACTTTTGGAACCTCATGGGTTGATAAGGTGGTCATGATCATGTTTTGTGCCTGTCCAGTATGTCCACCTAGAGCTGGTATTTTTGTTGCACCTCTATCTGCTACCTTAGTGATATAGTTAAGAATTTGTTCGCTATTCTTTGAAATGATTAGAAGATTTCTTGAAGAGTTGAGTCCCACCATCATTTTGTCAATTGTAAGAGAGACAACTCCAAGAGATAGAATGGAATACATAACAGTGTCAGGAGAGAAGGCGATAGCACTAATAGCGACAATAACCCCATCAACAAGAAGTAACACTGTTCCTAGTGGTATAGGTGTGTATTTGTTAAGAATTTGTGTGATAATTCCAGTTCCTCCCGTTGAAGAATTCCCATAGAAGACTATGCCTAGTCCTAATCCAAGTACAATTCCACCAAAAATAGCTGCCAACAATGGTTGTCTGGTAAGCGTTGGTAATCCCTCGGTTAATTTAATAAAAGTTGGAAAAATGATAGAACCATAGAATGTTTTGAGTAAAACTTCACGGCCTAGAAAACACCAACATAGAATTAATAAAGGGATGGTTGTAGCTAATACGAAGTTAGCGTTATTCCAACCAAATAGGGCATTTAAGCTGATAGCTAGCCCTCCAACACCTCCGGAGGCAATATGATTTTTAACTAAAAGTGAATTATAACCGACTGCAGCTATAAATGAACCAATTGTAACTAAAAGTATGTCTATTATTCTACGTTTCATACATTATCTCCTAGATATGATATTCTTATTATCAAGCCTTTTTGAGTTTACGTCAAGTAATGACTATTTTGACTGTATGTACGGTTGTGTTTCACGTGAAACCAGAAAGATAACCTTGACAAAAAAGGATAAAAACATGTAGAATAATAGTCATCAGAAGAGTAGTTCTGTCCTTCCTTGTAGAGAGCTGGTGGTAGCTGTAAACCAGTATGAGGGTAGAATGAATGGGCTGAAGCAAATTTGACGATTAACGTGAACACATAAACGTTAGGACTGGCACCCCTTACCGTGCAACTTCTTTGTTGAGAAGATTTGAGATGATAGCTTTAAAAAAGTTGTCAATTGAGGTGGTACCGCGTATCAGAAGTGATTAACGCCCTCACGCATATTTTTGCGTGGGGATTTTTTTGTAGTAGAAAGGTATTTATATGACGAAACCTATTATATTGACAGGAGACCGCCCAACAGGAAAACTCCACCTTGGACATTATGTTGGAAGTCTGAAGAATCGTGTACTTTTACAAAACGAAGACAAATACAATATGTTTGTTTTTTTAGCAGATCAACAGGCCCTTACGGATCATGCAAAAGAGTCAGAAATTATCAAAGAATCAATTGGAAATGTCGCTTTAGACTACCTTTCTGTGGGTTTGGATCCTTCAAAGTCTACTATTTTTATTCAAAGCCAAATTCCAGAATTAGCAGAGCTGACGATGTACTACATGAACCTAGTTTCTTTGGCACGTTTAGAGCGTAATCCGACTGTTAAGACAGAAATTTCACAAAAAGGTTTTGGAGAATCTATTCCAACAGGATTCCTTGTTTATCCAATTTCCCAAGCGGCTGATATTACGGCCTTTAAAGCAAACCTTGTTCCTGTAGGAAATGATCAAAAGCCAATGATAGAACAAACACGTGAAATTGTTCGTAGCTTTAATCATACCTATAATTGTGATATTTTGGTTGAGCCAGAGGGAATTTATCCTGAAAATGAAGCTGCAGGACGCCTTCCAGGTCTAGATGGTAATGCTAAAATGTCTAAATCCTTGGGTAATGGTATCTTCCTTTCAGATGATGAGGACACTGTTCGTAAAAAAGTCATGAGCATGTATACGGATCCAAATCATATTCGTGTGGAAGATCCAGGTCAAATTGAAGGTAATATGGTTTTCCATTATCTTGATATCTTTGGTCGCGAAGAGGATGCTGCTACAATTGCTGAGATGAAAGAACACTATCAACGAGGTGGTTTAGGAGATGTAAAAACAAAACGTTATCTTCTAGAAATCTTAGAACGTGAGTTGGCTCCAATTCGTGAACGTCGTTTAGAATATGCTAAGGATATGGGAGAGGTTTTCCGTATGCTTGAAAAAGGTAGTCAAGTGGCGCGTGAAGTTGCAGGACAAACATTGTCAGAAGTCAAAGAAGCTATGGGCATTAATTATTTCTAATTAAATAATTGTAGGAACCTTGAACAATAAGGGTTCCTATTTTTTTGAAAAAATGATTTCTTAGGAATCTTATAATAAATCTGTTGACAAATCTTTTTAGCATGATATGATATTATCAATTAAAAAATAGACTGGGGTTTTTGTACCTCCAAGCTTTGAGAAAAGAGGACGATTATAATGTCAAATTGGGACACTAAATTCTTAAAAAAAGGTTACACTTTTGATGACGTATTGCTTATTCCTGCGGAAAGTCATGTTCTACCAAATAACGTTAACTTGCAGACGAAATTGGCTAAAAATTTGACATTAAATATCCCAATCATCACTGCTGCTATGGATACTGTCACAGATAGCAAGATGGCTATTTCAATTGCTCGCGCAGGCGGTTTAGGTGTTATTCACAAAAACATGTCTATTGCTGAACAAGCTGAAGAAGTTCGTAAAGTAAAACGCTCTGAAAATGGTGTCATCATTGATCCATTCTTCTTAACGCCAGAAAATAAGGTTGCTGAAGCTGAAGAATTGATGCAACGTTATCGTATTTCAGGTGTTCCAATCGTTGAGACTCTTGATAATCGTAAATTAGTTGGTATTATTACCAATCGTGATATGCGATTTATCTCTGATTACGATACACTCATTTCAGAACACATGACCTCTGAAAAATTGATTACAGCTCCAGTTGGAACAGACCTTGAAACTGCTGAAAGTATTCTTCATGAACATCGTATTGAAAAGTTGCCATTGGTTGATGACAAAGGACGTTTGTCAGGACTTATTACTATTAAGGATATTGAAAAAGTCATTGAGTTTCCAAATGCAGCCAAGGATGAATTTGGTCGTCTTTTAGTCGCAGGTGCTGTAGGTGTAACGTCTGATACATTTGAGCGTGCCGAAGCACTCTTTGAAGCAGGTGCAGATGCTATCGTTATTGATACTGCACATGGTCATTCAGCAGGAGTTCTTCGTAAAATCGCTGAAATTCGTGCTCACTTCCCAGAACGAACTTTGATTGCAGGAAATATTGCAACAGCTGAAGGTGCACGTGCGCTTTATGATGCTGGTGTTGATGTGGTTAAGGTTGGTATTGGACCAGGTTCAATTTGTACAACACGTGTAGTTGCTGGTGTAGGGGTTCCTCAAGTGACAGCTATCTACGATGCTGCTAATGTTGCTCGTGAATACGGCAAAACAATCATTGCTGATGGAGGTATCAAATACTCTGGTGATATCGTAAAAGCTCTTGCAGCTGGTGGTGATGCAGTAATGCTTGGTTCAATGTTTGCTGGAACCGATGAGGCACCAGGTGAAACTGAGATTTTCCAAGGTCGTAAATATAAATCATATCGTGGTATGGGATCAATTGCAGCGATGAAGAAGGGATCAAGCGATCGTTACTTCCAAGGTGCAGTTAATGAAGCAAATAAACTTGTTCCAGAAGGAATTGAAGGCCGTGTAGCTTACAAAGGTTCTGCTGCTGATATCGTATTCCAATTGATTGGTGGTATCCGTGCAGGTATGGGGTATACAGGTGCGGAAGATATTCAAGCCTTACATGACAAAGCTCAGTTTGTTGAAATGTCAGGTGCAGGACTTATTGAAAGTCACCCTCATGATGTTCAAATTACCAATGAAGCTCCTAACTATTCTGCTCACTAAAAATAAAAAAAGTACTTATCGGAAGGTAAGTACTTTTGCTTTACACCGAAGTTTACAAAAAATTACACATCTGACAACCATAGTTTGGATATTTACGTTGTCAGATGTGTAAATTATAAAAAATAAGAAAGCAAGTCTATATATTGACTTGCTTTCTACTAATACTACCAGCTTCAACTACGAAGGTCTTTAAATCAGGTGGGAGATTAGTCAGGTGGTCAAGTGAAGTTGTTGTCATGAAAGTTTGAACTTCTTTATCAATACTTTCCAATAATTTAAGTTGACGGTGATTGTCAAGCTCGCTCATAACATCATCCAGGAGAAGAATTGGAAATTCACCAGTTACATTTCTAATAAGAGCAATTTCAGCCATCTTTAAAGAAAGAATTAAACTACGTTGTTGCCCTTGACTACCAAAAGATGCGTTTATGTCATTAATGTAAAATGTTAAATCGTCCCTATGAGGACCAACACCTGTATTCTTTTTAAAGATATCTCTTTTTCGATTTTGCTTAAGTGTGGTTAAAAATGATTGACGAATATTTCTGTTATTTTGTAAAGATATATTTGATTCATAGGAGATGTTAAGTCGCTCAATCTGATTTGATAGAAGACTATGGTGTTTGTCAGCCTCTACTTCTAATTGCTTGATAAAATCTAGTCTGTGTTCAATAACTCGTGCTCCAAAATCAGCTAGCTGTTCATCTAAAACTGACAAAAAATCAATGTCTACTTTGTCGGTAGATTTGAGATAGGCATTACGTTGTTTGAGGACATGATTGTAATTTGACAGATCTGAGAGGTAGATAGGTTTAATCTGACCTAAATCAATATCTATAAATTTACGTCTGAGGCTCGGAGATCCTTTAACAAGTTGTAAATCCTCAGGAGCAAAGAGCACAACCGTCATGTGGCCAATATAATCGGATAATTTAGCTTGTTTGAGGTGGTTAACCTTAGTTATACGTCCTTTATTAGATAAGCTGATTTCGAGAGGTAGTTTTCCACTTTGACGATGGACGATACCGCTCAATTTCAGAGAATTTTGTTGGAATTGAATTAGCTCTTTGTCAGACCGAGTACGATGACTACGTGTTAATGCGAGAAAATAGATAGCTTCAAGAATATTGGTTTTTCCTTGTGCATTGCGTCCCAAAAAGATATTGAGACGAGGTGAGAAGCTCACAGAAGCTTCAGTATAATTTCTAAAGTGTTGGATATCAATTTTTTCGAGCCACATGGTTAGGTTCCTGGGAAACGAACGGGTTTTCGTTTAGTTTTACTGCTTTCTTTTGACGGATGTGTCTTTCGTTTCTTTTTATTATCCTGATTCATTTTTTTAACAATGGCAGCAACACGTGCTTTTTCAGCGACTTCTTTTTGGTGTTCTTCAATTTCATTTGTTGTAGGAGCTACGATAGTTATTTCAAGTTCCTCAGATGGGATGGTAATAACATCTCCATAACGAAGTTTTTTTCCACGACGTTTTTCATCCTCACCGTTGAATAAAACGGTATTGTTAGCTAAAAAACCTTTAATAGCTCCGCCACTATGAATGATACTTAATTCTTTTAAAAGTGACTGCAGTGTGATGTATTCATCAAATAATTTATATTCCATAGTACCTCAACTTTCTCTTGAGATAAGATAGCATAAAAATGGTATAATTGAAAGCATAAACTTTTTAGAGGTTATCAATGAAAATTGCTGATGGTGTCCATGTACACTTCGTTCCAACACAAAAATATAAAACTAACCGTATTGTTTTTCGAATGACGGGTTCTTTGAACAAGCAAACGATTGCTAAACGAGCTTTAGTTTCACAAATGTTAGCTACAGCCAACCAGCCCTATCCAACAGTACAAGCTTTCAAAGAGAGATTAGCCTCTCTATATGGAACACAGTTGTCAACTAGGGTGTCAACGAAAGGCTTGACACATAGTGTTGACATCGAGTTGACATATTTAAAAGAGGCTTTTATCCCTACTAATAACGGATTATTTTGGGAAGTCCTAGGATTCTTAAAAGATTGTCTTTACAAGCCCCTGTCAAGAGTAGCTCAATACCAAAATAAAGTATTTGATATAGAAAAGCAAAACTTGATGACTTATCTGGATGTTGACAATGAAAACAATTACTATTATAGTGAGGTTAAAGGAAGGGAACTTTATTTTGTAAACGAAGGATTGAAAGTTCCTAAATATGGTCAATCGGAACTTGTTGACGTAGAGACTTCATTTACAGCTTTTCAAGAGTTTCAAAACATGTTGACAAAGGATCGTATTGATATCTTCATGGTTGGAGATTTTGATGAGTATCAAGTGTTACAAGGTTTACATCGATTTCCTCTAGAGGGACGTCAAGTTGATTTACAGTTTAGCTATAGTCAGCCTTGTTCCAATGTTGTAAAAGAAAAAATAGAACCTAGACAAAGTAGTCAATCTATTTTACAGTTAGGGTACCAATTTACTTGTCAATATGGTGACAAAGATTACTTTGCTTTAATCGTATTTAATGCAATGTTTGGTGAATTTGCTCACTCAGTACTATTTACAGAGATTCGAGAAAAAGAAGGATTGGCATATTCAATTAGTAGTCAACTTAATGTATTTACAGGTTTACTAGAAGTTTACGCAGGAATTGAAAGAGATAATAGAAATCAAGCTATGCGGGGAATTAGTAGAGAATTGAATCATATTAAGCTAGGACGTTTTTCAAGTTCTCTATTGAATCAGACAAAAAAAATCATACGAATGAATGCCCTTCTTTCCGAGGATAATCCGTTAACATTAGTTGAACAATGTTTTAATAAGGTTATTTTTGAAGATAAAAATCTTTCATTAGAACAGTGGTTAGAAAATATGGAAAAGGTTAGTAAAAAAGATATTTGCCGTGTGGCACGTCAAGTCAAGCTACAAAGTTTGTTCTTTTTAGAGGGAGTGTCTTAGAATGTCTGCTTTAAAAAAACGTTATTATCAAAAGATTGATGAAGAGATTTATTCAGCAACCTTAGATAATGGCTTATCTTTATCTATTATTAAGAAAAGAGGATTCTTAGAAAAAGCTGCTTTTTTATCAATAAATTTTGGATCAATAGATAATTGCTATTATCTTGATGGAGAGTTACAAACCTATCCTGCTGGTATTGCACATTTTCTTGAACATAAATTATTTGAGGATGAGCAAGGAAAAGATGTAACATTGGATTTTGTCAAACTTGGAGCTGATGTTAATGCTTTTACAACCTTGGACAGGACAACCTACTATTTTTCTACACTTGACAACTTTGAGGAGTCATTAGACCTCTTACTAAAATTTACGTCAAGGTTTACAAGCTCTGAAAAATCTGTCAATCACGAGAAAAAAATTATTGAACAAGAGATAAATATGTATCAAGATGACCCTGATTATAGAGCTTATCTAGGTTGTTTGCAAAACTTGTATCCAAATACCATATTAGGTCAAGACATTGCTGGAAGTAATGAGAGTATTGAAAAAATTACTGTAGAGGATTTGAAGAATAACTTTGATTGTTTTTATAGGCCAGAAAACTGTCATCTTGTCTTAGTAGGTGATTTTGATGTTGATGAAATTTACACGTTTGTAAACGAAAGACAGCAAAGATTGACAGAGTTGAAAACAATAGTAGAAAAAGGAAAAAAAATCATTGAGGCCGAGGTCAAAAAAAGGGACAATCTTCAAATGGAGGTGTCTATCTCCAAATTAGCCGTGGGTTTTAAAAGTGCTATTTTTTCTGATAGTCGTATGAGAGAAAATTTACTAGTACAATTATTATTTAATTTATTGTTTGGGTGGACGTCTCCCTACTATCAAAATTGGTACTCTGAAGGAAAGATTGATGAATCTGTATCAATTGAATACGAAGTCTCTAATCGATATTCGTTTGTCATTATAACCATGGACACCGTAGAACCTATAAAAATGTCAAGTCTAATTCGTCAAGTAATGACGTCAGCGGACAAAAAAAGATTGTTGACAGAAGAGGCGTTAGATTTACAAAAAAAAGCTTTGTATGGTGAATTCTTACGTAGTTTAGATAATATCCAGGGGTTAGGAAATCAATATTTAACATTCTTAGATAATGACAAAACTTATTTTGATTTAGGACAGGAATTGATGAGTATTACTTCTAAGGAACTAAAGGATTTTTTGAATCATTACTTGTCAAATATGGTAATTACTGACTTTGTTGTATTCCCCAAATAGGTAATTATTTGTTATAATAGAAGCACTAAAAAAGAAGAATATTAGAAAGGGGAAAAATGAAGTTATATTCTCTTGGTGAGCAGTTACGTGCGGCACGAACAAAGAAAAAATTAAGTTTATATGATGTAGAGAAACTTACTGGAGTTGAAGCACAGTTTCTTTTAGCTATGGAAATGGATCAACTTAAAGCTTTACCAGAGGACATTCAGCAAGAGGCGCTTGAAAAGTATGCTACCTTCGTAGGTTTGGATGGTAAACGTTTGTATGAAGAGCAGAGACAGAAGGAGAGACGATTAGCAGAAAAGAAGAGTCAATCTAATCGTAAGGAAGACAGCTTAGATGCTAAAACTCCCATGTCACGCTTTTCTAAGCATAAACGTGAAGAAAAAAGAAAATCCACATATCTCCCCTTACTAATTCTCAGTGCAGTTTCGTTGCTTATTATCTGTTCGGTTGGTTATATCATTATTAGACATCTTTCTAATCAACCTCAGGTGATTAAACTCAATACTATTTCAACAGATAATCACCTATCAGTAGCAGGAAAAGCTAAATCGTCTAGAAATATTTCTGAAGTTACGGTTTCTGGAGCAAATGTTAAAACAACTACGCAAGGTAATCAATTAATGGTTGACCTTTCTAATGTTGCTTCTTCTGTGGTTTTAGGTGTGGAGTTGTCTGGAAATAACGAAGATACATGGTTTTCTGTAGATAACTCAGATGTTTCAGAGAGTTATCTTCTTTCAAAAACAAAAAAATCAAAATACTCCTTAGATCTTTCAGATAAAACGAGAACGACTCAAATTACCATTGCACAATCTTCGAAAGTAACCATAAAGATAAATGGTGAGTCGCTTGATTTGTCTCAATTAGATAAAAACACACCTAGTTACCTAACTTTAAAAATTCAATAGAATCGAGAAGAAATGTTCAAAAAAGAAAATTTACCTAATCTGCTAACCCTTGCTAGAATCATTTTAATCCCTGTATTTTTAGTGATGACATCACTTGCTAGAAATAACGTAATGCATATTGCTGCAGCGATTGTTTTCGCAATTGCAAGTTTTACAGATTATTTAGATGGGTATTTGGCAAGAAAGTGGCATGTTGTTACTAATTTTGGAAAATTTGCTGATCCATTGGCAGATAAGATGTTGGTGATGTCAGCTTTTATTATGCTTGTTGGTATTAATCAAGCACCTGCATGGGTTGTTTCAGTTATTATTTGTCGAGAGCTAGCTGTTACAGGTCTCCGTCTTCTATTAGTTGAAAACGGGGGGACGGTTCTTGCTGCGGCTATGCCTGGTAAGATAAAAACAGTGACACAGATGCTATCTATTATTTTATTATTGTGTCATGTGAATCTTATAGGAACGATTATGCTTTATGTAGCTTTATTCTTTACGATTTACTCAGGATATGATTATTTCAAAGGTGCAGGATTCTTATTTAGAGACACTTTTAAGTAGTACGATAAACCAATGATTGAAATAAAAAATTTAAAGTTTAAATATAATCAAGACCAGACATCTTATATTCTTGATGATGTGTCGTTTCACGTGAAACCTGGAGAGTGGCTATCCATTGTTGGTCATAATGGTTCCGGAAAATCCACGACAGCACGTCTTATTGATGGACTACTGGTGGCTGAATCAGGTCATATTATTGTCGATGGTCAAGAATTAACAGAAGAGAATGTCTGGGATATTCGTGATAAGATTGGTATGGTCTTTCAAAATCCAGATAATCAATTTGTTGGGGCAACTGTTGAAGATGATGTTGCTTTTGGTCTTGAAAATAAAGGTATTCCCTATGAAGAAATGGTTTCAAGAGTTCAAGAGGCTCTGGAATTTGTAGGGATGTCAGAATTTAAGGATAGAGAGCCAGCTAGATTATCTGGGGGGCAAAAACAACGTGTGGCTATTGCAGGTATTGTAGCTATGAGACCATCAATTTTGATTTTGGATGAGGCAACTAGCATGCTTGACCCAGAAGGTCGCCAGGAATTGATTCAATCTATTAAAGCTATTCGTAAAGAATACGGCATGACTGTTTTATCAATTACTCATGATCTTGATGAGGTGACAATGAGTGACCGTGTTTTGGTTTTGAAGAAAGGTAAAGTGGAGTCTATTTCAAGTCCTCGTGAACTATTTAGTAGGGGCTCAGAATTGGTTGATTTAGGTTTGGATATCCCTTTCAGTGCATTATTAACTCAAAAGCTAAGAAATAAAGGTCTGATAGATTGTGAAGACTATCTGACAGAAAAGGAATTGGTAGAACAATTATGGGAATCTCTCTCGAAAATGTAAGTTATACCTATCAAGCGGGTACTCCTTTTGAGGGGCGTGCCCTTTTTGATATGACAACCACAATAAAAGATGGTTCATATACAGCCTTTATTGGGCATACAGGAAGTGGTAAGTCAACCATCATGCAGTTGTTGAACGGACTTTATTTACCAACTAGCGGTCACGTCCAAGTTGATGACACTATTATAACTAGTCAATCCAAAAATAAGGAAATAAAGCCAATCCGTAAAAAGGTCGGGTTAGTTTTTCAATTTCCAGAAAGTCAATTATTTGCAGAAACTGTTTTAGAAGATGTTGCTTTTGGACCTCAGAACTTTGGCGTTTCTAAAGAGGAGGCAGAGCAGCGTGCTGTTGAGAGTTTAAAATTAGTTGGTCTTCCAGAGGAGTTTTATAAACAGAATCCTTTTGATTTATCAGGAGGACAAATGCGACGTGCTGCTATAGCGGGTATTCTGGCTATGCAACCAGATATTCTAGTGTTGGATGAACCTACTGCTGGTCTTGATCCTCAGGGACGAAAGGAATTAATGACACTATTTAAACAATTACACCTTTCTGGAATGACAATTGTCTTAGTGACCCACCTGATGGATGATGTTGCTGATTACGCAACAGCTGTAAACGTTATGGAAAAAGGACATTTAGTATTGTCAGGAGCTCCTAAAGAAGTTTTCCAACAGGTCACCTTACTTAGAGAGAAGCAATTAGGCGTTCCAAAAATTACAGAGTTTGCGTTACAGCTACAGAAAAAAGGTTATCACTTTGAAAGTCTTCCCATTACAATGGAGGAATTCGTAGAGGTATTAGCTAATGGATAAGTTAATTATTGGACGTTATATTGTCGGAAACTCTTTCATACACAGATTAGATCCTAGAAGTAAATTATTAGCCATGTTTGTTTACATTGTTATTATCTTTTGGGCCAATAATCCTTTGACTTATGTCATTATAACCCTTTTTACACTTTTCTTGGTTATCTTATCTAAGATTAAGCTTGGTTTTTTTCTAGGTGGTATTAAACCAATGATTTGGATTATTTTATTCTCTACGCTGTTTCAAGTTTTTTTCAATACAAAAGGGAATGTGCTTTGGTCTATCGGCTTTTTAAAGATTACTGAGGTTGGTTTAAATCAAGGCTGGATGATTTTTCTTAGATTTATTCTTATTATTAGTTTTTCTACTTTGCTTACTCTAACGACAACACCTTTAAGCTTATCTGACGCCGTTGAATCTCTTTTAAAACCTATGACTGTTTTTAAAGTACCAGCACACGAAATTGGGTTAATGTTATCTTTAAGTTTACGTTTTGTACCAACTTTGATGGATGATACGATGCGAATTATGAATGCTCAAAAGGCGCGTGGAGTTGACTTTGGTGAAGGAAATATTATTCAAAAGGTACGCTCAATTATACCAATATTAATTCCTTTGTTTGCATCTAGCTTCAAACGGGCAGATGCTCTGGCGATTGCTATGGAAGCACGAGGCTATCAAGGTGGCGACGGCCGAACAAAATATCGTCGACTTTCATGGAATGGCCGAGATACTTTATCCATTGTTGCTATTTTAGCTTTGGGGTTAATACTTTTTTATCTTAAGAGTTAAGTGGTTAATATAGATAAACTAGGTCTTAAGACCTAGAACCATTGAAAGAACGCCCAAGTTGGCGTTCTTTTTCGTCTAATCCCAAACTGCCTGTAATATTTTTAATATCCCTAACAAGTGGATGTTATATTTGCACGGTATGATAGTTACATGGTTATAGTTCTTCAGCTTAATCTGGAATGAAAAATTCCCATATAGACTAAGCCATTTTATTTGCCTATTAGTCATCACCAAATAAAATAATAAAATATCATTGGCTAATATGGACTGAACTATAGATAGATAAAGGAGCATCATCATGCAAACAAAGAATACATCTAACACTAAAAAATTGGGTCTTTTTGGACTTGTTACAGTGGCAACGCTTGGAGCAACAGCTTTAGCTAATGCAGAAACTTACACAGTTCAAAAAGGTGATACCCTTTCAGCTATTGCCAAGAAGAACGGTACTACTGTAGATGAAATTGTTTCAAAAAATGGCATTCAAGATGCCAATAAGATTTCTGTAGGTCAAAATTTAACAATTAATGAAACCACAGAAGAGACTACTGAAGCCTCAGCTACGCCAACTACAACTGAAGCAGTTGCTGAATCAGCACAATCAGCACAATCGGCAGAGTCTACACAAAGTGAAAGTACTCAAACAACAAATACAAGTCTTTCTTCTTCAGAGGCAGCTGCCAAGGAAGAAATTGCTCAACGTGAGTCAAGCGGTAGCTATACAGCTCAAAATGGCCAATATTATGGTCGTTATCAATTGGCTTCCTCATATTTGAATGGGGACCTATCTCCTGAAAATCAAGAGAGGGTAGCGGATAATTATGTAGCAAGCCGTTATGGTTCATGGACTGCAGCTCTAGCTTTCTGGAATGCTAACGGTTGGTATTAAGCTAAATGACTTTATTTTAATGAATTGTGAGGAAACTAGCTAAAACCTCATACAAATATGAAGAAAATGCCAGATTCTTGGCATTTTTTTATTTAAATGATAAATCATTGTAACATTAGACACATTACAAATAATGCACAGTAATATTACTAAGTTATGATGAATGTGGCTAGAATAAACTAGGAGGGATTTATGTTTAAAAAAAGTTATAAAGGACGTCGTGTCAAATTAGCAGCAAAAAAATCATTGACAGTGCCAGTAGCAATTGTAACAAGTTTTATTGTCGTTTTGGCAGTATCTCTTTCTACACTAATCAATAAGGGATTGGTTAATGCATTCTCGGATTCTGTTACACCGACTCCTTCACCAACGTCAACAGCGACAGAATCAACAGCAGATTTAGTCAAATCATCAACTATTAGCTCCAGCAAAGAGAAAAAAGCTAACAAAGAAAATGTTGAAGAAAGTAAGCCTCAATCTGAGACAACGAGTGAAACAGTAGAAACACCTCAACAGTCTCAGTCAGAGACTGTTACAACAAGTACTGAAACTACACCGACTCCAGATAAAGGGACAGCACCTGCAGTTGCTGCGAGTGGTAATAGCTCAGTTATCCTTTCGAATGGTAATACTGCAGGAGAAATCGGCTCTTACGCCGCAGCACAAATGGCTGCTGCCACTGGCGTCCCTCAGTCAACTTGGGAGTCAATTATTGCGCGTGAGTCAAACGGTGATCATACCGCAGCAAATGGTTCAGGAGCATCAGGCCTTTTCCAAACAATGCCAGGATGGGGTTCAACAGCAACCGTTGAGGACCAAATTCAATCGGCTTTGAATGCCTATAACGCTCAAGGATTGTCAGCTTGGAATTACTAAGAAATTAAAGAAGTTGGGAGGAGACTCCCAGCTTTTTATTCTAGATGTAAGTAAGAGTCGTTTTATAGGGTTTTAGATTAGATTGTAACTATTATTAGGTAGGAATAGGCCTTTCTGTTATAATAGAAAATGAAAGGTTTGACAATGAAACAAATATTTAAATCAAGAGAGAGATTGTGGGTTAGTCTTTTTATTATTGTTTTTGCTATATTACTGGTCATGCCACAGCTATTTACTAGAAAAGTCATTTTAGGATCAGATTCTATATTTCACTATAACAGGTTTTATGAAGCTGCTATGCAATTAAAGAATGGTAATTTTTCTTACTTTCTATCTTTGTATGGTTTTCAACAGTCTGGACGTATTGTTAATGCCCTATATGGCCCTTTTTTTGCCTATTTACAAGGAGGACTTATTTTAATAAGTGGTACTTGGTTCCGTTATCAGATTGTTTCTAGGGTATTGTTACATATATTGGCTGAGTCTTCAATGTATGCGTTACTTAAGCAGTGTAAAGTTAAGACAAGCATTGCTTTGTCACTAGGTTTACTATATGCAACGACATTCTCTATTCAATATTGGACTATGCGTCAAGGCTTTTCTAGTTGGGGAGCTGCTCTATTACCCTACTGTTTCATTCCTGCCATTCATTATGTATTTTATCAACGAGTAGATCAAGTTAGACTAGCCTTATCTATGGCATTGATTTTTCAGGTTCACGTACTCAGTGCTTTGATGCTAGTGATGATGTATCTTCCTTTTTACATTTACACTTTTGTAAAGGTAACTGCTTCTAAAAAAAAGGAAACAATTGTTAAAGTCTTAATAGCAGTTATTCTTTTTCTTTTATTGACTGTAAATGTATGGGGGGTACTCCTCTATTTAAGAGGTGCGAATCATCTCTTAGATCCATTTATCAATAGGGAGATAGGTAAGAATGGAATTGATGGGACAGCAAGATATTGGCTATACACTCCAATATCCTTAATGGTTTTACTCATTTTACAGTTTATTTACGCTATTGCAAATTGGAAAAAACTAGCAAGATGGAAACGAATACTACATTTTATTTATTTTGTTTTCTTCTTTTTATCGACAGGTCTTTTTCCGTGGCAGTATCTGGTAGAAAATGGAAATACTTTTGCTGAGTTGATTCAATTCCCATTTCGCTTTTTTGTTCCAGCTACTATATTGCTGTTGGCGATTACAGGGTTGACTGTCACACGTTTTGTAAATTGGCGAAAAAGTATTGCTGTTTTATTATTTGCCTTTGCAGGGGTTGGTCTAATTCAAAATATAATGGATACTACAGATCGTGTAAAGAGTGCAGCTCAAGATGGTGAACTTATTTCCATTGTTAAACATACTTACGTTGAAGGAGATTACCAGACGATAAGTCTTACCATGAATGACAGTGACCTGTCACAGTTTTTAAATTTAGTTGTCAAACCCACACCAGATTATGTACCTATCTATGGGACAATAGGTAAGCAAAACACTTATGATCTTTATTATGAAAACATTGTTACGAATCAAAGAACCGAAAAGTTAATTGAAGATAACTACCTCGTATTAACTTGGCAAGCTGATGAAGGGGAAGAATTGAATCTACCTATAGTTGTATATAAAGATTCCATCTTGACACTAAATGGTAAAGAACTAGACAAGGATGACTATAAGTTGTCAACGATTGGTACGCCGACCGTTTCATCGCAAGAAGGAAAAAATAAACTTGAGTTACGGTATCAAGAACCAGAATGGATATTTGTAGCAATAAGTGCCCCACTTATAGTTCTAGGAATAATAAGTTTACAGTGGATTTACATAAAAGTTAAAACACAGAAGGTTGCCTAAAGGGAACCTTTTTGCATTATTTTTTAATCATGATATAATTAAGCTTGCGTGCTTTTACGCTTCAAAATCGACCTTCAAATCGATATTTGAGTAACTAGACCCTTCAAGTCTATGTTAAATTTTATTTGATGGGAGGAGTTATCAATGACTGATAATTCAAAAACACGTGTTGTTGTCGGTATGAGTGGTGGCGTTGATTCATCAGTGACAGCCTTACTTTTAAAAGAGCAAGGTTATGATGTAATTGGTGTTTTCATGAAAAACTGGGATGACACAGATGAATTTGGTGTGTGTACAGCAACCGAAGATTATAAAGATGTAGCAGCAGTAGCTGATCAGATTGGTATTCCGTATTACTCTGTCAACTTTGAGAAAGAGTACTGGGATCGTGTATTTGAGTATTTCCTTGCAGAATACCGCGCAGGTCGTACCCCTAATCCAGACGTTATGTGTAATAAGGAAATCAAGTTCAAGGCTTTCCTAGACTACGCTATGACATTGGGAGCAGACTACGTGGCTACAGGACATTATGCTCAAGTTGTTCGCGATGAAGACGGCATTATCCATATGTTGCGTGGTGCAGATAACAATAAAGATCAAACCTACTTCCTTAGTCAGCTTTCGCAAGAGCAGTTGCAGAAAACGATGTTTCCATTAGGACATCTACAAAAGCCAGAAGTTCGTGAGATTGCTGAACGTGCAGGTCTTGCAACAGCCAAGAAAAAGGATTCGACAGGAATTTGTTTTATTGGTGAGAAAAACTTTAAAGAGTTTCTTAGCCAATACTTGCCAGCTCAAAAAGGTCGTATGATGACTGTCGATGGTCGTGACATGGGCGAGCATAACGGACTCATGTATTACACCATTGGTCAACGTGGTGGTATGGGCATTGGTGGCCAAAAAGGTGGCGATAATGCTCCTTGGTTTGTAGTTGGGAAAGATCTTTCGAAAAATATTCTTTACGTGGGTCAAGGTTTCCACCATGAGTCATTGATGTCAACTTCTCTTGACGCTTCAATGATTCACTTTACTCGAGATATGCCAGAAAACTTTGAAATGGAGTGTACAGCAAAATTCCGTTATCGTCAACCTGATAGTAAAGTTACTGTAAAGGTTAAGGGTGAGAAAGCAGAGGTTATTTTTGCTGAACCTCAGCGTGCGATTACACCTGGTCAAGCCGTTGTATTCTATGATGGTCAGGAATGTTTGGGTGGCGGTATTATTGACCAAGCCTATAAAGACGGAAAAGTATGTCAGTATATCTAACTGGAGTTAAGTAATAACGATGAGTTCCCAATTTTTTTATGCATTTATGGCATTTTTCGCTATAATGAACCCAATTTCAAATCTTCCTGCTTACATGGCTTTAGTAGCAGATGATAGTCAAAAAATTTCACGAAAAATTGCTTTTAGGAGTCTTTTGATTGCCTTTGTTATTGTAACTGTTTTTATCTTTTCAGGAGATTTCATTTTTAAAGTATTTGGAATTACAATTGTTTCTTTCAGAATTGCTGGTGGAATATTAGTGGCTGTTATCGGTTATCATATGATTAATGGTAATCATTCACCTAGCTATAAAGGAATGGAGCAGCAAGCAGTAAATTCAGATCCAATGGCTATTGCTATTTCTCCTCTTGCAATGCCACTTTTTGCAGGACCAGGTACAATTACAACTGCCTTAAGTCTGGCTAATGGAGGCTTGCAGAATCAACTGATAACAATAGTTGCCTTTGCTTTTTTATGTGTCATCACGTATCTCCTTTTAAGAAGTGCAAAACAAATTGCTGAATTTTTGGGAGAAAATTTGATGAAAATTATAACGAAATTGATGGGACTATTACTATTTTCAATAGGTATCCAGATGATTATCACTAGTGTTCAGTCATTAATCAAATAGTGATTTGAATTGACAAAATGATTTGATTTGATACAATAACTTTAACAATAGTCATGATGGTCAAAGCTCATGGAAATTGTGCGTTTTTTGCGTACAGTTTTCTGGAGTTTTGGCTATTTTTGTAGAAAAGATAACAAAGAAAGGATAAGGCAGCTGATTGTAAGTCACTGCATGAATCTAAAAATGTCTTACGAGTTTGATGAAAATTATGATGTAATCGTTGTTGGAGCCGGTCATGCAGGTGTGGAAGCTAGTCTAGCAGCAGCTCGCATGGGTTGTAAGGTTTTACTAGCCACCATTAACCTCGAGATGCTGGCTTTTATGCCATGTAACCCTTCTATCGGTGGGTCAGCTAAGGGAATTGTTGTTCGTGAAATTGATGCCCTTGGTGGAGAGATGGGTAAAAACATCGACAAAACTTATATTCAAATGAAAATGCTTAATACCGGTAAGGGGCCTGCTGTTCGAGCCTTGCGTGCACAAGCAGATAAAGCTTTGTATGCTATGACAATGAAACATACCGTTGAACGTCAGGAAAACTTGACCCTCCGTCAATCAATGATTGATGACATACTTGTTGAAGATGGTAAGGTAGTTGGTGTAAGAACGGCAACAAATCAAAAATATGGAGCTAAAGCAGTTGTTGTAACAACAGGTACAGCTCTACGTGGTGAAATTATCCTAGGAGAACTCAAATATTCATCAGGGCCAAATAATAGCCTTGCATCCGTTACTTTGGCTGATAATTTGAAAAAGCTTGGTCTTGAAATAGGTCGATTTAAAACAGGTACTCCCCCTCGTGTCAAGGCGTCATCAATTAATTACGAAGAAACTGAGATTCAACCAGGTGACGAAAAGCCTAATCATTTTTCATTTTTGTCGAGGGATGAAGACTATCTTCAGAATCAAATTCCGTGTTGGCTAACGTATACGAACCAAGAAAGCCACGATATTATCAATAACAATTTGCACCGTGCCCCAATGTTTTCAGGTATTGTCAAGGGTGTAGGACCTCGTTATTGTCCATCAATCGAAGATAAAATTGTCCGATTTGCCGATAAGAATCGTCATCAGCTTTTCCTTGAACCAGAGGGACGAGAAACTGAGGAAGTGTATGTACAAGGGCTTTCAACAAGTTTGCCTGAAGATGTTCAAAAAGAATTACTTCACTCAATCAAAGGTCTTGAAAAAGCGGAGATGATGCGAACTGGTTATGCGATTGAATATGATATCGTTCTCCCTCATCAATTACGTGCAACACTTGAAACGAAGTTGATTTCGGGTCTCTTTACAGCAGGACAGACTAACGGAACTTCTGGATACGAGGAGGCAGCTGGCCAAGGTCTAGTTGCTGGTATTAATGCGGCTCTTAAAGTTCAAGGTAAACCTGAGCTTATCCTCAAACGTAGTGATGCCTATATTGGTGTAATGATTGACGATCTTGTCACGAAAGGAACCTTGGAGCCCTATCGTTTATTAACATCACGCGCGGAGTATCGCCTCATATTACGTCATGACAATGCTGATATGCGCTTGACACCTATTGGTCGGGAAGTTGGTTTGGTTGACGATGAACGTTGGAATATCTTTGAAATCAAGAAAAATCAGTTTGACAGTGAGTTGACACGTCTGTCAAAAGAAAAATTGAAACCTGTCAAAGAAACGAATGAAAAAATTCAAGCCCTAGGCTTTAAGCCCTTGACAGATGCCATGACAGCGAAAGAATTTATGCGTAGACCAGAGATTGATTATGCTACAGCTACTCAGTTTGTAGGTCCAGCTGCAGAAGATTTGGACGCTAAGATTATAGAGCTGCTGGAGACTGAAATCAAGTACGAAGGGTATATCAATAAAGCTTTGGATCAGGTAGCTAAGATGAAGCGTATGGAAGAAAAGAGAATTCCGAAAAATATTGATTGGGATGCTATTGATTCTATCGCTACTGAAGCTCGTCAAAAATTTAAGAAAATTAATCCTGAAACCATTGGTCAAGCGAGTCGTATTTCAGGGGTCAATCCAGCAGATATCTCTATTCTGATGGTTTACCTTGAAGGCAATAATAAGGCCCGTCGTAAGGTGGACTAACGGTAGTAATGCGTTTAAAAGCCTTTTAATTAGGGCTTTTTTATGTTATAATTACTAGATTAAGAGGTTTTATATGAAAAGATTTCACTTTGCAACGATTCATCTTGTAATGATAGGGTTAATTCTTTTTGGAATTGCTACCATCTTTGTTCGCGTTTTAAAATCTGAGTCTGCACTCATTTTTGCGCTTTTTATCATTATGGTAGTGGTTGTTGCCTTATTACATTACCAAAAGACAACATACGAGTCCTTGGAAATAGAACAATTAGATGAACTAAATCAGGATGTTGAAGATTCTTTGAAGACACTTCTTGGAAAAATGCCTGTTGGGGTAATTACTTTTGATGAGAATGATCATATTGAATGGTTTAATCCTTATGCGAAGCTAGTACTTTCGGATGAAAACGGAAACTTCAATAAGAAATTGGTTGCCAATTTTATTGCTCAGAAGCGTAAAGGATCACCCTCCAATGTGATTACAGTTGGAGAAAATAAATATGCTGCTTTTGTCGATTTCGATAATAAGTTGATTTACTTTATTGATAATGTCTATGATCATGATACGAATACGGACCCAAATATGACACGTCCTGTTATCGGTATTATTTCAGTCGATAACTACGACGATGTGACAGGAAGTTTGCCAGATGCAGATGTTTCAAAGATAAATACATTTGTGGCAGGTTTTATTTCAGAGTTTGCCAAAGCTAAACACATCCATTATCGACGTATTGAAGGTGACCGTTTTTACTTTTTCACTAATTACAGGGTTTTGATGGAGTTCATGAATCAAAAGTTTTCTGTTTTAGATGATTTTCGTCAACAAGCTCAAGAACGTGGTTTACCACTTACACTGAGTATGGGGATTTCATTTGGAACAATTAAGCATGATCAAATCGGACAAGTGGCTTTGCAGAATCTTAACATAGCCCTTGTTCGTGGTGGGGATCAGGCTGTAGTTAAGGAAAATGACGATCACAAAGAATTACTGTACTTTGGCGGAGGTTCTGTCTCAACAGTCAAGCGTTCTCGCACAAGAACAAGGGCTATGATGACAGCAATTTCGGATAAGTTGAAAACAGTCGAAAGAGTATTTGTTGTTGGACACCAGAATTTGGATATGGATGCCTTAGGTGCTACTGTCGGTATGGCTCACTTTGCTAGTCAGATTGTTCGAAAGAGCTTTGCTGTTTACGATGATGAATCTATGAATGCTGATATTGCGCGTGCAGTTAATCGTTTGAAAGAGGATGGGCAGTCACCACTGATTACACTTTCAGAGGCTGAGGAGTTGGTTAATCAGAATTCATTGCTGATTATGGTCGACCATTCTAAAGTAAATCTGACTTTATCTAAGAGTTTCTATGCTCGGTTTAACGAAGTTATTGTCGTAGACCACCATCGTCGTGATGATGATTTCCCTGAAAATGCCGTTTTGACCTTTATTGAAAGTGGAGCAAGCTCTGCTTGTGAGTTGGTTACGGAATTGTTGCAATTTCAAGGTGCTCCAGAGCGGTTGAGTAAAATTCAAGCCTCTATCCTCATGGCAGGCATAATGCTAGATACGAAAAACTTCTCTACTCGTGTAACAAGTCGAACGTTTGATGTTGCCTCATACCTTCGTAGTTTAGGAAGTGATAGTGGAGAAATTCAAACGATTTCGGCTACGGACTTTGAGGAGTATCGACGTATTAATGAGTTGATTTTAGCCGGTGATCGAATTACCAACGATATTATTGTTGCTATGGGTGAAGACCATAAATACTACAATAATGTTGTCATTTCAAAAGCAGCAGATACGATGCTCGCTATGGCTGGAATCGAAGCCACTTTTGTTATCGCTCGTACAAGCGATTCTACGGTAAATATATCTGCTCGAAGTCATAAAACCATTAATGTGCAACGTATTATGGAAAAGTTAGGTGGTGGAGGGCATTTCAACTTAGCTGCCTGTCAAATAAGAGATTGTGGTGTTGCGCAGGTTAAAAATAAACTAATTGAAACTATTATGGGAGAGTTGGCTCCTAAGGAGGACTAAAATGAAAGTTATTTTCTTACAAGACGTTAAAGGAAAAGGAAAAAAAGGTGAAATTAAAGAAGTACCGTCAGGTTACGCTCAAAACTTCTTGATTAAAAAGAACCTTGCTAAAGAAGCAACAAACCAAGCTATCGGTGAGTTGAAAGGTAAACAAAAATCTGAAGAAAAACATGCTGCAGAGTTGTTAGCTGAAGCAAAACACGTTAAAGAGCAACTTGAGAAGGAAGAAAATCGTCTTCAATTTACTGAGAAGGTTGGACCAGACGGTCGTACTTTTGGTTCAATTACAGCCAAAAAGATTGCAGAAGGGCTTCAGAAACAATTTGGAATCAAGGTTGATAAACGTCATATTGAACTTGAACATCCTATTCGTGCGATTGGTTTGATTGAGGTTCCTGTAAAGCTTCATAAAGAAGTAAGTGCAAAAATTAAGCTTAATATCAAAAATAGTGCTGAGTAAACCTTGACACTATAAGTAAATCTTGTAAAGGAGGGAATAATTGTGTCAGAAACTCAAGAATTACGGGTACAACCTCAGGACTTAGTGGCTGAGCAGTCTGTTCTGGGTGCTATTTTTATTAATCCTGACAAGTTGATTGCAGTTCGAGAATATATCGAAGCAGATGACTTTTACAAGTATTCCCATCGTGTCATTTTCAAAGCAATGGTGACTCTGTCGGATCGAAATGAAGCCATTGATGCCACGACAGTACGTACCATTCTAGATGACCAAGATGACCTCCAAAATATAGGGGGTATTTCTTATCTTGTAGATTTGGTCAATAGTGTACCCACATCTGCCAATGCTGAATACTATGCTAAAATTGTGGCTGAGAAAGCCATGCTTCGTCGTATTATAAGTAGATTGACAGAGACTGTCAACCAAGCCTATGAGGGTTCAACTGAATCTAATGAAATCATTGCAAATGCCGAAAAAGCCTTGGTGGATGTTTCGGAGCATAGCAATCGTAGTGGTTTTCGTAAAATATCTGAAGTTCTTGATGTCAACTTTAATACTTTGGAGATGCGTTCACAACAAACGTCGGATGTTACCGGATTGCCAACTGGTTTCCGTGATCTTGACAAAATTACAACAGGTTTACACCCTGATCAATTAATTATTTTAGCAGCTCGTCCTGCTGTTGGTAAAACAGCTTTCGTTCTAAACATTGCTCAGAACGTTGGCACCAAGCAAAATAAAGCTGTTGCAGTTTTCTCACTAGAGATGGGGGCGGAAAGTTTAGTAGATCGTATGTTGGCTTCAGAAGGTATGATTGATTCCCATGCTTTACGTACAGGTCAATTGACAGAGCAAGATTGGAATAATGTTATGATTGCTCAAGGAGCTCTGGCTGAGGCACCTATTTACATTGATGATACTCCTGGTATTAAGATTACTGAGATTCGTGCACGGTCTCGTAAATTGTCACAGGAAGTAGAGGGTGGTCTAGGTCTTATTGTCATTGACTATTTACAGTTGATTACAGGGACACGGCCAGAAAATCGCCAACAAGAGGTATCAGATATTTCAAGACAGTTAAAAATTCTGGCCAAGGAGCTCAAAGTTCCTGTAATTGCCTTGAGTCAGTTATCTCGTGGAGTTGAACAACGTCAGGATAAACGTCCTGTGTTGTCTGATATCCGTGAGTCAGGATCAATCGAGCAGGATGCCGATATTGTTGCCTTTTTATATCGTGAGGATTACTATCGAAAAGAAGGCAAAGAACCAGAGAATGCGATTGAAGATAATACAATCGAAGTTATCCTAGAAAAAAACCGTGCTGGTGCGCGTGGAACAGTCAAGTTACTTTTCCAAAAAGAATACAATAAATTTTCATCGATTGCTCAGTTTGAGGAATCATAACTTTCAGATTTAAGGAGATATATATATGAGTGATGCATTTGCAGATGTTGCTAAGATGAAAAACATCAAGGAAGCTATTAAGTCACATGAAGGCCAGCTAGTAGAATTGACCCTAGAGAATGGACGTAAACGTGAAAAGAATAAAATTGGTCGATTGACAGAGGTTTATCCATCATTGTTTATTGTTGAATATCAAGACTTCAGTTCTCAAGCAGGAGCTATTAATAATAGTTATGTTGAATCTTACACTTATTCAGATATTTTGACTGAGAAGACTCTCATTCGTTACTTGAGTCCTGAGGAACAGGCTGAAATTGAGAATAAATAATAAAAAGCCTTTACTTGGGCTTTTTTTCGTGGTAAACTATTAAAGTATGTGAAATAATAGCAGGATAAAATGAAGCTCGTCAACAGGAAGTCAGCTAAAAAAGTAACCTTTGCTGTTTGGGCGAAGTCTTTCTGAACGAATCAGGTTTATCTAAAACGTTATTTCCTAAAAAATATTTTTTTATAGGAGGACATTATTAATGTCACGTTATACAGGTCCATCATGGAAACAATCACGTCGTCTTGGTTTCTCACTTACAGGAACAGGTAAAGAATTGGCACGTCGTAACTACGTACCAGGTCAACACGGTCCAAATAATCGTTCTAAACTTTCAGAATACGGTTTGCAATTGGCTGAAAAACAAAAACTTCGTTTCTCATACGGTTTGGGTGAAAAACAATTCCGTAACTTGTTCGTACAAGCTACTAAAGTTAAAGGTGGAACACTTGGTTTCAACTTTATGGTTCTTTTGGAACGTCGTCTTGACAACGTTGTTTACCGTCTTGGTCTTGCAACTACTCGTCGTCAAGCACGTCAATTCGTAAACCACGGTCACATCCTTGTTGACGGTAAACGTGTTGATATCCCATCATACCGCGTTGAAGTTGGTCAAGTAATTTCAGTTCGTGAAAAATCAGCTAAAGTTCCTGCTATCCTTGAAGCAGTAGAAGCTACTATCGGACGTCCAGCATTCGTATCATTTGATGCTGAAAAACTTGAAGGTTCATTGACACGTCTTCCAGAACGTGATGAAATCAACCCAGAAATCAACGAAGCACTTGTCGTTGAATTCTACAACAAAATGCTTTAATTTTAAGATTATTGTATCGAAAAGCCCGTTGTTATGGGCTTTTTTGTTTATCTTAAATCATTGATTTCTAGTTTTGTTCAGTTACAAGTTCCCTAAAGCCATTTCATAGAATGAGACGGCTTTTCTGTTTTCTAATATTAAAAAAACCCTAGTCTATCTAATACAAGTGACTAGGGGTTCGTAATATTTTGATAGATGAATTAGAGGTATTGATTATTTATTATCCAATCCACCTTCAAAATCTGCTGAAACATTCTCAACGTAGTTAGTGAAGTAGGTTTCAAAATCTTTTTTTAGTTGGTCGTACTCCTCTTCGGAGTAATCTTTATCCTCTATATAAGCCTGAAATCTAGGAATTTTCAAATCTTTTTGGAGACGCTGGATTACTTCTGTCTTTGTCATAAAAACCTCTCTTTCACACTTTATTTTACCATATTTTAAATCGAGTAAAGCATTTAGGTTGTTTTAGAGTTTTACTTTTGATATACTGTCAAAGTTATTCAAGAAGGGAGATATCATGTCTATTATTACACTAATTTTAGCTGGGATTGTTGCTTTGGAACATCTCTATATCATGTATTTGGAAACTTTTGCGACGCATTCAGACACGACTAGTCGTGTTTTCAATATGAGTAAAGAAGAACTTCAACGTGATTCTGTTACAAACTTATTTAAAAATCAAGGGATTTACAATGGTTTGATTGCTGTGTTCCTCTTGTATGGTATTTTTACAAATAGTCAACTACTTGTAACGATTTTTGTCCTTAATGTTTTCTTTGCTGCTGTTTACGGTGCTGCAACTGCTAATAAGAAAATTATTTTAACTCAAGGTGGACCTGCAATTTTGACCTTGCTTTCACTTACCATTTCCTTATTTTAGGGATTTAATTGTAGAAGAAAAAAGCTGCTTTAACCATTGAGATGGTTGGTAGCTTTTTGTATACTTCTAAATATTGCTTTATTGAGGAATAAATCGTAGAAGAAAATTTGTCATTTCTTGAGGTGATTCTTTTTTTCCTTTATTTATCCAAGCTTGACAAGCTCCAAAAATAGCGTGCGCAAAATAAATACTGGCATAGTCTTTTTCAAATCCTTTTAGAGCCCTTTTTTCAGCAGTAGGAACAATGAAGTCCTCAGCTATCATACGCTGAAGTTTATGTATCAGAAAATCTTGAATTTCTTTTGATCCATTTGTAGACAATAAAGCTGATAGGAGCTTTTCACGAGTGAGAAAATCAAAGATTTCGAGAAAGGCTCCCTCTTTCTTTCCTTCATATTTATCAAAGATGTATTCTAGTTTATGAAAAAGCTCTTTTTGATAACTATCAATCATCTCATACTTATCTTTGTAGTGAGTATAGAAACTAGAACGGCTAATCCCAGCTGTTTGAACTAGACGAATAGTTGTAATCTCATTGAAATCTTGGTCTTTAAGACATATTACTAAAGCATCTAAAAGTGCTTTTTTAGTTTGCGCACGCCGTTGATCTTGTGTCATATGTTTCTCCTTTTATACACTTTTAGACATTGTGTCCAAAAAACAATTCTTTAATATTGATTTTCATATAAATGAGTTTATAATTGATTATATCATAAAAATAAACACGATGTCTAAAAAGGAGAAATATGTTAGCAGAATTAAAGGCTCTTCTTAAAAGTCCAAAGCTATGGATAACCATTATTGGGGTCTCATTGATACCAGCTTTATATAATCTAATCTTTTTATCTTCTATGTGGAATCCTTATGGCAATGTCAAACATTTGCCAGTGGCGGTAGTAAATAAAGATAAGAGTGCTAGTTTTCAGGATAAAACTCTAAATATTGGTCATGATATGGTAGACAATATGTCTAAAAACAAAAATCTAGATTATCATTTTGTGACTGAAAAGGAGGCACAAAAAGGAATTGATGATGGTGATTACTATATGGTGATTACTTTCCCAGAAAACCTCTCAAGTAATGCAGCAAGTCTTTTGACCAATGATCCCAAGAAACTGGAAATTTCTTATCAAACAACAGCAGGACATAGCTTCGTTTCTTCAAAAATGAGCGAGTCTGCCATGTCTAAGTTAAAGGATACCGTTTCTAAAAATATTACGTCAACTTATGTTGGAGCTGTCTTTAAGAGTATGTCTCAACTTCAGGGTGGTATGGGAACTGCAGCGAATGGGGCCAGTCAATTATATGTAGGTGCAGGTGCACTTCAATCTGGAAGTCAGACCTTATCAAATGGTCTAGGAACTCTTGCTGGTTCTACACAAACATTGGCGACAGGTGTTAATACCCTTAGTTCAGGCGCATCTGCCTATACTTCAGGTGTGTCAACTTTGTCAGGTGCTTTGTCACAGTTAAATAGTAACTCTGAGGCTGTCAATTCTGCTGCAGGTCAATTTGCTTCAGGTGCAGAAGCTATGAACGCTCTGGTAACGGGTGCGGATTCTTTGTCTACAGCACTTAGTCAAATGGCTACAGCAACAAGTTTATCTGAGGAACAGCAAGCACAGTTGTCAACCTTGTCAACTAATTTAACTGATTTAAATACAGCAATTCAAAATCTTAATACGGCAGTAAGTAATACATCATTACCTAGTGGAACATCAACAACATCAGTAGACACAAGTTCAATAGCGACTTATCTTTCAAATATCTCTTCTGCAGCTAGTTCTATAGCCACAGCTAGTGCCACTGACAAAGCGAACGATTTAGCTGCGGTACAAGGAACAGCTGCATATCAGAGCTTGACAGCAGATCAACAAGCAGAGATTACATCAGCAATTAGTAATGCAGGATCGACAGCTAGTAGTTATGCTTCAACTATTGCATCAGATGTGTCAAGTATGTCAACAGCTTTATCTAGCTTGACAGGTACGACAACAACTAATGGTGGAGATTCAAGTAACTTAGCTTCTTTACAAACGTCTATTTCAGGCATTGCAAGTTCGGCGAATGCTCTTCTCCCTGTAGCTTCATCAACAGTATCATCAATGCAAGCTAATATTGCTAGTCTCAATTCAGTACTTGTTAATCAATTGTCACCTGGAGCAAGTCAGGTTGCCTCAGGTGTGTCAACAGCTCAAAGTACTTTAGCCACAGGTGCAAGCAATCTCTCAACAGGTTTGTCAACCTACACAGGTGCTGTGTCAACAATTGCCAGTGGTGCACAAACTTTGGATGCCAACAGTAGTAGTTTGTTGTCTGGATTTGCCAGTCTTCAAAATGGTACAAATGCTCTCAATACAGGTGCCCAACAATTAGCAACTGGAGGCAACACCTTAACAAATGGCTTGACAAGTCTGTCAACTAATCTTTCTACATTATCTGATTCATTAAACAAGGCTAATCAGCAACTCTCTCTTGTTTCTGTAAACTCAGACAATGCAAAAATGGTTAGTGCTCCTCTCAAAGAGAAGAAAACTGATAAGGATAAGGTTGACACTAATGGTGTGGGAATGGCTCCATATATGATTTCTGTTTCTCTTATGGTAGTTGCCCTTTCAACCAATGTCATATTTGCTAAGAGTTTGACAGGAAGAAACTTTACGAGCCGTTTTGATTGGGCTAAGAATAAGTTCTTTATCAATGGTATTATTACGACAATGGCTGCTATTGCACTTTATATTGCTATTCGGTTTGTGGGGGTTGAACCAAATCACCCATTAGCTACATTTGGTATCATTCTCCTTGCAGCGTGGACTTTGATGGCGCTCGTTACAGCCCTTGTGGGTTGGGATGATCGATATGGTGCATTTGCTTCCATGATTATGCTACTTTTGCAGCTAGGTTCTAGTGCAGGAACTTATCCAATTGAACTTAGTCCTAAGTTCTTTAAGGTCATACAACCATTCTTACCTATGTCCTACTCCGTGTCAGGTCTTCGTCAAACGATTTCTATGACAGGACAAATCTCAAATCAGGTACGCATGCTATTCATCTTCTTACTTATTTTTGTAGTTGTAGGTATTGTTATTTATAGACCAAAGACTGAGAATGTATAATCTAAAAGCCAACTCTTATTAGAGCTGGCTTTTTAGGTTATTCAATATTTATATCACCAAGATTGGAGGTAATGGTAAGTGTATTATCCTTTGAGTTCTTAAGGTTATTCGTAACCTCCACCTCTCCAGAATGGCTATCAGCTTGAACATTAACAGTATGATTTTTAAGACTTATTTCAACGTCACCTGAAGTAACATCAAGCTTGTTATGCCCATTAAATACCAAGTTGTTACCGGTATAATCCCCTAATGCAATAGATAAATCAGAGTTAGTGAAAAGCGTATCATTACTTTCAACACTACCGACAGCAAGATTAGCCTTTAGGTTATTAATAGTCATCTCGGTAAATGTTAGGTCACCTACTTTAAGGTCAATATTTGACTGTTTAATTGTGCTATTATTTAAATCTAAATTTCCAGATGCCAAATCTGCCTTTAGAAAATCAATCCTTTGTTTTTTAGGGAGTGTAATGATGATGGTATTGCTTTCGTTGAGAGTAGAAAGCTTTATTAAATCTTTTAATCCGAATACGTTGAAATGATTATGGGCAGTTAGAGATTTATCAGAATAATTCTCGTTGATGCTTAATTGACGCTCGTTTACAGTGATGTCAATTGGTTTTTTCTTTTTTTGGTAATAAGTGATAGTTGCTTTACTAACGTTTCCAGTTTTAATAAGTATATTGTAGCTGTTACTTTTTATATCCATCTGATTGAAGTCGTTGACTTCCTTCTTTACAAAATCCATATCATTTTTGGTCTGATTTTGTAAATCATTTAAGGCTCCATGGCTGTAGCCCCAGATTGCTAATCCCCCACCTAAGAATACAGAAATGAGAGATATTCCAAGGACGACTTTTTTCCAAGTTTTCATGATTTTCTTCCTTTCTTGATGAGCCATTTAATCAATAGATTGATTAGCTTTACAATAAGTTTACAGATTTCAAATGAAATCAAAAGTAGTAAGAGCGCTCCCCCAAACATCAACAGTCCTAGACCTACTCCAAACAGTGTTGAAGCCAGTGAAACACTTAAGAGAGAGAAGCTTGTAAAGAAAGAGTAAATACCGCTAATGAGTAAGGCAAAGGTGAGAGCTAAGGCAGTCACTATGACTGCGAAAATAATCATAAGAAGTGTCATTAGCATAGCTAAGAAGAATAGTAGAATTGGTAAGGCGACTGGACTGGCTAAAACAGCTAGAATAGCAATCCAAAGGATAGTCGTTTTATTACGCAAGCTGGTCTTATCCTCAATAATCTTTTCATCAAGCAGACGAGTGATGACTTCATGAGCAGCTTCCTTAGGTGTCCCCAATTCTGCAATAACTTGAGCCTCATTTTCAGGTCCAGCCTCCTCAAAGTACTCCATGAAATATTCTAGGACCTCTTCGTAGTCCTTTTGTGGTAATTTTCGTAGATATTTTGTTAATTTGGCTAGATATTCAGTCTTTGTCATGTCTTAATCTCCCTTCCACAATACCGTCCAGAGTTTCTTTATAGGTTAACCATTCCTTATTAAGAAATTCTAGCTGTTCTTTTCCCTCTTGGGTAATACTGTAATATTTACGTTTACGACCTTGATACGCTTGGCTATAGGTGGTCATATAGCCGGCTTTTTCAAGTTTTTTAAGAATAGGATAAAGTGTTGATTCCTTGATATTAGCTGCAAGTTTTATGGTTTGACTGATCTCATAACCATAGGAGTCTTCTCTATTGATAATAGCCAGTATTAAGAACTCTATCAGGATTGATGATGTTGGAAAATACATAGTCTACTCCTTCGCTTTTGGGATATGTATAAAAATTATATATAATTATTTTACATATTGAGTGTACCTCTTTTAGAAATATATGTCAATATTTTATATATAAAAAATTTATATAATAGGGCTATCTTGTTTTTTATGATAAGATGAAGTTAAGGAGTTCTTATGATTATTAAAGATAAATTGGCTCACTATGAGCCTAAGCCCTTGGGAGAAACTGGTCGCTATGCAGTACTCTTACCTTTGCTATACAATGCAAAAAATGAGAAGTATCAGGTTCTTTATCAAGTACGAAGTGAACATATTTCTCAGCCGGGAGAAGTTTCTTTTCCAGGTGGACATGTCGAAGATGGCGAGACTTTTCAAGAAGCCGCAATACGAGAAACTTGTGAGGAATTAAATATAGTTGCTAATCAAATTGATATTTGGGGAGAGATAGACTATCTTGTTCATCAAGGGAGAACCGTTCATTGCTTTGTAGGAAAACTGAATATAGCTAATTGGGAAGATATTTCACCTAATGAAGAAGTGGCTCGTCTGTTTACAGTAGATATTGACACCTTATTGACAGAGAATCCAGTTTATTATACAGTGACTTCTACCTTGAGTGATGCGAAAGATTTCCCATTTTTCCTAGTGAAAAATAGAGATAAATATAATTTTGGGTACAGTAAACGTCATATTCCTTTTTACAGAAACTTGACAGAAAACATATGGGGGATGACAGCTATGTTTACACACAGATTTACAGATATTCTGAAAGATTTAGAGTAAAAATAAAAGATCAACGGTAATATGTTGATCTTTTTGCTATTAGTTAGATTGTTTACTAGGGATAAAAGAAGTGAAATTCATTTCTGAGACATGGGTCTAGAGTATTCCTAAAATGATTTTCAAAATGAATATTGAAGATTTTATATAGAGAATCAACTTCATAGCGGACAATGACTTTTTATTATTCAGATTCTTTGGAGATCTTTTTACTATAACTAATAACAAAAAAACCATGAAAATTTTATTTTCATGGTTTTTAATTCAATTACTTAACCTCAGTAAAGATTACGTGTTTACGCAATTTTGGTGAGTATTTTTTCAATTGAAGACGGTCTGGAGTGTTACGTTTGTTTTTTGAAGTAAGGTACAAGCGTTCACCAGATTCTTTGTGTTCAAGTGTAATATTTACGCGCATGGTATCTCCCTTCTATTATTTAGCTGCGTTAGCCTTAGCGATTTTACGTCCTTTGTAGTATCCTTTAAGTGATACACGGTGTGAACGTGAGTAATCTCCAGTTGTTTCGTCAAATTGTACTGATGGAGCAGTCAATTTGTAGTGTGTACGACGTTTGTTTTTCTTCGCTTTTGAAGTGTGACGTGCAGGTACTGCCATTTCTTTATTTCCTCCGAATTAATATTTATGTTCTTGATTTTAAATCAACTATAACAGAATAACATATCTTTTTTGTAAAGTAAAGTTACTTGACAAAAAACTTTTTAGGAAGTCTCATAGTTAATAGCTATACCAATGGATAATATTTATATATTTCACAGCTATAACTGTAAGTGCTAGAATAGGATTATTATAGTAAGAGAATTAAAAGGAGTAAATAGCTATGAGTAAAGTACATTATCATTTTGACCATGTTGGGTCTTACCTTCGTCCGCAAGCTTTAAAAGAAGCACGTGAAAAATTTGCCAATGGTGAGATTTCGCAAGAAGAATTGTTGAAAGTACAAGATGAATTGGTTAAGGACTTGGTTCATCATGAGGTGGAAAATGGTCTTCAAGTGGTCTCTGATGGTGAATTTGGTCGTTCTTGGTGGCATCTTGACTTCCTTTGGAATTTGACTGGTTTTGAAGCCTATCAACAAGAAGATTCATATAAATTCCATGGAGCTAAGACACGTACAACCAACGTTCGTATCAATGGTAAAATTGCTGAAAATCCTAATCATCCTTTCTATCGTGACTTTGAATATCTTAAATCAGTGACTCCTGAAGGAATTACTCCAAAAGTAACTATTCCAAGTCCATCACTCATCATTAATCGTGATCACCGTAGTGATCTTTATGCTGATTACTATGATTCATGGACAGATTTCCTTGATGACTTGGCTAAAGCTTACCATGATACCATCCAACATTTCTACGATTTGGGTGCACGTTATGTACAGTTGGATGATACGACTTGGGGTTATTTGATTCAACAGTTTGAGAATGAAAAAAATAATCCTGAGAAAACAGCTGAGTTGGCAAAAATTGCTGAAGACGATGTGTATACTATCAACAAAGCCTTGGAAGGTCTTCCAGAAGATTTGACTTTGGCTACTCATATTTGCCGTGGAAACTTTAAGTCAACTTATCTTTTTGAAGGTGGCTATGATTCAGTGGCTAAATATCTTGGTCAATTAAACTATGATATCTTCTTTTTGGAATACGACGATGCGCGTTCAGGTAGCTTCGCTCCACTTCCAACAATTTGGAATAATCGTGATCATGTTGAATTGGTGCTTGGTGTGATTACTTCTAAGGATCCTGCTTTGGAAGATGTAGATGCTGTTATTGCTCGTATCCGTGAAGCAGCAGAGCTTGTACCACTTAAGAACCTCGGTATTTCAACTCAATGTGGCTTTGCATCGACTGAAGAAGGTAATATTTTGACAGAGCAAGACGAGTGGAATAAGTTGCAACTGATTAAATCAATTACTGATAAAGTTTGGTCATAATAGAACAAGTGTATAGGATGGGGTTAGCCTGTCCTATTTTTAATAGCAAGAAAGGTATCATGGAAGACAAAGAGATTAAACAAAGAATGCTATAGGTTTTTGGAAAAAGGAGAGCCCCTCATAATTTCACTACTTGTTTGTTGATGAGTAAGATTAACCATTATACATATCGGGAGTTTTGTTTCTTCTTTCAAAAATCCTCTACCATTTCCCAAATGCCATGCAATTTATGTTAGAATAGAGTGATTATATCTGTAATAACGGAAAAGGAGGGCAGGCCCATTTGAGGTCTGTATCATTATTATGAAACTTCAAAAACCTAAGGGCACGCAAGATATTTTGCCTGCTGATAGTGCCAAATGGCAGTACGTGGAAAATGTTGCACGTGAAACATTTAAAAAATACAATTATGGTGAAATTCGTACACCTATGTTTGAACATTACGAGGTTATTTCACGCTCTGTTGGTGATACAACTGATATTGTGACTAAGGAAATGTACGATTTTCATGATAAGGGAGATCGTCACATCA
Organism: uncultured Streptococcus sp.; assembly: GCA_934229725.1. Lineage (GTDB taxonomy): Bacteria > Bacillota > Bacilli > Lactobacillales > Streptococcaceae > Streptococcus. Next base: position 56,927 of record CAKQDX010000009.1, read on the forward strand.
CTCTGCGTCCGGAAGGAACAGCGCCCGTTGTACGTTCTTATGTAGAAAATAAACTTTTTGCGCCAGAGGTTCAAAAACCTGTTAAAGTATATTATATTGGTTCAATGTTCCGTTATGAACGTCCTCAGGCAGGTCGTTTGCGTGAGTTTCACCAATTGGGGGTAGAGTGCTTTGGATCAAAAAATCCAGCAACAGATGTTGAAACCATTGCTATGGCCTATCAACTCTTTAATACGCTTGGCATTAAGGATGTTACCCTTCATTTGAATAGTCTTGGAAATACTGAAAGTCGTCTGGCTTATCGTCAGGCCTTGATTGACTATTTGACACCGATACGTGAAAGTTTGTCAAAAGATAGTCAACGTCGTTTGGACGAAAACCCTTTGCGAGTGCTCGATTCAAAAGAAAAAGAAGATAAGGTTGCAGTTGAAAATGCTCCATCTATCCTTGATTATCTAGATGAAGAAAGTCAAGCTCACTTTGATGAAGTGCGTGCCATGCTTGAGAGTCTTAACATTCCTTACGTGATTGATACCAACATGGTACGTGGTCTAGATTACTATAATCACACGATTTTTGAATTTATCACTACTATTGATAAGTCTGAATTGACAATCTGTGCGGGTGGTCGTTACGATAGTTTGGTTGAGTACTTTGGTGGTCCAGAAACAGCTGGTTTTGGTTTTGGACTTGGTTTGGAACGTTTGCTCTTGGTTCTTGATAAACAAGGTATTACTCTTCCTGTAGAAGAAGGTTTGGATGTCTACATTGCAGTTCTAGGTTCAGAAGCCAATGGTAAAGCACTCGAGTTAGTTCAAGTTATCCGTCATCAAGGATTTAAGGCCGAACGTGATTACCTCGGACGCAAGATTAAAGCACAATTTAAGTCAGCAGATGCCTTTAAGGCTAAAACTGTCATCACCTTAGGTGAGAGTGAATTAGAGTCAGGTCAGGTTAGTGTCAAAAATAATACCACTCGAGAGGAAGTAACTGTAAGTTTTGAGGAGCTAACAGAGAACTTTGCAGCAGTTCTGGACCAATTAGAAAAGTAGGAGGCTTATGGTTAGTATAGTTGATATGCTTAAACGGAGTGAGAACTTTAGTTTGGCTTTTAATCGTAGTATGCCTATTCACTTTCAACAACAGTTTTGGCATTTGATTGCTCTTCTGGATAAACATGAAATTACCTGGTTTAATGACGAGCCTGCAAGTGATCATGCAATGTGTCAGCAGTTACTTGGTCAAGTTTGGCGTCAAGATTGCCAAGATGTGGTCTTAAGTTTTGAAACTCAGGAACGTTATTTGGGATGGCAGGTAGATGACGAAACTGATGAACTTAGTGTTATTATTGAAGATGTTTATGGTTTCCGCTGGAATAGTTTACTTGATCTAGAGACTGCTGAATATCGTTTTGAAGAGTTTGAGGAGTTTGCTGAAGATTACGTAGATACTAGTGATTTGTTGAAACAATTTGGTAAATAGTTTGATAAAAAAGAAAGTCTATTAAAATTCTAACCCGAAATGGGTGGGGTTTTGATGGGCTTTTTGCTATAATAGTTAAGACTAAAAAATTAACGAAAGAAGTGTAATTATGAAACGTTCTATGTATGCCGGACGTGTTCGAAGCGAACATATCGGAACTACTATTACTTTGAAAGGTTGGGTATCTCGTCGTCGTAACCTTGGAGGTTTGATTTTCATCGACCTTCGAGACCGTGAAGGTTTGATGCAATTGGTTGTTAACCCTGAAAATGCTGATGCAGCTGTTGTTGAAATAGCCGAGAGCCTACGTAGCGAATTTGTTATTGAAGTAACAGGAACAGTTGAAGCGCGTGAACAAGCTAACGACAACTTACCTACAGGTGCTGTTGAACTAAAAGTTGAAGAACTTAAAGTTCTAAATACTGCCAAAACAACACCGTTTGAGATCAAAGATGGTGTTGAGGCTAGTGACGATACACGTATGCGTTACCGTTACTTGGATCTTCGTCGTCCAGAAATGTTGGAAAACTTTAAGCTTCGTGCTAAGGTAACTCACGCTATTCGTAATTATCTTGATGACTTGGAATTTATCGATGTTGAAACACCAATGTTGACAAAATCAACACCAGAAGGTGCACGTGATTATTTGGTGCCAAGTCGTGTTAGCCAAGGTCATTTTTATGCTCTTCCACAAAGTCCTCAAATTACCAAACAATTATTGATGAATGCCGGTTTTGACCGTTATTATCAAATTGTTAAGTGTTTCCGTGACGAAGATTTGCGTGGAGACCGTCAACCTGAGTTTACACAAGTTGACTTAGAAACATCATTCCTTAATGAGCAAGAAATTCAAGATATTACAGAAGGATTGATTGCTAAGGTTATGAAAGAAACTAAAGGGATTGATGTCACACTGCCATTCCCACGTATGTCTTATGATGATGCCATGAATAACTATGGTTCTGATAAGCCAGATACACGCTTTGACATGCTTTTACAAGACTTGACAGAGGTTGTCAAGGGGGTAGACTTCAAAGTATTTGCTGAGGCGCCAGCTGTCAAGGCAATTGTTGTCAAAGGAAATGCAGATAAGTACTCACGTAAAAGCATTGACAAGTTGACAGAGTTTGCCAAACAATTTGGTGCTAAAGGTCTTGCTTGGGTTAAACTGACTGATGGATCTCTAGCAGGTCCAGTTGCTAAATTCTTGACAAGTATCGAAGGGAAGTTGACAGACGCTTTACAACTTGAAGAGAATGATTTAGTCCTCTTTGTAGCAGATACTCTGGAAGTTGCTAATAATACGCTTGGCGCTTTACGTAATCAAATTGCTAAAGAACTTGACATGGTTGACACCACTAAGTTCAACTTCCTTTGGGTTGTTGATTGGCCAATGTTTGAGTGGTCTGAAGAAGAAGGACGTTATATGTCTGCTCACCACCCATTCACCTTGCCAACAGAAGAGTCTGCATCAAATCTTGAAGGAAATCTTTCTAAGGTACGTGCTGTAGCCTATGACATTGTTTTGAATGGTTATGAGCTTGGGGGAGGGAGCCTTCGTATCAATCATAAAGACCTACAGGAACGTATGTTGAAAGCTCTTGGTTTCTCTGAAGAATCTGCCTACGAGCAATTTGGTTTCCTTCTTGAAGCGATGGACTACGGCTTCCCACCACACGGTGGATTGGCTATCGGTCTTGACCGTTTTGTTATGCTTCTTGCAGGTAAAGATAATATTCGTGAGGTGATTGCCTTCCCTAAAAATAATAAGGCATCAGATCCTATGACTCAGGCTCCAAGTCTTGTGGCTGATAAACAGTTGGAAGAACTTGCCCTTCATGTAGAATTAGAAAATGAATAAAACACGTCTTCACAAACATGTTAAATTTGTAGCGAAAAAATCTGCGAAGAAGATAGGTGTTTGGCAGGCTATTCGTAGTATTTCTCGTGAAAAATATACCGAGAAGGTCTCAGCATCGTTACTATACGGACTCTTATCCTCAATCGCTGTGAATTTCTTTTTTCAACCTGGTCACGTCTATTCAAGTGGAGCTACAGGGTTGGCCCAGGTTTTATCAGCATTGAGTGTTAGAACTCTTGGTTTTGAGATTCCTGTATCATTGACTTTTTATGCGATTAATATTCCGCTCTTGATTCTTGCATGGAATAAAATTGGCCATAAATTTACTATCTTCACCTTCATTACAGTAACAATGAGCTCCCTGTTTATTCAGGTAATGCCTCATGTCACCTTGACTGAGGATCCTTTGATTAATGCGATCTTCGGTGGCTTGGTTATGGGTACAGGTATTGGATTTGGTTTGAAATCTCGTATTTCAAGTGGAGGTACGGATATTGTCAGCCTTACCATTCGTAAGAAAACTGGTCGTGATGTGGGAAATATCTCTCTGATTGTCAATGGGATTATCATGATTTTTGCCGGTATACTTTTTGGTTGGAAATATGCTCTTTATTCAATGGTGACAATTTTTGTTTCAAGCCGAGTAACGGATGCGATTTTTACTAAGCAAAAGAAAATGCAGGCTATGATTGTTACAAGTAATCCGGATCCAGTTGTACGGATGATTCAGAAGAAACTCCACCGTGGAGTAACGATGATCAATGATGCGGAAGGTACTTATAATCACGAAAAAAAAGCAGTTTTACTGACTATTATTACCCGTGAAGAGTACACTGATTTTAAGTATTACATGAGAAAAGCGGATCCTAAAGCATTTGTTTCTATTGCTGAAAATGTACATATTCTAGGTCGTTTTGTTGATTTAGATGACTAAGTAAAAAGGAAGTTGACGTTGGTTGACTTCTTTTTTACTAGAGAGAATTCTTGACGAAATCCTTGCATGACCTTACAATAACAATATGATTAAATTTTTGATTCCAACTGCAAAAGAAATGAAGACCCTCAATGAAGTTCCGTATCAGAAGATTTCTGAAAAGAGTGTGGCTATTCTCAAAGAAATGGCAAAGTTATCCACAGATGAATTATCCACAGCTTATAAAATAAAGCTTGAGCAGGCTGAGAAAGAGAAGCAGCGCTGGGATGTCATTTTATCTGGAGAAGCAAGGAGCTATCCTGCAATAGAGCTTTTTAATGGCTTGATGTATCGCCATATTAGACGTAGTGACTTATCCACATGTGAAAAAGATTTTTTAAGCCAACAGGTATTTATCACATCTTCTTTTTATGGGATTATTCCCGCTTTTTATCCGATTCAGGAACATCGTCATGACTTTCATACGAAAATTAAGGTTAATGGTCAGTCCTTAAAAAATTACTGGCGTGCTGAATATGACCAATTTCTAGAAGAGAGTCAAGTTCCAGTTGTTTCCTTACTTTCAAGTGAATTTGAAGATGTCTTTAGTCCAGCTCTTCGTAAGCAGTTATTCACGGTTAGTTTTATGGAAGACCGTAATGGTAATGGCCTTCTTAAGACTCACTCTACGATTTCTAAAAAAGCTAGAGGAGCTTTTTTGACGGCTGTAATGAAAGAAAATTGTCAAACCATTGATGACTTACGGAAATTATCCTTTGATGAGTTTTACTATCGTGAAGATTTATCCTCTGAGCATGAGCTAGTTTTTGTTAAAACCGTATAAAAAAGGTCTGAGTCATAAACTCAGACTTTTTCTTATAGCATATCTTTACGATCGACTTGCTCATAGTTCGTTTGACCGTCATTTAACTTGTCCCAAATAACGACTTCTCCTTTATCAAGAGATTTTTTGACATCAATAATACGTTGATTAGATGATCCTCGAAACTGGAGCATAAGGTTTTTTTTAGTGATGTCAAAGCGGCCGTCAACGAGAATGTCAACGAGTTGAAGAAGTTCTAGCTTATCAGGAGTTTCAAGCATCAACTCCTCCCAAGTATAACCAGTCCAAGACCAGATATCTTTTTCTGGAAGTTCCTCACGAATGCGTTTGACTAGGGGAATGAGAATTCCTGTGTTTAGGAAGGGTTCACCACCAAGTAGCGTGAGACCCTGTACGTAAGGTTGAGCTAGGTCCTGCATGATTTGTTCTTCAAGTTCTTTAGTATAGGGAATTCCTGCCTTAAAGGACCAGGTGGCAGCGTTATAGCATCCCTCGCAATGAAACATGCAACCAGAGACATAAAGGGAGTTACGTACGCCTTCACCATCGACGAAGTTAAAAGCTTTGTAGTCAATAATGCGTCCTTGACTAAGTTCTTCAGACTTCCATTCTTGAGGTTTTGGTGTATTCCATGTCATAATTCTACTCCAAATCTATCCAATAGCGCTCAGTTTCATTGTGAATATTCTCCAACTGACCACCATTGGCTAAGATAACAGCACGACTAGCAAAATTGTCGATATTACAGGTGATTAGAGCTCTAGTAATATTCTTTTTCTTGGCCATTTGCAAACCTTGGCGGAGAGATTCTTTAGCATAACCCTTTCCTCGTTCAGACGGACGGATAGAGTAGCCAATATGACCACCTTTTTCTAGTAAGTAGTCATTCAATCGGAGACGGAGGTTGAGAAAGCCAAGAGCCTGGCCTGCTTCGTTGAAGCTAACCAGCTGGATAGCAGGAACCCAGTTTTCAGAGATATTAAGTCCTGCTTCTGCCTGAAGATTTTCATCTAGCCACTCTTCATAAACAAAATTGTCGGGGTTCCAAAATCCACCATCATGAGCAGATTGCTCCCTTTCAAATTCAGCCATCATCTCTAAGATAGCTTCTTTATCTGTTTGACTCGGTCGGCGTAAGATCATATTATTTCTTCTTTCCAGCTTTTTTCAAAAGGGCTTGGACACGTGCTTTTTTGTCATTTTTGACGGTTGCATTTTTTTCGTGGTAACGTTCCACTTGCTGCATACCTTTATAATCTAATTGATATTTTCCCATGCTATTCCTTTCTAAAAAATAAATAAGCAAAGCAGTTGGAAGATATCATCCAGCTGCTTCTAGTTTGTGATAACATTCCCTATGATATGTTAGAGATGTTTTCCTTCAAATTTTATAGTTGAGCCATTCATATGTTTGACTCGGGCTGAGATTTCTTTGTGGCGTCCCTTAACCATTGGGCGTGCCTGTGGATTTCCTAGATAGCCGCAAGTACGTTTGACAACATCAACTGTTTTAGGATCTGTGTTGCCACAATTAGGGCACATGAATCCACGTTCTGTTGGGGTGAAGTCCCCTTCAAAGTCACACTTGTAGCATTTATCTATTGGAGTATTCGTTCCGAGATAACCGACACGGTCGTAGGCAAAATCCCAGACAGCTTCAAGTGCTTTAGGGTTTTGTTGGAGGACTGGATATTCACAATAATGGATGAATCCACCAGTTGCCCCAGCTTCTGGGTAAGCTTTCTCAAATTCCAACTTTTCAAATGGTGTTGGATTTTTACGAACATCGTAATGGAAGGAGTTGGTGTAATATTCTTTATCAGTGATATCAGTCACGACACCGAATTTTTCAGTATCCAAGCGACAGAAACGATCAGTCAAACTTTCTGATGGTGTTGAATAAACAGAGAAATGATAATCATATTCGTCAGACCAACTTTCACAAGCATTTTTCATAGCTTTAACGATATCTAACGTGAATGCTTTGGCTTCTGAATTAGTTTCCCAATCGCTACCATAAAAAACAGATGCTACTTCATAAAGTCCAATGTAACCAAGTGATACGGTTGCACGGCGATGTTTGAAAAGTTGGTCGACACTGTCGCATTTACCTAGACGCTGACCAAAAGCACCATACTGATAAAGGATAGGTGCATTGGCAGGTGTAGCTTCTTTGGCACGTTCAACTCGATAGACGAGAGCATCTTTGGCAATTCCCATGCGTTCCTCAAAGATTTCCCAGAACTTTTCCTTCTCTCCCTTAGACTCTAAAGCGATTCTAGGAAGATTAAGGGTTACAACACCAAGGTTCATTCGTCCAGAATTAACTTCAACACCATTTTCATCCTTCCACCCTTGTAGGAAAGAACGACATCCCATAGGAGCCTTGAAGGAACCCGTTAATTCAATAATTTTATCGTATGAAAGTACATCTGGATACATACGCTTTGTTGCACATTCAAGAGCTAGTTGCTTAATATCGTAGTTAGGTGAGCTAGGCTCTAAGTTAAGTCCACGTTTTAAGGTAAAAATGAGTTTAGGGAAAATAGCTGTACGGTGTTCTGAGCCAAGTCCTAAAATACGAACTTGTAGGATAGCCTTTTGGATTTCACGTTCAAACCAGTTTGTCCCTAAACCGAAACCGAGAGAGGTAAAGGGAGTTTGTCCATTCGATGTGAAAAGGGTATTAATCTCATATTCAAGGGATTGCATGGCATCATAGATATCTTTACGTGTTTTAGCACGTGCATAATCTTCTCGTTTATCTTCAGCAACCCAAACCTCAGCATCGGCTAAATGCTTTTTATAATTGAGTTGAGCATATGGAGCTAAAAACTCATCGATACGGTCCGCTGTACAGCCACCATACTGACTAGAGGCGACATTTGCGATGATTTGTGAAATTTGTGCAGTTGCAGTTTGAATGGATTTGGGACTTTCAACTTCCGCATTACCAATCTTAAAACCATTTGCCAACATGCCTTTGAAGTCAATCAAACAACAGTTGGTCATAGGTGTGTAAGGACTGTAGTCTAAATCGTGGAAGTGGATGTCTCCTTTTTGATGGGCATTTGCTACATGTGAAGGAAGCATCTTAAGCCCTACAGATTTTCCAACAATTCCTGCGGTTAAATCACGTTGTGTATTGTACAAGTCGCTGTCCTTATTGGCATTTTCGTGGACAACAGCTTGGTCTTTATTGACGAGTTTGTTAATGGTGAAATTGATGTCAGTGGCCTGAGAACGCTCAAAATCACGTTTGGTACGATAGTTAATATATTCTTGAGCGATAGTATATTCGTTGGCTGCGAGCAACTCGTGCTCTACAATGCTCTGAATTTCATATATTTTGACATTTTGAGAAAAGCGATCATTGATTTCAGCCACAATACGATTGGCAATACTCTCCAATTTAACCTCAATTAGAGGTGTAACAGGTGTAATAGCATCACTAGCTTTGAGAATAGCTTCATATATCTTACTTGAATCGAAGGCGACCATACGTCCATCACGTTTGATGACTTTGATATCGGGATTGACAGTAACCTTTTCTTTTTCTAATGTTATCATCTAAAATTCACCTCGCTACTAATTATAGCACTAGGCAGAAAAAAATCAATATATTGTGGTATATTTTTATCTCAACCACTATATATTGATTTTTTGAGTTATTTTAAGACATAAAGAGTGTATCGTTCAATCCCCTTCACTGAAACTTTTTTATAGTTCTTAGAAAGTGTTGATTTAACATCGGAAGGTAGGTGAGTGTTGTCTTGGACAACGATATATTGTGCAGAATCTTGGATAAGTGTATCTGAGATAGCTTTTTTATGGCTAGGTTTTGCTGTATTAAGTTCTGGAAGAACAAATTGTGAAGCTGATTTACGACCACTATCCAAATAAATTTTTGCTGTAGAATCATAGACGTAGATAGTTTCGTCTTTCTTAGTTCTTTTAACGATATAATTTGCGACAGTACTGCGTTCAGCATTATTTTCTAAATTAAATAGGAACATGATAATTGGCATAGCAAAAGCAAATGCAAAGACTAGTATTGGCAAGAAATAGTTCCGACTGAGGAAAATACCAAAAACTTTAAGTGCATGAATCTGGCTAACATTACGACGTCTGTGAGAGGTGCGTTCAGCTCTTTTTTTAGTAGCATCATCTAACGACAGTGCAGTCAGAACAAGGCCATAAGGGACTATGTTAAGAATACTGTAAAGACCAAAGCTTCGAGAAAATAAGCTGTAAACTACTGTAAAGACAAAACTAATGAGTAGTACCCATTTGATACTTTTATCTTTAGCTTCACCAAGAAGATGATTACCTGTAGTTACGGCACCAATAAGTAGTCCGGATCCTAGAACGGCAAAGATTTGATAAACTAGAGTTAATAGATAGTCGTTATTTTCTACAGCAAGATGTGTAAAGCTGTAAATCAACACTTGGTTGATATAGTCTGATGTAATCTGTAAATTTAGAATAAAGTAAAGGCATAAATACAGCACCAGAATATTACCAAAAATTATACAAAGGACTTGGTAAAAGCCACGGAAAAAGTGCTTGTTGACAAGGTTGTAAACGAAGATTGTCACCAGTGACAATATCCAAAAAATGAGTGTTCGCGCTTCAAAGAAGGCTCCAGCAGTGCCAGCCAATCCGTAAAGAATAAAGGCTTCATCACGACTGTGACCAGCAAAGTAACGGGTCAAGAAGAAAATGGCTCCAAGGACAAATGGCATTGCGAATTGGATAGGGTAGAGGCCACCAAAACCAAGCGTTCCATTAATTACGAAGAAAATAAAGCTAATGAAAGTAGCAATTTCCTTCTTACTTGTCATATGCATGACAGTCTTGTAAAGAAAACTACCAGAAAGATAGTAGGTAAGAAACTGTATAGGAATTAGCCAAAGTGTTGATCCCAAGCGAAAAGCTAAGGAAACTAAGAAATAATAGAAGAAGCCACCTGTCGTAAAAAAGTCAGAGTAAGGTAAGCTGCCATTGGCAAACATTTTTGCAATGTAAAGGTTTTGGGACTGCATACTATTTGCAAAGTCTGTAAAGCAAGGCACTGAGATGCTAAAAATGCTCAAAATTAGACTAAGAATGAGAATGTGACTCTTATGCTTCCATGGAATTGCAGTTATAGGGGCTTTATCTTTCTGAGAAGAACTCGATTCATTTGTATGCCCTTGAATTGCTACTTCAATTTTCTCATCTTGTTTCTCATCATTTGCATGAGATTGATGATGGCTTCGATGGTAGCCCTGATAGCTACCCGATTGTAAAGTATTGTCTTCGTTATATTGACTCACAATTAGACTCCTTTATTGTTATTTGGAAAGTTATGAATAAAAGGAAATAATCCCCTGATTGTCTTATTTCCAGTATATCAGATAATACTATTTAGTCAATTTCCCTCTAATTTCTTAAATTAAATTAATAATTACTAAAAAAGGATTGAGAACAAAATCTCAATCCCCTCTCCTAGTAACTGATGTGATTTCACCTGGTTGTTATGGTTGTCAAATTCTCAGTCAAATTGATAGAAGTTAGACAATGAACAAAACTGGTAAAACAATTCAGTATGTTCGTCAATGCTTTTTAATTCTCATCAATGAAGCTATTGAAGACTTCTTCAATCATATCCCATTCAGCATCTGAATCTTCAGGAATCGGTTGAAGGTCACCTTCGGTACCATCTTCATTTTCAGTGAAAGAATAAGCTTGAATTTCAATCTCTCCGTTAGCATCTTCTTCTGCACCGGCTGGTACCAAAAGAACATAGTTTTTTCCAAATTCTTCACGTCCATCAATAGTTAACAAGATTTCAAAAAGAGTTTCATTTCCTTGTTCGTCTACTAAGGTAATAACTTCATGGTCATGGTTATGATCGTGATTGTGTGACATATTGTTCTCCTTATTGAAGCAAGAGCCAAATAGTTAGGAAAAGCTAATATACTCGACAATGAGTTTACTAGACTGGCATTGGACTATCGGACTCTATTGCAGTTTCTTAAAACATTCGATCGAGGTAGTTTTGCAGAATAAGTTGGGCAGCTAATTTATCAATAACTTTTTTGCGTTTACCACGGCTGACATCTGCTTGCTCAACCAGCATACGTTCTGCTTGAACAGTTGTTAAGCGTTCATCTTGGTAATCTACAGGAATTCCAAAGATTTCCTTAATTTTGTTACCATAAGCTTTGCTTGCCTCGACACGAGGGCCTTCAGTATTATTCATATTTTTTGGAAGACCAACGACAAATTTGTCTACTTTATACTCTTTAACGAGTTCACCGAGGCGGTCGAAACCAAACTCTTCAGCTTCTTCGTCAATTTTGATAATTTCGACGCCTTGGGCTGTAAAACCGAGAGGATCACTAATAGCAACCCCCACTGTTTTGGAGCCAACATCAAGTCCCATTACTCGCATTAGAGGTCAATTCCATTTCCTTTTAGATAATAGCGAACGAGTTCTTCAACGATTTCATCACGTTCGTATTTACGAATCTGGTTACGGGCGTCATTATAACGCGGAACATAAGCAGGGTCACCGCTCAGAACATAACCGACGATTTGGTTGATAGGATTATAACCTTTCTCCGCCAACGAACGGTAGACATTTGTCAAAGTATTACTGATTTCATCTTTGCTACCGTCGTCTAGGTTGAAACGAACAGTTTCATCTGTAAATCCCATACTGACACCTTCTTTCTATAAGAATTATCTGTTAGTTCTTTATTATAACATAAGTCTACTCAAAAGGGAAAGACAATGAACAAAAAAGAGATGACTGGAGTCATCCCTCTTAATATCCAATAAGATTAAACGCGTTCAACTTTACCAGATTTAAGTGCACGAGCTGAAGCCCAAACTTTTTTAGGTTTACCATCAACAAGGATAGTAACTTTTTGAAGGTTAGGTTTAACGGCACGTTTAGTTTTGTTCATAGCGTGTGAACGGTTGTTTGCAGAAACAGTTTTACGTCCTGTAAAGTAACATACTTTAGCCATTTCGTGTTTTCCTCCTAGGTAGAATTTATTACGGATGTGCTAGCACCACATACCAAAACATTCTATCATAAGAAACTAGGTTTGACAAGAACAATTTATAATTTCTTTTTAGGAAAAAATAGTATATGCTTATTATAGTGAAAAGATAACCCTAAAGAGGAGAAGAAATGCCAGATAATCTTGCACTACGTATGCGTCCACGCACAATTTCAGAAGTGATAGGTCAAAAGCATTTGGTAGGTAAAGGAAAAATCATTCGCCGTATGGTAGAGGCAAATATGCTGTCCTCAATGATTCTTTATGGGCCACCGGGAATTGGGAAAACCTCAATAGCCAGTGCCATTGCGGGAACAACAAAATTTGCTTTTAGAACCTTTAATGCAACTGTTGATAGCAAGAAACGGCTGCAGGAAATTGCAGAAGAAGCTAAGTTTTCAGGTGGTCTGGTTCTGCTCCTAGATGAAATCCATCGTTTGGATAAAGCTAAGCAAGATTTTTTATTGCCGTTGTTAGAAAACGGTAACATCATCATGATTGGAGCTACAACTGAGAATCCATTTTTTTCTGTGACTCCAGCCATTCGTAGTCGGGTACAAATATTTGAATTGGAACCCCTTTCCAATATGGATATTAAGGTAGCTATTCAGGGTGTTTTGGAAGATCGAGAACGTGGCTTTGACTTTGATGTCCAGTTAGATGATGATGCTCTAGATTTTATAGCTACAGCTACCAATGGTGATTTACGTTCGGCCTACAATTCCTTGGACTTGGCGGTTATGTCAACTCAACCTTCAGAAGGTGGGAAGCGCCATGTTACTTTAGATACCGTTGAGAATAGTTTGCAACGTAGTTATATCACCATGGATAAAGATGGTGATGGGCACTATGACGTGCTTTCTGCCTTGCAAAAATCGATTCGAGGATCTGATGTCAATGCCAGTCTTCATTATGCAGCACGTTTGGTTGAAGCAGGAGACCTTCCAAGCCTAGCACGTCGGTTAACTGTGATTGCTTACGAGGATATTGGTTTAGCTAATCCAGATGCACAGGTTCATACCGTTACAGCCCTGGAAGCTGCGCAGAAAGTAGGCTTTCCGGAGGCACGTATTTTGATTGCAAATGTGGTTATTGACTTAGCTTTATCACCCAAGTCAAATTCGGCCTATGTGGCAATGGACGCTGCGCTGGCTGATCTTAGAAAGTCTGGAAATTTACCGATTCCTCGTCATTTGAGAGATGGACATTATGCAGGAAGTAAGGAACTAGGAAATGCGCAAGATTACAAGTATCCACATGCTTATCCCGAAAAGTGGGTTAAGCAACAATACCTTCCAGATAAACTAAGAGACGTCAATTATTTCCAACCGAATGAGACTGGGAAATATGAGAGAGCTCTTGGAGCTAATAAAGAGCGAATCGATAAGTTGTCAAAATAACAAGCGAGATAGGTGCTAACGAAAACGATTGCAAAAAAATTGTCTTTTCCTCTTGCAATAATTTTCAAAAGTGGTATTATAGGAACATAGAAATTGCTGTGGTATACGAATCCACATATAAGTGTTGACCGACTAATTTTTGTATTATCGGGAGACAGAGGTCTATTAACAGTGTGCAGGCTGGCTCACCCAGAAGCAACTTAAGTTAGTAGCGAGTCGCCCACCTGCTTTTTTACGTCGCGGGTTCAATACAAACCGTGGATCATCGGTACCAATACAGCATCCAGCCTCCTTAGCTCAGTTGGTAGAGCAGTGGACTCTTAATCCATGGGTCACAGGTTCGAGCCCTGTAGGGGGCAGCTAATTAACAGGAAAAAGCCTTGAAATTAAGGCTTTTTTGTTTGTCTAATCATTTAGGATATATCATCAAAGAAAGGTGCTCAATTTTCCACTTCTTCCTTAAATAGTACTTTTCCCTGACTATATAATCTCATGATCTTCACAAAACGAACTGGATTGTTTTGGTTATACAAAAGAAATACTGAAAAGAATAACATGCCAGCAAACCACAAACCATAGCCTTCATTGATCGGTCGACCAAATTTTAGAGGAAGAGTCAAGAAATACAAAAAATAATAGATGGACACTATATTTACTACAAAGCGAGCAAATCGATAAGGTAAAGCAGACAGTTGTCTGGGATCAAACTGGTTTTTCACGAACAAATTATGAGATGCTGCATAGAAAAAAACTTTCTCTGTCGTCGGCTGGGCCTTGCGAACATTTTTATAGAGTGCTCGTTCAAGTAAAGCAACCAACGAGAAAAACTGCATCAACCAAAATAGAAAAATACAAGCTAGACTAAACCAGTTATAGACACCAATAAACTTGAGGGAAAAGAAGCCCGAAATTGCAGGCCCACCTGCTAGTAAGAGAATTACCAAGTCAGGAATAAAGGCATTCGTTTCACCAGCTTTTTCAGTATTGAGCAACCTACTCTTAGGAGCAGCTAAAACCTCTCCTGTCTTTTGGTCATAATAAACAGCCTGTCCATCACATTCGCCGATAAAAACACGACGCCGTCCGAGAAAAAACATACATACCTCTTTCTATTTATGAAAAATGTACCTACTTAACTGGTTTGAATGATATTTTAATACTAGTATACCACAAAACCCATGTACCAACGTTTATTTAATCACAAAAGAACGCATAAAAGACGATCTTTGATCCAAGCAAACTATTTTTCATTCTACTCTATTTTGAAGGTCTCCATTGCCTTGAACTGCTCTAGTTCTTTTTCATCTTGAGGTTCAAAACCAAGGTATTTATACTTAAAATATTTTAAAAGAGCACTTGGTCCAAAGCCACTTTGATTCCATAGTGCATAGTCAAATTCAGCAGATAAGTTCATGCCAAGAACCTTTATGAGTCATTCGATTTTGCCCCACTTTTGCCCCATTTTTAAATCATGACATTGAAAATACCTAAAAGTATTTCCCTAAAATCACCTATATTTCAATATTTTTAATTACTATCAGTATGAAAATTCTTTCCAAATCCATGTAGGGGGCAGCTAATTAACAGGAAAAAGCCTTGATTTCAAGGCTTTTTTGATTTGTCTGAAGCGATTACTTTTCGGTAATGTCTCTGCAAGGTGTACACTTTATGCTATGATATTAGTCAAGAAACAAAATTGAAAAGGAGGCAGGTGTTGAAAATAGCAATCATCGGCTATAGTGGTTCTGGAAAGTCGACTTTGGCTAGTTTTTTAGGTCGACATTACAATTGTGATGTACTTCATTTAGATAAAATTCATTTCAGAGCAAACTGGCAAGAGCGGACAATTGATGAAATGGCTAACGATATATCAAGATTCATGCTACAAAGTAATTGGATTATTGAAGGGAATTACTCGACCTGTCTTTATGAAGAACGCATGAGAGAGGCGGACTGTATTATATATTTCAGCTTTAACAGATTTAATTGTCTCTCTCGGGTTTTCAGGCGATATCTAAAATATAGGGGACATACACGTCCCAGTATGGCGGAAAATTGTCGTGAAAAATTTGACTTTGAGTTTGTGAAATGGATTTTATTAGATGGCCGTTCAAATAAATATGTAAAGCAATATAAAGCAGTTATTAAAAAATATCCTGACAAAACAATTGTTATAAAGAATCAAAAGCAGTTAAATCATTATATGAAGCAGATTAATTAACTACTATAACAATTTAGTCATAACATAGCTGGTAGTTCTATGTATGAAGTAAGATTAAAAAGATATAGTAAATCATTAGTTGCAATCTTAGCTATAACTGTCAGAATATTTTGTAAGAAACGCTTTCAACATTGAACAAAAGGACTTTTTTCTGCTATAATAAACTGTAACGCAAAACTTGTGGGTGAAATTCCCACCGTGAAGTTTTTCAAGAAAGGTGGGGACAGTCTCGTAAAGGTAGAGCTGTCCGTTATCAAAATAATATGACATCAGTAGTTGTTGTAGGTACCCAGTGGGGTGATGAAGGTAAAGGGAAAATAACAGATTTCCTAAGTCAAGATGCCGAAGTGATCGCACGCTATCAAGGTGGAGACAATGCAGGTCACACGATTGTTATCGATGGTAAGAAATTCAAATTGCACTTGATTCCGTCAGGTATTTTCTTCCCAGAAAAAATCTCTGTTATTGGGAATGGTGTAGTGGTCAATCCTAAATCACTTGTCAAAGAGTTGGAATATCTTCATGCGGAAGGTGTGTCAACAGACAGTCTCCGTGTTTCTGATCGTGCGCATGTTATCTTGCCATACCATATTAAACTTGATCAACTGCAAGAAGCTGCTAAGGGTGACAATAAGATTGGTACAACTAATAAAGGTATCGGTCCAGCTTATATGGATAAGGCTGCGCGTGTCGGTATTCGTATTGCAGACCTTTTGGACAAGGAAGTCTTTGCTGAACGTTTGAAGACAAACTTGGCTGAAAAGAATCGTCTCTTCACTAAGATGTATGAGTCTGAAGGACTGTCATTCGATGATATTTTTGAAGAATATTATGCTTACGGTCAACAAATTAAACAATATGTTACGGATACATCTGTTATTTTGAATGATGCTCTTGACGCTGGCAAACGTGTTCTCTTTGAAGGAGCTCAAGGAGTTATGCTTGATATTGACCAGGGAACGTATCCATTTGTAACGTCATCAAACCCAGTTGCGGGGGGTGTTACAATTGGTTCTGGTGTTGGTCCATCTAAAATCAATAAAGTTGTTGGTGTATGTAAGGCCTATACGAGTCGTGTTGGTGACGGACCATTCCCAACTGAATTGTCTGATGAAGTAGGTGAACGCATCCGTGAAGTTGGTCATGAGTATGGAACAACAACTGGACGCCCACGTCGTGTGGGATGGTTTGACTCAGTCGTGATGCGTCATAGCCGCCGTGTATCAGGAATCACAAACCTTAGCTTGAACTGTATTGATGTTTTGTCAGGTCTTGATACGGTGAAAATTTGTGTAGCCTATGATCTTGATGGTAAGCGCATTGATTACTATCCAGCTAGTCTTGAACAATTGAAACGTTGTAAACCAATCTATGAAGAATTACCAGGTTGGGAAGAAGACATCACAGGTTGCCGTAGTTTAGATGAGCTTCCTGAAAATGCCCGTAATTATGTTCGTCGTGTTAGTGAATTGGTTGGTGTACGTATTTCTACCTTCTCAGTAGGACCAGATCGTGAGCAAACTAATATTCTTGAAAGTGTCTGGTCAAACATTTAATAACACATTAAGGAAGAATCTAGAAAATAGGTTCTTTTTTTCTGAATCTTAAACCTAGTAAAGGCTGACAGAGGCGGGTAATTATTAGGAACAGTGCTTGCTAAATTTTCGACAGTAATAAGGAAGAAGTCTTTCTATTTGATTAGTTTTTCGGTATAATATGGATTGATTAGATGAAAATGAGTGAGCATTTACTTTATTATTTCAAATGCGGACTCTCAATGTAGTAAAGTATGTAACTATATCTCTTAATATTTTTGACAAGAGGTGAATAATGAAGAAGATTGTATTTGTTTGTTTAGGCAACATTTGCCGTAGCCCTATGGCAGAATTTGTGATGAAAGCACTTAATCAAGAGGAAGCTTTACAGATTGAAAGTCGTGCAACATCTTCATGGGAACATGGAAACCCAGTTCACCAGGGAACGCAAAAAATTTTAAGAAAATATGCGATTTCTTTTGATCCTTCTAAGAGATCACAGCAGATTAATCAGTTAGATTTTGAATCTTCTGATTTGATTTTAGGAATGGATGAGTCAAATGTTGATGATCTTTTACAATTATCTGCAGGACGTTATGATGATAAGATCAAGCTTTTTCGGTCTGGTGGAGTTCCGGACCCGTGGTATACAGGTGACTTTGAAGAAACATACAAATTGGTAATGGAAGGTTGCCAAGATTGGTTACAATGGATTAAGGATAGACAATGAATTTTAAACAATTAAAAGATTTTGATTTCAAAAATATTGATCTTAAAAATATTGAGATTGATCGTAATCGATTTGAACGTATCGCAGTAGGAGTTATTATTCTTTGCGCATTGTCCTTGTTTTTAGTGACTATAAAAACACAGCACTCTATCAAGGTTGATGGGACTAAAATCACCTATAAAGGTCAAATGCAAAACCACCGTTTAAATGGTCAAGGAACTCTGACTTATGATAATGGCGACACCTATACAGGTGAGTTTAAGAATGGTTCCTTTAATGGTCAAGGAACCTTTAAATCTCATGAGGGTTGGACCTATGTGGGAGAGTTCAAGTCTGGTCAAGCTGATGGTCAAGGTAAATTAACTACTGAAAATAAAGTTACCTACAAAGGAAAATTTAAACAGGGGATTTTTAAAGGATGAGAATTAACTGGTTTTCTTATATTCGTGTAACAGGACTTCTCTTAGTTCTTGTTTATCATTTCTTCCCAAATGTTCTTCCTGGGGGATTCATTGGTGTTGATGTCTTCTTTACTTTTTCGGGGTATCTGATCACAGCTCTTCTTATTGATGAAGTGTCTAGAACACATCGTATTGATTATCTTGGTTTTATGCGACGTCGTTTTTACCGGATAGTACCACCGCTTGTATTGATGGTCCTTATCTGTACCCCCTTGGCACTCCTAGTTCGAAATGATTTCATAGCAGGTATCGGACGTCAAATCACCTCTGTTCTTGGTTTTGTGACTAACTATTATGAAATTTGGACCGGAGGAAATTATGAGAATCAGTTTAACCAGCATATTTATCTCCATACGTGGAGTCTGGCTATCGAGGTTCACTACTATATTCTCTGGGGAGCCTTGCTCTGGTTCTTAGCTAAGCGTGTCAAGCACCAAAATCAATTTAGAGGGCTAGTTTTCATAGTTTCGCTTACTTGTTTTGCGGTAAGCTTCTTATCAATGTTTATTAGTGCTTTCTTTGTTGATAGCTTTTCTCGTCTATACTTCTCATCAATCACCCATGCCTATCCTTTCTTTTTGGGTTCGCTTTTTGCGACGCTTTCAGGTGTACATGAGACGACTGCTAGGTTTAAGAAAAATATTCGCCTTTGGGATTTGAAAAAGACAGTCCTGTATATGGTCGGAAGCTTTGCCCTATTATTATTGTTAGGGTTGGTACTTCATTTTGAAGAATGCCTTACCTATTTATTTGGCTTTGTTTTGGCTAGTTTGTTTACATCTGTCATGATTTATTCGGCGCGTATTCTTCATGAAAAGTTACCTGGAAAATCAGAGCCTGCTGTCATTAGTTATTTGGCAGAGATTAGTTATAGTGTTTATCTTTTCCACTGGCCACTCTATATTATCTTTAGTCAATTAACAAATAATCTTGTTGCTGTAATAGTGACCACTATTTTATCAATTGTTTTTGCAACACTTTCCTACTATATAATAGAGCCATTTATTGCAGGAAGAAAAGCAAATCTTTTTGGTATAGATTTGGATTTGTCGCCTTATCGCAATATTGTGTTTTATGTCTTTAGTGGGCTCACGTTGATTACGGTGCTGATTTCTCTCTTTGCGCCGGCTGTTGGGAACTTTGAAAAAGATTTACAAGCTAATGGCTTATCGCAAGCTCAGACTAAGATGAAATTAACACGTGCTAATGCGGAACATAGTCAGGCTACTTCTTTTGGTGTTAATAAGGGAGTGACAATTCTAGGGGATTCTGTTGCGCTTAGGTCGAAGGATCAGATTGAATCGAAAATTGATAATGTCTATATGGATGCAGTTGTCAGCCGTAACCTATCAACAATCAATGATTTGCTTAAGAATTATGCAGATAGTAATGCACTTGCCAAGGATGTTGTTATTGCTGGTGGTGTTAACGAGATTGATGACTATAAAGGGGTTATTAATAAAATGATTAAAAATCTACCTAAAGGTCACCATATCATCTTTGTGACACCATATAATGGTAGTAAGTCTGGAAGTGAAGCTGCATCTTTGGTTCAGTTACGTAAGTATGAATTGGAGATGGCTAAGAAATACGACTTTGTAACGGTTGCTGATTGGTACCAAGTGGCTAAGGACAATATTTCTATTTGGAATGGCACAGATGGTGTGCACTTTGGCTCTGATAGTGACTCTATTAACCGTGGTGCTAAATTATATACCAATACGATTAAAGAGGCCATTGCCCAAGCTGATAAGTCGCCAGTTAAAGGTGGTAAAAAATGATATAAAGAGAAGGCAGTATCTGTCTTCTTTTTTGATGACAAATTTTGACTGCGTTTTTTGTTTTGTGCTAAAATAAGCCTATGGCAAGAATATTAGATAATGATTTATTAGGAGATGAAGAGTATGTTGAGCGTACCCTTCGTCCTCAATATTTTAAGGAATACATTGGTCAAGACAAGGTTAAAGACCAATTAAAAATTTTTATAGAAGCAGCTAAACTTCGTGATGAGGCCTTGGATCACACTCTTTTGTTTGGTCCTCCAGGTTTAGGTAAGACGACTATGGCGTTTGTCATTGCTAATGAGATGGGCGTTAATTTGAAGCAAACATCTGGACCCGCTATTGAAAAAGCTGGTGATTTGGTTGCGATACTCAATGACCTAGAGCCAGGAGATATCTTATTTATTGACGAGATTCATCGGATGCCAATGGCAGTTGAAGAAGTTCTTTATAGTGCCATGGAAGATTACTATATTGATATCATGATTGGTGCTGGTGAGACGAGTCGTAGTGTCCATCTTGAGTTACCTCCTTTCACCTTGGTCGGTGCAACTACACGAGCAGGTATGTTGTCAAATCCTTTGAGGGCTCGATTTGGGATTAATGGCCATATGGAATATTACGAGTTACCTGATTTGACAGAAATTGTAGAACGAACATCGGAAATTTTTGAAATGACCATAACACCAGAAGCTGCTTTGGAATTAGCACGCCGTAGTAGAGGGACGCCACGTATTGCCAACCGTCTACTTAAGCGCGTGCGGGATTACGCACAAATTATGGGTAATGGCATCATTGATGATAAGATTGCGGATAAGGCATTGACGATGTTGGATGTGGATCGCGAAGGACTAGACTATGTTGACCAAAAAATTCTCCGAACGATGATTGAAATGTATGGGGGAGGACCCGTTGGCTTAGGTACTTTGTCAGTGAATATTGCTGAAGAGCGAGAAACGGTAGAAGATATGTATGAGCCCTACCTTATCCAGAAAGGTTTCATTATGCGCACACGAACAGGACGTGTTGCAACGGCTAAAGCCTATGAACACATGGGATATGATTATAAGGATAAGAACAGTTAAGAATGAGACAATCCATCCAATCTAAAGGATGGATTTTTGATTTTGTGAAAAATAAGGAAGAAAAAGGAAAAAAATTTTAAAAAAACCTTGCAATGAGTGGGTTCTTTTGTTATTATATTATGGTGCTGTAAATACAGCGCTTAGCTATGATACAAGAGGTTGCGACACGCCTGGTTGCACTGCCACGCAATCCGTGTTGGTTTTCTTGAGGAGCTAGCCTATTATCTTAAATAGACGAAAGAGGAGAAAAAATGGCAAACAAAAAAATTCGTATCCGTTTGAAAGCTTACGAACACCGTACGCTTGATACAGCGGCAGAAAAAATCGTAGAAACTGCAACTCGTACAGGTGCGACAGTTGCTGGACCGGTTCCACTTCCAACTGAACGTAGTCTCTACACAATTATTCGTGCGACTCACAAATACAAAGATTCTCGCGAACAATTTGAAATGCGTACACACAAACGTCTTATTGACATCATCAACCCAACTCAAAAAACAGTTGACGCTTTGATGAAACTTGATCTTCCAAGTGGTGTGAACGTAGAAATCAAACTTTAATTTAAAGCTTGATTTGATTGAGCATAAAAAACGCTCGTTAAAAACTTTTTTGAGCATAAAAAACGCTCATAAAAAACTTTTTGAAATACAATAAAGTAAAGGAAATATTTTCTCATGACAAAAGGAATCTTAGGGAAAAAAGTGGGAATGACTCAAATCTTCACTGAAGCAGGTGAATTTATCCCTGTTACTGTCATCGAAGCTACTCCAAACGTTGTGCTTCAAGTTAAAACTGTTGAAACAGACGGTTACGAAGCAGTTCAAGTTGGTTTTGACGACAAACGCGAAGTGTTGAGCAACAAACCTGCCAAAGGCCACGTAGCGAAAGCTAACACAGCTCCTAAGCGCTTCATTCGTGAATTCAAAAACATTGAAGGCTTGGAAGTTGGATCAGAAATCACTGTTGACACATTCGAAGCTGGAGATGTTGTTGACGTAACTGGTACTTCAAAAGGTAAAGGTTTCCAAGGTGTTATCAAACGCCACGGTCAATCACGCGGACCTATGGCTCACGGTTCTCGTTACCACCGTCGTCCAGGTTCAATGGGACCTGTTGCGCCTAACCGTGTTTTCAAAAACAAACACTTGGCAGGACGTATGGGTGGCAACCGTGTGACAATTCAAAACCTTGAAGTTGTACAAGTTATCCCAGAGAAAAACGTTATCCTCATCAAAGGTAACGTACCAGGTGCTAAGAAATCTCTTATCACTATCAAATCAGCAGTTAAAGCTGCTAAATAATAAGAAAGGAGAAATCAGTTAAAAATGGCAAACGTAAAACTATTTGACCAAACTGGTAAAGAAGTTAGCTCAGTTGAACTTAACGACGCTATCTTCGGTATCGAACCAAACGAATCAGTAGTATTTGATGTCGTAATCAGCCAACGCGCTAGCCTTCGCCAAGGTACTCATGCGGTTAAAAACCGTTCAGCAGTATCAGGTGGTGGACGTAAACCATGGCGTCAAAAAGGAACTGGACGTGCTCGTCAAGGTTCTATCCGCTCACCACAATGGCGTGGCGGTGGTGTTGTCTTCGGACCAACTCCACGTTCATACGGATACAAACTTCCACAAAAAGTTCGTCGCCTTGCATTGAAATCTGTTTACTCAGCTAAAGTTGCAGAAGATAAATTTGTAGCAGTTGAAGCTCTTTCATTTGCAGCTCCAAAAACTGCTGAATTCGCAAAAGTTCTTTCAGCTCTTAGCATCGATTCAAAAGTACTTGTTATCGTTGAAGAAGGAAACAAATTCGCTGAACTTTCAGCTCGTAACCTTGCAAACGTAACTGTTGCAACTCCTGCAACTGCAAGTGTACTTGACATCGTAAACGCAGATAAACTTCTTGTTACTAAAGAAGCTATCTCATCAATCGAGGAGGTTCTTGCATAATGAATTTGTATGACGTAATCAAAAAACCTGTTATCACTGAGAAATCTATGGTTGCTCTTGAAGCAGGAAAATACACTTTCGAAGTTGATACACGTGCACACAAACTCTTGATCAAACAAGCAGTTGAAGCTGCATTTGAAGGTGTTAAAGTTGCTAGCGTGAACACTGTAACTGTTAAGCCAAAACAAAAACGTGTTGGACGTTACACTGGTTTCACTTCAAAAACTAAAAAAGCTATCATCACTCTTACAGCTGATTCAAAAGCAATCGAGTTGTTTGCAGCTGAAGCTGAATAATCAAAGGAGAAATTAACGTGGGTATTAAAGTTTATAAACCAACGACAAATGGCCGTCGTAACATGACTTCTTTGGATTTCGCAGAAATCACTACAAGCACTCCTGAAAAATCATTGCTTGTTTCTCTTAAGAACAAAGCTGGTCGTAACAATAACGGTCGTATTACTGTACGTCACCAAGGTGGCGGACACAAACGTCACTACCGTTTGATTGACTTCAAACGTAATAAAGATGGCGTTGAAGCAGTTGTTAAAACTGTTGAATATGATCCAAACCGTACTGCAAACATCGCTCTTGTACACTACACTGACGGGGTTAAAGCTTACATCATCGCACCTAAAGGTCTTGAAGTAGGTCAACGTATCGTTTCAGGTCCAGATGCGGATATCAAGATTGGTAACGCACTTCCACTTGCAAACATCCCAGTTGGTACAGTTATTCACAATATTGAGCTTCAACCAGGTAAAGGTGCTGAACTTATCCGTGCCGCTGGTGCTTCTGCTCAAGTTTTGGGTCAAGAAGGTAAATACGTACTTGTTCGTCTTCAATCAGGCGAAGTTCGTATGATTCTTGGTACATGTCGTGCAACAATCGGTACTGTCGGTAACGAACAACAATCACTTATCAACCTTGGTAAAGCTGGTCGTAATCGCTGGAAAGGTGTTCGCCCAACAGTTCGTGGTTCTGTAATGAACCCTAACGATCACCCACACGGTGGTGGTGAAGGTAAAGCACCAGTTGGACGTAAAGCGCCATCTACTCCATGGGGTAAACCTGCGCTTGGTCTTAAAACTCGTAACAAGAAAGCTAAATCTGACAAACTTATCGTTCGTCGTCGTAACGAAAAATAATTTAGTCGCTTAGCACATATTATCCGCCAACTCGGTAGCGCTCAGCGCAAGCCGCTGTGGTACATTTAATTTAAAGGAGAAAACTACAAAATGGGACGTAGTCTTAAAAAAGGACCTTTCGTCGATGAGCATTTGATGAAAAAAGTTGAAGCTCAAGCAAATGACGAAAAGAAAAAAGTAATTAAAACTTGGTCACGTCGTTCAACGATTTTCCCAAGTTTCATCGGATACACTATCGCAGTTTATGATGGACGTAAACACGTTCCTGTTTACATCCAAGAAGACATGGTAGGTCACAAACTTGGTGAATTTGCACCAACTCGTACTTACAAAGGTCACGCAGCTGACGATAAGAAAACACGTCGTTAATAGGAGGAGGACACAATGGCAGAAATTACTTCAGCTAAAGCAATGGCTCGTACAGTGCGTGTTTCACCTCGTAAAACACGTCTTGTTCTTGATCTTATCCGTGGTAAGAACGTTGCTGATGCAATCGCAATCTTGAAATTCACTCCAAACAAAGCAGCTCGTATCGTTGAGAAAACTCTTAACTCTGCTATCGCTAACGCAGAAAACAACTTTGGTTTGGAAAAAGCTAACTTGGTAGTATCTGAAACATTCGCAAACGAAGGACCAACAATGAAACGTTTCCGTCCACGTGCGAAAGGTTCAGCTTCACCAATCAACAAACGCACAACTCACGTAACAGTAGTTGTGTCAGAAAAATAAGGAGGTAAACTCGTGGGTCAAAAAGTACATCCAATTGGTATGCGTGTCGGGATCATCCGTGACTGGGATGCGAAATGGTATGCTGAAAAAGAATACGCAGATTACCTTCACGAAGATTTGGCAATCCGCAAATTTATTCAAAAAGAACTTGCAGACGCTTCAGTTTCAACTATTGAAATCGAACGTGCTGTAAACAAAGTTATTGTTTCACTTCACACTGCAAAACCAGGTATGGTTATCGGTAAAGGTGGATCAAATGTTGACGCTCTTCGCGCTCAACTTAACAAATTGACTGGAAAACAAGTACACATCAACATTGTTGAAATCAAGAAACCTGATTTGGACGCTCATCTTGTTGGTGAAACTATTGCTCGTCAACTTGAGCAACGTGTTGCTTTCCGTCGTGCACAAAAACAAGCTATCCAACGTACAATGCGTGCCGGAGCTAAAGGAATTAAAACTCAAGTATCTGGTCGTTTGAACGGTGCCGATATTGCCCGTGCAGAAGGATATTCTGAAGGTACAGTTCCACTTCATACACTTCGCGCTGATATCGATTATGCTTGGGAAGAAGCTGACACAACTTACGGTAAACTTGGTGTTAAAGTTTGGATCTACCGTGGAGAAGTTCTTCCAGCTCGTAAAAACACTAAAGGAGGCAAATAACAAATGTTAGTACCTAAACGTGTTAAACACCGTCGTGAATTCCGTGGAAAAATGCGCGGTGAGGCTAAAGGTGGTAAAGAAGTAGCATTCGGTGAATACGGACTTCAAGCTACAACTAGCCACTGGATTACAAACCGTCAAATCGAGGCTGCTCGTATTGCCATGACTCGTTACATGAAACGTGGTGGTAAGGTTTGGATTAAGATCTTCCCACACAAATCATACACTGCTAAAGCTATCGGTGTACGTATGGGTTCTGGTAAAGGGGCACCTGAAGGTTGGGTAGCACCAGTTAAACGTGGTAAAGTAATGTTCGAAATTGCAGGTGTACCTGAAGAGGTTGCACGTGAAGCACTTCGTCTTGCTAGCCACAAATTGCCAGTTAAATGTAAATTCGTGAAACGTGAAGCAGAATAAGGAGAAGACATGAAACTTGAAGAAATCAAAAAGTTTGTTGCTGAGCTTCGTGGCTTGTCTCAAGAAGAGCTTGCTAAAAAAGAAAACGAACTTAAGAAAGAACTTTTCGACCTTCGTTTCCAAGCTGCAGCAGGTCAACTTGATCAAACTGCTCGTTTGAACGAAGTGAAGAAACAAATTGCACGTGTTAAAACAGTGCAATCTGAAATCAAATAATAGATTGGGAAAGGAGCAATTCTAATAATGGAACGTAATCAACGTAAAACCCTTGTTGGACGTGTAGTATCTGACAAGATGGATAAAACAATCACAGTTGTAGTTGAAACGAAACGTAACCACCCAGTCTATGGTAAACGTATCAACTATTCTAAAAAATACAAAGCACATGATGAAAACAACGTTGCTAAAGAAGGCGATATCGTTCGTATCATGGAAACTCGCCCACTTTCAGCTACAAAACGCTTCCGTCTTGTAGAAGTTGTGGAAAAAGCTGTTATTATCTAATAAAACTAAAAGGAGACAATTGAAATGATTCAACAAGAAAGTCGCTTGAAAGTTGCTGATAATAGCGGTGCTCGTGAAATCTTGACTATCAAAGTTCTTGGTGGTTCAGGACGTAAATTCGCTAACATCGGCGACGTAATCGTTGCAACTGTAAAACAAGCTACACCAGGTGGAGCTGTTAAAAAAGGTGATGTTGTTAAAGCTGTTATCGTTCGTACAAAAACTGGTGCTCGCCGTCCAGACGGTTCATACATCAAGTTTGATGACAACGCTGCAGTAATCATCCGCGATGACAAAACTCCTCGTGGAACTCGTATCTTTGGCCCTGTTGCACGTGAATTGCGTGAAGGTGGATACATGCGTATCGTATCTTTGGCGCCAGAAGTACTTTAATCTAACGAAACACAAACTTAGTCCCCTGGCTCAGCTAGGGTGCCCATAGGGCGTAAGAAATAATAGGAGAAATACTCAATGTTTGTAAAAAAAGGCGATAAAGTTCGCGTTATTGCTGGTAAAGACAAAGGAACTGAAGCAGTAGTTCTTAAGGCTCTTCCAAAAGTAAACAAAGTTGTTGTTGAAGGTGTTGCAATCATCAAAAAACACCAAAAACCATCAGCTGAAAACCCTCAAGGTGCTATCGTGGAAAAAGAAGCACCAATCCATGCTTCAAACGTTCAAGTTCTTGACAAGAACGGTGTTGCTGGACGTGTAGGTTACAAAGTTGTTGACGGCAAAAAAGTTCGTTACAACAAAAAATCAGGCGAAGTGCTTGACTAATCACGAAGGAAAGGAGAAAGTATTAAATGGCTAACCGTCTTAAAGAAAAATACACTAACGAAGTAATTCCTGCTTTGACTGAAAAATTTAACTATTCTTCAGTTATGGCTGTGCCAAAAGTTGATAAAATCGTTATCAACATGGGTGTTGGTGAAGCTGTAAACAACGCTAAAACTCTTGAAAAAGCTGCTGCTGAGTTGGCACTTATTTCAGGTCAAAAACCATTGATTACTAAAGCTAAGAAATCAATCGCTGGCTTCCGTCTTCGTGAAGGTGTAGCGATCGGTGCTAAAGTTACCCTTCGTGGTGAACGCATGTACGAATTCTTGGATAAATTGGTATCAGTTTCACTTCCACGTGTTCGTGACTTCCATGGTGTTCCAACTAAATCATTTGATGGACGTGGTAACTACACACTTGGTGTTAAAGAACAACTTATCTTCCCAGAAATCAACTTCGACGATGTTGATAAAGTACGTGGTATGGATATCGTTATCGTAACTACTGCTAACACTGACGAAGAAGGTCGTGAATTGCTTAAAGGCCTTGGAATGCCTTTTGCAAAATAATCTAGGAGGTAAATAAATTGGCTAAAAAATCAATGATTGCTAAGAACAAACGCCCTGCGAAGTTCTCTACGCAAGCTTACACTCGTTGCGAACGTTGTGGACGTCCACACTCAGTTTATCGCAAATTTAAACTTTGCCGTGTTTGCTTCCGTGAATTGGCTTACAAAGGTCAAATTCCAGGTGTTACCAAAGCTTCTTGGTAAAATGATGATGCATTTGAATTAGAATTATCTTGTTTGAATGTATTAAAAATATTATTTGAGCCCAGCTCAATCATTAACTAGCAAGTGAACAATTCAAACTACTAGTAAGAGGAGAAAATATAAAATGGTTATGACTGACCCAATTGCAGATTTCTTGACACGTATTCGTAACGCTAACCAAGCTAAACACGAAGTACTTGAAGTACCTGCATCAAACATCAAAAAAGGTATTGCTGATATCCTTAAACGTGAAGGTTTTGTAAAAAACGTTGAAGTTATTGAAGATGATAAACAAGGTATCATCCGTGTGTTCTTGAAATATGGACAAAACGGTGAACGTGTTATCACTAACTTGAAACGTATCTCTAAACCAGGTCTTCGTGTTTACTCTAAACGTGAAGATGTTCCTAAAGTTCTTAATGGACTTGGAATTGCGATTATCTCTACATCAGAAGGTCTTTTGACTGACAAAGAAGCTCGTCAAAAGAACGTTGGTGGAGAAGTTATCGCTTACGTTTGGTAAGAAGCTGATACTAAGCACTTATATCAAATGATTTGTGCGAGTTTCGTTGATTATATTCGATGAAACTCATCCCCGTGAAAACTAGTCACTTTGTGGCTTGATAATCTAACAGGAGAATTAAATACTATGTCACGTATTGGTAATAAAGTTATTACTTTGCCTGCTGGTGTTGAAGTAACAAACAACAATAATGTTGTTACTGTTAAAGGACCTAAAGGCGAACTCACTCGTGAGTTTAACAAAAACATTGAAATCAAAGTTGAAGGTAACGAAGTTACACTTCACCGTCCAAACGACTCAAAAGAAAACAAAACAATCCACGGTACTTCACGTGCTAACTTGAATAACATGGTTGTTGGTGTTTCTGAAGGTTTCAAAAAAGAACTTGAAATGCGCGGTGTCGGATACCGTGCCCAACTCCAAGGTTCAAAACTTGTTCTTTCAGTTGGTAAATCTCACCAAGACGAAGTTGAAGCTCCAGAAGGTATTACTTTTGAAGTACCATCTGCAACTTCAATCGTCGTTAACGGTATTAACAAAGAAGTTGTTGGCCAAACAGCAGCTTACATCCGTGGCCTTCGTTCACCAGAACCTTACAAAGGTAAAGGTATCCGTTACGTTGGTGAATACGTACGTCGTAAAGAAGGTAAAACTGGTAAATAATAGGATATTATCCTTGTGGCAGTTCTTTCAGGATTGTCTATTTACCAAAAGCTCTCATGAGCAAGCATTATAAATAAGAGGTGAAAATTGTGATTTCGAAACCAGATAAAAACAAACTCCGCCAAAAACGCCACCGTCGCGTTCGCGGAAAACTCTCTGGAACTGCTGATCGCCCACGTTTGAACATTTTCCGTTCTAATACAGGCATCTACGCTCAAGTTATTGATGACGTAGCGGGTGTAACGCTCGCAAGTGCATCAACTCTTGATAAAGAAGTTTCTAAAGGAACTAAAACAGAACAAGCCGTTGTTGTCGGTAAACTTGTTGCTGAACGCGCAGTAGCTAAAGGTATTTCTGAAGTGGTGTTTGACCGCGGTGGATATCTCTATCACGGACGTGTTAAAGCTTTGGCTGACTCAGCTCGTGAAAACGGATTGAAATTCTAATAGGGAGGACACTTAATAATGGCATTTAAAGATAATGCAGTAGAACTTGAAGAGCGCGTAGTTGCTATCAACCGTGTTACTAAAGTTGTAAAAGGTGGACGCAACATGCGTTTTGCTGCTCTTGTTGTTGTTGGTGACCGTAATGGTCGCGTAGGATTTGGTACTGGTAAATCTCAAGAGGTTCCAGAAGCTATCCGTAAAGCAGTTGAAGCAGCTAAGAAAAACCTTATCGAAGTTCCTATGGTTGGTACAACTATTCCTCACGAAGTTCGTTCAGAATTTGGTGGAGCGAAAGTATTGTTGAAACCAGCTGTTGAAGGGGCTGGGGTTGCCGCTGGTGGTGCAGTTCGTGCCGTCATCGAATTGGCTGGTGTTGCTGATGTAACATCTAAATCTCTTGGTTCAAACACTCCAATCAACATCGTTCGTGCGACTGTTGAAGGATTGAAACAACTTAAACGTGCTGAAGACGTTGCTGCTCTCCGTGGCATCTCAGTATCTGACTTGGCATAAGAAAGGAGATTATAATGGCTCAAATTAAAATTACTTTGACTAAGTCTCCAATCGGACGCAAACCAGAACAACGTAAAACAGTTGTTGCCCTTGGACTTGGTAAATTGAATAGCTCAGTTGTTAAAGAAGACAACGCTGCTATCCGTGGTATGGTCAACGCAGTTTCTCACTTGGTAACTGTTGAAGACGTTAAATAAAAAATGATTTAAGTCGTAAGGGTTGCCTTGCGACTTAAACTGAATTTCATGTATAGGCGAGTTTTTAATCAAGCTACCTTACTTGGTTAGAGGCGCTAGCATTTTACAAAAAGAGGAGAAAAATAATAATGAAACTTCATGAATTGAAACCTGCTGAAGGTTCTCGTAAAGTCCGTAACCGTGTAGGTCGTGGTACTTCATCTGGTAACGGTAAAACTTCAGGCCGTGGTCAAAAAGGTCAAAAAGCTCGTAGTGGTGGTGGCGTACGTCCAGGATTTGAAGGTGGACAAACTCCATTGTTCCGTCGTCTTCCAAAACGTGGATTCACTAACATCAACGCTAAAGAATACGCACTTGTAAACCTTGATCAATTGAACGTCTTTGAAGATGGTACAGAAGTAACTCCAGCAGTTCTTAAAGAAGCTGGAATCGTTCGTGCTGAAAAATCAGGTGTTAAAGTTCTTGGTAACGGCGAATTGACTAAGAAATTGACTGTTAAAGCAGCTAAATTCTCTAAATCTGCTGAAGCAGCTATCACTGCTAAAGGTGGTTCAATTGAAGTCATCTAATGAGGGGTAACTCATTATGTTCTTTAAACTATTAAAAGACGCATTGAAAGTCAAAAACGTTCGTAATAAGGTTCTATTTACAATCTTCATTATTTTCGTTTTTCGTGTAGGAACTCATGTAACTGTTCCTGGTATCAATGCGGAAAGTTTGAAACAATTAAGTGATTTACCTTTCCTGAACATGCTTAACTTGGTGTCAGGTAATGCTATGAATAACTTCTCTATCTTCTCGATGGGGGTTAGTCCTTACATTACGGCATCAATCATTGTCCAACTTTTGCAGATGGATATCTATCCAAAATTTGTGGAGTGGGGTAAACAGGGTGAAGTTGGCCGTCGTAAATTAAATCAGGCGACTCGTTATATTACTCTTGTTTTAGCATTTGTTCAATCGATTGGTATTACAGCTAGTTTCAATACACTCTCATCAATTTCATTGGTTAAGACACCTAATGTTTCAACCTATCTATTGATTGGGACAATTTTAACTGCTGGTAGCATAATTGTGACATGGCTTGGTGAACAAATTACTGATAAGGGCTTTGGTAATGGTGTGTCAATGATTATCTTTTCTGGTATCATTGCTTCCATTCCTAAGATGTTCTCTACGATTTATGAGGATTTCTTTGTCAATGTTCGTTCTGGAGATTTGACTCGTTCATATATCATCGTTGCATTGTTGATTGTGGTAGGTTTGGCGATTGTCTTCTTTACGACATTTGTACAACAAGCAGAGTATCAAATTCCAATTCAATATACGAAATTGGTTCAAGGGGCTCCAACGAGTTCATACTTACCTTTGAAAGTCAATCCAGCTGGTGTTATTCCCGTTATCTTTGCTAGCTCGATTACGACAATTCCAAGTACGATTCTTCCATTCTTCTCGAAGGTTTCGTGGTTATCTCATTTACAAGGACTACTCTCGTATAATACACCTAGTGGAATGATTACCTATGCGGTATTGATTATCTTGTTCTCATTCTTCTACACATTTGTCCAAGTTAATCCTGAAAAAACTGCTGAGAATCTTCAAAAGAATGGGTCTTACATTCCTAGCGTTCGTCCAGGTCGTGAGACTGAAAAGTACATGTCTTCATTACTTAAGAGATTGGCAACAATCGGGGCTGTATTTCTCGCATTTATTTCATTGGCTCCAATTGCGGCTCAACAGTTTATGCACCTCACAAGCTCAATTGCACTTGGTGGTACATCACTCTTGATCTTGATTTCAACTGGTATTGAAGGTATGAAACAACTTGAAGGTTACCTTTTGAAACGTCAATATGTTGGATTTATGAATCTCGAAGACTAAGTCTTCTCATGAACAATCGAGAGGGAAAGAAAGATTGCTTTCTGCCCCTTCTCTTTTGTTTTTTGATAACTCTACCAAGTCTATTAAATCTTGATAGAGTTATTTGAAAACAAAAATAAGGAGTTCGTAAGATGAATCTTTTAATTATGGGTCTACCAGGCGCTGGTAAAGGGACACAAGCTGCAAAAATTGTTGAAGAATTTGGTGTAGCTCACATCTCAACTGGTGATATGTTCCGTGCTGCTATGGCTAACCAAACAGAAATGGGAACTTTGGCAAAATCATTCATTGATAAAGGTGAATTGGTTCCAGATGAAGTGACAAACGGGATTGTAAAAGAACGTTTGGCTCAAGACGACATTAAGGAAAAAGGATTCCTTTTGGATGGTTTTCCTCGCACGATCGAACAAGCTCATGCCTTGGATCAAATCTTGGTTGATCTTGGTTTGGAGCTTGATGGAGTAATCAATATCGAAGTGGATCCATCTTGCCTTCTTGAACGCTTGAGTGGTCGTATTATTCACCGCAAAACAGGTGAAACTTACCATAAAGTATTCAACCCACCAGCTGACTACAAGGAAGAAGACTATTACCAACGTGAAGATGACAAACCTGAAACGGTAAAACGTCGTCTTGATGTTAACATTGCTCAAGGTGAGCCAATCATTGCACACTATCGTGAGCTTGGCCTTGTATCAGATATTCAAGGTAATCAAGATATTGAAGATGTATTCGCTGATGTTAAAAAAGCGATTGCAGCAATTAAATAATTATTTAATCTTACTTGCGTATCAGACTCAAGCATGATATAATACTTTAGTCTGACTTATAATTGTTACCTCTGTGCTCAGAGGAAATCAAATCGAAATTTTAGGGGGTACTTTTGCGTGGCAAAAGAAGACGTGATTGAAATTGAAGGTAAAGTTGTAGAAACTATGCCTAATGCTATGTTTACTGTTGAATTGGAAAATGGACACCAAATTTTGGCGACAGTTTCTGGTAAAATCCGTAAAAACTACATTCGTATTTTGGTCGGTGACCGTGTGACTGTTGAAATGAGTCCTTATGATTTGACACGTGGACGCATCACATACCGCTTTAAATAATCGAAATAATTGGAGGGATTAAAACATGAAGGTAAGACCATCGGTTAAACCAATTTGCGAATACTGTAAAGTTATTCGTCGTAACGGTCGTGTTATGGTAATTTGTCCAACAAATCCAAAACACAAACAACGTCAAGGATAATATAGAAAGGAGAAATCATGGCTCGTATTGCTGGAGTTGACATTCCAAATGATAAACGTGTAGTAATTTCACTTACTTACGTATACGGTATCGGACTTACAACATCTAAGAAAATCTTGGCTGCTGCAGGTGTTTCTGAAGACATCCGCGTTAAAGATTTGACAAATGATCAAGAAGACGCTATCCGTCGTGAAGTGGATGCAATTAAAGTTGAAGGTGACCTTCGTCGTGAAGTAAACCTTAACATCAAGCGTTTGATGGAAATCGGTTCATACCGTGGTATCCGTCACCGTCGTGGACTTCCTGTCCGTGGACAAAACACTAAAAACAATGCCCGCACTCGTAAAGGTAAAGCTGTTGCGATTGCAGGTAAGAAAAAATAATTTAAAATAAAATAGGAGGTAAAAACATTGGCTAAACCAACACGTAAACGTCGTGTGAAAAAGAATATCGAATCTGGTATTGCTCACATTCACGCTACTTTCAATAACACTATTGTTATGATTACAGATGTGCATGGTAATGCTGTAGCTTGGTCATCAGCTGGTGCTCTTGGTTTCAAAGGTTCTCGTAAATCTACACCATTTGCTGCCCAAATGGCTTCAGAAGCTGCTGCTAAATCTGCACAAGAACATGGTCTTAAGACAGTCGAAGTAACTGTTAAAGGTCCTGGTTCAGGTCGTGAGTCTGCTATCCGTGCTCTTGCTGCTGCTGGTCTTGAAGTAACTGCAATCCGTGATGTAACTCCTGTACCACATAATGGTGCTCGTCCTCCAAAACGTCGTCGTGTGTAATCTTTAATAACAATAGTACACAAGGTTCGTTTCGAGGGAGTATAATAAATGATTGAGTTTGAAAAACCAATAATAACAAAAATTGATGAAAATAAAGATTACGGCAAATTTGTCATCGAACCACTAGAACGTGGTTATGGTACAACTTTGGGTAACTCTCTTCGTCGTGTACTTTTGTCATCACTTCCAGGTGCTGCCGTAACATCAATTAAGATTGATGGAGTACTCCACGAATTTGATACCGTACCAGGCGTCCGTGAAGACGTGATGCAAATTATCCTTAATGTTAAGGGTCTTGCTGTAAAATCTTACGTCGAAGACGAAAAAACAATTGAACTAGATGTTCAAGGTCCAGCTGAAGTAACTGCTGGGGATATCTTGACTGATAGTGATATTGAAATTGTTAACCCTGATCATTATCTTTTCACTATCGCTGATGGTGCTTCATTGAAAGCAACTATGACAGTAGCTACAAACCGTGGTTATGTTCCAGCAGATGAAAATAAGAAAGATGATGCACCAGTGGGAACATTGGCTGTAGATTCAATCTACACACCAGTGAATAAAGTCAATTATCAAGTTGAACCTGCTCGTGTAGGTAGTAACGATGGTTTTGATAAATTGACAATCGAAATCATGACAAACGGAACAATCATTCCTGAAGATGCCCTCGGTCTTTCAGCTCGCGTTTTGATTGAACACTTAAACTTGTTTACTGACCTTACTGATGTGGCTAAAGCTACAGATGTAATGAAGGAAACTGAGAAAGTGAACGATGAAAAAGTGCTTGACCGTACCATCGAAGAACTTGATTTGTCTGTCCGCTCATATAACTGTTTGAAACGTGCCGGTATTAATACCGTTCATGATTTGACAGAAAAAACTGAGCCTGAAATGATGAAAGTCCGTAACCTTGGTCGTAAATCTCTTGAAGAAGTTAAAGTTAAATTAGCTGATCTTGGACTTGGACTTAAAAACGATAAATAATAATATAGGAGGATAACATGGCTTACCGTAAACTTGGACGCACAAGCTCACAGCGTAAAGCGGTTCTTCGTGATTTGACTACAGATCTTATCATTAACGAAGCAATCGTTACAACTGAAGCACGTGCTAAAGAAATCCGTAAAACAGTTGAAAAAATGATTACTCTTGGTAAACGTGGTGATTTGCACGCACGTCGTCAAGCAGCTGCATTTGTACGTAACGAAATTGCATCTGAAAGCTATGATGAAGCAACTGACAAATATACTTCAGTAACTGCTCTTCAAAAACTTTTCTCAGAAATCGCACCTCGTTATGCTGAACGTAACGGTGGATACACTCGTATCCTTAAAACAGAACCACGTCGTGGCGATGCTGCCCCAATGGCAATCATCGAACTTGTTTAATTTTTATCAATTTTGTTGAGTGTTATGATGATGGAATAGCTTTGCTTTTCTTAGTCTAGCTCTGGTCTACCGCTGGGCGTTCGCCTAGCGGGAACACTCATCATAAAATGGGAATAAATAAGCATGTAACGCTTGTTTACGAAAGATAATACGGTTGTTTTTCGTAAGCAGGCGTTTTTTAGTCTATAAATCGTCTGAATATTTTGATATAATGGGATAAACTTATTTTTTTAAAGGGGAATATTATTTTGACAACAGCCAAGGAACTTCTTAAACAAAGGTATTATTTGCCAATCAAGGAACAACCCGAACTATTTGTAGGAATCGAGTTGGAATACCCTGTTGTTAATTTGAGCGGGAACGCTACGGATGTCTCTCTTACAAAACAACTTTTAATCTATCTTATTGATAATTTTGACTTTAAAGCAGATAAATTTGATTCTGATAATAATCCTATTCAGCTTATTGAGCAAGCTTCTGGAGATATGATTCTTTTTGAAGTCTCATACAATACGATTGAATTTGCGTTTGCCAAGGCTAGTCGGATTGCTGAGGTTGAAGAACGTCTGGATACTTACCTTAGTATAATTCAACCATACCTGCGTAATCATAACCATGAGTTGCAAGGTTGGGGAGTTAATCCTAACTGGGCTAAAAATGATAATAGTCCGGTAAAATCACCTCGTTATGAGATGCTTATGGATTTTCTTGAGCTTTCTAAAGCCAAAAATAATCCTTTCTTCCATAATTACCCGGAATACGGGTCTTTTATCTGTGGGAGTCAGGTGCAGTTGGATGTCTCCAAGGTTTCCTATTTAAGAGTTCTAAATGCTTTTAATCAGATTGAGGGTCCTAAAGCGGTATTATTTGCTAATTCGGAATTTTGGGATTCTGATTGGGATTTAGCGATTTCGAGGGATGTTTTTTGGGAGAATTCCATGCATGGTGTCTTTGAAGAAAATGCAGGGATTTTTCCAAGAGTGTTCAAGAATGAGGATG
The DNA here is from genome assembly GCA_934229725.1 of uncultured Streptococcus sp. GTDB lineage: Bacteria > Bacillota > Bacilli > Lactobacillales > Streptococcaceae > Streptococcus. The sequence goes on from CAKQDX010000009.1 coordinate 93,911, forward strand.
ATTATTTTTCTTATTTATCTGAGACAGCGATTTTTACTGCAAAACGGGCTGAGGAAACCTACTATTTTGAACCGATAAGAGCTAAAGATTATTTGAATAAACCAGCTATTACAGCCTGGTCTATTCATGGTAAAGAAGTTACGATTAAGCCGAGTGAGGAAGACTTTACAACGCATCGATCTTATCAATTTCAAGATTTAACGACTAGAGGAACGATTGAATTTCGAAGTGTTTGTACACAACCTTTTTCAGCGACTTTCTCACCAGCAGCCTTTCATCTGGGGCTGTTAGTCAATTTAGAACGTTTAGAAAAGATTTTAAAAGATTCTCCATTTTTTGAAGCTTTTGACTTTGATTATCCGAGAATTCGTCGTTTATTTTCGAAAAATCTAATTGCTAAGGCAGACCTTGAACTGATTTTACCTTTAACAGAAGCGTTATTGGTTTGTGCAGAGGATGGTTTAAAATCACGTGGATTTGGAGAAGAAATTTACTTAGCTCCTCTTAAAGAGAAGCTGGAAGCATTGAAAGTAAAATTCGATTAGTTTTTGATTGAGCTTGAAGGTTTATATAATTTTGAAGTGAAATATTTAAAAAAACAGTTGAAAAAGGTATTGACGATACTCGACAACAAATGGTATTATATAGTAGTTGTTTCAAATGAGGCAATGGAAAGTTTAGTTAAAAACTTTTCAAAAAGTGTTGACAGAAGTTGTCAGGCTTGATATAATAGTTAATGTTGTTAGCGGAAATGGCGGAATTGGCAGACGCGCAGGACTAAGGATCCTGTGACCGCTTTAGGTCGTGAGGGTTCAAGTCCCTCTTTCCGCAGAGTAACCAGTCGGTTGACTGGTTTTTTTGTATTAAAAAATCAAAACGCTTACAAATTGTAGAAAAGCTAGTTTTTTGAATCTAATTGTGATAGAATAAACATGTAAACGGGTTCAAACCCAAAAAAATATAGGAGGCCTTTATAATGGCAATCGTTTCAGCAGAAAAATTTGTCCAAGCAGCTCGTGACAATGGTTACGCAGTCGGTGGATTTAACACAAACAACCTTGAGTGGACTCAAGCTATCTTGCGTGCAGCAGAAGCTAAACAAGCTCCAGTGCTTATCCAAACTTCAATGGGTGCTGCTAAGTACATGGGTGGTTACAAATTGTGTAAAGCTCTTATCGAAGATTTGGTAGAATCAATGGGTATCACTGTACCAGTTGCTATTCACCTTGACCACGGTCATTACAACGATGCTTTGGAATGTATTCGTGAAGGATACACTTCAGTTATGTTCGATGGATCTCACCTTCCAGTTGAAGAAAACCTTGAAAAAGCAGCTAAAGTTGTTGAATTTGCACATGCTAACGGTGTATCAGTTGAAGCTGAAGTTGGTACAATCGGTGGTGAAGAAGATGGTATCATCGGTGACGGTGAATTGGCACCAATCGAAGATGCTAAAGCTATGGTTGCAACTGGTATCGACTTCCTTGCAGCAGGTATCGGTAACATCCACGGTCCTTACCCAGAAAACTGGAATGGTCTTCACCTTGATCACTTGCAAAAATTGACAGAAGCTGTTCCTAACTTCCCAATCGTATTGCACGGTGGATCAGGTATTCCTGACGATCAAATCCAAGCAGCTATCAAACTTGGTGTTGCTAAAGTTAACGTTAACACTGAATGTCAAATCGCATTTGCTAAAGCAACACGTAAATTTGTTGCTGAATATGAAGCAAATGAAGCAGAATACGACAAGAAGAAACTCTTTGACCCACGTAAATTCTTGAAACCTGGTTTCGAAGCAATTACAGAAGCTGTTGAAGAACGTATCGACGTATTCGGTTCAGCAAACAAAGCTTAATTAGCTTATTAAAACAAGGTCCTTTGAGGATCTTGTTTTTTTGTCCCCCAATAAATAGTCAGTGCCTGCGAATCAATCTGTGATTGAGAGCAAACAAAGCTTAATTGAAAAAAAGAACAAGGTCTTTTTGAACTGCACCCCAAAAGTTAGACAGAAAAAATCTAACTTTTGGGGTGTTTTTATTATGAAATTAACTTATGAAGAT
>CAKQDX010000010.1 GCA_934229725.1 uncultured Streptococcus sp.
TTTGCAATAGCTGATAAGAAAATGTACGAAAATAAAAGTCATAAAGGAGAACGTCGATGATGTTTCAAGATGTTGTTATTGTCATTCCTGCCTATGAACCTGATGACCGTTTGTTGGAACTTTTGAAAAATATTCGGGATAAGGAAAATCAAATGTTTGACATTATTCTAGTCGATGACGGTAGTGGAGCTGATTTTGCACCGTTATTTGCAATAGCGCAGAGTAACTATGCTTGTCATTTGCAAAGACATGCTGATAATAAAGGAAAAGGTCGTGCTTTAAAAACGGCTATTTCATATATTTTGGACAATTTTCCTAATGCCAAAGGAATTGTGACGATTGATTCTGATGGTCAACACACCTACGAAGACATGATGAAATGTTTGGCTGAATTTTTGCAACATCCTGATAGTTTGGTGCTGGGTGTTAGAACATTTGAAAAATCTGTTCCTTTACGTAGTAAATTTGGAAATTTATTGACAAGAGACGTCTTGGGGGCTATGACAGGTGTGAACGTTTCTGATACGCAAACGGGACTTCGTGTGATTCCTATGTCATGGTTGCCAAAACTCTTAACCGTGGAGGGTGAACGATATGATTTTGAGATGAATATGTTACTTGAGGCAAAAGAGGACCATATTCTGATTCGTGAAGTTGGCATTGCAACGATTTATTTGGATGAAAATCAGTCGTCGCATTTTGATGTGATTCGTGACTCGATTAGAATTTACAAGGTTTTCTTCAAGTACATTTTTTCATCATTGTTTTCCTTCTTGGTTGATATTGTTGCTTTTACGATTTTAATTTCTTTGTTTAATGGATTGAGTTTTAGTGCGGTGACGTTAGCTTCGATTTTAGCGCGTGTGATATCATCTGTTGTTAATTTCACCTTGAATCGTAAGGTGGTCTTTAAACGAGGTCAATCAAATAGTGCGATAAAATACTTCACTTTGGTGGTAGTACAGATTGTTTTGTCAAGTTTATTGGTAACAGTTCTAGGAAATGCCTTGACGACGCTGCCAATTTCATTGGTGAAGATTTTAGTTGACGGTACACTTTTCATTGTCAGTTATTTTGTGCAAAAACATTTGATTTTTAGTGGAGGTGAGAATGAAGACTAGTAAGAGGATACTCTATTTCGTTGCATTTGTAACGACTGCCTTTTATTTAACTTGGCGTTTGGTGGCGACTATTCCGTGGCATGATTCATGGTTTGCGCTGATCTTTGGGATTTTATTGTGGGGAAGTGAGGTAGTTTCAGCCATTACAGGCTACATTCTCATTTGGAATAAGCAAAAGGACTTTAAGCTTGAAAAGCCTGAGATTGCTAAGGAGCGTTACCCAGATGTGGATGTTTTGATTGCAACGCATAATGAGGATCCAGAGTTGCTTTATAAGACGATTAATGCCTGCACTTTTATGGAATATCCTGATAAGTCTAAGGTGCATATCTACGTCTGTGATGATACCAATCGTCTAGAAGTTGCCAAATTGGCTGATGAGCTTGGTGTTGGTTATTTTGGTTTGGCGGATAATAAAGATGCCAAATCAGGAAACTACAATAATGCTTTACGTCAGACGTCATCACCTTTGGTGGCGACATTTGATGCGGATATGATTCCTTATCGTGAATTCCTGTTGGAAACTGTGCCTTATTTTGTTGAACAAGTTGAGGCTTATGAAAATGGTGACGATTATGATAAGTCAAAAATTGGTTTGATTCAAACGCCACAAAGTTTTTACAATGCTGATATTTTCCAATTTAACTTGTTTTCAGAATCAACCTTACCAAACGAACAAGATTTCTTTTCCAAAGAAATTAATGTTTTCAATAATTCGCACGGTGCAGCGCTTTATACGGGGTCTAATACACTTATTTTCCGAAAGGCGATTGAAGATGTTGGTGGTTTTCCGACAGATACCATTACGGAGGATTTCGAGCTAGGTGTTCGGATCAATGCGGCTGGTTATGTAAATTATTCGACGAAAAGTTCAATGGCTAGCGGGTTAACGCCAACAGATTTGAAGAGTGTCATCAAACAGCGCGTGCGCTGGGGACGTGGCGTTATTCGCAGTAGCTACAATATGAATATCTTCTTTAATCCCAAATTGACAATGGGGCAAAGAATTGTTTATATTAATGGCTATCTTTATTGGTGGTCTTTCTTTAGACGGTTATTGTTTATCTTGGCACCGATTTTATATACGGTTTTCCATGTGCGTGTGGTGGTGTCAAATATCTGGCTACTGTTCCTATTCTGGTTGCCAAGTTTCGCATTGACACGCTTGTCAATGCGAGAAGTCTCAAAACAATACCAAACACAGGTTTGGGGAGAAATTGTAGAAACGATTTTTGCTCCGTATTTGTTTATTCCCATGATGTTGGAGTCCTTTGGCATTAGCAATACAAAATTTAAGGTGACACGTAAGGGAAATTATACGTCGTGGACGTTGTACCTTTATGCGATTCCTTATCTTGTTTTATGGGTATTAGCCGTTTATGGTTTGGTAACTTTTAACTATGGAAAATTTGGTTCAGAGCTTTTTTATGGAAGTATTATCAGTTTTTGGTTGATTTATCATATCATCAATTTGACCTTTGCGATTTTCTGTGCGCTTGGTCGTCCGATTTATCGCTCAAGTGAGCGTTTTACTGTTGATGAAGCTATGGTTATTGAGGTTGATGATGATTCTTACCAAGTGAGAGTCTGTGATATTTCAGAAACGGGGATTTCATTCTATACGGATTTACCATTGTATTTGCCGAAAGAAAAAGAACTGACGCTTAATTTGCAATCACGTGATTACCATGCGAGGGTAAAAGGTCATGTTGTTCGTGTTTTTGCGATTGATAATGGTTGGCGCTACGGCGTTCAATTTTCAGAAGTTCCTGAAGCTGATAAGCGCGAATTTTATCAGTACATTTATGACCGCATTAATCACAATCTTCCGAAGAAAAAAGACCCTTGGATGACAACATGGGATGATTTATTTGAGAACTTTAGTCAACGTTTCCAAAATAATGAACGTCCTGTTTCAGCCTATGACCAAGTAGCTTTTCCGAAAGTTCGTGTCAATGAAGAGGTTCAGGTTGCTGGAAAAAAATGCCAGCTTAGAAAGACAGATTATTATTACATGACATTTTCTGGAAAATTGACAAATCCTAAAAAAGAACCGAATGTCGCATTTACCTACAAAGATTTGCCAATTCAGTTGACTTTTGTGTCCTATGATACTGATAGAGACGAATCGCTTTATCGAGTTACCAATTTAGCGGATTTGGATAGCTTACCTGCTTTTAAAGCCTTAGCAAATGAATGGAGAGGGAGAGTATGATTAGTATTGCTAGATTACTGTTGTTCTTTGTGATTACCATGGGGTACAATGCCTTTTTCCGTAATACTGTGAAGATGAATCGCCGTCTGACATGTGTGTTTACATTTTCAGTCATTACATTGGTATTGTACCTTGGTAGTTTGTTAGGCTTTATGTTGCAGACCGTGTATGCCATTTCTGTTTTGGGCTGTCTTTTGAGTCTTTATTATCTTTGGGCGGTATGGAAAAAGAAATATCGCTTTAGGAGACTTGATTATATTGCGCTTGGAATGATGGCTTATTTGCTTTTGTTTGGAATAACGCTCTGGCATTCACCGCTTTTACATTATGATAATTTTACGCATTGGGCAACGATTGTAAAATTTTTCCATATCAATAATGCTTTGCCAACACAGCAGGATACGATTATTAGTTATTATACCTATCCTGTTGGAAGTTCACTTTTCATTTATTTTTTCACGACTATCGTAGGCTTTTCAGAAGGTAGTATGTTGGTCGGGCAATTCTTCTTGATTGCTTCCAGTCTTTATGCCATGTTTGCGGCACTTCGTGATGATCGACGTGTCTTAATGGCTAGCATGATTTTTGCTTCGTTTGCTGTTTTTAATACGTTCAACGTTGCTATTCGATTAAATAATTTGCTGGTTGATTTTCTGCTTCCGGCCTTGGCCTTGGCAGCCATAGCAGGTTGTTTTGTCTATCGTAATCGTTTCTGGTTTTTGTCGCTAAATACGGCGGTAATTCTTGGATTATTAAGTATCGTCAAAGTAAGTGGATTTTTCTTTGTCGCTCTCGTTTTAGTAGTTTATGTGGTTTGTATTGTGCGTTTACTTGTTCGTAAAAGAGCACATTTAAAAGCACTAGTGCTGCTCATAATGACCTTGCTAGTCAGCTGTCTTCCTTTTGTTATTTGGCAAAAGCATGTGACGGATAATTTCCCAAATGCCTCAAGTGCCAAGCATGCGGTATCCATGTCAGAACTTGGTCAGGTATTGACTGGAAATCTGTCAGGCGTCCCACAAAAAATTATCACTCTTTTTGTCAAATCGGTGTTTACGTTTGACGGTTTGGCAAGCAATGGCATTTTGATAATCAATCTGATTATGCTGATTGCCTTTATTGTGATTGGCATTCGTTTGAAATATAAGAAATTTGTCTTGTTGACTTGGGGATTTGTTGATATTTCGATTGTGACTTACTATATTGGCATTTTACTCATGTATCTGACAGCAATGCCGACTGATGAAGCGTTAGAATTAGCAGGATTTGAGCGCTATGCTTCGAGCATCGTTATCTTTGCTTTTGGTTGTTTGACCATGGCTTTAGCATGGGTAATGGACAAGGGCCTGTATGAAAAAATCATTAGTAAACGTAATGCTAGGTCTTACAAGAGCTTATTTAATAAACGCTTGTACCAATACGCGAGCCTTGTTTTGACAGTTTATGCCATTGGAATGTTCTTGTCAGAAAATAATAGCATTGTTTACAATAACAATCAGGAAACAAACGAGGTCGCAAAAGAAATTCGTCAGTTTACTGGAAGTCAGAGTAATTCGTCAACGGATAGAATTTTGGTTGTAACAGCAGATAAGAAGAATGTAGATAATTATTTTGCCCAATATGCTAGTCGTTATTATCTGTGGGATGTCAATGTTGATGCCAGAGAAAATTTTGTGTCGGTTGACAAAGAATTTTTAGATTTAATGGCATCATACAATGAAAATATCGATACTAGAGATGGTTCCAATTTAACAGACGATGACTTTATTGCACTCTTAAAAACGTATGACGAAGTCTTGATTTTAGATGACCATTATACGTTTAATACCTTGACGAAAAAACTATTTGGTCGGACATATTCCCCAGGATTGCATAAAGTATCAGATATTCTTGCTGGAAAAGGGTAAGTTTTCTAGCTTTATCAAGCATAAGTCTTGATATTTCAATTAAAATATGTAGAAGGAGGCGGAGTTTGTGACTTCGCCTCTTGTGGTGCTCAAAAGACTTTCTTGAACATTGGAGAGGAAGCTAAGATAAGTCCGTTTGAATTATCTTCTCTACTCATCACACAAAGCGAGGTCCTTAAAAGATACAATCCACGTTCCACACACTCAACACTAGCATAGAAAGATCTCATATCCACAAAAGCAATATCAGATTTTGGTTCTCGTGAACAATCAAAATAGCCCATTATCTATCTCTTTTATAGTTGTTTTCCCAATATTCCATTTCACCTTTTCCTATGCCTTCTGGTAGTTGCTTCAAACATTGTCCCATACTTTGATATTTAACAATTTCAGTTATTTCAGCCAAAGAAAGTCGATGAGATGCTCTGCTAAAGTCCGTATCGAAGTAATCAACCTCTTCTATTTCAACTAAAATCTCATAATTTTGATCAAGATAATATTTAATTTCAGATGGTACTAACTTCTCTGATTCTTTAAAAAACAAATGAATATGGCCGTTTGAAGACAACAATCGTTCTCTGATATTAGTTGATTTTCCAATATAAAAACAGACTTTTTCATCTTCTAAAATGGCAAAAAACTTATATACGCCCACAATATCTTTTTCTAAAATTTCTGAGGGGATAGTGATATTCCTCATTTTAGCTTTTTCTAATTTTGCTTTATACGTCATTCCCATGGTATTCTCCTAACTTATACCTCTAATGGCATAAAGTCTCCTACAATTTTACCCACAATACGAGGGTTTTCATCATAAGAAATATAGATGTCCTTATAAGCCTTGTTAATAGAAACTAGGCGTAGCCCCTCTTTCTCACGGTAGACTTTCTTGATAAAGGTCTGAAAGTTCCACACTACAGCATAGACTGCTCCATCATAATCAAAACCTGTCTCACGGATAAGAGCTACAGACCCATTTTGATATTTTGGCTCCATTGAATCCCCCGATACCCATGAAGCAAAATCATGAGCTAGTTCTTCATCAAAGTAGACAATATCATAGTCCCTATCATTGTAAACCAATGCACCAATACCAGCAGACATCTTTTCGTAAACATGATATTCATAGAGATTTTCTGAAACTGATATTACTTGTTGAGTTTCCTCTTTTTGAACAAAGTCACGTGCATATTCTACTACTTGCTTTTTACCTTTATTCGACAATGTATTATACAGACGAACAATCTCAATTTCTGTAAAATAACCTTTTGGTACTCTTAGTATTTGTTCTAGTCGTTGAACTTTCTCCTTGGATGGTTCTTTTACTCCACGTTCCCATGCAGAATAGGCTTGATAGCTGATTCCTAATTGATCCGCTATATCTTTTTGAGTCATTTTTAGCTCTTTTCTACGAGCTTTTAGTTTTTCTGGTTGATACATAGTTCACCTCACATTAATAGTAACTGTAATTCTGCCTTTTTTCTTGCCTCTTCATCTGAGAATTTTTCTTTATCCCAGACATATGCAATCGACTTTCCCTTGTTATAAACAAGCCACGTTTTTAAATTGCCATTATTATCTTTAATTGCTTTCCAGTTATCTTGATTCAATAAATCTGGGTATTCTAGACTCGTTGTAAAGCCTACTTTTCTAACTCTCTGCTTAACCTGATTAATAAGGGAAGGTTGAAACTGATGGAACTCCTCGATAATTTGTTCTCTAATATCATGAAACAAACGTAAAATAGAACTGTTCTTCCCTTCAATATAGGTCTCAACTGCTTGTTTGATTTCACTATCTTTACCAAGATAATATTCCCGTAGAAAGTCTAAAAGACGAAAAAATAAAGCCTGTTTTGAAACTTCGAGACTATTTTGTACTTGATGGAAGGTCTTGCAACTATAGTATATTTTTGATAAAAGAACAATATCTGGCATCAATACCACTGCAGAAAAGATATTTGCTTCTCGCTCTAGCAAGTTCTCTTGATTATCAATCAATTCTGCAAAATAATTTCCTTCATGTTTAAGAATAAAGTGACCTAACTCATGGCATAAGGTGAAATTCTGCTTTACTTTTAGGTTATCTCTTTCATAAGAGAAACTAGTTCCCAATTCATCAACTACTGTCAAACCTTCTATCTTATGGTTAGAAAAGTGGTGACTAATCACTTGAATTTGGTACTTTTGGATACAATACTGAAAAAAAATAATTGAAACTATAATTCAATAATGAGATATTATTATCCTTAATGTACTGGTATAACACTTGTTTTGTTGCACTATATTTTACAATTTATCATTTATAATAGCGTTTGTTCTATCATCGTCGTATCGAATACTATCAATCTCCGGTGTATAAATCCATCCCATATTCTCTATCAACATAACTAAATCCGGTTCTGTCCCCTTCTTATGAGGAATATGCTGAGCATAGTAAACAGAGTTAAATTTTAAATTAATAAAGATAAATAGGCTCATTCCTAAGGCTGTAACCAACCCTATAAATAGTCCTACAAAAATCCCTAAAATATTTCTTTTTTGCATTCTTTTCTTCTCTTTCTTTTTCTATCTCCAATCAAATGTTGACTGGATTGACAATAAACCATTGTACATTATTTATCACAAGTCTTACAATTTAAAAATTTCTTTCTTTTGTAATTGGTCCAATAGTTTTTTGCTAAAACCTCTTGATAACTTTGTTCTAAACAGACTGAACGCACCTATAATGCCAGATTCTCTTCAGTATCCCTCCTTACTTTGTCAATCAAGCTAAACATGGTATAATAGTTGAGGTTTTGACTGCCTCTTCTATTAGGCAAAATAAGGCATCAAATTTTAACAAACAGGGGCTAAACCCTTGGTATGAAAGGAATCTAGAAAATATTATGATGAACATGCAAAACATGATGAAGCAAGCTCAAAAGCTTCAGAAACAAATGGAAAAAAGCCAAGCTGAGTTGGCTGCTACAACTTTCACTGGAAAATCAGCCCAAGACTTAGTCGTTGCTGAATTAACTGGTGACAAAAAAGTGGTCAACATCACTTTTGCTGATGCTGTTGTGGACCCTGATGATGTAGAAACACTCCAAGATATGACTGTTCAAGCCCTTAATGATGCTCTCGGACAAATTGACGAAGCGACTAAAAAATCAATGGGTGCCTTTGCAGGTAAATTGCCATTCTAAAGAATTTAAAGGAATCTTGCAATTCCTTTTTCTATGCACTTATTTCGCAAATCAATCATAAAACAAAAGGCTTGGACAAATCACGTCCAAGTCTTTTTGTCGTCATTAATTAAAACTGTTACTCCTCAACCAGACCAAGGCCTGACTGAGCATCTTCTTCGTTTGCTTCTTTAGAACGATTCTTTTGACCTAAATAAATGCTAGCTGAATCTAATGAGCTCTCCAAAGTAGGATAATTCACATCATCATTCACCGTTCTTGAAGGCACAGGTCCTGAGATTAATAGCTCATCATCATTCTTCACATAAATCTTATATTCACCGACTTCACTAGTCTGCGCTAAAATTTCATCCAATAAATTTGAGTCGCTAGATTGAGTTGCTCCTTCAACGACTTGATTTTCATCCTGCTTTTGCTCTGATGAATCCACTGCTTCTGTGATAACAATATAGTCAGGTGCTTCCTCACTAGATGGCTTATCAGCTTCCTTATCTTGATCTGGTTGGCTAGAAGAATCCTGAGACTTGTTATCTTGAGTAGAAGCTTCATGTTTGCTTTCTGCCTCATCACTAAGCAGTTTCGTCTTAGTCTGATTGGGGTCCGAATTAACCTGAGACGCCCCTTTTGCATCAGCCGATGCGATACTGGTACCCATGAATAGAACAAAAATCCCTAAAGTCGAGACCAAGCCAATCATTAGTTTACGAAATAGACTATTATCTTTTTTCTTAATCATAACTCCCTCACTATGTTTTTGTTAGCTTCGGTTAACTAACATGAGTCCTAGATGCTGCTGTTGATCGAATGAAGGTCATACTGAACTCATCTTATAAACCTTCATTATGCTATCTATCTTAACACTCAAAAGCTTTCGTTTCAAGCGATTCCTTAATTTTTAAGCATTTTAAATAAATAAAAAATTCATGTCCTAAAATTGATGAAAATCTATTATCAGATTAAGCTTTTAAGCCTAGACAAATGGTAAATTCTTTAAGCAATGCTCAGCAAACCAAAGATTTGTCGGCTAAAGTGCCAATAAAAGAGCTACTTTGCGCCAAACGTCTATCGGATACCTTCATAGTGTCCAAACACTTTCAAAGCAACTATAAAAAAATAGCCCTAAAAGAAAAAGCTAACCTTCTATTAATTAAATAAATGATTATAAAAAGATTAGTAACCTATATCTCTAAAACCCTGTTTTAAAAAGTCTTAATAGATTTAATAAATACAACTCCTTCAGAAAACCTCATATAGTTTAAATTTTAAGTTTAGTTATAGTTATCTTTATTAGCATTTCTTTATTCCATGAAAACAAAGGAAACTACTAAAGATGATGCTAAGGATCAACTCTCTCATATACTACTCATCCCATAACATTTGTATCTTATCAGCTCTAACGTGCTAAATACACCGACCTTAACTCCTCTATTACGGCAAACAAGTGTTAAAATTGGAGAAAACACTTGGTAAAACACTAAAAATAGCCTAACTTTATAACCAAATGACCAAATCGGAGACTCACAAAAAGCTCATTTACTAAACTATTTTCTCATATGTAAACGCTTCACACACATCTCTATCACATGTAAGAAAAACTTGCTATGTTTTAGTATTTTTTTAGCATAAACGCTAGATATTTCAAGGAAAATCCGTTACAATGAGATAAGGAAAGATAGGTAATTAACAGCATCATTATTTCATATGAAAGGGAAATTCATGGCTTATATTCAAATGAAGCATAGCTATAAACGCTATAAAACCGGTGATCTGGAAATTATCGCAAATAATGACGTAAGCTTTGAAATTGAAAAAGGGGAGCTTGTCGTCGTTCTCGGTGCCTCCGGTGCAGGGAAATCAACCGTTCTTAACATCTTAGGTGGTATGGACACCAATGACGAAGGCCGCGTCATTATTGATGGTAAGGATATCTCTGAATACTCAGCTAGGGAACTTACGACTTATCGTCGTGAGGACGTTGGTTTTGTATTCCAATTTTACAACTTAGTTTCAAACCTTACGGCCAGGGAGAACGTTGAGTTAGCATCTGAAATCGTTCCAAACGCCAAAGATGCCTCACAAACACTTGTCGAAGTCGGTTTAGGGGACCGCTTGGACAACTTCCCATCACAACTATCTGGTGGGGAACAACAACGTGTCGCTATTGCACGTGCCGTTGCCAAAAATCCAAAGATTCTTCTTTGTGATGAACCGACGGGGGCTCTGGATTATCAAACAGGGAAACAAATCCTAACCCTCCTTCAAGACATGGCGCGCAAACAGGGAACAACTGTTATTATTGTTACCCACAATGCTTCTCTAGCTCCAATTGCTGATCGTGTGATCCAAATGCACGATGCCAAGATTAAGAGTGTGGAAACTAATCCCAACCCACAAAAAATCGAGGACTTGGAGTACTAGAAAGGAGCACCGTCATGAAAAAAACAACTTATTGGAAAGATGTTTGGCGAACCTTTGTAGCTTCTAAAGGGCGTATGCTCTCTATTGCCTTGCTTATGGCACTCGGATCCTTTGCTTTGATTGGTCTTAAGGTCACTTCTCCTAATATGAAAACAACAGGAGAACACTTCTTCAAGGCCCATCAGACAGCTGACTTGAGCTTAATCAGTACTTACGGTATTAACAAAACCGATCAAGACCTTCTTAATACAGTCAAAAAGAAGAATGTTGACATTGAGTATGGTTATTTCAAAGATGCTGTTATCAAGGGCACAAATACGACATTTCGTATCTTCTCAAAACCTAAAAAAATCTCTACCTATGACCTTGTTGAGGGGAAGCTTCCTAATAAGGATGGGGAGATTGCTCTTTCTTCAACCTATAAAGAAGAATACAGTGTAGGAGATAAGATTAATTTTTCTGAGCCAGTAGATAGCTCTGGGCAAAAACAGTTAAAGGAACAAACATATACCATTACTGGTTTTGTCAATTCCTCTGAACTCCTCTCCAAGAATCGTCTTGGTAATGCCAGTGCAGGTACCGGAAAACTAGACGGCTATGCCGTTGTGCCGAAGACAGATTTCAACGCTAATAACTACATGATTGCTCGAATCCGTTACCAGGATTTGGCAAATGTGAGTCCTTTTAGTAAGAAATATGCGGATAAAATTTCAGAAAGAAAAGCTGAACTCAAGGACCTCTTTAAAGACGAGCCTGAGAAACGCTTAACTGAAATCAAGTCCCAAACTCAAGCTCAAATTACGCAAGGAAAACAAGAGCTTGAAGCAGCACGCACCCAGACTCAGCAGATGACAACAACCAACGCTGCTGAGGCAGCAAGTGTAAAAGAGGCTACTACCAAGATTGAAGCTAAGCAAAAAGAACTCGAAGAAAGTCAAGCAATGCTGGACAATATGCCAGCCCCTAGCTACAAGTTCTACTCTCGTCGAGAAATTCCGGGTTCAGATGGGTATGTTGCTTACGAGAGTAACATCAACATCATCCATGATGTCAGCAACATCTTCCCTGTAGCCCTCTACTTTATGGCAGCCTTAGTTACCTTTGTAACCATGGGACGCTTTGTTGAAGAAGAACGAGGAAAAGCCGGTATCCTTAATGCACTGGGGTATAACAATTCACGTATTATCCACAAATTCGTCATTTATGGATTAATTACTAGTATTGCTGGTACAGCTGCAGGGGTTATTACAGGACATACTCTACTTCCAGTACTCATTCACAACACTTATAAGAACGATTTGCAACTACCTGCTTTTGAGTTGCACTTCTACTTAGGGCTTACCCTAATCGCCTTTCTTTTAGGGCTCTTATCCGCTGTACTTCCTGCCTATGCGGTTGCTAAGAAAGAACTCTGGGAAAAACCTTCCCAACTGCTCCTTCCAAAGCCACCTCGTGCAGGAGCTAAGATTGTCCTAGAGCGCATTACACCTCTTTGGAGACGTCTTAGTTTCAAAGAAAAAGTTACCATGCGTAATATTTTCCGCTATAAACAACGGATGTTTATGACCCTCTTTGGAGTCGCAGGCTCTATCGCTCTGCTCTTCGCAGGTTTAGGAATTCGTTCTTCCGTATCTAATCTTAACCAGCAACAGTTTGAAGACATCATTCACTATGATATGATTGTCGCTAAACAACCGAATACATCAAGTGCCTTTGATGAGCAACTCACAAAGCTCCTTGATAGCAAAGACGTCAAAGAATACTTGAATATTCATTTTGAAACCTTACAAAAAATTGCTGGTAACAATAAGGATACCCAAGAAATCTCGACGATTGTCTTTAACGACCATGATGAGAAAATCATTAATAGTTACGTTAGCATGAGAGACCGAGCACATAACAAAACGCTTAAATTATCTAATGATGGAGCTATTATCTCTGAAAAAATGGCCAAACTCCTTAACCTCAAGGTTGGCGATACCATTACTGTACAAAACAGTCAGGAAGAATCCGTCAAGATTAAAATTGCTGGTATCACAGAAATGTACATGGGACATTTCCTCTTTATGAATGCTAGCTACTATCAAAAAGCCTTTGGTACACCTTCGGTGAATAATGCCAATCTCGTCAGTCTGGCTGAACCTACCAAGCAAAATGTGGAAAACATGGCAGCTAAATTCATCAACTTGCCAAATGTTTACGGCGTTGTTCAAAACAACAACCTCAAGTTGCAAATCAGCACCATGGTCAATTCCTTAACGCAAGTTATTGGTATCTTGATTACCGTTTCCATTCTTCTTGCTGTGGTTGTCCTTTACAATCTGACCAACATCAATGTCTCTGAACGTATCCACGAGCTCTCAACCGTTAAGGTTCTTGGTTTCTACAATAATGAAGTATCCCTCTACATCTATCGTGAAACCATTTATCTATCTATTATCGGAATCTTCGTCGGATTTGGTCTTGGACAGGCACTTCACCAATATATGGTAAGCATTATCCCACCAGATCGTATCATGTTTGATCCATCTATTGGACTTGCTACCTACCTTTTACCAGCTGTTCTCATTGTCTTAATCCTTATTATCCTCGGCTTCGTTGTTAATAACCGCCTAGCCAAGCTTAATATGCTCGAAGCTCTAAGTTCAGTTGAATAAGCTAAAAACGCCTGAGAAGTAATTCTCAAGCGTTTTTTTATATTCGATAAATTTATTTCGTTTTAGTCTTAGCCAACTCCAAACAGTAGGTCTTAACATGACAATGAGGGCAAGTCAACTTACGAGTCCTAGGTGTATGTCCAGAAATGGCAAACTCTTTAAAACTTGGATCAAAGGTCCTATGACAATTAGGACAAAGGTATTCAAACTGATTTCTATAGTGAAACATCACTAAATTCACTACTATAATATAAGCAGGACAGACAACAAACAAACCTCTAGGATCCTTAAAATAATAAATGACTATCAGCAGGGCTATGATATAAAGAAGACTCGCTAGACTGATGCTCCCAAATATTCTCAACTGCAAATGACGCCATGATTTTTGATTTTCCATAAGACGTGAAATGTCTGACAAATCTTCCAACGAAAGTTGATGTCGTTTAGCAGTTGCTTTTTGCAAGTGACGGGCACGTTTTAGTTTGACCTCTATTTCCTCTGAAGACTTTTCCAAGCTCTCGATTTGATCTGTCAACAAAAGCTCTAAAACCTGTTCCCTATTCTCCTCTTGCAAGAGTTTTTTGATTTGATTAATTGAGAAATCCAAATCTCTTAAGAAACAAATGACTTGCAGGCGTTCCAAATCTGATTCGTGATAGATTCTCCGACCACCTTCTGTGACTTCAGATGGCGTCAAAATACCACGTTGATCATAGTACTGGACAGTCCTAACAGACACCTCTGCTGCTTTAGCCAACTCTCCTGTTGAAAACTGCGACATCTCAGTCACCTCCTTTTAAGATTTTCCATCAAAGGAGGACCTTGGCCACCCTTGATACCTAGATTCTACCTTATAACGCAAGGTGACAAGCAAGCCCTAACCCTAAAGGATTTTCACTTCTTACAGAAAAAGTTAGTCATCACTCTTTACAGCCTTTACAGCTCCTGTAAAGCTTTAGTCGAAGAGACCGCCTAAACCTAGTGCAGCAAAAGGATTGTTACTGACTTCTTCCTGTTGCTCCAGAAGTTTTGCATTCTCATCTAATTCGAGAAACTTCTCGTAAATCTGTGCGGTCATCCGAGCATCCTCCAAGCTGTTATGACCGTGTCCCTTGATTCCAAAGAAATCTGCGACACTGGTTAGCTTGAGGTTGACAATACCATTCAAATCCGAAGCACGACGGTCAAAGGCCTCATCGAAAACATCTAAAACATATTTCTCTTCCAAGTCTAAACCATTTTCAGCTAGAATGGGCAAATCCGACTTAAGGGCATTGTAACCGATAAGTGGTGTATCACCAACAAATGCCTTAAAATCCGCTAGAACGGACTCTAACTTCGGTGCCTTGGCAATCTTATCAGCTGTAATCCCCGTCAAACCATTGATAAAGGACTGCAAAGGAACATCCGAATAGACGAAAGAGTCAAACTGGCCCACTTCCTCATGCCGGTCCATCTTAACAGCTGACACCTGGATGATATGGCTAACGCCATCCACCGTGTTGAATTCCAAATCAAAGGCAATATAAGTTTCTACATTTTCCATCTTTATCTCCTACAATAGTTAAAGCTGAGACTGAGTCCCAGCTTCTTTTTTATTTTCCAAATAGTCGTCCAAAGAACCCTTTTTTAGAAGCTTCTTCTTGTTTGGTTTGGATTTCTTCCACTTGAGCTTTGGCTTCATCAACCTCTACCTTAGCCTCATCGAGTTCCAGTTTAAGCTCTTCCTTGTCCTTCATAGCAGTCAAGGTCAATTGTTGCTGTTGATCGATTTGCTTGTCTTTCTCAGCGATTTGAACGTCTTTGACACGCAATTGGTCATCCATGTTAGACAACTGCTCATCCTTAGCCTTCAACTGGGCATAGAGACGGGCAATCTCAGAGTTTTTCTCATCTACAAGAATCTCTAACAGCTCACGCTGCTTGGTTTCTTCATCAATAGGCTCATCGTCAAAGATAGTCTTCTTGTAGATTTCCTCCAACTTAATCAAGCCACTACGCTTAACGACAGTAACCCCTTTTGCATTTTTTTCAGTATCTTCTTCTGGAAGTTGTTTGACACGATTATTGACTGCTTGACGACTAACGCCAAGGATTTCAGCAATCTCGCTGACGGTCTTTTCAATACTCATAATAGCCTCATTTTCTCTTGAAATGTCTTACTATGAGAATATCATAATCACACCTTTCTGTCAATTTGACAAGACAATTCCGCGTCCCTAGCATGGGTTTTTAGAGCCATTATGTTATCCCTAAATTCCTGAGCATTTTTCTTGATAGGCCATCAGTATTTTGATAGACTATTGCTCGGGTATAAATGTATTTTGAAGGATTTTTTGCTTAAACAATCAGTACTTAAAGGCTTATCTTTATTAGTACCAGATCTGTTGTATCTAGGAATGGTGGAGTCCTATTCCGCAAGACTTTGGACTTTTATTCTCTCTCCAATTGTCTGTGGTGCTCTTGCAACTATCGTTGCGAAGAATTTGCTTGATACAAAAGCACAAGTCACATTATCTCCAACGATAGGTTTGTTGGGGATTTTTTGATGTTACGGCGTATTCCCATTACAAACTATTATGACTAAAGCAGATTGAAAAAAGCCCTAAAGTATGCCATAATAAACAAAAGCAAAATAGAAAGAAAAGGTCCTATGAAAAACTTCCGTGATGATATCAAAGTCAACAATCTAGTCCAACCTTATTTAGAACCTATCGTTGAACAAATGACCACCGTGTTTGATCCTGAGATTGAGCTAGACATCTATAACCTTGGCTTAATCTATGAAATCACCCTTGATGAAACTGGCCACTGCTACTTTCTCATGACTTTTACGGATACTGGCTGCGGTTGCGAAGAAACTATGCCTTACGAAATCGCTGAAAAGCTTAAATCAATTGATGGTATCAAGTCTGTCAAGGTCGAAACTACTTACTCGCCTGTCTGGAAGATGACCCGTATCAGTCGATATGGCCGTATTGCCCTTGGTATTTCACCTCGAGGTGGAAAATAATACTAAAACCGATTGGATAGTTCCAACCGGTTTTTTGCTCTATTTTTGCTGAGGGAGACCAACTGATAGACTTTCACCAAATCACAATGCTTTCAGCGACTACCTTCGACTTCCTAACTCAAAAAATCACACCGCACATATATCCGGTGTGATTTCTTTTATGTCAGTAAATTAGGCTTTCCCTGATTTATCCATGTTCCAGAAGTCGGTAACAGCACCACGTGAGGCTGAAGAAACGATATGAGCGTATTTACCGAGGACACCACGACTATAAAGTGGTGGCAACTCAGTTTCAGCTTTACGTTTCGCCAACTCTTCGTCTGAAACGTGCATAGTGATTTCTTTGGTATCCTGGTCAACTGTAACCATGTCCCCTGTGTGAAGATAAGCAATTGGACCACCAACCTGAGCTTCAGGTGCAATGTGACCAACAACAAGGCCGTAAGTACCACCTGAGAAACGTCCATCTGTCAAAAGTGCAACCTTGTCCCCTTGACCCTTACCAACAATCATTGATGACAAGGACAACATTTCTGGCATACCAGGACCACCCTTAGGACCTACAAAACGAACAACAACAACGTCGCCGTCAACGATTTCGTCAGAAAGAACTGCTTCGATGGCATCTTCTTCTGAGTCAAAGACCTTAGCAGGACCCGTGATGTTACGAACTTTAACCCCTGATACTTTGGCAACCGCACCTTCTGGAGCCAAGTTACCTTTCAAGATAATCAATGGACCATCAGCACGTTTAGGATGTTCAAGCGGCATGATGACTTTTTGACCTGGTGTCAAGTCGTCGAAGGCTTCCAAGTTTTCTGCAACAGTCTTACCAGTACATGTGATACGGTCTCCGTGAAGGAAGCCATTCTTCAACAAGTACTTCATAACGGCTGGCACACCACCAACATTGTAAAGGTCTTGGAAGACGTATTGACCTGAAGGTTTCAAGTCAGCCAAGTGAGGCACACGCTCTTGGAAATCGTTGAAATCTTCAAGTGTCAAATCAACGTTAGCCGCATGAGCGATAGCGAGCAAGTGAAGAGTGGCATTTGTTGAACCACCAAGTGCCATTGTGACTGTGATGGCATCTTCAAAGGCTTCACGTGTCAAGATATCTGATGGTTTAAGACCAAGTTCAAGCATCTTAACAACCGCACGACCTGCTTCTTCGATATCTGCTTTCTTCTCAGCTGATTCAGCAGGGTGAGATGATGATCCTGGAAGACTCATTCCCATTACTTCGATGGCTGTCGCCATTGTATTGGCAGTATACATACCACCACAACCACCAGGGCCAGGGCAGGCATTACATTCAAGTTCTTTAACCTCTTCGGCAGTCATATCACCGTGGTTCCATTTACCGATACCTTCGAAAACAGAAACCAAGTCAATGTCCTTACCGTTAAGGTTACCCGGTGCAATGGTACCACCATAGGCAAAAATCGCTGGAATATCCATGTTAGCAATAGCAATCATAGAACCAGGCATATTCTTATCACAACCACCGATAGCTACAAAGGCATCAACATTGTGACCACCCATAGCTGCTTCGATTGAGTCAGCAATAATATCACGAGACGTCAAAGAGAAACGCATCCCTGGTGTTCCCATAGCAATCCCGTCGGCAACAGTAATGGTTCCAAATTGAACAGGCCAAGCACCTGCATCTTTCACGCCTTCTTTGGCGATTTGTCCAAAACCGTGCAAGTGGATATTACATGGTGTATTTTCTGCCCAAGTTGAGATGACCCCAACAATTGGCTTTTCAAAACTTTCATCCGTCATCCCTGTCGCACGAAGCATGGCACGGTTAGGTGATTTAACCATACTATCGTAGACAGATGAACGGTGTTTCATGTGATTTTCAGACACGATATTCCCTCCTTAGTTAATAATCATTTTAATCAAAATGTCTATTTCTATTCTAACATAATTTACCTAAAAATACTGGCTCTTTGACAACTATTCTCCCCCTTTAAATTATGCTAAAATAAAGGCATGAAACATTTTGATACTATCGTTATTGGGGGTGGACCTGCTGGCATGATGGCGACCATCGCCTCAGCCTTTTATGGCCAACAAACCCTTCTGATTGAAAAAAATAAACGACTTGGCAAGAAACTAGCTGGTACCGGAGGCGGACGTTGTAATGTCACTAACAATGGAAGTCTTGACGACCTCCTAGCAGGTATTCCAGGTAATGGTCGTTTCCTCTATAGCGTCTTTTCCCAATTTGATAACCATGACATCATTGCTTTTTTCGAGGACAATGGCGTCAAACTTAAAGTGGAGGATCACGGACGTGTCTTCCCTAAGACGGACAAATCACGGACCATTATCCAGGCTCTGGAGGATAAAATTCAGGAACTAGGTGCTACTATCCTTACCAATACAGAAGTTGTCTCCGTCAAAAAGGTCGATGAGCAATTCCAAGTTAAATCTTCAGACCAGATTTTTACCAGTGATAAACTCATCGTCACAACTGGTGGAAAATCCTACCCATCAACAGGTTCGACTGGTTTTGGACATGATATTGCCCGTCATTTCAAACTCCATGTTACTGACCTTGAAGCTGCGGAAAGTCCACTCCTAACTGACTTTCCACACAAGGCTTTACAGGGAATTTCTCTTGACGATGTCACTCTGTCCTATGGCAAGCACAAGATTACCCACGACCTTCTTTTCACCCACTTTGGCCTATCTGGACCAGCTGCCCTTCGCCTTTCTAGCTTTGTCAAGGGTGGTGAAATCGCTCATCTAGACTTTCTTCCCAACCAAAACCAAGAAAATCTCAAGACCTACTTTGAGGAAAACCGTGAGAAATCTGTCAAAAACACCCTCAAAACTCTTGTGCCTGAGCGTGTCGCTGAATTTCTAGCAAAAGATATGGCCGATAACAAGGTCAAACAGCTACATCCCAAGGATTTGGAAAATCTTATCAGTCAGCTTAAGGACATGGAAATCCCGATCACGGGTAAAATGTCACTTGCCAAATCTTTTGTAACCAAAGGCGGTGTTGACCTCAAGGAAATTAATCCCAAAACCCTCGAAAGTAAAAAAGTCCCTCACCTACATTTTGCAGGAGAGGTTCTTGATATCAACGCCCATACCGGGGGCTTTAACATCACAAGCGCCCTCTGTACCGGTTGGGTAGCAGGAATCCAGAGTCCGTGGAACTAAAAGATTACATATTCTTTTGATGACTACACCTAAAAATGTCCCTTCCGAATCGGAAGGGACATTTTCTCTATTTCCAAAGGAGAGGAGGGGATTCGAACCCCCGAGCCCCGTTAAGGACTACACGCTTTCCAAGCGTGCGCACTCGGCCTCTATGCGACCTCTCCATATTAAACGATTAGCCTATTTGTGGCTAATCGCTATTTTTTCATCCTATTTACCAAAGAATTAGTCTTTAAACTGAGCCTCTACTCGATAGATGACTTGACCTTTTTCTGAGAATTTACGCTCGTACTCAGTCATAACATTACCTTCGTAATTACTAGCATGAAGGTCCAACCAAACTTTATTGAGAACCATTCCATACTGTGAAAAACTAGTCAAACTATACTCGAAAAGTCCACGGTTATCGGTCTTAAAGTGAATCTCTCCGTTTTCTGGCAGGATTTGTTTATAAGTATCCAGGAAAGTCTTGTAAGTCAAACGGCGTTTCTCGTGACGACTCTTAGGCCATGGATCTGAGAAATTCAGATACATCATGTCCACTTCACCGTCCGCAAAATAATTAGTCAAGGCTGAACCATCCACTCGCAAAAGCTTGACATTTTCAGCACCTGAGGCCAAGACCTTATCCAAGGCATAACTCAAGACAGATAACTGGATATCAATACCAATGTAGTTAATATCAGGGTTTTGTTGGGCCATTCCAGTGATAAAGGCCCCCTTACCAGATCCCACCTCAATATGGATAGGATTGTCATTACCAAAAAGCTCGTGCCACTTACCTTTAGCAGCCTCCGGCTCAAGGATAACGTATTGAGGATGATTCGCTAGGTGTTCCTCTGCACCCTTACGTTTTCTAACTCGCATGTTTACTTTCTAATACCTGTGCAAGGTTTCTCTGAACTTACGCAATTCATAAATTTCTCGATTGGCGTGTTCCATATCACGGTTATCAAAGAATTTTGAAATTTGTGTTAAGTATGAGAATTGCCCATACCAATAAATCTTATCCATCACAAGGTCATTATTCTTATAGCCATAATATGACAACCACTGAGGCCAATGCGCCAAAGGAATGTAATGGCTAAGAATCTGTGCCACATCATACATACGGTCTGTCAAACGAACAGAATCCCAATCAACCAAATAAATCAATCCTGAGGTTGTAATAACAAAGTTACTATGACGGGCATCTCCATGAACAATTGTCGCAATATCTGCACGAAATTCTGGAAGATGACGTTTCAAATCTCTAACGACGTCTTGAAGATAACCATTCTCACGCAATTGATAGGCAGCATTTTCCTCCCATTCGTGTAGAAGGTCAAAGGGATTTTCAATGTGATAATCCAACTGCAAGAGCTGATTTACCAAGTGTTTTGAACGGTGCAAATTACCAAGAATTTGGATAATCTGTTTGCTATTCATGTCATGTTTGGTCAAGATGCGACCATCAAGCCATTCCTGTGCACTCATCATATCACCATTTCCCAGACGCTTAGCCCATAAGAGCTGTGGTGCAATCTGTTCCTTGGCAAGAGCTGCCAAGATTGGTGTTGTATTCATCTTCACAAAGACGCGATCTCCATTTGGGTAGGTCCCCATATAGGCCTTACCACTGTTTCCTTTGAGAGGAGTCAGGCTCAAATCTTTATCTGTTGATGTCACCTAGGCATCTCCTTTTTCTTTAGTCTTTTGCTTCTATTTTAACTTATTTAATAGGTGTTAGTCAATCATCTTCTTAAGCTTGGCTGGTAGGTAGACAAGACTCAAAACAAGCATTACTCCAACTAAAATGAGACTAAACTTAAAATCCAAGAGACATACAGCCTGAATCAGTGTCATCACAAGGACGATTTGGCTAATCAAACGTTTCAGATTGTCCACCTGCATGTCCTTACCTAATGGCATAAGATTAGCCATTCTTTGATAAGCAAAGTGGGATTTTAGGGCTGTCAGTTGGAAGAGCAAGAGGTAATCGAAAATAGCCACAAGTATCATAGCCAACCATTTTTCAGGAACCAAAAAGATAACCAGTAGAGATAAGGCAAAGAGACGACAACTCAAAGCAAAGTAATCCCCAGAGCGTAAGAAGGCCCTTAGGTAAAGATTGTACCAAGTATGGTCCTTGTCCTTCTTTGTACGTTTGAGAATACCATCCAAATAAGCACGGCATTTTACACTCGACGTAATCCCCTTAACATTGGTAAAGAGGGAGTAGAACTTCAAAATCGATTGTTGACGCTTATTTTCCGCCGCAATAGCCTCAGCCCAATTCAATCCAGATTGCTTATAAAAAGGTTGAGCCTTTTTCTGGAAAATAAAATACTTAAGAATAGCCATAGCCACTGCTACAAGGACAACTCCCCAAACTGGAAGCCCCAAGGCTAAAAAGAGCGGGACGACCAAGATAAAAATCAAGGTTTGGATGAGTACCCAAAATCTAAAAGCACGTCCTGTTGCCTTCTTAACATGGTTTAGTACCTCTTCTTCCTTCACCAAGAGATAGTGCTTGTCAGCAGGCTCTAAATAGGTGGCAATGTTGCCCCAGAAAGGAAGGAAAAGACAAAGCACAAGCAAGCCCAGGACAATGGCCCATGGATTTTTTGGAAAATGTCGAAGCAACTGGCTATACTGCACCAAGACGAAGCCCAACAAAAAGAGAAGAACCAAGATAAAGTGGTCATTAAAGACGTAGCGACTATACTTAGCACAACGGGTATTGAATCGCTTACTACGCTCCCTAAAAAGCTCAGCTATCATGACAATTCTCCCTTAGTTAACTGCATGTAAATATCGTTAAGACTGGCACTACTGTCACCAAAGGTCTGACGAAGTTCATCAAGGGTTCCCTGTGCCAAGACTTGACCGTGATGCAAGATGACAAAACGGTCGCACATTTTCTCAGCCGAATCCAAAACGTGAGTCGACATGAGAATAGCCTTACCATTCGCTTTTTCCTCAGCCAAAAGCTCAATCAAGTCCGAAATTGCCAAGGGATCCAAACCTAGGAAGGGCTCATCAACAATGAGAAGACTTGGACCAACAATAAAGGCACAGATAATCATGACCTTCTGCTTCATTCCCTTTGAAAACTGAGTCGGGAACCAGTCCAACTTTTCATCTAAGCGAAAGAGCTTAAGGTATTTTTCCGCACGTGCCATCCCCTCAGTCACATCAAGCCCATAGGCCATCAACACTGTTTCCAAATGTTCACGTAGCGTCAACTCCTCATACAAACTTGGGGTCTCAGGGATATAACCAATCTTTTGACGATAGCTAGCCGTATCTTGCTGGATGGTTAAACCATCAATAGCAATCTGTCCCCCATAGGGTGTTAAAAGACCAATAATCTCGTTAATGGTTGTTGATTTCCCAGCACCATTAAGACCAATGAGGCCAACTAATTCACCATCAGCCACCTCAAAAGTGACATCTTTTAGGACAGGAATGTTGGCATAACCACCCGTCACCTTTTCTAATTTAAGCATTATCTTTTCTCTCTTTGGTATGATATAATCTATTATAACAAAAACTCATGGAAAGGTCGTTATTATGGATAATTGTATTTTCTGTAAAATTATATCTGGAGAAATCCCATCATCAAAAGTCTACGAGGACGACAAGGTTCTAGCCTTCCTCGACATTTCACAAGCTACAAAAGGACATACTTTGGTTATTCCTAAGGAGCACGTTCGCAACATCTTAAAAATGTCTGCTGAAACCGCTGAGACTGTCTTTAGCCGTGTCCCTAAAATTGCTCGTGCCGTCCAAAAAGCAACAAAAGCTATCGGAATGAATGTCCTTAACAACAACGAAGAAGTTGCTGGACAGACCGTCTTCCACGCTCATATTCATCTCGTCCCTCGTTACGGTGCAGACGATGGTATCCACATGGGCTTTGACGAACACGAACCAGACTTCGCTGCCTTGGCTAGCCTTGCTGACAGCATCGCTAAAGAGGTAACAGAATGAAACTCGGACGCTTTCTAGCTCTTGGAACCCTTGCCTACGGTGCCTACTACGCCTATAAACGACGTGAAGACATCAAAGAGGAAATCCTAGACCTCAACCAATCACGAGAAAATATCTCTCACGATCTGGACAGAATCAAACGCAACCTTGACATCATCAAAGAACAAAACCTGGTGCTTGATGACATCAAACAAGACCTCAGCTATAAAACACGTGTCTTCCAAAAAGACCTAGAACCCCGACTCAGCATCATCCAAGAACACTTGCAAAAATATCAAAGTGAGGATAAAGAATAAAGGTAAGTAGCCGGTGCTACTTACCTTTTTGTGTTGATGATGAGAACTTATAAAAAGTTTATGGATAGTGTAATAGTCACTCAATGATACTTTTTTTCACAACAGAAAGTACCATTCAATAACAAAAGGCATCACTAATCAGATTAAAGAGAACATTACTAAACCTATTTTCATATAATTACTATTTCTTTTTTAAAGCATTAATAATAGAACGTGTTGCTGATTTCGTTAAGCCCTGATTTTTAGGATGTGTCCTTAAATAGGAATGGACTTTGGTACCAGTATCTGAACGTGTGTAACCATTTGTATTAACAATCTTATTACTTAACAGTTTATCCAATAAAGCCATTATACATCTCCTCACAATTAGTAATTAAAATTTATACTGAATGAATTCATTATACCATGGTTATCACTATGCATATTAGCAGTCCACCCAATATTTTCACCACTCTTCATTTTATGCTTATAATAGTTTCCATCTTCTGCTTTTTTTACTTTTTCGTCTGATTCCTCAACTTTCTGTCCTGGATTAACTGCAGCAAATTCTGATATAGATACTGACTGCTTTCCTTTCGGATCAATACTAGATTGTGACGAACTAAATGGCTCCGCTTCAATACTATTGTTAATTACAAAAGTTGACTCAATATAAATTCTTTTATCCGTTAAGTTATCAATAATAACATTTCCACCAGTTCTTGTTATTTTAATATTTTTATCACTATATAGTTCTTCCGTTTTTGCTACTGTTTTTTTCGAACCCGTAATACTTTGTCCTACTTTTGACGTATTATTGCCATTAGTAGAATTTTCATTCGAAGAATCTCTAATAGCCAAAAAAATTATTAACAATGTAAATATAAATCCAAAAACTGCAAATACATAAACGCTAACATTAAAAATTTTCTTTAACATATCTTTTCCTCACCTTTATTTTGGAGTTTCAATTGTCACTTTTGCCTCATGGTCCAAAGATTTAATCATTGTAGAGTAATACTTCTCAGCTGATTCATTCAAAAGTTTATTGTAATCCTTTAAATAACCTTGCTGTTCTTTATTTGATAATCCTTTTGTAGCAGCCTCACCAGTATCAACATTTTGGGTTGATGCACTAAGTAATCCTCCGCTAGTATCATATAACTTATAAGGTTTATCCTTGTCTAATTCAACACCAATAACCTCATATTGAGGTAAGGTAACCTTATAATTGTGTTCCCTGTCACTCTCAATATTAACTCCTTTCTTTATTCCAAATTTAGCTGTATAGTTAAGAATAATAATCGCTCGCTTTTCTGAGCCTGGAATTACAATTTTAGTGCCAAATAGTTTTGTATTATTCTCGATAGTCTTAATTTTTTGAATTCCTACATTTAGTAAAACTACTTCATGAACCTTTTCTATCTGCTTAATACTAGAATAAGTTTCAGTTTGCTGATTATGAGATAAAGCATTCTCAATATTCTGAACTGGTTTTAGCCAGAATCCTAACATTAAAATTAAGGCTAAGACGATTAGGTAAATCCATAAAGCTATCTTTTTATTCAATATCTTTTTAACTAATTTCATTCAGATGCACCTACATTCCTACTTCTTCAAAAACAACTGGATTAACAATCCTGCAATCACAATACCAGCTGCAATTAGAGGGTTCAACATCGCTATTCCTACAAGAACTAAAATAGCTAAAATCCATAAAACTACTTTTATCATCTTATCTCCTTTAAAATACGAATACCATAATCTCACCTAAATTTAATTTTCTGTAAACATTATATATATATATATACGTTGTCAACGTTTTCTTGAAAATAGAATATATTTTTAACTATTTATCAGATTATTATAATTTAAATAACTTTATCTCATTTTATATTTAAAAATAAATATGCAAGTCACAGCTATACACAAAACAAGACTTTCTGCTGTGCTAAAGGTAAGAGAAGCATTATTGCTTCTCTCAATCGGAATATTTGAGACTTAGGCTCAAATCTTAGGAATGGCATTCCGTTAGGAAGTCGCTTCCGTCCGTAGCACCCAAGAAAAGTCTTAAATAAAAACGAAAAAAACAGAGATGTCTACTAACATCTCTGCTTCATTAATCGGATTGGGAGGTCCTATGCTTTTTATCTAGCATCTTTTTCTTTGATAACCAAGACACCATCTTCCATATCAGCTTCCAGGTGTTTAGCATCAAGGTTATCCAAGTGGAAGTCTGTGACTTTGTCACGGATTTGTTGTTCAACCACACGACGGAGTGGACGAACACCCATGACTTCATCGTAGCCTTCTTCAGTCATGTACTCTTTTGCAGCTTCGCTAACTGCCAAGTCAATTTCTTTCTTAGAAAGGGTCTTATTGACATCTACCAACATCAAATCAACAATCTTAGAAAGGTTTTCCTTGCTCAAGTGTGAGAATTCAATCACAGCATTGAAACGGTTCAAGAATTCTGGACGGAAGTAAGGTTTCAAACGATCCAAGAGTTCTGGTTTGTCCGCATCATCTGTCAAGTTAGCTTCATAACCAAAGCCAGCGTTTGAAGTTGCGATAATGACAGTGTTCTTGAAGTTTACAGTGTTACCTTGACCATCAGTCAAACGGCCATCATCCAAAACTTGAAGGAGAAGGGTGATGACTTGAGGGTCTGCCTTTTCAATTTCATCAAGAAGGATGATTGAATAAGGGTTACGGCGAACACGTTCTGTCAAGGTATTGCTATTGTCATCATAACCAACATAACCAGCTGTTGTACCAATCAATTTAGAAACGGCTGTGCGGTCACTGTATTCTGACATGTCCAAACGGATGATAGCATCTTTTGTACCGAACATATCAAGGGCCAATTGTTTAGCCAACTCAGTTTTACCAACACCAGTTGGTCCTACAAAGAGGAAGCTACCAATTGGGCGGTTACCTTCATCGAATCCTGCACGGTTACGACGGATGGCACGTGCCACTGCTTCAACGGCCTTATCTTGACCGATAACCTTAGTTTGCAAACGGTGACCCATATCTTTCAAACGTTCGATATCAGTTGCACCCATTTGAGATACTGGAATACCAGTCATACGTTCTACAGATTCAGCCACATCATTTACGGTCGCAGTCACCTTGTGATCTTCTGCATGGTTAGCAATTTTCTTTTCAAGTTTTTCAATACGAACCTTAGCATTTAGGGCTGCTTCGTAATCTTCTTTAGCAGCTGCAGCTTCTTGTTTAGCTTTTTCTTCTTCGATTTCACGTTCAACAGCATTGACATCAGTTACTGGATGTTGTGCTGCCAAGTGAGCTGCTGTCACATCCACGAGGTCAATAGCCTTATCTGGCAAGCTACGTTGTGGAATGTATTGTACTGAGAAATCAACCGCTGCTTTCAAGACATCATCTGGCAAGATAACATTGTGGTGTTTTTCATAAAGATCACGGATACCTTGGAGAATCTTGAAAGTATCTTCAGCAGAAGGAGCATTGACCTTAACTTCGTTGAAACGACGAGCTAGGGCAGCGTTCTTCAAGATAGTGTTACGGTATTCATCTTGAGTTGTTGCACCAATAACTGTCAATTCCCCACGTGAAAGAGCAGGTTTCAAGATATCAGCAAGACCTTTAGATCCTTGACCATCGCCAGTGCTTCCGGCACCAAGAATTTGGTGGATTTCATCGAAGAAGAGGATAATGTTTCCAGCTTCTTTGACTTCGTTTACCAAGTTTTGAATATTTTCTTCAAAGCTACCACGGTATTGCGTACCAGCTTCGAGTCCAGAAATATCGATTGAGATGATTTCTTTGTTCTTGATGGCAGCTGGGACATCACCATTAACGATGGCTTGTGCCAAACCTTCAACTACGGCTGTTTTACCAACACCAGCATCCCCGACAAGGACTGGGTTGTTCTTGGTACGACGAGCCAAGATTTCGCAAGCTTCTTGGATTTCTTTGTTACGTCCAATGACAGGATCCAATTTACCTTCACGAGCTTCTTCAGTCAAGTTACGACCAAGTTTAGCAAGGATACCATCTTGTTTAGGTCCTTTAGCTTGTTGTTGAGTTGGGTTCACTGCTTCACCTTCATTACCAGGCAATTGACCTGTTTGACGGTAAATCGCAAATTCTTCAGGTGTCACTTCACGACCATTAATCATGTAACGACGGTTTTCTGAACGGTAACCACCCATGTTACCCATCAATTGATTGAAAAGATCATCCATATTATTAAAGTTGTTGTTCATATAATTACCTCATACTGTGTTTTCTTGTGATTTTTTAAGTGTTATTTTTTAGTTCATGTGTGAATTTTGACTTTTACTGACCAAAACCCTAAAAATTTTTAGTAGCCTCAACTACTCTTCTAATAATTTCCGGTTTTGCTCTTGGTAGAAGACTGAGAACTTTCACAGTCTTGAATAAATTATCATTTAGCATAAGAGCCACCTTCTTTCTGTGAATCTCTCAAAATAGCTAACTTCCAAGCTTCTTTCAGAAAGAAACTTGTAGATTAAGGAAACCTTTTTCCTTATAGCTTTATCATATACCTTTCATCTGCTTGGGTCAAGAATTTAGTTTTGACTTTTACTGACCTTTCAGATGAAAATTTTTGCAGACTAGCTGCAATCCTTTTTTATTGGTATATGGGCTATTGACATAGCCTTCATAAGGATTTCATTTCCTTATGTTTATATTGTACAACATTGGTCAGTAATAGTCAATAGTTTTTTTGACTTTTTTTGACCTTTATTGTAAATATTTTTGCAGGCAAGCTATAATTACCTTTTTACAAGGATTTAGGCTAGCACTGCAAGATTTATAAGGAGGTAAATCCTTATGAAACTATCATACACCATTAGTCAGGAAAGGTCAATAGTTTTGTTTGATCTTTTTTGACCTTTTTGAGAATAGTTTCCGAAAAGCAAAAAAAGCCCTACCAGAGGTAGACCTAATAATGATCTTTAAAAGATAGAAAGGCAACGTTTTTACCATCAACCATATAAATCAAACGATTTTCAGCATCAATTCGTCGAGACCAAGCTCCTTGAAAGTCATACTTCAAGGGTTCTGGCTTACCAATACCTGAAAAAGGATCCCGTTGAATGTCTTTAATCAGCTTATTAATTCGCTTAAGTGTCTTTCTATCCTGATTTTGCCAATAGCAGTAATCTGTCCATGCGTCTTCAGTAAAAGTGGGTAACATTTTCTACTCCTTTAGTGCATGTTCCTGAATTTTCCCAGCACGCACCTGAGCCATTCCTCTTAAAACCTTGTCTGATAGTTCTTTATTTTGAACAATTCGCAATGTTTCTTGAATGCTATCCCATTCACTCTTTGAGACCACTACAATATCTTCATCAGGATTTTTATTAACTACAGTTAGAGGTTCAAATTCATCATTAACCTTTTTCATATAATCCTTCAAATGATTTCGAAACGTTGAATAGACGACTGCTTCCATTAGCATACCTCATTTTCCTCTTTTCTTTTATTATATACCAAAAGGATAAACTTGTCAGGAACTTGTACAACTTTATTCTTTCTATTACATTTATTCGAAAAAAGATTAAAAAAGCCTACCAGAGGTAGACCTTCTACAAAGCTATTTTACTCTATGCGGTATGCGTCCAAAGTTCTGTTGAGAAAGCTTTGGGTTGCCTAATTGATAAACATTATCTGCTTGTTGTGTAAGCATATCCCAAGGCTCTCTTCCGATACGAGCCACTATATTCACAGACTTTTTCACGGATTTGAGATGAGCCTGCCCTTTTTGGGAAAATCCAAGCACATGAATGGATTCAGGCAGAGGGTTGTCCACAGCTCCAACTAGGATATAGGTCAAAATACGACGTACACGAGCTTTTGTATAGCGTTTGGTTGCTACCTTATCCACTAGTTCCTCCACAGAAGAAACCTCACGTATAGCAGCTTTTAAACGGCTGGCAATCTCTTCATTCAGCTGGAAAATACTGGTTAAATCAGGATTTGTAAGAATCTGATAAACCAGCAATTGGAAATAATTATCCCAAGAAACCTGTGGAGAAGTCTGAAAAAGTTTGCTATTGGGCATGAACTTATCCACAAAATCACTGTCTTGCTTGTGGAGACGAAGACTGGTTGCTGAAGCGAAAGATACTTCCTTATCTGAGGAATGATAGCCAGCCCCTTGTCTCTGGATAGGATTCAGCTTTATGCCCTTACCAGCACATGCTTTGGCATAGGCCAAACCTAGGATATGGTTGGGTGTATTGCCAGTAAAGTCCACACCAGCAAACTTTTCCCACATTTTTTGTGTCTTCTGTGGATAAGACAAATCACTAGGCAAACTTTCTACAAAGGCTTCCATTTCCTCGGACTTTTCAGCATAGACATCTGCTATCGCCTGATAATCTAGGACTTCTTCCGTGCCAAAAGTAAGGCTGTCAATTCCCAGTCGGGATAAGATATGGACGGCTCCAGCAGCAAAATAATCGGCAGACTGGACCGCCGTCAAGAAGGGCAACTCAACTACAAGATCTGCCCCATTTTCCAAAGCCATCTGAGCCCTAGTCCACTTATCCACAATAGCTGGCTCACCTCGCTGGACAAAATTCCCAGACATGGCAACGATTTTCACGCCTTCAGCCTGATCCAAGAGATACTTGTGACCGTTATGAAAAGGATTGAACTCAGCAATAATACCTGTAACTTTCATAGGCTCTTACTTTTGGGCCACAAAGAACCAACGGGCACTAGTTTCAGTCGGTTCCTTATCCTCGAAATCAGCGTAGAGTTTAAAGGATTTGAAGCCAGCTTGCTCCAACAAGATATCATAAGTCAAAACCTCATAGGTACGCTCCTCATGGACCTCATCATGGCGGCTAAAGCTTCCATCTTCCTCTTGGACAAAGAAGGTCAATTCATGGACGATAGA
Source organism: uncultured Streptococcus sp. (assembly GCA_934229725.1). Taxonomy (GTDB): domain Bacteria; phylum Bacillota; class Bacilli; order Lactobacillales; family Streptococcaceae; genus Streptococcus. The sequence continues at coordinate 30,874 of CAKQDX010000010.1, forward strand.
ATGCGGTGCCGCATCCTCATAGGTATCCCAGAGCATAGCAAAATCCTCAGCATTTTCATGGTAAGAATAGCCAGGGAAAACCTCATCCGTCTGATAGGTTGAGTGCACATCGAAGATGAAGACGCCATCCTCATTGAGGGCATTGTAAACCTCCTTGAAGACGTCCCCGACCTCAACTTCGTCCTGCATATAGCAGATTGAATCTGAGTAGCAGGTCACAAAGTCATACTTGCCCGCTTGCGATAAATCCAACATATTGCCTTCAATAAAGTCGATTTTCTGCTTGGCAGAGGCTGCTCGCTTCTCCGCAATCTTCAACATATCATCACTCAAATCAAGTCCAGTCACATCGAATCCAGCTTGAGAAAAGCGTACAGACTGAATCCCAGTCCCACAAGCCAATTCAAGCAATTTCTTTTTGTCCTTAGTCTTTGGCAAATGACGGAGAGAAAAATCTGTCCACAAATCGTAAAGACTATCATCCATAACAGCGTCGTAGACCGCCGCAAAAGTTTCATAAGTAGCCATAAATCAAGATACAAAGAGCGTCAAAAGTACAGAGAAAATAGGAAAATTTCTGCCGTATCGCTAGATACAAAGAAAGTTTATCTTTTTCTCACAGCTTTTAGCTCGTGTTCAGTTGACAAATTAACTAAACACGAGGCCCTATCCTTTCTATTCTATAATGAGTCCGCCCGTAATCGGAAAGAAAATTAGGGGGAGTGAGACAGAACGAGTTTTCTTAAAAAAATCGTTCGTTGTCTCACCCCCGCAAGGCTGATTAGGTACTCTTCCGAGCTTAAAAAGCGAATGAAGAGTCCAATCAGCTACTGCGCCAAATAATAAATTTTAATATTGATAATTTGACATAGAACTATCTATTTTCCGACGATTACAGGACAGGTTCAAATCCTTTCTAAGATACAAAGAGCGTTAAAAGCACAGAGAAAATAGGAAAATTTCTGCCGTATCGCTAGATACAAAGAAAGTTTATCTTTTTCTCACAGCTTTTAGCTCGTGTTCATTTAACAAATTAACAAAACACGAGTCCCTATCCTTTCTTTCCATGAGATTTTCAATTAAGCAACAAAACCCAGTTGTCGCCAACTGAGTTCATTGTCTTATGCCAAATAGGCTGACACATCCACCATTGGTGCTTCGTGCCAGAGTTTTTCAAGGTTATAGTGAGCACGCTCGTCTTCTGTAAAGATGTGAACAACGACGTCGTTAAGGTCCAAAAGAATCCATCCGCCCTTGTTGTCGCCTTCCATGTGACTAGCGTCCACACCAGCTGCTTTAACTTTCTCACGAATGTTGTCCGCAATAGCTTCCAACTGACGGCTATTCATGGCACTCAAAATAACAAAGTAATCTGTTAAGCTTGTGAGACCATACAAATCAAGGGCAACAATGTCTTCAGCTCGCTTTTCATCAGCAGCTTTGACAACCACTTCAAGTAATTCTTCTTTCATTTAATCCTCTTTCATTAAAAAATCGTTTTGTAATCTAAGACATCTGCAAAACGTTCATCCCAAATGTTCTCGTAAAATTCATTAATCGTTTCTGCTGGAATGCCGTCTTCATCAAAGGTTGTAACAGTACCTTCGGGAACGACTAGCTTGTAGCCGTGTTCGAAAGCAACTTTAACGGATGTATCAACACAATACTCCGTCTGCATACCGCATAAGACTAGTTTCTCAATTCCTTGTTGATCCAAGTATTCCTTTAATCCAGTCTCTTTAAACATGCTATTGTATCGCTTCTGAAAAACCTTTTCATCAGGCTGTCTCTTTAATAGTGGCGATAATTTCCAATCTTCCGAAGTTAGAGCCTCTTCCGTTTCTATATGCTGAATGTAGATAATTTCAATCTGCTGTTTTCTAACCTGATCTTGTAAATAAGAGATTTTCTCTAACAGCTTTTGTGTTTCAAAACCTGTTTCTACTAAGATATTTTGTACATCTATAATAATAAAAGCTGTTTTCACTTACTAATCCTCTTTCAAGCAATGCACAAAAGCATTATAGGTTTCCAAGGTTTGTGGGAAAATCGGCAAGGCCTGGTGGGCCAAGTGTTCTACCGTATGGACAGTTTCAAAGGCAACTGCCTTGTCCAAGGATTGCTCTGCTACTTGTCTAGCTTCCTCTACCAAAGGGAAATTACGGTTATGCTCAATATAATCAGCCACATAGACAATCTTATCTAGGGTTGACATGTCATGGCTTCCGACGGTATGGACTTCGATACTACGCAGAATCTCAGCATCCGTCAAGCCCAGGTCTTCTTGGATTTTGTAAATCCCAACCATGCCATGCCAGACATTATTTCCCCATTTTTTCAATTCAGGATCAAGCTCATACTTATCGATTAGCTCTAAGAATTCCTGATTTGGAAGTTCCTTGGCATAGTCGTGTAAAAGACCAGCCAAACCAGCTTTTTCAGTATCGTAGCCATTCTTTTCAGCAAGATGAATAGCAGCTCGCTCGACACCCAAAACATGATTGAAGCGTTTAGGGCTCATCACGGCTTGCACTTTTTCAAGAAGTGCTTCACGAGAATAGCCCAAGTATTTTTCATAGGTCATTTATAAAGTCCTACTTTCTTAATATAGGCGAGTACAGATTGAGGCACCATAAAGTTAGGTGTACGATCTTTCTTAATATAATCACGAACAGCGCTTGAACTGATATCCATCAAAGGAACATCAACCCAGATGACTGGATAAGACGTTCCTGCCTTATACTTAGGACGCTGAACACCCACAAATTGCACCATCTCAATGAGCTCATCAATGCGATGCCATTTAGGCAGGTATTCGACCATATCAGCACCGATAATGAAGTAATAATCCGTATCAGGATTGGCCTCTGTCAAAAGCTTCATGGTGTCATAAGTATAACTGATTCCCTTGCGTTCCAACTCGATGGTTTCAATGTCCAGACCCTCGATACCGTTAATAGCCAACATGAGCATATTTAGGCGATGTTGTTCATCAATAGTCTCTTTTTTATCGACATGAGGTGGCTCAAACTCAGGCATGAGAAGAACTTCGTCAAGGCCTAACTGCTGACGCACCTGGTCTGCAACAACCAAGTGAGCATTGTGAACAGGGTTGAAATTTCCACCTAAAATTCCCACCTGCTTACGGCCAGTATCTTTGATTTCTTCTTCTAGTTGAACCTTTGTAAATGGGGTTACGAGATCCAGTGCCATGTACGCCTCCTCTTACTCAAACATCATCTAAATAACTTTTCTTTTGCCTTTAAGGTTTCAAAAGTCATCAACTATTTTTGGATGGCTTTAACCTTTGGTGATAACTTACGATTTTCTTTTTTAGCTGATTCTTTGTAGAGAATCAAGATACGTCCAATCTTAAGGACTGTATCACAGCCAATTTCTTCTTCCAAAATTTCAGCAACTTCATGGATATCTTCCATGGTATTTTGGAGAAGGGTTACTTTGATCAATTCACGGGCATCAAGGGCGTTACGAACGCTCGTTTTGATGTGGTCGTTAAGACCGTTTTTCCCGATTTGTACAATAGGTTTGAGGGTGTGGGCTTCCGATTTGAGGAAGGCACGTTGTTTTGATGTTAATGACATGTTTATTCCTTTTATTTTATTTGCTGTTTTTCTTGGGTGATACGGACGCTAGCAAACCACCGGTTTTATAGCTAATTTTTGAGCCTAAGGTCTCAAAAATTCCGAATTCAAGTAACATAAAATGTTACTTGGATTACTATCACAACGAAAAACACATCGTTTGCTCATGACGTAAATCTAGGCAAACTTCATGTTCATTGAAAAGACTCTTTTTATACTTTTCTAAAACGGTGACGGACATCATCGACCTCCTTACGGAGTTCCATGACTACAAATCGAGCCCTAGGTCTCAATTTTTCCTTGTCTAATTCTTCAACTATAGGAATGAGACTTTCACTTCTACAAAAAGTATGGCCTAAAAGCTCGCAATGATTGCTTCTTTATCTAGCCTAGCCTTTCTTATACTTTTAATTACTTTATTAAGTTTAAATAATCGCTTTTCGGACGACGACGCCAACACCTTCTGGTGCCCAGGCGGCAACGATGGTTGGTTGGTCTGTTTTTCCTTGGACACGAATCCAGCCTAGTCCTGAGAAGACAATGTCTGTCTTATCTTTAACGGTAAACTCGTGGCGAACAAGTTTTGGAAAATCGGCCAGATCCTTTGGTCCAGGAGGCATGAGAAGACTGCCAAGATGCTTGTCATAAAAGGCATCTGCGCCTTCAAGTTTGGTACGATGAAGCTTCAAGTTATTATCAAAGAAGGCTGTAAAACCTTGTTTATCACCATCAATAAAGTCAAAACGTCCTAGTCCACCTAGGAATAGAGTTTGGCTTGCATTTAACTGATAAGTTTTTGGCTTGATTTCCTTCTTAGGACTAACGTATTTGAGGTCCTTAGCTGACAGGTAATGAGCCATTTGGTGGCGATGAATAATTCCTGGAGTGTCGAAAATGTAAGTACCATCATCCAGCGGAATCTCAATCTTATCAAGGGTCGTGCCTGGGAAACGAGATGTAGTGATGACATCTTTATCACCAGTAATTTCCTTGATAATGGCATTGATGAGGGTCGATTTACCAACATTTGTCACACCGACAACATAGACATCACGACCCTTACGGAGTTTTTCAATACGCTGAATCAACTCTTTAATAGCATGATGATTTTGAGCAGATGTCAACATGACATCCACTGGTCGCATGCCTTCTTCATAGGCACGTTCTGTCAACCACTGAGTTACCTTACCATCTTTAACGGATTTAGGTAGGATATCCTTTTTATTTCCGACCAAGAGCACATCATTGCCAGAAACAAAACGTGACAAGCCTGGGATGATTGATCCGTTAAAATCGAAAATATCAACGACATTGACAACGAGGGCATCGCTATCGCCAACTTCATGTAAAAGCTTTAAAAACTCGTCATCTGTGATATGGACATCCACAATTTCATTGTAATGACGAAGGCGGAAACAGCGTTGACAGTACAAGTCTCCTATTTCCTCAGCCTTTTTGATAGAGCTAGCAGGTGTGTAACCAGCTTTTTCTTTATCTTCTGTTTGAATTTGGGCTCCACACCCAATACAAAATAATTCTTCCATTAAATTCCTTTGTCGAAGGTCATAGGACCATAAGCTTTTTCAATCTTTTTCCACATGCGGCGTTCACGCCAACGGTTAAACTTGGTCACCCAAGAATCAGACTTCACCAAAGGCTTAACCAAAATCGAGCGAATACCTGCTCGGTGGCTGGCCCTAATGTCAGTCATGAGCTGGTCGCCCACCATTACAACCTCTTCACGGTTAAAGTGATAGCGCTCAATCGCTTCATTAATCCCCTTGGTAAAAGGTTTCATGGCGCGGCTCACAAAGTCCACATGAAAATTAGCAACCGCACGTTCGACACGGTCGTGTTTGTTATTAGAGACCACAACCACTGGGATGTCAGCCTCCGTCATCTCATCCAACCAAGCACGTAGCTCAAGCGTTCCATCAGGATTGTTCCAAGCAATCAAGGTATTGTCCAAATCAACCAAGACGGCACGAATACCGTGTTCACGTAGCTGGTCAGGTTTCAAATCATAAACAGCCTCCACCATAAAATGGGGCCTGTAATCGTCTATACTCATTTTTTCTCCAAAATGTTAGTTTACCTCTTATTCTACCATATTTTTAAGGTTTATGTGTGGGACTTAAGTCCTATTTTTAAGAACAGCCCATACAAGACAATAAGGAAAGAGAGCCAGCAATCACTGAACTCTCCTCTTATCTTTGAATTTTTTCTTGTTTTTTAAGAGCAACTAAATCCTTAAGCGAAATGATGATGACAGCAAAAACAATTAAAAACATTCCAAGCACATCAATGGCAAAGAAGCGGTCTCCCATAATTAATACGGTCAAAATGACCGATGCTACGGGTTCTACCGAAGCCAAGAGACTCCCTTTGACAGCTCCAACCATGGTTGTCCCCTTAAGGAAAACGGTGTAAGCAAAGACTGTCCCAATGAAGACCAATCCAAAAAGTGCTAAGAGATTTCCACCAGTCAAAGAAAGCTTATACTTCCAGGCTTGGATAGCAATCGGAAAGATTAAACCACCGAGCAACAGGCCTAAACCAATGACAATCAAACTGCCCCATTTTTCAATAGCCTTAGCAGGCAATAAGATATAAATTGCATAGGTCACCGCCGAAAAGAGACCCCAGAACAAGCCCAGAGGTGTAATCGCCAGCTCCCTTATCTGACCATGCGTTGCGATGGTAAAGGTTCCCACAATAGCCATGATAATAGCCACTAGCTCTGCTGCTGTTGGGAACCTACGATATTTTGCACATACAAAAGCCAGGATGGTAACTGGGGTGACATACTGCAAGACCGTCGCTGTCCCAGCATTAGTGTATTGAATAGCACTAAGATAGGCGTACTGATTTAGCACCAGACCAAAGAGTCCAAATAAGGCGATACTTACTAAGGTTTTTCTATCTTTAATAGCTTGTACTAATTTGTCTCGCTGCCTAAAAAAGACCGAAGCCGTTAGTAAAATACCAGACAGAAGCAAACGTAAACTCGTCAAAAGATTGACATTAACACCATGAGCCATTAGGTATTGACCAGAAACTCCTGAAAATCCCCAGGCAATTCCCGCTGTCAATACCATCAAGCTCCCTTTTAGTTGTTTAGACATGTGTTTTCCTCGATTATGATAATGCTTAATTATTATATCACAGAGTGGATAAGGTAAGCGGTTACTCCATAAAACTTAAGCGGTTTTTCTTGAGGAATTTTCAAGCCACCAACCGACAATCCAGCCAAAGACTAAAAGATAATTTTCAAGAGCACCCATGGCGTTGACTGAGTGATGATGTTGAAGATAGCTAAGGAAATGATTAGTCCCAATCCCAAGGCCTCCAATAATCAAAGCTATCAGTACAGCTCTCAGATAAAACCAATCGTACTTGAGATTCACGGCAAGAAGGATGATTAGAACTGCCACGTTCCAGATACCAATCTCCCTCTGCCAACCAACTGAAATGCAGTACCCCGAGTGACTTCCCATATAGGTTGGGAAAAATAGCTGAAAAATAATAGCACCAGTCATGGCGAGAATGACGAGGATAAATAGGACTCTTAAGAATTTGTTCATGAGGTTGCTCCTGTTTAAAAGATGCTTTATTGAATACCACTAGTATAACAAAAAACCTAAGTACAACCTAGGTCTCTGAAACCCGTTATAATCTGTCTAAAGAAGACCTTACTATAAACTTGTTCGTTGATCATTAGTACAATAGTTTCCAACATAACTCAAGATTTTGGATTTCCAAGGATTACTAATCGCTTTTTCGAAATCCTTTCTTTTAAGTCCCATAGATTTTACAAAAAAATCATCAAATACATTTTTAGGCGTAGCAGAATTCAATAACTGTGGTTCAACTTCTCCATTAATAAATGGTTTAAAGATAAGAGAACCTTCTTCGATTTTTAAATCCTCTTCTTTCTCTATACCATATAATTTGTCACGATATAAAACTCCTTGAAATTGAATACTATTGTCAGACTTATTTAACTTAAATATAAAATCAAAATCTTTAGGATTTTCGGTCGTCTTGATTATATATTTGTTAATATTCTTGGTAACAAAAACATATTCATATAACATCTGTATTCCGAAAAACAAAAACATTGATATTCCAAATGCAATTAAAGAAGGAATAATAAAACCTGAAAAATTTTTTGGATAACCTAATTCAAAATTAAAATCCTTATTCCAAAACTTGAATGTGAAAGGATGTTCCTTAGATAATAAAGTATAATAGACTCTAAGTGCTATTAGGTAGATAAACCATATTATTTTAAAACATGTTTCAAAATAATCATAAACTGGTGTTGTTTCTATTTTAGATCCATAAAGAAATTGGTTTTGGGTTACAACAAATTCTTTTAAATATGGTAAAAGTAATGGAAGAAACCAAACTAGGATAGTTATTGCACTTTCTGATATTTTTCCAGTAGTTGAATCAAGAGAAATGTAAAAGACAAATAAATCAAAAACAAAGAAGGTCGTTACAAAAAATATCAACCCTAAAATAAATCCATCAAACACAAATTTCGATAATTGATTATCGATTTTTTGGGAAATTGTTTTTCTCTTATAGAGATAACTAAATCCATACATAGTTACTAAAAACAATATTAACGAAATAATGACACTGAAATTGCTTTTATGAAAATTAAAAACAACTAAAAAAATAGTAGCAAAAACTTCGAAGAAAAACAAAAACTCAATAAATAAAAATAAAGCCCTAAATAAACCTATAAAACATTTTTCTATTATCTTTTTATCAGCTAGAAACTGTGATTTGCTATAACAAATCTGATAAAGGTAATAAATTGATGATATCAAAACACTTAGAAAAATCCACAGACATAAAATAACATTAAAGTTTAAATTAAAATAATATACTACAACACTTAAAATAAGAAACGAAGTGACCAACACGATTTCAGGGTCAAGGTCAAAATTTTCTAGAAACTTTTTCATATAAAAATCCTCCGTTCCTGAGTATACCAAAAAAAACTAGTCTATATTCTATTTTCAACAAAGAATGAGACTAGTTTTTATATTAGAAAAAATGTATTACTCTTCTTTCAACTTCGCCAATTCTTGGGCAAGTAACTTGAGGGCTACTTGTGGGTTGGCTTGGCCTTTGGTTGCTTTCATGAGGAAACCTGTGAAGGCCTTGTCAGCGTTACGTTTACCTGACTTGAAGTCGGCTACGGCTGCTTCATTGTCTGCAAAGACTTGGTGGATGATTGGAATCAAGACTTCAGGGTCTGAAATCTGTACCAAGCCAGCTTTTTCGACGTATTCACGCGCACCGCCACCGTTTTTCGCCAAGTGAACGAAGACTTTCTTGGCAATCTTAGATGAGATGGTGCCATCTTCGATGATGGCAATCATTTCTACCAAGTTTTCTGGTGTCAACTTGATTTCTTCAAGCGTTTTACCTTCTGCATTCAAGAATTGAGCGACTTCACCTTGGATCCAGTTAGACACTTGTTTGGCATCTCCACCAAGGGCCACGGCTGCTTCAAAGAAGTCAGAAGTGACTTTCGTCGCTGTCAATTGGTTGGCATCATAGTCAGACAAGCCAAGCTCTGCTACATAGCGAGCACGACGGTCTTTTGGAAACTCTGGCAACTCTGTACGCATTTCCTCAATCCACTCATCTGAGATTTCAAACAAGGGAAGATCTGGTTCTGGGAAGTATCGGTAATCCGCTGCTCCTTCTTTAACACGCATGAGAATAGTGCTCTTGTGGGCTTCATCGTAACGGCGTGTTTCTTGACGAATGACACCACCTGAGCGCAAGATTTTCGCTTGGCGTTGCACCTCATACTCAAGACCTTTACGGACGTTTGAGAAGGAGTTCAAGTTTTTCAACTCTGTCTTGGTACCAAATTCCTCTTGACCGTATGGGCGAAGAGAAATGTTGGCATCCACACGCATGGATCCTTCTTCCATCTTCACATCAGAAATGCCTGTGTACTGGATGACTTCTTTCAATGCTGTCAAATAAGCATAGGCTTCTTCAGGAGAACGCATATCAGCTTCAGATACGATTTCAATCAATGGCACCCCTTGACGGTTAAGGTCTACATAAGAGAAACCGTCTGGGCTGTGGGTATTCTTACCGGCATCTTCTTCCAAGTGGGCACGTTCAATCCCGATTTTCTTAGTTGAGCCGTCTTCCAATTGCACTTCAATCCAACCCTTGTAGCCGATAGGCTCATCAAATTGCGAAATTTGGTAAGCCTTTGGATTATCAGGGTAGAAATAGTTCTTACGGTCAAAGTGCATGTGCTGGTGGATATCCATATTCAAGGCCAAAGCAGCCTTGATCCCAGCGTCCACAACACCCTTGTTCAAGACAGGAAGGACCCCTGGGAAAGACCAGTCAATTACATTAGTATTAGCATTTTGCTCATTCCCAAAGTGAGCAGAGGTTGGTGAGAAAATTTTTGAATTTGTATTCAATTCAACGTGGACTTCAAGTCCGATGACTGTTTCAAAGTTCATTAATTGTCACCTCCAAAAATCACGGGTTGTTGCTTGTGATAATCCGTTGTTGCTTCAAAAGCAGCTGCAGCTTGATAGATCGTTTCTTCAGAATACTTAGGACCAATCAACTGCAAACCAACTGGAAGTCCTTGCGCAAAACCTGCAGGAATCGAAATTCCTGGAAGACCTGCCAAGTTGACTGGGATGGTCAAGAGGTCTGCTAAGTACATAGCAACCGGATCATGGTTGAGCGAATCCAAATCAAAGGCCACGCTTGGAGCTGTTGGACCAAGGATGAGGTCGTAATCCGCAAAGACTTTTTCAAAATCTTGGATAATAAGGGTACGGACTTGACCAGCTTTCTTGTAGTAAGCATCGTAGTAACCAGATGACAAACTAAAGGTACCCAGCATGATACGGCGTTTAACCTCATCACCAAAGCCTTGGCTACGAGTGTTCACATAGATGTCATCCAGGTTCTTGGCATCTTCCGCACGGAAACCATAGCGAATCCCGTCGAAACGTTGCAAGTTTGAAGAAGCTTCAGATGAAGCGATGATGTAGTAGACAGCAACCCCATATTTAGAATGAGGCAGGCTGACTTCTTCGACAGTTGCTCCCAATTTTTCAAAATGTTTGGCCGCATTTAGGATGGTTTCTTTGACTTCTGGATCAATTCCTTCCCCAAGGTATTCTTTCGGAAGGGCAATCTTCATTCCTTTAATGTCTTGACCAATCTTAGAAGTAAAGTCAGCTACACGAACAGGTGCAGAAGTTGAATCTTTAGTATCTTCACTGGCAATCACATTGAGCAATTGGGCATTTTCCTTGACGGTCTGTGAGAAGGTACCAATCTGGTCAAGTGAGTTACCAAAAGCAATGAGACCAAATCGTGAAACAGTTCCGTAGGTTGGTTTAAGACCAACAATCCCGTTAAAAGCTGCTGGCTGGCGGATAGAACCACCTGTGTCTGAACCAAGTGACAAGCGGACTTGTCCTGAAGCGACAGAAGCTGCTGAACCACTAGAAGATCCACCAGGAACCTTGCTGTGGTCCCAAGCATTTTTGGCTGGTCCATAGTAAGATGTTTCACCAGATCCACCCATAGCAAATTCATCCATGTTGGTCTTCCCGATGACAATCATATCTTTGGCTTTCGCATTGGCAACCGCTGTCGCATCAAAGATTGGCTCGTAGTTATAAAGCATTTTTGAAGCCGCAGTCGTCAAGATACCATCAGTAGAGATGTTGTCTTTGACTGCGAGTGGAATCCCTGACATGAGGTTGTCGGCATCGATTCCTTTTTCGTCAATGGCCTTGGCTTGCGCAAGGGCAGCTTCTTCTGCTACTGTCACAAAGGCATTGACTGCTTCTTCACGCGCCTTGATATCGTCAAGCGTTGCTTGGGTCAATTCGGTTGCTGAAATTTCCTTAGAGACAAGGAGGTCGTGCAACTCTTCAATGGTTTTATGGTTGAATGACATTAGGCATCTCCTCCATCTTCTAGGATAGCTGGTACCTTGATGTAGTAGTTATCTTTTTCAGGTACATTTTTAAACAAACGGTCACGGTCCGTCCCTTTTTCAGCAACATCCGGACGCAATACAGTCTTGCGGTCAGCCATGGTCGTTGTTGGAGCAACACCCGTTGTGTCCACTTCTTCCAACAATTCCACCATGTCAACAATTTTAGACAAGGTTGTCGCAAACTCAGCTGTCTCTTCTGGAGAGAATTTCAATTTTGAAAGATTGGCAACGTGGGTTACCTCTTCTTGCGTAATTTTCATCTTGCTTCCTTTCGTGAAATGATGATTTTTCAATACCTTCTATTTTATCATAATTTCGGCTAATTTGCTTAGAGGATAAAAAATCTGTAGTAACTTTTTTGTCACTACAGATACCATAGGTTTAGCTTAAACAACAATATTTGAAAGATAGTTAGTCTATGGCTACCAAGAGCTTTCTCCAAGCTTCTAGAATTTCTGGCTTCAGGTATTTTTTTGCCAAATCGTACGAAGCTTGATGCATGGACTCAAGATTGCTTTCTAAGACTGCTACAATCTTATCCGCCATGTCAGAAACAAGCAAATCCTCATCCATGGTCTCATCATAAGGAACCAAATAACCGTTCTTTCCGTCTTTGATAAAGGTCGGATTCCCATAACGGGCATCAAAACCAACCAAGGCAAGACCAGCTCCAACTGCTTCCATCAGGGTCAAACCAAAGGTCTCCCACTGAGAGGTCGTCACATAAAGTTCATATTGTGGATAAATCTGTTGCAAGTTCGCATGACCTCTTAGATGGATATAACTACCTGCTCCAAGATCATCAATCAGGTGTTCCAGATTTTCTTGTTCGACACCCTTACCATAGATATCAAACTGAAGATCAGGCACTTTGTCATGGGCCAGGGCAACCGCTCTTACGGCTAGATCCAGCCGTTTGCGTGGGTCTAATCGAGAGGCCGTTATCAAACTAAGGGGCTTTCTCTGACCATCTGGATAACTAAGACTATCCAAGTGACCTACAGGTAGGGCATAGATAGTAGCATTGTTTAATCCTTGTTTGTGAAGAGTAGTCTCTAGTACTGCTTTTTGTGCTTCAGTCGCTGTGATAAAGAAATCAAACCGCTCGGCATACTTGAAGATATAGTAATACTCATAGTAGAGTCCACCATTTTTAAACTCATGCTCAGAATGGAAAACAAAACCTAATTTTGCAGGCGAATGAAGCTCTAAAATTGGTCGTGCAAATGCAATCAAGGCAGCCCTATCTAATAACAGGGTGTCTTCTCGTGTCAAGGAAAGGCGAGCCAAGAAGCGACGCATGACTTCCGTTTGTGACACTAAAATCTCATTTTCCAACCTATACAACCAAGTAGCTCCCTGCTTGAGTTCTTCAAAAGCAATATGACCATCTTGGTTATGGAAACTTCTTCTGATGAGGATACCCTTTTCAAAGTATTCTGTAACTAGTTTACGGGTTCCATACCACTCACGCTTCAACAAAATACCATTGGTAATGTAATCGACATAGCGGACACACCCCTTTTTATAAGGGTCCATTTTAAATATGAGTCTACTTCCATCTGAAAACTCATAAAGGAACTCTGTTTCATCTTGCCTCTTCAAATCCAGTCGAGTTAACTGGAACTGCTGTTGCAGGGCTCCCACTGTCAACGACGGAATATAACCGTCTTGGTCGGTAAAACAGACATAGGCATGTAGGAATTCTTCATAGCGATGTCCCAGAGAGAGATAATAATCCAATTTATAGGGTTGAGGCCACGTTGTGAAAACAAATTTAGCAGGCGCATTTAATTCACGTAGCATTATGGCTCTGGATGCTTGGGCCACATCAACACCATTAGGCTCATAGCCCACCAGTAGGTTAAAGGTGTAAATCGTCATCTTTGTCCCCTTTCCAATTGACTAAAGAAAGCCATGATTTCTGCCCTCTCAGCCAGTTTTAAAGCCTCTTTTTGAACCTTAAGCGCTCTAGGATAGCCATCTGGTTCCTGCAAAAGTTGGCGGATACTTTGCCCCACTTCCTCCACCGAAGCATAAACAGTTGGTAGGGCCTTATAGTATTGACGGTGAACCGTTGAAGCCAAACCATACAGTAGCTGCTCATTGGCAATGGCCTCAAGCGTCACATCAGAAACTTCACTGCCATAATTCAAGTCTAAATAAATAGAGCATTCCCTTAGTAATTCTCGATATTTCTCACGACTAATTCCAGGATAAAGATGGACATTTGTCTTTTCCTCCAAGCAAATCAATTTAGGCCCCATACTAGTTAGGGCTGCAATGTGAAAGGCAATATCCGGAAATTTATCAACTAAACCAGCTAGTCCCTCAATATTTTCCGAAGCAGTCATGACCATAGCTTGAGGAACAAAAGAATGAGCCCCTTCTTGTTCTGCACCAGAGAGATAAATCAATCCCGGTCTACGCTCCTCTTGAGGATAATAATTGGTAATCAAAATATGGCTTAACTGATTTTGGAGATACTCAAGATTATCATGGCTACCAGAACAATAGACCAGTCGTTCAGATGGTAACAATGGAAGCAAATTAGAATCCATACAAATGATAGTTTCGTCTGACTTCAGAACCTGCCCAAGAACAAACTTGATTACATCATCCTTGCCTGAGAAAATCGTATCTCTTCCCACAGAACCCTGATGAATCAAATAATCTTCTTGGATATAATGTAATAAGACTTCCTCTTGCGCACGATTAAAGTAAATATCCATGAGGGCTCGCCCCTCATCATCTAAAAGACGTTGCTTGGTCCGCCACCCATAACGGTTATAGTCATCAATAGCGACAACTTTTTCCCCTTGACCAAACCACTCAACCTGCTTGACCGTACGCTCTCTAACATTTTCACGAAAAATAATATTAGCTCGACGATCCTTGCCATCAAAAAGATAAGTCGTAATTCCCAAAGTCCAAAGCTCCCAATAAAGAGGAACTGACAAATCGTTAAAAAAGAGAGGTTTGCCTTGATAATCATCCTCAGAGGAATAACTAAATGACGATGCTAAACTAATAGTGTTCTCATCTACATCCGTTTCAAAATTAGTGTAGAACACTCGTGATTTCATCCCCAAAGAGTCTAACAATCTTCTCAGTTTATCCGTCGCTTGACTGGGTTCTTGTGCAATAATGAGCATAGTTATCCTTTCTAACTATTTCAAGCAATAAATAGCTTTAAGCTATCCCTTTATTGCTCCAGAAATCTCAAGTTGACCTTCGCTGTCTGATAGGTCTCCGTATCTTGAAGATTGGCTTCTTCCAATTTTTCAATGGCACGCTTCAAACGAGTCTTATAAATGTAACGATGCCATGTTAAATCATAACCCAACATGCCTAGCAGTGCTAATTTTTCATTTTTAGCTTCCATCTCATCTAAGACACGCTTTTCCGTCCAGACCTGCGACAAGGTATCCTTGCGCCCTACTCGATACCAGTAGATACATTTTTCAGTGTGAATCACACGATTAGCCTTTAACAAGAGCTTATACATAAGGAAGTTGTCTTCGACATTCTTTCCAACCGGAAAACGCAGGTCCTCAAATAAGGAGATTTTGTAGAGCTTCATCATGGCACAGGCCCAAGCCATATCTCTTGTCTCTTGAATAGCATCATGATCGATAATATCCCTTCCCTCATAAAGGGTTTCAGAATAATCATCTTCTGTCAGCTTAATCAAAAACTTACTCGTACTATCGTTAAACAAATTATAATTGCCAGTAGAAACATCTGCCTCATACTTTTTCAGCTGATCATACAAGGTCTCCACATAATCTTCCGTTACCCAATCATCTGGGTCTACAAAAGTAATATAGTCGCCTGTAGCCAAGTCAATCCCCGTATTTCGAGCTGCAGATAAGCCACCATTAACTTGTCGGACATAGCGAATACGTGAATCTTGCTTGAAGAATTCCTTGCAAATGGCTTCTGAATGATCAGGAGAACCATCATTAACAAGAATGATTTCAAGATGAGGATAGGTCTGGTTAACTATCGTTTCCAAACACTTCCGTAAATAAGCTTCCACATTATAAATGGGAATAACAATACTAACTACTTCTTTATTTTCCATTGATTATCTCCCAATCGTCTCTAGGTATTCTCGAACAGCTGTCACCATCTCATCTACTTGGTCATCCTTAAAGACTTGATTCTCTCCAGTTTGATCATGATTGGTCCCTTCAAAAGAGAAAACAGGAAGCCCCAACTGATGAATCGTTTCTGTAATATGATCAACCTCGTCAAATGGATTAATATCCAAATAGAAATCTATTTTTTCCAAAACCTTGCGACTGGTTAGAGGGTCAAATGAGGGATAGAGGATAAGATTGGGATACTGCTCCAATTGCACTAGGTTAAAACCAAAATGAGAGTGAGCTAAGACATGAAAAGCCACATCGGGAAGGGCTTGTAACAAGCCTTCCAACTCAAAAATATCTGCCGTATTGGTATAAATAGCCGTATGATAAGAAAAATCTCCCACTAGATCACTAAAGTTGAGCTTTACGGCTGGCTTTCTCAATAAGATATCTTCCCATGATAAGGCATAATAAAACCACCAGATATCCCTGAAACGATTAAAACGTTTAGCAGTCCAAGGCTTGTTGTAAGAGGTGTAATGGATAACTGCTGGTACCCCTTTAAAGGTATCATACCAATCCAGATCACCGTATATGTACTGGTCCTTATCAGAACCTACTTGAAGATTATAAGTCCAAGGAAGTCTGAGCCAAGCATCCTTAAAATACAAATTCAAGATTCCCTGATCGCCATAGACTTCTTGGTGATGTTTCTGCGTTAAATCAAAGAGAGATTCTGTTACCTTATGTTGACGCCACCAAGCAGTGTCAATAACCATCAAACCAGCATTGAAGCCTTCCGTCGTTGTTGGACAATCCACTACTGCTCCAATACCAAGACCATTCAAATCTACCTCAAAAAGCGGTGACAAATCTTGTGTAAAAATCATATCACTATCTAAATAGAGAACACGATCTTCTTGAACAAAGTCTGGAATCGCATAACGGAAGAAAGTCGCATAATGAATATGTGCACTCGGAAGCGAAAATGCTTTAAAACTTTCTGCAGATACTCGACAATTGACAACCTCCGATGCAATGGTTTCTAAACGACGATTCATAAGCGCAAACCATTCTGTTGGTAAATTCTCATTTAAGACATAGATTTTCCAATGTCCCTGATGGGCGCATAGAGACTTAAGAGCCACCTCTAACTTTTCCATGTAAGATAGGTCGGCTACAAATACAACTGATTTTTTATCCATGTTTTCTCCCTCTCAAACTCTAATAAGAATATCATTTTTTAGAAAACATTACAATTTCTATACTTTAAAAACTCAGCCTAGTGGCTGAGTTAGATGGAAGACAAAGTCTTCTTAATTTAAAATGCCTTAAAATCATTTGTCTAGGTTCTTAATCAACTTAGTGCTAACTAGGTTCGCAACATCGAACCCAGACAATCACACGACTAAAAGACCAAACATCGCTTGAATTAGAGATAGCTTTAATAAAAGATCAAAAGTCCTATTCGACAGAGGCACCGTTACTTGCGATAACTTCTTTGTACCAGTTAAAGGATTTCTTCTTAGAGCGTTTAAGGCTACCATTCCCATCATTGTCACGGTCCACATAAATGAAACCGTAACGTTTCTTCATTTCACCCGTTCCGGCAGAAACAAGATCAATACAACCCCATGCTGTGTAACCCCAGAGCACTACACCATCTTCATTGATAGCATCACGCATGGCCTTGATGTGGGCTGCCAAGTAGTCGATACGGTAATCATCTTCAACATAACCATTTTCATCTGGGATATCCACAGCACCGAGACCATTTTCAACAATGAACATCGGTTTTTGATAACGATCCCAAATAACGTTAAGGGTAATACGAAGACCTAGTGGGTCAATTTGCCAACCCCATTCTGAAGCTTCCAAATATGGATTTTTAATAGAGGCAAAGATATTTCCTGCTGTCTTTTCATTAACTTCTGGATCACCTGAAGCCACACGACTTGCATAGTAAGAGAAGGAAATGAAATCAACAGTATGCTCTTTGAGAAGGGCCAGGTCTTCTTTCGTCATCTCAATCTTAATACCGTCACGTTCCCACTGTTTCTTAGCATAATTTGGATACTCTCCACGAGCCTGAACATCAATAAAGAAATAGCTACTACGGTCTTCTTGCATGGCTGCCCAGTAATCACGTGGGTGGGCTGTATTTGGATAATACTGACCCGCCGCCAACATACAACCGACCTTATTGTCAGGATCAATCTCATGAGCCAACTTAGTCGCCATGGCTGAAGCTACCAACTCATGATGGGCCGCTTGGTATTTAACCTGTTCCTCATTCTCACCTTCTTCAAAGCAGAGTCCTGCTCCCATAAATGGAGCATGGAGAATCATATTGATTTCGTTGAAAGTGAGCCAGTACTTAACCAAACCTTTATAACGTGTGAAAAGGGTACGACAAAGATTCTCATAGAAACCAAGCATCTTACGGTTACGCCATCCTCCATACTCGGTAATCAAGTGCATGGGACAATCAAAGTGTGTAATGGTCACCAAGGGTTCAATTCCATGCTTGTGACATTCTTTGAAGAGGTCTTCGTAAAAGGCAAGACCAGCTTCATTTGGCTCAGCCTCGTCACCCTTAGGAAAAATACGTGACCAAGCAATAGAAAGACGATAGGTCTTAAAGCCCATTTCACCAAAGAGAGCAATGTCTTCCTTATAACGGTGGTACATGTCGATGCTTTCCTTGGCAGGATAAAAATACCCGTCCTCAAAATCAAACATCTTACGATGACCTGTGATAATAGACAGTCGGTCCTTCCCAATCGGCACCACATCAACATTGGCTAAACCACGCCCATCAGCATCATAGGCACCTTCACATTGGTTGGCTGCCGTCGCTCCACCCCACAAAAATCCATCAGGAAACGTTAATTTTTTAGGCATACTTTTACCTCTTCTGTATATCAACTTTATCTAGTAATAGTATACAATACTTTGCAATCGTTTTCCTGTAGTTTACGACAAAAAATCGAGAATAGGATAGATTCCTACTCTCGATGATGACTCAATCTTACTCCACAATTGTTGCTCCAAGCACATTCTTAAAATGCCCAATCGCAAAGTCATGCGCTTCAGGCGTCAAGGATGCTGTTGCACTTGCTACAACCTCGATATCATAACCTAGATTATAAGCATCAATAGCCGTATGTAGCACACAAATATCTGTTAAAACTCCCGTCAAAACGACTGTCGTCACACGACGTTCACGCAAACGAATATCCAAATCAGTTCCTGAAAATGCTGAATAGTGACGCTTGTCCATCCAAAAGACACGACTATCATCCTTGATGGCGTCATACACTCCAGCTAATTTGCCATAAAGTTCACGTCCAGATGTCCCTGCAATATTGTGAGGTGGAAAGAGCTTGGTCTCAGGATGGAAAGTATCTCCTTCATCATGTCGGTCCATAGCCACAAAGATATAATCTCCATTATCATAGGCTTCCTGAGTCACCTGAGCAATGCGATCTTCAATGGCTTGAGCTGGCTTTCCAGCCGTCAACTTCCCGTCATCCGCTACAAAGTCATAAGAATAATCAATTGAAATCAATGCTTTTGTCATGTTACTTTCTCCTTTTTAAAAAAGTGGGGCAGTTACCACCTACCTCACTTTTACGTCAAAATTTTTCTTATTCGTATTCTTTCAATTTGTCGTAGATACCTTCGTTAAGAACTTTAAGGTAAGTCCCTTTCATACCAAGTGAACGGCTTTCAATAATACCAGCTGATTCCAACTTACGAAGGGCATTAACGATAACTGAACGGGTGATACCAATACGGTCAGCGATAACAGAAGCTGTCAAACGACCTTCCAAACCGTCCAACTCATTCAAGATAGCTGAAACTGCCTTGATTTCTGAGTAAGACAAGGTATTAATAGCCATGTTAATAGCTGTTTGTTTACGAATGGTTTCTTCCAAGTTTTCTGTTTGAAGGTTCAACAATTGCAAACCAACTACTGTAGAGGCAATCTCAACCAAGATAAGGTCTTCATCCACAAAGTCATGATCATTACGCCAGATGATGAAAGATCCAAGACGCATACCACCACCATAAATAGGCGCAATAGTCGTCAAACCATCTGGAAAGTCATCCTTTGATTCCACTGGGAAAATAGTCAAGTCACTATCAATACCAATATTTTCTTGAGTGTCATAGACACGACTGATACCACGTGTGTATTCTTCTGGGAGTTGTTTGGCTTCAAAAAACTCTTCTACACGATCGTTATTGGTTTTGTATTTCATGGCATAACCAAGGAGGGCACCACCACCATTAACGATAGCAGCGTTACAATCGATGATGTCTGCCAACTGAGCAGCCATGTTATTGTATGGAAGATCTCCTTCCAAGCTATCTACTGAGCGTTGCAAGATAGATGTAATTTTACGAGTTTTAGCCAGCAAATTTGCCATATTTATTATCTTCACTTTCTATTTGTAATCTTAATAATCTCAGGTCCTGTACCAAACATAGCCGTCAAGACCCACTAGCCCTATCATTATAGCACACTTAACCTATAAATTGCAAACAATTGTCTGAAAATTATTTATTATTCTACTATTCATTATATTAAGTCAATTATGTCTTTTTCAGCTAAAACGTTCGGATTTTAGCTGAAATGTCCGCTTTTTAGGTACCAAGAAAACTGGACAAATCCTTTTGCCCAGTTGTTTACATATTAGCGCTTGTAATATGACAAGACACGTTCAATTTTATTTCCCAGATCAGCCAACTCTTCCACACGAGGAAGGTAAACAATACGGAAGTGGTCTGGTTCATTCCAGTTAAAGCCTTTACCCGGAACCAAGAGAACCTTCTCCTTCTTCAAGAGACGAAGGCAGAACTCTTCATCATCGTCAATATCATACATATTACGATCAATTTTAGGGAAGATATAAAGACCTGCATCTGGCTTCACAGCTGTAAGCCCTGGAATAGCATTAACGGTATTCGTGATGAACTCACGTTGTTCATAGATACGACCGCCAGGGATCAAGAGCTCGTCTACAGACTGGTAGCCCCCAAGTGAGGTTTGGATAACGTGTTGAGAAAGCACATTGGCACAAAGACGCATGTTGGCCAGCATGTTAAGACCTTCAATATAGCCTTTGACATTTCTCTTTGGTCCAGAAAGAACCATCCATCCCACACGGAAACCACAGATACGGTGAGACTTAGAAAGGCCGTTCATAGAGACACAGAAAACGTCTGGTGCAAGACTAGCAATAGCAATGTGCTTTTTACCATCCATTACCAAGCGGTCATAAATCTCATCCGCAAAGATAATTAAATCGTTTTGGCGTGCAATATCGACAATCTGTTCAAGAACATCTTTAGGGTAAAGAGCACCTGTCGGATTATTCGGATTAATGACGACAATTGCCTTGGTATTTGAAGTAATCTTAGACTTGATGTCATCAATATCTGGATACCAGTTTGATTTTTCATCACAGACATAGTGCACAGCATTACCGCCAGCTAGACTCACACAGGCTGTCCAAAGAGGATAGTCTGGCATTGGCACCAAAACTTCGTCTCCGTCATCAAGCAAGGCCTGCATAGACATAGAAATCATCTCTGAAACACCATTACCAATATAGATATCATCAATATCTACATTTGGGAAGCCCTTAAGCTGGCAATACTGCATAATAGCCTTACGAGCTGAGAAAATCCCCTTACTATCTGAATACCCTTCACTGTTACGAACATTCATAATCAAGTCACGAATGACTTCATCTGGTGCTGTAAAGCCAAATTCCGCAGGATTTCCCGTATTAAGACGAAGAATCTTTTCACCATTAGCAATCAAGCGGTTGGCCTCATCCAAAACTGGTCCACGAATATCATAGGCAACGTGTTCCAACTTTGATGATTTATCAAATGTTTTCATAAGTTAATCCTTTCAAAAAATACTAAAAGTAGATACATCTAGTAGAAAATAAAAAATTCAACACCTGATGGGGATTCCTACTTTTCTTGACACCATCTAGGGCTTAACCCATGGCATCAGTTAAGAAGACTTATTCTCTTCTCCATTATCACGTTTCTTACGAAGCTAATAACAGATTGTATTATACCTCTTTTTCCAGTAATCTTCAATTTTGGACAATAGCAAAATCCCTTCACTGCGTAAATGGCTCTTTTTAGGTAAAGATTTAAAAAAAGATTTCAGAAAATATATAATAACGCTTTCACTTTTTAAATTAAAAGAGTATAATAGGGCTAAAGATAGGAGGTAGAGCTTATGTCTCAACAATATGAACGTATTATGGTAGCTATCGATGGTTCTTACGAATCCGAACTAGCCTTTATCAAAGGTGTGCATGTTGCAAAACGTAACGATGCACAGTTACTTTTAGTACACGTTATCGATACACGCGCCCTTCAAAGCGTTGCGACTTTCGACTCTTACATCTATGAAAAACTAGAAGACGAAGCTAAAGCTGTTTTGGCCGATTTTGAACGTCAAGCCAAGGAAGCTGGATTAACCAAGATTCGTAAAGTCATTGAGTTCGGTAATCCTAAGAGTCTCTTGGCCGTTGACATTCCTGAAAAGGAAAACGTTGACCTCATCATGGTTGGTGCAACTGGTCTTAATACTTTTGAACGCTTGCTTATCGGTTCATCTTCTGAATACATTCTCCGTCACGCAAAAGTTGACTTGCTTATTGTTCGTGACTCAGAAAAAACACTTTAGTCGCCTCTCACAAGCACCTACGGTGCTTTTTTTCATACGAAAAAGAACTGGGACACTTTTGCCTCAGTTCCTTTGTTTATTCTATTTTTCAGACTTAGCCGATTCAGATACTTCTTCAGACTCTGAACTTGCTTGACTTTTTTCCTTTAACACTTCACTAGCAGATTGGCTTGAAACACCTGCTTGCTCTAAAGCAAGGCTAGTTGAAAGACTCTCACGTTCAGCTTCCTGACTAAGGCTAGCTTCAACAATCATCAATTCTTTTTGACGCTCAGTCTCACGCTGGTATTCACGTTCTTCCAGTTCATCCTGACGTCGTCTTTCTTGCTCACGTCTTTGAGCTCTTTGACGCTCACGTTTAGCATGGCGTTTTTGCGTCTCATCAATCAAGACCTTCGTGTTGTCTTTGATACGCATCAACTTAACAAGACGAACCAAAAGTCTCCAAAGGAAAACAACAATGGACTCTGCAAAAAGTAGAATCTCTACTATAATGACTCCCAACAAACTCCAAGCCATGAAAAGTGTGATCAACAACTGCGTGAAAATTTTCTTCAAATCACCCAAGTGATTATTATGGATATTAAGGGTCTCAAGGAAAAGATCCAAAATACCTTGCAAGAGATTAGACTTAACAGACTTATCTCCGTCAAGACTCAAGTCTGTTTGGACTTCTGCCGGAGTAACCACGGTCAATTCGCCATCTTGGTAGACTTCTACACGGTCTCCCAAATCGATAGCAAAATCAAATAGGGCTTTATCTATTTTCTTTAAACGCCCATCAGGATGACTAAGATAGACAAAGTCATCATCAATTTTTAATATACGAAACATAATTTACCTGCTTTTTAGTGCTTCATAAATAATAACAAAGTTAAAAAGCTCTTGTCAAGAGCTTGTCAAACGGATACAAACAATATGAAATACGTCATGAACTAAGAAACTCTACAAAAACGTGAAATAAGTCCTTATTTCACAAGCAAAGTGAACATGGGTCTAGACTTTCCCTTATGATAAAAATGCTCAAAACAGTTTGTTTCAAGCACTCCATCATATTAAAATCAGTTAGGAAAACTGTTTTAGACTGGGCCTAAACCTCAAAGAGTTAGCATTTTAGTCCAAAGTTTTGACACCAACACGGTTCTTGTATTCTTGGTAGGTTTCAGTATGCATGAGGGCCTTAGCATTTTTAACACGGTCCATAGTTGGTGGTTTGACCCCTTCCAAAGGATATGGAATACCAAGTTCACGCCACTTGAATTCACCCATAGTATGATAAGGAAGAATCTCAAACTTATCAACATTTTTCAAGGTCTTTACAAACTCACCAAGCTTAACCAAGTGATCGTCAAAGTCAGTCAATCCAGGCACCAAGACGTGACGAATCCAGACTGGCACTTGTTTATCAGACAAGTATTTTGCAAATGCCAAGATATTCGTATTAGGTTGGCGAGTTACAAATTTGTGTTGTTCTGGGTCAATCTCTTTGATGTCAAGCAGGACCAAATCAGTCACAGCCAAGAGTTTGTCAACAACTTCATGATACTCAGGAGTATTACGGTAGGCAAAACCACAAGTATCAAGTGTACAGTGAATACCTAACTTTTTAGCCTCTGTAAAAAGGGCCGTAACAAAATCAATCTGAAGCATGGCCTCACCACCAGACACAGTGATACCACCTTGCTCTCCCCAGAAATGACGGAAACGAAGAGCTTCTTCTAAGACATCCTCGACAGTACGCTCAACAGCCTTATTTGACTCCATAGCCCATGTATCTGGGTTATGGCAATATTGGCAACGCATCTTACAGCCTTGCATAAAAACAATAAAACGGATACCCGGACCATCTACAGATCCAAAACTTTCAGTCGAATGAACCAGTCCAGTCACCTGACTGTAATCAATTTCTGCCATGGCAGCCTCCTTGAAAACGCTTTTTACATAAACTCATTATACCTTTTTTACGAAAAACATGCTTCTTATCTGCCCGAATTAAAGCAAAGGTTATACTATAATACATCTCCAGTAAGATATAAACTATACTATACCAGAAAGAAAAATCGGAAATAAACCAGTCTTAGAACACAGACAGACGAATCTGAACATCCCATAAATAAGCATTTCTGCAAAATCTTTAGTGTAAGGCACAGAAAATATAAATTGAGACTCTTTGCTACGACAAAAACGCCTGAAGCTAAAAAGTTTCAGGCGTTCGAAATTCTTGAGACTTAAGGCTTAAAAATAAGGCATGGAACTTCGAAAAAGTTCGCCGACATCCCTCATCACCTAAGGAAAGTCTCAAAATAAGAATTTATGTTAAATCTAAAACTAGAAGAAATCCAGTCTTTTCTGATAGATTAAGCACGTTTTTTGAAGCCCAAAAAGGCTGCTGCTGCAAGGAAGAAAGTCCCTGCAAGAGTCAAGAAGGTTGCTGATTCTTCACCGGTCTTAGGAAGGGTTACTTCTTTACCTTTAGCATCTTTACCTGTCAATGTTCCATCAGTGTTAACCTTAAATCCTACCGCTTCAGGAGCAACAACACTTGTTGTACCATCAGTATTTGCAATAACAACTTGGCTATTTTGTGTAGAAACAATTGTTTGGCCAGCTGCTGTCACAACTGGAGCTGCTGGTGTAACAGTCACAACAGGTTGTCCATTGACATTCACTGCAGGAATCTCAGGTGTTTGAGGGTTCTCTTTTGTTTCAGTATTAGCCGATGGTGCTGCTGTATCAGGCTTGTCAGCTGGTTTTTCAGCAGGTTTATCTGACGACTCAGTTGTTGGAGCTGGTGTTGCTGGCGTTTCTGGAGTCGCTGGCGCTGTTGGCGTCGTAGGAGTCTCAGGCGTCGCTGGTACTTCAGGGACAGCAGGAGCAGTTGGCGTTGTTGCACCTGTATTTGAATCATTACTGCGGGCCAAATCGCCATCACTTGGCGCTGTAGAAGAGCCTGTTGTTCCACGCTCTGCTGTCGGTTGCGTAATCAAAGCATCATTTGTAGCAATGCCATCATCCGCATAAGAAGTTACTGGTACTAAAGCTCCTAGGGTAAGGAAAAGCAATCCACTATAGATAGATTTTTTAGAAGCCATTAAAATTCTCCTTTTTTCATTTGTCAGTTAATTTATATTCTACCATAAAAAAGGAATAAAGGACTATTTTAATCAAAATCTTATCTATTTTTATTCTAAATCTATCACAAGGAACAGATGTGTTTAAAATCCTTTAAACAAAAATTTCAAATCTGATAAAGATGTTCTCCTAAAGAAGGCAAAAATAGCTCAGCACCATGCTTTGAGGCATTTTTCTCATTTTTTCATTTGGCTAAAGGAAATTTCACATGAAGATAAGAAAAAAGCGCCCTCTCATAAAGAGATGGAACGCTCAATTATCATTTTCTGACCTTATAGCTCAAGGGTTTTCTAATCAAAATCCTCTTAAAGCTATTCTTCTACTTCTTCTGGAGCTTCTGTGATGATGACTTTAAGCTTGGTTACTCGACCGTCCTTAACCTTGTCATTGATAAACTCAAGGTGTTTATCTTTATTATTCACTTCATAGTGTTCTTTGACCTCTTGGGTAGGAATAGCTCCTACACCAGTCAAATAATAACCTGCGATAGTGTCAACATCATCACTCTCAAGTTCAGTGTCGAAGTATTCATTGAAGTCGTTAAGGGTCATTACCCCCTCAACAATATAGGTATTTTCACCAATTTCACGAACTTCTACACTAGCCTTATCTGTTTCATCATCAATCTCACCAACGATTTCTTCCAAAAGGTCCTCGAAGGTAACAAGACCAGCCACACCACCATATTCATCAAGCAAGATAGCCATCTGATTATTGGTGTTACGAAAGGCTTCCAAAAGGTCATTAACGAAGATTGTTTCTGGAACAAAGAGGGGCTCGTTCATGATGCGACGAAGCTTAACATTTTCAAAACCGAGCTCATAACCTGCTTGAAGGAGGTTTTTGGTATGGATAACACCGATAATCTTATCCTTATCATCTTCGTAGACAGGGATACGAGAAAAGCTTTGCTTAAGAATGGCTTGGATATTTTCCTGAGTGTTGTCTTCAATATCAATCATGAAGGCATCTGTACGAGGAACCATGACTTCACGCGCCATCAATTCATCAAGAGAGAAGACACCTTGAAGCATTTCAATTTCTTCAGCTTCAAGTGTTTCATCACTCTTGGTCAACATGTACTCAATCTCGTCACGTGTCATCTGCTCATCCGCATCATCAAAAGTCATAGGTGTCAAACGAGACAAAAGGTTGGTTGATGCCGAAAGAATCCATACAAAAGGACTGACAATCTTACCAGTTACGATAATGACAGGTGCTGAGTAGATGGCCAGATTCTCCTTAAGGTTCATGGCAATACGCTTAGGATAAAGCTCACCAAAAACGATAGAAATGTAGGTCAAGACTACCAAAGATACCACGCTACCAGCTGTTTTAGCCCATGCTACGTGACCAAACCAAGTTGCTATAACTGCTCCTAGTGAAGCAGAGAGACTGGCCCCTTGCAAAAGACTAATAAAAGTAATACCAACCTGAATAGTTGATAAGAAGTTATTGGGATTTTCAAGAACCTTGAGTAGGCGAATAAATTTCTTATCTCCCTCTTCTGCCTTTTGTTCGACACGAGAGCGATTGAGTGACACTAGGGCCATCTCAGACGCTGAGAAAAAGGCTGTGAGCAGGGTTAAAATGACTAGTAAAATAAATTGAAATAATAAGGACTGACCACTGGAGTCTTCCATTTTTTTCTTCTCCTCTAAAAAAAATTCTGACTTTCATTATACCACAGTTTTCCAATAAAAGCCCTTATTTTATGCTATAATTAGAGTAATTTACCATCAAAGGAGAGACTTATGTCACTTATACGATTAGAAAATGTCGGTTTGACTCGCCAAGGAAAAACACTCTTGTCCAACTTGAACTGGACAGTGGAGAAAGGGCAAACCTGGGCCATTCTAGGTCTTAATGGTGCTGGGAAATCCACTCTCCTACGTCTGTTGACTGCTGATTTTTTCCCAAGTGAAGGTCAAGCTGAGATCCTTGGCTATAGCTTTGGTAATGGCGATATCACAGGCCTTCGCAAACAGATTGGTATTGTTAGTTCCTTTATCACCGAGCGTCTGCCTAAGCATATGACCGCTGAAAAGATCGTACTTACCGGTAAGTACAAGAGTTCAATCCTCTATAAGGCATACGGCGACAAAGAATTACAAGAAGCTAAGGACATGCTGGTGTCACTTGGAGCTGGGGAACTGATTGGTCGCCAATACCACGGCCTGTCTCAAGGGGAAAAACAAATTTGTTTGATTGCTCGTAGCCTTATGGAAGACCCTGACATCATTATCCTTGACGAAGCGACTGTTGGCTTGGACCTCTTTGCTCGTGAAAAACTCTTGCGTCAGATTGATCGCATCACTTCACTTCCTCATGCTCCACTGGTCCTTTATGTCACCCACCACGCTGAGGAAATCACTGAAAATATGGACCACATCCTTCTGCTCCGCCAAGGAAAGATCGTGGCTCAAGGGGCTAAAAATGACATCATCACACCGGAAGTCTTGGCTGATTTCTACCAAAATCCTGTTCAAATCATTCCTATTGATGACCACCGTTTTTACATTAACCCACTTCTCTAAAAATCAATCACTATTTATGAACAACATCAAAGCAACAAGTCCCTCAGACCATAGACTGGGGGACTTGTTCTTTTATCACCACTCCTCTTTTATTTGAGATACGCCATACAAAATTAAGGCTGGAACGATGAGCTGTTCTATAGATGACTTTTGTCAAAAGATTTCACCATGTGATAAAATCTTTTGACTTTTACCGATTCGGTCAAAACTGTCCTTTTTGACCGAATAGATTCTAGAATGAACCACATAGACAAAGAATATTGTCCACAAGCTAGCCTTTTGATAATTTAGTAGGTGTTAAAGCAAAATATCTTTCAGATATAGAAAACGAGGTAGAAACATGACTAAAGTAATAGGTATTGGATTAATAGGTACAGCAGTAACAGTTATCACTTACAGTATTCTCGGCTTCCCAAAATTGGAGGTGTCCCTTTGGCCACTCTTTCCAGTCGCTCTTTTTGCTTTCTTTGCAATAGAAAATCTTATCAAAAAAGATTATAAATCTAGCCTCATGAGTACTTTGATTGGTTTAATGATTGCTAATGCTATCTATGACGTGCTCCCTATATCAAATAACATCTTGATTGTTGCAAGAATTTTAACATGCCTTGGTCTAGGCTTTCTTTTTCCAAATCACGGTACAGATAAAGAGAGACATTAAAAAAACGAGAAATCCGTTTATGTAAGAACAGATTTCTCGTTTTTTTCCACTTATAGTCTTACTATTAACTTAACTATTAGCATTTCTCTATTTTGAACGTCTGTGACGACCTTTGTAAGCTAAACTTGTCAAACCAAGGCCTACAAAAATCATACCTAAGATACCAACCTTAGCGTTTGTATCTCCTGTATTTGGTAAGTTATGACCTACCAATTTCCCACCAGTAGCTGGAGTCATACCCTCATCATGAGATTGTGTAGACGAAATCATAGCTGAGTCCATAGAATGATCAGCTTTTGAAGCAAGTGGACTAGATACAAATGCCCATCTTTGAGCCGATGACATTTCCTTATAAGATTTTTGACTTAGTTTATCAAGCGTTACGGATGAAGCTGGATTGACTGAAGTTGATGGAATAACAGCTGGTTTTGTCACTTCACTTGTTGCTGGTGTCGTGCTAACTGCAGGTGTTTCGCTAGTAGCTGGAGTTGTGCTAACCGCAGGTGCTTCACTTGTAGCAGGCGTTGTGCTAACCGCAGGCGCTTCACTTGTAGCAGGCGTTGTGCTAACCGCAGGTGCTTCACTTGTAGCAGGCGTTGTGCTAACCGCAGGTGCTTCACTTGTAGCAGGCGTTGTGCTAACTGCAGGCGCTTCACTTGTGGCAGGCGTTGTGCTGACTGCAGGTGCTTCACTTGTAGTAGGCGTTGTGCTGACTGCAGGTGCTTCACTTGTAGCTGGTGTTGTGCTTACTGCAGGTGCTTCACTTGTAGCAGGCGTTGTGCTGACTGCAGGTGCTTCACTTGTAGCAGGCGTTGTGCTGACCGCTGGCGCTTCGCTCGTTGCTGGTGTTGTGCTTACTGCAGGTGCTTCACTTGTCGCCGGTGTTGTGCTGGTTTCAGGTGTAGATGTTGTATCGGTAACTTTAGGGGTACCATCTCCGTTATGAGTATGATAGTCATACTGCCAAAATTCATAAAGCGTTTTACCAGCTTTTACTCTGTCATAGGTAACTTCGTAAAAGGATGGTGTACCGATAATGGTTGGAAAGGATGCGGCACCTTTACCGCCAAATTTTAAATATTCCGTCTCACCAGGCTCTATCGTATATTCTACAGAACGTGAATCCTCACCAGTCAAATGATAAATAACAGTATAGGTTAACGGACCTTCAGACTGAGATGAAGGTTTTGCAGATGGAGTTAAACTATCTTTAAATGCTGTCTCACTATTGTTCTTTTTATAAAGGAACATGGCCATTGGTGTTCCAGTATTATCAGTAACAAAATATGAGGAAGATAACTTCAACGTATTATCAGGTATATCAGAACCAGTTTCGTATTTATTAGCGCTATCTAAAGTATAGCCTGGTATAGTTTTAGCGCTTACTGTTACCTCCTTATCCAAAGGTACAACAACAGTGTCATAAGGTGCGATATCAATTACTGCCGGAACACCGTATTTACTATTTTTCTCAAAAACACCATAACGAACATGATAAGAAATAGAATCTCCATGATGCCATGAAGGTCTATTTATTGGGTTAACGATAATGTTCCCTTCTACAGAAGGTTTATTTTTATAGTAGGTATATGTTATAGGATTGTCATCAAAATTAGGATGGTTTAAAAGTGGACTATCATAAGGGATGACATCTCCAGCTTTAAAACTCTTTCCATCATCTGACGTAATTGTATAGTAAGAATACCTATAATCATCTCTCTCAGGAAGAACGAAACGCCCATCTTCATTAGGGCCAAAGAAGCCATCTCCCGATTGTATGTCACCACTGTCTGTATGCTCTACATAACGGAAATAAAATGACTTATCTTCTTCAGTCTCATCCTTGTCTCTTGAATTCTCACTTGACGTTGTACTTGTCGGCGAAACTATACCAGTTGGAGTTACTCCAAGACCTTCATGTTCTGAATATAAAGCACTTGTTTCTGGTGCTTCGCTATTTTCTGAAGTCGAGACTACTGCTGGTGCCTCACTCGTCGCTGGTGTTGTGCTGACTACTGGTGCTTCACTTGTCTCAGGACTCGTGCTCATAGCTGGAGTTGTACTAACGTTTTCGCTAGTAGCAGGCGTTGTGCTTGGAGCTTCACTCGTTGTTGGCACTGTACTAGCAATTTCATCAGCATACACTTTTGTAGATGATTGACAGAATTGGGACTGTGCTACAGTCGCAACTGTAACAGCTGCAACCAAAACAATACCATATTTAGACAACTTATTAATAGACAAAATAAATCCTCCATCGGAACATTCTCATAAAATTTTTAGAAAAATGAATTTTTCACTGAAATTATACCCCCCCCCCAAAAAAAGTCAATATTTTTTCTAAAAAATTGACTTTTTTGTTCATTTAACTACAAGCTGTATACTCTAAACGCCTACTTAAACTCGCCCTCGGGCTAGATTAATCATATCATAGGTCAAGGTATTGCTGGTCTCTTTGAGAGAGTAATCCTCTAAAGTATTGACCTCCTTACGAAGCTGTTTGGCGTAGCGGCTAGAGATAAGTTCAGCCTGCTCATACTCATTGATAACCTTACGTTCCAAATAGTAGCCTCGCAACATCTCGTCGATATTGTCAGGACTAAGGTGGGTGATAACCCGTTCAACAAAGGCACCTGACTGGATAATCTCAGCTTCTTGTAAACGGCCACGCTTTAGATAAGACAAGAGTTCAGAGTGATAGACACCTTCCAGATTGCTCAGCGCTTCCAGTACTTGCTCAGTGTTTGTCAAATAAAGCTCCGCCATGTGATCACGATTTTCCTCTGTTAAACGAGGAGCTCGTAACGTCTCCTCCTTGCCAAGATGAAATTTAAAGGTAAAGGCAAGGTGTAGGAGCCTACGTAGGCCTCGTACAAAGACAACGAAGGCATAGGAGAGGCTGGAGACGAAACCACGGTTAATACGACGCTCCAAGCCCTTGATATAACGCTGATAGAGGTTGTATTCGAGTTCTGAAAGTTGCCCCTTCTTGTAGGCATACTCTAACCCTTCACTCTCAATTTCCATAATCATGACACGGATATTGGCCAACTCTTCTTTGACATCATTGGACTCTTGTTCCAAGATGAGGTTTTCCAGACGTTGATTATAATTGTCAATGGTAGCGTAAACAGCACCCTGATGCTTAGACTGCTTCAGGTCCTTCCCAAGCTCTCCAACGACATCATTCAAAATAGCAATCTGCATATAATGGTTGGTTGTGTGGGCTGACCCCGTCGCCAATTTTGGTAGGACTAAAATGCCTGTTAAAAAGCTTAAGAGGGTGACACCTGCCACTGTAAAGAGGAGAAGGCTATGTTCTAAAGTCGTCATATTGGCAAGAGGAAGCAAGAGAATCGTCGCAATGGACACTGTTCCTTTAACCCCAGAAAAGGTCAGAAGAGTGGCACTCTTCCAAATTCTTTTTAGGGGTCTTTTGTTTTTCCAAGCTCTTTGGGCAAATACCGCACTAATCATGACAAATCGAATGGCAAACATGGTCGCTGTCAAAAGCACGATTGCTAGCAGCAACCAGAGATTATCGTAGGTGCTACTTTGCAGAACGGGCATGGCCAATGTTGGTAATTCCGTCCCCAAAAAGAAGAAGACCATACCATTTAGCATGAAGGTAATGGTTCCCCAAATGGTATGCGAAATACTATCCAATTTGGCATCAAAAACCGTAATTTTTTTGAAACGGCTGGCTAGAGAAATACCAGCCACTACTACGGCAATAATGCCCGAAACATGAATCTCCTCCGCAACAAAGTAAGAGGCAATAGGGAGCACAAGTTCTAGTAGGAGGGCCCCTGTGACATCTGCAGCATCCATATTATCCAGGATTGTCAAGAAAAGCCGATTAAGGAGGGCCGTGATTAGGCCAACCAGAAAGCCACCCATAACGGAAAGGAACAAATTCCAACTAGCATCAAGGAGCGAAAAGGCTCCCGTCGTCAAGGCAGTCACCGCTACTTGAAAAGCGACCAGACCTGAAGCATCATTCAAAAGCCCCTCACCCTGCAAAATATAACCAATCCACTTTGGAAAACTGAAGCGTTTGGCAATAGCTGAATAGGCCACAAAATCAGTCGGTCCAAGGGATGCTCCGATAGCTAGACAGGCAGAGAGAGGCACCGATACAGGCAAGATGGACTTAGCCAGATAACCAATTCCCAATGTCGATACGAAGATGACTGGAAAAATCAGAAATAGAATCAGTTTCCAGTTACGTAGTATGCTGGTAATGTCACTCTCTTCCCCCTCTCGGAAAAGCAAGGGAGCGATGATAAAAGCTAGAAAGAGTTCTGTTTCAAGCTCAAAAACACGACCTTTGAAAAGTAAACCAATGCCCACTCCAAAAATAATTTGAATTAAGGGCAGAGAAAGCCGTGGAAAGATACGGTTGATAACGTTCGATAAGATCAAGCTAAAAAGAAGAACCAGTAAAGCCGATGATAGATGCATAGCTCCTCCTAACCTTCTTTATGGCAACAGTTTGAGAATAATTCTTTTTGCTTACTAATCTTTTTATCAATAGCCGTCACATCTTCCTTGGCCAAAAGTTTATGGCAACGTTCGACCTCAAGACTAGCTAACTTTTTCTTAATTTTAGCCGTTTTACGGTTTTCGACTTTTTTCAAGGTATCCTCGGCACTTTGCTTATCGATATATTTGGCCTGCATCTCCGCCAATTTTTCTTTAATGTCTGTAATCATTGTAATTTCTCCAGCATCACCAAAAATGGTGGGGTGTTAATTTGATTGAGGGGTTGGTAAAGCATGGCTGTGAAAACACGTTGGTCCAAACCAATGACATACTCAAGAACAGCATCTTTCTCCATATCGCCACCATCATGACCGTAGTAAATCATAATCGCCAAGCGACCACCCACCTCTAAGCGGTCAAGAATTTTCTCAATAGCCTCAAGAGTCGTGTGGGGCTTGGTGATGACACTTTTGTCTGCAGATGGCAGATAACCCAGATTGAAAATAGCTGCTCGAATAGGTTCCGTGACATAACGGTCCAGATTTTCATGCCCATCTAAAATGAGTTCTGCATTATCAATTCCCAAATCTGACAAGCGTTGACTGGTCTTTTCAAGCGCCTGCTCTTGCACATCAAAAGCATAGACCTTCTTGGCGAGGCCGGCCAGAAAGGCGGTGTCATTACCATTTCCCATAGTCGCATCAACAGCGATACTCCCATCATCCAACACTTGAGCTAGAAAATCATGGGACATCTGAATCGGACGTTTCATCATGCTTCTTCCTCCTTTTCCTTAGCTACTTTACAACCTTGCCATGAGTCACGGCGTTCCATCTCCTTGTCAATGGCATTAAGAACTTCCCACTTGTTGAGACTCCACATAGGACCAATTAGCATGTCTCGGGGCGCATCACCAGTGATGCGGTGAATGACGATATCCTTAGGAATGATTTCCAACTGGTCACAAATGATGGACACATACTCTTCCTGACTCAGCAATTTCAGACGCCCCTCGTGGTAGTCTCTTTGCATACGGGTATTGGTCATCAGGTGGAGGAGGTGGAGTTTAATTCCCTGAATGTCATTATCCGTCACACAACGGCGAACATTTTCCACCATCATCTCGTGAGTTTCTCCTGGCAGCCCATTAATCAAATGCGATACAATCTCAGCCTTGGGCGCACGCTCACGCACACGCTTAACCGTCTCTACATAGAGATCATAGCTGTGTGCTCGGTTAATGAGCTCTGACGTTTCTTCATAAGTGGTCTGCAGTCCAAGTTCAACGGTCACGTGCATACGTTCTGTGAGTTCTGCTAAATAATCAATCACATCGTCTGGCAAACAGTCTGGGCGAGTACCGATATTGATCCCAACAACACCAGGCTCATTGATAGCCTGTTCGTAGCGTTCCTTGATAACCTCAAGTGGCGCGTGGGTATTGGTAAAGTTTTGAAAATAAACCAGATATTTCTGAACTTCTGGCCACTTGCGGTGCATGAAGTCAATCTCATGGTAAAACTGCTCACGAATCGGTGCCTCAGGAGCTACAATAGCGTCCCCAGACCCCGAAACCGTACAAAAGGTACAGCCGCCGTGAGCCACTGTGCCATCACGGTTGGGACAATCAAAGCCCCCATCTATTGGTAGTTTGAAAATCTTTTCGCCAAAAAGCTCACGATAGTAATCATTAACTGTTCTATAACGTTTTTTCATAAGGACTATTATAACACTTTGACCTAAAAAAGAGGGTAAGACAGAGACAAAAATCAAGGATTTCTGCCTGTCCTACTCCCTCTTCTTATTTCGTCTTTTTCAAATAATCAATGGCTTCTTGAGCTGTTTTTACAGGAACGATTTTCATCTTGGTTCCCAGTTTCTTGGCAGCTTCCTTAGCCTCTTGATAGTTAGTCTTGGCATCTGGATCAGCCTTTTTCATTTCCTTAGTTACTGGATTATTTGGCACGAAGAAAATATCTGCACCACTATCAGCCGCTGATTTCACCTTGAGGTAGGCACCACCAATATCACCAACAGAACCATCCTTTTCAATGGTACCCGTTCCAGCAATCTTACGACCAGCCTTGAGGTCTTGACCGGACACCTGATCGTAAATAGCTAGGGTAAACATAAGCCCCGCACTTGGTCCACCGACACCATCCAGTTTAAACTTAACGTTTTCAGAACTCTTGACCTCAGTATGGTCCGTCAAGCCGATACCAATACCATTCTTACCATTGGCAATCTTGATAATCTTACCAGTGGCCGACTTTGATTTGTCATTTGTTGTGTAAGTGACCTTAACCTTTGAACCCAGCTTAAGTCCCTGAACGTATTTAATCAAATCAGCCGAATTATTAAAGGTCTTGTCATTGACAGCCGTCACCGTATCCGCAATATTGAGAACGCCCTTGAAGCTGGAATCATCATTGACCTGAAGCACATAGACACCCATATAGTCCAAGCTCGCCTTTTTACCAGCCAGCGTCAAGCCTTGATAAATGGCTTGGTTTTGGGAAGTCTCCATGTAAAATTGGTTGATACGCATGTAATCTTCATCAGAGTAATTACCCGTTGCCTCTTCAGCCGTTTGGAGCTTAGCGAAATCATTGAGCTGAGCATAGAGCATGAGGGCCAAGGTCGCCTTGGTCTGGGCCACCGCCACAAAATTGTAGGAGCCTTTTGAATCATCGGCTTTCTTATCCACAGTCAAGACTTCCTTGGTATCAAAAGCACCACCCGGAAGCTCAACATAATAATTATTAAGCGGGAAAAAGAGGGCAAAAAGGAGGAACAGTACCGTAAAAATACCTAAGAGCCACCACTTAATCCGCCACATTTTCCCTAATAGCGATTTAGATTTTGTCTTGTTTGCCACGCTTGGCCTCCACTTCCTTAACAACTGCTTGCGGAACATAAGAGCTAATGTCCCCCTCAAAATAAATCAACTCACGCACACGACTCGAAGAAACTGGTGTTACCTCATGACTAGCAATCAAATAAACCGTTTCAAGCTCAGGCGCCAGACCCTTATTGAAATAGTCCATATTGGCTTCGTAGTCAAAATCTGTCGCATTGCGAAGGCCTCGAACCAAATAAGTCACGCCAAGGTCTCTGGCAACATCTACAGCCAGACTATCGTGAGCCGTTATGACCTTGACATTGGGAAAATCTGCCACAACCTCATCCAAGATACGCTTGCGAGTCGCAACATCCCAGAAGCCCTGCTTGTTTTTATTATAAAAGAGACCTATATAAAGCTCATCGAAGAGCTTGCTGGCTCTGGCAATGATATCCATATGCCCATTGGTAATCGGATCAAAAGACCCCGTAAACATAGCAATCTTGGTCATCGCATTTCCTTTCTACAACTTTCCTATCAGAGGCTAGCGCACGTAAACCGTCACCTTACTGATACCATAGGTTTTCTGCTTCCAAATCCCAAAGTTTGAAATTTCTTCAGGCAGGTCCACAGCCTTATCCGTCTCGCAAACCAACATAACTTCTTCAGCCAAGAGCCCTTGCTCCTCTAACTGAGTAATATTGGCCACAATCTGCTCTTTGGCATAAGGCGGATCTAAAAGCACCAAGTCAAACTGACCTGTCAATTGGGTCAGTGCACGCGCCGCATCCATCTTCAAAAGCTGGAACTGCTTCTCACTCTTGGTCATCTTGATATTTTGCTGAATAATGGCTTGTGCCCGACGATCTTTTTCCACGAGGACAGCTGACGACATGCCACGACTGATAGCCTCAATAGCCAGACTGCCGCTCCCAGAAAAGAGATCCAAAACACGTCCCCCATCAAAGAAAGGACCAATCATATTGAAAATGGCACCCTTGACCTTGTCCGTTGTTGGACGAGTCGTTTTGCCTTCTAACGTTTTAAGCGGACGCCCGCCAAAATCACCTGCTACAACACGCAAGCTGGTCACCTCGTTTTTACTGATTTTTAGTAAGACTGTTCTATTATACCAAAAAACCACACATAGATGTTGCTCCAAAGGGGACTAGACAAGTTAAATCCCCCAAGAGAACACAAAAAACTCGAGAACATCCCGAGTTTCCATTCATTTTACTTATCACCAAGTGCAGTCACGTAGTTGTAGGCTTCGATACCAGCTGTGGCACCATCACCTACGGCTGTTGTGATTTGGCGAAGGTCTTTCTGACGGACATCCCCAATGGCAAAGATACCAGGAATACTTGTCGCCATCTTATCATCTGTAATGACCCAACCAGCTTGGTCAGTGATATCGAGATCTGTCAAGTAATCTGAAACAGGATCAAGACCCACATAAACGAAGACACCGCCGAATTCGTGGTTAGTCACTTCACCCGTTTTGACATTCTTGATATCAACACTGCGAACCTTGATGTCATCGCCCTTGATTTCTTCAACGACGGAATCCCAGATAAACTTGACCTTCTCATTGGCGAAGGCACGGTCTTGAAGGACCTTTTGGGCACGCAACTCATCACGACGGTGAACAATGGTCACGCTATTAGCAAAGCGTGTCAAATAAATCCCTTCTTCAACAGCAGAGTCCCCACCACCAACGACCAGGAGGTCCTGATTACGGAAGAAAGCCCCATCACATACCGCACAGTAAGAAACACCACGACTGTTGTACTCTTCTTCACCAGCAACACCGATGTGGCGATGTTTGGCCCCCGTCGCAATAATAACTGTCTTGGTTTGGTACTCCTCGTCACCAGTTTTGACAACTTTATAGTCACCCTTGTCTTCGATACCAGACACAATACCGTAAAGATTTTCAACGCCCAATTTTTCCAAAGGTTCGAACATCTTCATAGACAATTCTGGACCAGAGATATTTTCAAAGCCAGGGTAATTTTCAATCTCAGACGTGTTATTCATCTGTCCGCCAGGAGCACCTTGCTCCAAAGTTGCCACTTTAAGGTTGGCACGGGCTGCATATAGCGCTGCTGTCATCCCCGCAGGACCAGCTCCAATAATAATCGTATCGTACATGAGTCACTCCTTTTACGCATTTCTTGTAGAGATATCTTACACCTAATAGGCCATCAAAGCTAGTATTATGCATTCAGCACGATGAGGATCGCCATAAAGGCAAAAGCTAAGACAGGAATCGAAACCATCGACATCATAATAGCATCATAGAGGGCACCTTGACGCTCCTTAACCGTCTTGTCAGCACGACGTAGGGCACGCCAGCCAAGCCAAAAGGCACCAATCACCAAGCACATAAAGAAAGCAATCACAAGGCCCAAAAGGTAAAATTTAAAAATATTTAATAACATAAATCATCCTAAAGTGAGAAATAGAAAAGGCTGAGACAACATTCTCCAACCTCTGAATCCGACTAGTAATAACTGCAGAAGGCAGTATCTGACTGGACTTTCGGGGCATCTACAAACATTCCAAAAGCTCCTAATCATCCTTACAGGATCCGACCTCGGACTAAAAATGGAGTCCTGTCGCATCGCCTTTTTCTATTGTAACAAAAATCCCATCTTAAAGATATTGTTTTGAATAAGAAGCGAAAAATTCTTTCGTTCTTTCTTCTTTTGGATGGTTGAAAAGTTCTTCAGGTGTTCCTTGTTCAAGGATATGCCCTTTTTCAAGGAAGAGCACCTTGTCAGCCACTTGATAAACAAAGTTCATGTCGTGACTAACCAAAATCATGGTCTGACCTGACTTAGCCGCATCAGCGATTGATTTTTCAACCTCACCAACCAACTCAGGGTCAAGGGCAGATGTTGGTTCGTCAAGCAAGAGCACATCAGGCTTCATGGCAAGGGCACGGGCCAAAGCCACACGTTGCTTTTGCCCACCTGACAAGTGACGTGGGTAGTGATTTTCACGATTAGACAGCCCAACCTTAGCTAGCTCTTCCTTGGCAATCTTAGTCGCTTCTTCGTCAGAAAGTTTCTTAACAATCTTAAGCCCTTCCTTAACATTATCCAAGGCCGTGCGACGCTCAAAAAGGTTAAACTGTTGGAATACCATGGCCAACTTACGACGAAGGGTAAGGATTTGTTCTTTGGTAATTGTTTCAAAATCCACCTTAAAATCATCAATGGTAATGGTACCAGAATCAGGCTGTTCCAAATAGTTTAAGCTACGAAGGATGGTTGACTTCCCTGCACCAGAGGCACCGACAAGCGCTACCACTTCACCTTTTTCAATATCGAAGTTAATCCCATCAAGAACCTTTTGCCCTGAAAATTCCTTGGTCAAATTTTTGATGCTAATCATTAGCGGTCACCTCCAATTCCAGAAATGTCAGTTACTTCAGGTGCCTTAATGGCCATATGATTTTCAACCGAACGACCAATATTTTCAATCAAGATTGAGATGGCCCAGTAAACGAGGGCTACTGAGATATAACGTTCAAAGTAACGGTAGTCAGCACCACCCAAGATTTGAGCCTGTGCATACATTTCGACGATACCTGCACTAAAGGCAAGTGATGTTCCCTTAGTCAAGCCAATCAAACTGTTAATCAAGCTTGGTGTCGCAATAACAGCCGCATTTGGAATGATGACACGACGGTAAACCTGTGCTGATGTCATCCCAAGAGAACGGGCAGCTTCGATTTCTCCAGCATCCACAGCTTGAATCGCCGCACGGATGGTTTCACTCATGTAAGCTGCTTCGTTAAAGGCAAAGGCCGTAATGGCAAAGATAGCTGGTGGAATCTCATTAATGTTCCAGTCCAAACCAAACTCACCATTCAAGTAACGAAGGAAGAGTGGAATACCATAGTAAGTCAACATGAGTTGGACAAGAATTGGTGTCCCACGCAAGAAGCTCACAAAAACAGATTGAATCGGATAAAGGATACGTACTCGATTGATCTTAACAACCGCAAAGACGAGGGCCAAAATCAAACCGAAGAAGGCACCTGCAATGGTCAAGCCCAAGGTTAAAGGCAAACGTTCCACAATCTTAGGAACCGCATCAAAGACAGCCTTCCATGAGAAGAGCTTACCAGCTGGCATCCAAGATGAAATCCATTTGAAGACAATTGTAACCAATTGCAAAATATAACCCCAAAGGATTTCCACTAACCATGATAAGGGAATAGCCAAAGCAACAACTACTGCCAAACCAATCAAGCCAAAGACAACTTGGAGGTACCAAGGTGACCGATTAAATGCTTCAATACTCTTTTTCACAATGTTACCCTTTCTATCTAAAAAAGTAGGTTAGCCAAGCGCTAACCATCTTTATTTCTGATATAAATTCTATAGTATTCATTTTAGCACGACTCAGAAAGTCTGTGAAATAGTCTTTTCTTATCATAGTGATAAAAAAATCGTATCACTGATAATTCTGCTTTATTAAGACCAAAAAATGTGAACTAGTTCCTTAAGTCACGAACCAAATGAACATCAACCGATGCTTTCCGGCATGAGAAAAACACCTAAAACGTTAACGTTTCAAGTGTACCCTATTATTTCAAATCACTGACGTAATCGCCACCGAAGTATTCCTTGCTGAGTTTGGCAAGAGTTCCATCTTTCTTGAGCTCTTTGATACGTTTGTTAGTAAAGGTTTTGAGTTCCTTACCTTGCTTATCATTTGAGAAAAGAAGATATTCAAGACCATCAGTCTTCATACCGATATCGTCTTTAATCTTGTTTACAGCCAACTTATAGCCTTGATCTTTGACAATGTACTCAGACGAAATGGCATC
Source organism: uncultured Streptococcus sp. (assembly GCA_934229725.1). Taxonomy (GTDB): domain Bacteria; phylum Bacillota; class Bacilli; order Lactobacillales; family Streptococcaceae; genus Streptococcus. The sequence continues at coordinate 71,823 of CAKQDX010000010.1, forward strand.
GTAAAGGATAAAATCAATTTTTCCTTCTTGAATGTGTTGGATACGTGTTGAAAGACCAGTTGAGCTAGAAGCGTAATTGATTGTAATTGGTTTTTTATCTTCATTAGCATGGTTCCAATTTTCAAGCAACTGAGCATAGTTAGAGCCAGGAAGCACCTCTGTTGTCTTACCAGACAAATCATCTAGGCTAGTATACTTGGTACCCTCAGCACTGGTAATAGCGTAGTTAGAACGTGAAATCGGATCTGAGAAACCATATTTCTGAGCACGCTCTTCATTGTAGTTGAAATCATTAGCCGCAATCTGATAACGTCCAGAATCCACCCCTGTCAAGATGGAATCAAAAGGCGTCGTCACAAACTTGACCTCATACTTGTCTGAATCCTTGAAAATAGCCTTGACCAAATCAATATCATAACCCTTGAAGTCGTCACCTTTTTTGAAAGTGAAAGGCGCCGTATCAGAATCCGTCGCAACAGTAATCGTCTGCTTTTCACCAGATGCCTTACCGTCACCCTTGTTTCCACAAGCAACCAAAGTCAAAACAGACAAGCCAAGAATTCCTAAACCTGCAAGCCATTTTTTCATATCTATATTCCTCGATACTTTCTTCAATAGTTTTTGATAGTAGTGTACCACCTTCACCCCTAGTCGTCTAATACCAAAAAACTAAGAGGTGATAGAAAAAGGTTATAGGGGAAAGGGGATAAATAACAGGATAGAAAAGAGCTGCCACTCATGTGACAACTCTAGCAATGACTACATCGTCTCTTCCAAATACTTCTTAGCTTCTTGCACGTAAAACAAATCTGGATTTTCGTTGACGATTTCTTGGAAGCAAGCTTTAGCTTCTTCGGGTTGGTTTTGGTTGAGGTAGTTGAGGGCAGAGTAATACTTAGCTTCAATTTGGTGAAGCTTATATTTTGGTGCTATCGTCTCAAAATAATCAGTCGTTTGACCTGAGACAACCCTGTAAATAGCTAACAATTTTGCTGAACTTTCTGGAAACCTTTCATCTTTCGATAAAGGGAAAGGCTATCCTCAAAATCAGAAAAATCTTTTTGATTAATTTTGTTAAGCATAGGATAGTAGGAAAGACTTGTTAACAATACTTTGCGTCGTTTCCACCTCGCCTTTTTTACATCAATTTCATTCAACGACTGTAAGGACTGCTCAAACTCCCCTCGAAAATAATGATACTGAGCATCTGCTAGGTGAGTTGACTGGAGAGCCCCTCTCTTTTGCCTACGGTTAGCCTTTTTATATGCATAGTCAAAGTAATCACGATACCTTCCCATATCAATATTTGAGTATAAAACCTTCCTAAAATATGCTGAAAAATATCTAGGGATATATAGTTCCACTCCTAACATCACAAAAATCAAAAGTGCTCCTCCCATTATGACTAATAAATTGTCTTGTAGAGGACCGAAAAATACAGCAATATATAATATAACAGAGCCATAAAGCAAAGCGTAGATTGTTCGTTTTGCAAATTTATATATGTCTTCATTGGACATTCTATCAAAATATGATTTCATCACATTCCTCTGAGAATCGATTATTTTCTGAATAATACCGTGAAGACGGAAAACTCTACTAAAGTCGTAGTTGCTTTAATTACACCAGTTCTCCCAAATATTTCTTAGCCTCTTTCACGTAAAATAAATAATGTGGCTAACTCTATACCCCATATATGAGAGCTGCCCGTCTTAACCTATTCCTTCCAAAATACTCAATAAATCATTTATCAAAATATTCTGAATAAAAACTACAATATCCATTATAGCATGGAAAATAAGCTTTCATAACATTATGAGAGGGACAAAATTATTAGGATTTGGGTATTAGAAAACCCCAGCGAGAGGCTGGAGTTAATATTAATCTGGCAAGCTATTCGCAGCTTCTCGTTCAGCATCTGTTACAGGTGCAGTGACCGATGCATAGGGATCAACATAATTTGGATTTCCATAAGATGTTATAATACCACCTTCAGAAATTGAATTTGCAAGTGAAGCATCTGCACTATAGAAGGCTGTTGCTACTTGATCCAAGTAAGTATTTAAATTACTTACAACGTTTGAAACATTATGAACAACTGATTTAATCGTATCAGTCCCTGATGAAATGATTCCACTTGAGGTATCTGATACTGCTGAAGCCCCATCCACAATCTCTTGTTCAAGATGATTTGCTACTACCTGAACACTTTGAATGTGTGCCGTATTAATATTTACCGTCGAATCCATTCCCATAAATATCCTCCTAATACTTTAATATCTAAAATTCTAATCCAAATAATATACCATTTTATTATTATAATATCTCATCAATTCATCATAATTAGCAATTTTAGTATCAACACCTTTAGTACTCCATTTTGCAGGTAAATAAGCATCATCAAATACTGATTCACCAGGTTTCAAAAACTCGTTACTAACCTCAAGTAATTCACTGCCATTAGTAAGCTGTCCATTTTCACTACTCATCAGTCGGTAAGCAACGCTGTCTTTTTTTGAAAACAACTGATAAGCAGAAAAATTCGTGTTCTTTAGCTGGATATCACCACTATAATCATCATTTTTGACAAACTGATTATCCCAAAGTAATACTCCTGCTTTATAGTCATTCGACTGTGATAAAGCAAGTACAGCATTATTTTGAACACTCAAACTTTCTTCCGTTTCCTCACCTTTGACTTTCAATGTGCGAAGATTAATTGATAAAAACTTGGTCCTATTTGATTGCTCAATTTTTATGATTATATAGTCTTCATTCTCTTTCTTTTGTATTATCGAAAGTGTACTGAGAATTTTAAAATCATCCTTATCAAGATAATCAGTTAGAGTTTTCCAGAGATTTAATTCATGTTTCACAGGTACTTTCGGAGTCAAATCAAATACATCTAAATAATAATACTCATCTTTTTTCATATCTTTCATCGCAGTATCGGATCTCAGCCTCTTTCGAATTCTAACAAGATAATCAGAGTTTGCTCGAATCCATTCTGGAGACTCTAGTTTCTTAGATTCCTTTAATTCATTCCTGTCATAATCCCATTCGACTACGATTCCATTTTTATTATTTATAAATTCATAATTCTTGATACTTGCTTTTGGGTTGTAAATGGCAAATTTCTGTGTAGTTTGTTTATCTGATTGGGTAGCTTTACTTATTTCTTTATGATGCGAAAATTGATAAAGTGAAAAAAGAGAAAATATCAGTACTACAAATAAACAAGAATAAAGAATTACTTTTCCTGAAATCTTTTTTTCTCCCTTGAACAACATTAATTTTTTTCCTCCATACTATATTTATTATCTAAATACCTTTTAAAATTGGAAACCGAATTCTCTCCAAGGTTATCCATTACTGAGTTAAACTTGCTCATTTGTTCTGTATTCATATCAGCTAATGTCAACTCAGTATCTTCTCCCTTAATATACTTAATAACATCACTATAGTTTTCCCTATCTTTCACGTTAGGAAATACTTTATTAATAGCTGTTTCTAAGTTGACATTAGAGCTCCCCTCTTGAGAATTTGCATATCCAGACAGGCCATCTGTATCTAACTCATGCATTCTAAGGAAAGCATTAAAATCATAGTAATATCCATTACGACCACTGAAGACTGTCTCATCAGAATTATCTGCAACACGCCATCCTCCATGATCTACCAATTTTTGCTTAAATTTAAGGGTCTCGTCCTTTTCCTCTGCTTCAATTTTATTTATATCTGATTGATAAGCGGAATAGGCCTTTAGGCTATCAGATGCACCATTACTTAATTTTTTCCAATGACCCCAATAACCATCGACTTTAGAATCCAATAATTTCTCACCTGTTGCTTTTTCATATGTGGTTTTAAAATCATCTGCTGACTTCGTCCCATTTTTCATCATATCACTAAAATTAAACTGATCAACCGCAGCTATGGCCTTAATAGCTGATACAGCGCTACTCCCAAATGGTACAAAAGAAATCATGGTTTCAACTCCTGCAGATGTCAATTTTTGTTGAAATTCATATTGAGCTTCTTCTCTTTCTTTTTCTAACCTCTTTATACGATCACTATACTCCGCAGCACTCATTCCAAAGTCCGTTGACTCATTCTTTGAGGAATACGTCTTATTTTCATACCATTCACCATATTTGGGAGATTCTCCTTCACCAACTTTGTTACCTCCATAGGCTCTCTTGGATGTGTGAATATCAAATACTCCGTTGGATAAATCAATATCCGCTTTTTTCTGATAATAATAATATGTAACAAAATTAGGATTTGTAGGATTCGTATAAGAGTCTTCTGATTTTCCAATCTCTAACTTTTGAATTGAATGCATCAATCCAGAAGTTCTATTAATATAGTTTAGTTCTGATTGGTACATATTATACATGTTTTGGTATTGATTTATTAACTCTTGATACTCAGCAACTTGCTCAGGTGTAGCATTGTCTGGCAAAATAGGCTTATGGTTAAATAAGTTATACATTTGTGCCATTTTCACCTGTGCCAGAGCGTCTTCACCAATCAATACACCATTAGTAAAAATGCCATTACGCTCAACAGTATTATCACCTAAAGCATTTGAAAAATGTCCCCACATTTTATTATTTTCTGTCGCTGTCCAGTCATTCATCTCATCAGCAATAACAACATACATCACATCAGAAATTTTTTCCGGATCTACTTTAAGAACATTACCTGGTTCCTCGCTTATGATAGCTTCAAGTGCCTGGGCATCTTCTTTACTCTGTGGAACATCTAAATAATACATTTCCTCTGCTGTAAGATTGCCATTAGCTATTGCTTGAAAAATGATTGCGCTTGATACTTCTGATAAATACGAAGCATTATTTAACACATTCTGAAAGCCTGAAATATCAGATACCGCTGTTTCTAGTGAACTCGTAAAACTTGAAAATGCTGATTGTACTTCCTGGTCCTTTCTGATTCGCTTTGAAGCCGCATCCGAAAGACCAGAACTTGCTTCACTAAATACCGATTGAGTTTCCTCAGCAGCGGTCTCCATCGCATCGGCCGCTTGTTTAAAAGCTGCATCTAACTCTGATGAGGTATTAAAAATACATTCAGTTTGCTCGCCTTTTAAAACACTCGATAAACTCTCTGCACCACTATCACTGCTAAAACATTCCTCTCCAAATCCAGCCCCTGATATTGCGTCTGCATAGGTTGTAACCACATCGCCGTATGATTTAATTGATAAGGGCAATTGTGCAAATACTTGGTTTTGTAAATTATTAAGCTTTGCAAAGTAGGCATTTATAGCCTGACCTTTACTATCATTACCCGCCTTATCTGTGAATTGTCTGTATAAAGAGTTAGTCTCGGCTGTATAAGAATCAGAAAAATTTTTTATACTTCTACCATAGGATTCTAACTCTGAACGACTATTTATTCTTACATCTGTCATAATTTCCCCTTAATCTTTTGCCATAGCAAGTTGATGCCTCAGACTAGTCAAAGTTGTTGTACAGCTAACAACCTTTGTTGATTCGATTGCAATCGCTCTTTTTAAGGCTCCTGAAACAATTTCTTTCTTAACATCTAACTGAGCTTTAGCTTGTGTGACAAGTTCTTCCTCATTTGTCGCCATCGTATCGTATGGAGTCCCATATAATTGATATGCTCCCTTAATACTTACCGCATCTTGAGGAATATATTCAAAATCAATTGGAATACCATCTAGATGAGCTTGAGCCGATTGCAATTTTGCTAACTTTTCAGTAGCCTTTGCTAAATCTTTACTTACCGAGTTAATTCTTTGGATAATTGCTGCTTTACTCATTTTCCCTCCTATTCTACTAACACCTTAATTTTTGTTAAATCATTCTGTTTAATATAATAATGTTCTTGATAACCTAGCTGCCCCTCTCGTATCGGTTTATTAACCGCACTAACCATGGCTTGATCGCTGTAACGTATTCCCAACAGGGCTTGGGCTGACTTTTTAGCCTCTTTTGAAGCACCATCAAGACGGGTAGCTAAACTCATATCACTCATAATAAGACTACTATAGCCTACACGATAACCTTTTTCTAAAACACTAATTAATTTCAGCTGACTGGCTGCATCTAATCCATCCACAAAATGAGGGTAGTCAAAGAAAATTAACTTAACCACCTGATTAGTTAGACGCTTTTCAAGACGTTGTGAGATTTTTAAACTAAGTCCCCCAATCATATTAGTTACTTGCTCCTTACAAGAAATCACTTCGGCTCCATCTACTTGAGGCAAAAAATTCTGTTCCGGTGCAAATACAATAATCTTCTGGTTCTGACTTTCAGCTTGAGAAACAGTTTGGGTAAGTAATTTAATCATACGATTTTCTTGATTCGTAATATAGAGAAGATTAGACAAAGTTACATCCCAACTTACAGCTTCCACTGTTTCTAAGTCAAGCCCTAAAGAAATATAATTGGATTCGATTGCTTCCACTACACTCTCCCGACTATAGAAATCTTCTTCAGTCAATTCGTCAGGCACCATAGGAATCGCACTTGGACGATATCCTGACCAAACGTCTGCCATTGTTTCTGCTTCCTTGCGGATACCTTCGATAACTTTAATAGTCGAATCACCATCATTTGGAAGAGCTAGTTGAAGAACATCCACTTCTGCTCGCTTGATGAGAGCACGCCCCTTGATATCTTCGATATCTGCCAGCGGGGTAGTTCCTACAATATTGCGAACTTCTGAAATATCATGTTGTTTAAGACTCAGCTGATGCTTAAAGTTTGAATAAAGTGTAGCACGAAGATTTGGTTGACGGTTAGCCGTCATAACAACATGAATACCAAGTGACAAACCTTCACGAGATAACTTAGTCAATAACTTGATAAATTCTTCCTCGAAAAGCTCTCCCTTAACAGCTTCATATCCATCTAAGACAACTACAGTATAGGGCTCCATCTGTCCTGTCGTTTGGCGATACAATGACATACTGGCGAGTCCTGTCTTAGTGAGCAGTTGCTTACGTCTAACCACTTCCTTTTCCATAAGTCGCATCCACTTAAGCAATTTCTCGTTTTGATCCAATGCTATGCGGTCGGCGACATGTGGTAATCGTGACAGTGGTGCAAGACCGTTAGCCCCAAAATCTAGAAGGTAAAAGGTCACAACCTCTGGACTCATGTGTCGTGAAAGATCCATGACCAAACTTTGTAAGAAGGTTGTTTTTCCCATGCCTGGACTACCATACATAAGGAGATTACCATCTTGGCTCAAATTAAGCGATATCGGTTCTTGTTTTTGTTCTTGTGGTATATCAACCATACCTAGTGTAATCACTAACTCTGTTTCAGGTCGTTCCCACAACTTCTTATAATCAACTTCTGTCAACTCAGATAAGGCAATACGTTCTTTCAACGGTGGCAACCATGGTTGTGGTAAGGCAGGAATGCCTTCTTCTACCACTAGGTCGTGGATATAGCCTACAATAGCATCCAACTCTGTTGGTACCTGTCTGATGTCTTCAGTCTCTTCAAGTCCTGATAGATCATCATTTAGGATTTCATACTGCCCTAAGTCATTGATAGCATAGATAGTATGATCCTCTATACCTTGTTTGTCCTTTTCAGGTTGATACTCAGCTCCTGACCAGGCACTCTGGAAGAGCTCATAAACCTCGTTGTTTCCGACTTGAAGATAAGCACGTCCTGACTGGGTGATATCTGCCGCATCTGGTGTACGAAGCATCTCCTGTGAGTCCGCTCGGTCTGCTACCTTAAGAGCCAGCTTGAAGCGAGAGTTAGACCAGATCTGGTCATTAACCACACCAGATGGTTTTTGTGTCGCTAGAATCAAGTGAATCCCAAGAGAACGTCCGATACGCGCCGTAGATACTAACTCCGCCATAAAGTCCGGTTGGTTCTGCTTAAGTTCGGCAAACTCATCCGAAATCAGGAAGAGGTGAGGCATCGGCTCAGGTACTTCGCCTAGCTTGTATTTTTTTTGATACTGGTTGATATGGTTGACATCATACTCTGAGAAGAGGCGTTGACGACGCTTAAGCTCTGCCTTGATAGATGTCAAAGCACGCATAGACTGAGCACCATCCAAGTTGGTGATGGTCCCTAAGAGGTGAGGCAAGTCCCTAAAGAGGTTTGCCATCCCCCCACCCTTGTAGTCGATGAGGAGAAAGGCCACATCATGCGGATGGAAGTTGACTGCTAGACTTAGGATATAAGACTGGATAATCTCAGATTTCCCTGATCCAGTAGTACCAGCTACCAAGCCATGAGGTCCGTGGGCCTTTTCATGGAGATTAAGCTGAACGATGTCATCCTGACCACGTAGCCCTAAAGGTACCGCTAGAGACTTATACGGTGCATGAGAAGCCCAGCGACTGACTACATTCAAATCATGAACCTCAGCTACTCCGTACATCTCCATAAAGGTCACCGATTCAGGGATAGAGGACTTAAGGTTTTGAAGGTGATTAAGAGGGGCCAATTGTCGAGACAATTCCTCTTTGTCATAGCCTTCTGGGAAGTGGTCCAAGCTAAAATCAATCTCACGAAGAACTCCTTCTTCCATGACCAACTGACCGGTTTGTCTATCCTTGAGTGTCACAACTGTCTGGATATTCTCAGACAGTGAAGACATAACATCCTCTACGAAGACCAAACTACAACCAAGTTCCGTTGGATTCTCGTTGAAGAACTCCATGATGACATGATCCATGATTAAGGTCTTATCAGTAACCAATACTACATAGTGGGGACTAAAGAGCAATTCCTTACGTCCAGGCTCCATAGCCTCAGTCTGACGCTGTTTTAAGATCTGATTGAGACTGTTTAGCACCTGATCACGACTACGCTGGTTGTAAACAAAACCACGAACATTCATGCCCTGTAGGGTTGCATGCGGCAACCAACGCATCCAGTGCCAAAGTCCACGTTCCTCCTCAGGCATGATAGTCACAAACTGGACTTCATGGTAGGAGTGAAAGAGGGCAATCTGTTGCACCATGAGTTGGAGTTGCTCCAAGACCAACTCTCGGTCTCCCACATACCCAACAGGTCCATGCATAAGGTTAGCCACGATAGGCATATCGTCCAAATATCGGTGACTATCATAAAGTGTGTACCCCTCCACCTCTAGAGGATCCTTAACCCCACTACGTTCTGCTTGTGAGTAGGTCAAGTGATAACTTGTTGGTACCTTCCCTAGACCTAAACGGTAAAAGAGAAAATCAAACTGCTGTGGCGTCTTCTCATAAATACGGTGAGAGTAAGCCTTAGCTAGGCTTACCACTTCCTTAGGCCCCGGGAAATGATACAACTGTCCATGGCGTTGCTTAGTCGCAAGTTCCGTCAACTGGATAGACTTGTCTGACAAGTAAGCATGATAAGAGTCAATCCGATTGGCCAGATTTTCCTTGTATTCTCTTTTAGACTTGAAGTAGTTCTGAATAGAAAAAATTGTGGTCATGAGGCTGGAAACCACTGACATGATGATATAGAGCCCACGTGGTTGAAAAATACAGATTACAAGTGTGACACCAACCATAACGATAGGAGGGATAATCATCTTGAGAATCTCATTACGTGGTTTTTGTGGTTCAGCACTTGGAGCATTAACCTGAACTTTTTCTTCACTTGAACGATAAATCAAACGAGGAGAACGATGGTAGTCTGGATAATCTGGATAAAACTGATATTTAGATTTTTCAAGAGCCTTGAGTGTCGTGGTACTTAACTGTGGCAAGTTGGCCCAGACTTCCTCTGGAAAAAATTTGAGCGAGCTCTCACCGAAGGAAATCTCGGCCCCATAAGGAAGAGAAACCTTACCTTTAGCCAAATGGTTATTCACAAAGACAGGACCCGTCAAAATATCTAACTGCCAATCCTCTCCCACACGCTCAAAGAGTAGTTCTATTGCTGAATGTTCTAATCTAAAGTCACTTCCCGGACGTGATCCTAAGACTAACCGCTGACATCCTTTGGTAGGATAGTATGTGTAAATACCATCTGTGATATAAAAGCGTAAACCACCAAGCTCAACTCCCGAAGTCAAAACACCAGGTTTGTCTTCATATTGATAGAAAATCTTATCATCTGTTGCTTTGATATAGATGTCACTAGAGAGGTATGGATATTCTTTAACTGTTAGGAGACTATCCGAATTCTTTGTGAAACTTAAACGGCTACGGGAAACACCATCATAAACATAAACCTGCATCATGAGTCACCGCCTGACTTTTCTGGTTGACTGCTTGAGCTTGAAGCAGAGGTAGGTGTAGACGATGTTGAAGACTCATCCTCTTTGTCTTTTTCCAAATACCCTTTACGTTCTTCTTTCAAGGTCTTGTAAGTTCCTTGAAGCTCAGAAAGTTTACTATCACGATCCTTACCAGAAAGCTTGTCATTTGCCTTGACTTCTTCGATAGCCTGAACAACTGCATAAAGTTTAAGATCAACATCATCAAGACGTTTAGCTGTGTCTAGTGCATCCTCAGCCTTTCCACGCCCAATCTGAATCCAATAATCAAGATAGAGTTCATCTGATTTAAGCGTCACATTATTCATGATTTGATTACGTTGGTCCTTAGACAATGACTGTCCCTTCACATAGCTATAGGCTAATTCATACTTTTGCGTATATGGCAACCTGCTTAAAGGTACCGACTCAAGTTTGTTTATCACGGCAGTATAGTCCACTTTTAGGAAGGACTTGTCTGCATCTAACATCTTGTCTTTAAAGGGATTACGCATAAAGACAAGGTAGATAAGAGGCACTAGGAGAATCACAACTGCTGCACTCAACCAAATCGTCGCATAACGGAAAGTCTTAAAGAGACGTTGAGATACCAGAGTGAGCGTTTCTTCTTCTTTCTTAAATTGTTCCTCATAAGCTTTGACAAGATAGTCTTCTATACTTTCGATGGTCGCAAGCTCTGAAAGTTCTTTTAGAAATGGTGTCAGTTTTCTAACTTCTAGCCCACCATCATAAAGAGTCTCAAAATCTGTCTCTTCGTCCATCAAAGTAACTACTAAACACTTATATTGTCGAAGGAAGTCTGCTTCATCCATCGTAAGCGGAACCATACTTCCTAAAAGGCTACGATAGGCAAGCTTAGGTTCTAAGTTTGATGTAATGAAGAGATTGTTAGGGTTTAGGACCAATCCGAAATCATATTTCAAAAGCTCCTGAAAACCTAAAGCATTTATGGCAAATCGTAATTTTTCCGACAAACGCCTCTCACGTATCTCTTTAAAATCAACCTCTACCCTCGGTAGATCGTAGGTTAGGGTGATGGTATCATCAGCCATCTCTATCTTCTGAGACAAGAGATAAGGTGATGCTAAATCTAACAGAGACAATTCTGACAATGAAGCCCCAGAAACATCAGATTTCTGCAAGATTAACTGCCAATTCTGCTCCCCCTTTTCTATTGAGAATGTCTTCCCTTGACACTCAAATGATACTGCTGTCATATTGTTAATACTCCTCAAGTAAAATCCTATCACCTGAAGTTATAGGATAGTCATTTAGGGAATCTCCTGCAAAGAGCAAAAGTCCCTTATTTAATACGCGTAATTGGTAGCGTGTTGATTTAAGATTAAAAATGCTAATCAATTCCTGACTTAACTGTTGAACAGTCACCTTTTTAGGGATTCGAATATCAACAGATTTATCAGAAAGTACCAAACTAACATTTAAATGTGTATCCATAAGCTATTCCTTATTCATCCGATAGGTCGCGTAGCACGCCCCTCCAAAAACCAACAAACACACCCCTGAATACATCAAGGTTGTGTTTAAAGACTCTAGTTTGTCTGTAGGTGTATGTGGTAGGAGATACTCTTTTGCGACAACTTTGCTAGTAAATAAATCTTTAGATTTATTTTTCGATTTAGATTCCATATCAGATACAAATAAACTTTCTTGAAGACTAGTCAGACGCCCGTTAATCGTTCCTTTACGTTCATCTATTTTTTTGGTGTCATCTGCATTAAAAAGATCCGCTACCAAAGGGTTCTGTCCCATTTGATCAGTATTTGTATCTTGCTCCACACGACTAGTATCAATCTGCAAACGGTTATCTTTAATCTCATCAGCAGCTACTAATCTTACCTGCAGACACAAAACTAAGAAAAGTATTCCAAACCACCTTTTCATGATTAGTCCTCAGTTTCTAGCTTACCTTTCTCCCAAGGAAGCACAACGAGTATATTTGCAATAATGAAAGTTATAACAGCGATAAAGACGATAAAGAAGACACTTAAGGCCGCTCCTGTATTGTCTAGGTAAGCAGAAAGAAGATTTTCCAGATAGCTCAATATATTCCAATCTTTAACGGTCTTAAGCCATCCTACAAAGCTAGCTGTACCTCCAATAGCACTTGAAAAGTAAACGTAGCTAACAATGGTATAAAGACTCAATCCCATACCGATAGCCTTCATATGCTTGAGCAAGAAGTATTGACTTTGTGTTAGCAAGAAAGCAAACAAGACAACCAAACTTACCCATGAAGGTTGCAAGTCACTAGCTACATGAAGTGCTCGACTTGATGCAATTCCCATAACTAAACCAGAAACAATAGATAGGGCAGATAAATTAGCTACATTGAAGAGATCTGCATTTTCAAAGAAACGTTTCTTGTACTTATCACGTAATCGTCGTACCAAATCCTGTGTCGCAAAAAGATAGGACGCAAAGAGAGAAACTGTCTCAAGAAGTAAAATCCAAGTGAAGGGACGGTAACTATTAATTGCTGCTCGTACTGATGATGTTTTCGTTGTTAACGGATTTGAAAGGAATTCCAACAAGGTTTCATTTGGAACACCATTCTCATAAGCATTATCTAAAACAGTCACAAACGAACCAACAAAATCATTACTTTGCTTCAATTCAGTTGTAAACTCTGTCATCAAAGCCTGTGCTCCACTAGAAAGTTGCTCACTTTGCTCTTTTGCTCCATCAGCAGCTGACTTAAAGTTACTCAAGATGCTATTAACAGACTCTGCCGCTGCAACATTGGAACTAGAGGTTGCCTTAGCCATCTCACTTGTTGCCATTAAAGATGACAAGTCAGAAGAAAGACTTCCCCAATCACCAGCCCCAGAACTGCTACTATCTCCACTTCCTGACGCTGAGTTTGCATCTGGAGTAGTTGTACTAGATCCACCTCCAGTATTTCCACCAGCGTTTGATGACGAAAGTTGTGTCTGTAGTTCTGTGACTTTAGTTAAAGTATCAGAGATGCTCGTCTCTAATTCACTGTTTGTCTTAGCAACATCACTATAGTTTGACATCAATTCATCCTTAGAATTTTTAAGGTTTGTCAACTCTTGGTTATAGCTAGCATTTTTATCATATTGCGTTGTTGCATTTGTCACAGCATCTGTCATAATTGAAACCAATAGACTATATGCACTTTGGTTCAAGAACTTATCTGATACACTGCTACTGCCTGCACCATCAGGGAAATACTGAGAAAGAAGGCTACCTGCATTATTATAAGCGTCTACTACTGCCTGTGCAGCTGCACTATAATTAGCTACAGCCTTTTGATAGTCTTCCAAACTAAAGTTTGAATCAGACGTCGCACCGTTTGATAAAGAAACACTGATATTTCCTTTAGTGCTCGTATTAGTAGTTGTATTTGTCATCGGCATTACTGTTGGACTTACAGTTGCTGTTGACGACGGAGTAGATGGGCTTGTCTCTGTATCTCCCGTTGATGGAGTGCTTGGTGTTTCAGGTACAGTCGAGCTATTTGGTGTACTTGGTGAACTCTGTGAAGCACTCGATGAAGAACTTGATTCGCTTGACGTTGTCGCAATATTAAAGTGGAAAACATTTGTCTTAGAGGTATCAATCTCAATTCCTGTTGATGGAGAAACTGGTGCTTGTGCTACACCATCAGTCTCAACATACCATGAGTCTATTGAAACACCTGAATACGATAGTTTTGCTGTTTGTTTTCCGCCAGAGCTTGACGCTGTTAGAGTCTTAGTATCAAATCCAGCTAAAGTATTAGCTGCATCCGTAAGACTTCCTGAAAGATTACCCGATGTTCCAATATCAGAACCAAAACCATAAGCTGAAGCAGAGGAATATCCACTGATTCTATCAGCATAATTAGTTCCAGGTAGCGCAGAAAGATTCAAAGAAGCGTAGCTATCTGCTGGAAGTTTAGAAACCGCCGAACGAACCATCCCATCAAGTGAAGCAGTGTAATCCGCAATTGGATAACTTAAACCTGCACCTGAACCAGATAACATATCTTTAACAGTTATAGAGGAAAGATTGTTAATATCTTTACCATAATAATCTCTTAGGGTCTCACTAACAATATCCGAAATAGATTTCTTATTGCCTTCAGGTGTTGTAAAGGACGATAACTGTTTTTCTAAATCAGCTAACTGAGTATCAAAATTCTTTGATAGAGTCTCGTAATTTGAACTAGATTTATTCGTCGAATTTGATGTATCTCCATTAGTACTTGGCGGAGTCACATTAACCTGACTATTTAAAGTTTCTTGCTGTTGTTTCAGTGTCCCAATCATAGTTGCAACTTGATCTGCCAAATTTGAAGAGGACATCATTTGACTCATCATATCTGCACGATTGGTCTCTCCACTGCTGTATGACGTCATTAACTGTTGAAGATTTGCCTGTGTTGCCGCAGGATCCACATTAGATGACGATACATTTTGAGAGTTACTTTGGAGAAGTTCAATCAAACTTTGATTAGCCTGCAGAGCACCATCAGCTGTCATAACTAGCGATGGAAAACTGTTAGGTAGAGTCGTAGCTGAACCATAGATTGAATTCTTATAGGTAGATACATTTTTAGTTTGTGTCTTTTCAACCTTTTGAGCATTTTGTTGTGCTATATATAGATTTCCAAGAATTGAGGCCATATACATATTTACAAGTTGGCCATTCAAGTCTGAAACTGCCTTCATTCCTGTTTCAGTAGCTTCTTTCTCAATTTGAGCATTTCCATCTGAGTTGACCTTATAAGTAATGGTCGCTTGATCTAGGTCGATATTCTCCGTGTCTAGAATCTTGGATGAAAAATTACTTGGAATATAGATAATTAACTGGTATTTCCCTGAACTTAGCCCAGACTCGGCAGTCCCACGACTAACTACAGACCAATTGTGCTTCTCATCACGTTCAATATTCTTGACGTAGTCTGAACCCAAATTATAATTCTTACCATCCATACTGACTGCCTGGTCTTCATTTACCAAAGCAATATCTAATCGACTCTGTTTTTGATTAGTTTTTAATTGAGATGTTTGACTTGACTTTTCAACGACAGCATTTAGTCCAACTGCTCCTCCAAGTAAAGCAAGAACAGCAACACTGCTAAAGACTAGTCTAGCTGATTTATTTCCCTTAAAATCTGATTTTTTTCTCATGTTATCCTTTTATACTAGGCTATAATTATATTTAATTCATTTTGTATTAATATAGTAAAAAGGCGGGACGAATTATCATTCACCCCAGCCTTCCTATTACGTTACGTGGCAACCCTATAATTAACGTCCTGCCAATTGGTTATCAGTATCTTCCAAGCTTTGGGCAACATTATCCAATTGCTCCTTAATAGCAGCAAGAAGTTCAGAGAATTGCGTGATTTTTGGTGACAATTCGTTGAATTGCTCTTCAAAGCTATCAAATGAATTACCATCCCAGTTTTCTGAGATAATAGCTTGTTCTGCTGTCAATGTTGACAAAACATCTGCGACAGTTTGTGAACCAGTTGAGTACTTAGTTGCTGATGCACGAAGTTCCTCTGGTTGAAGTTTAATTTGTACCATAATAAAATCTCCTCATTTTAGTTATGTTGACAGTATAACAGAACTTTTTTGTTTGGCAAACCCTTACAAATACCCTAAAAGCGAACAAACAAAAGTGTCTAACTTTATCATGATAGATATTGTCTTTATTATTAGAATAGTAAAAAGTGCATCAAATAGCTACTTTTTGTGGGTAGTCTATCTGTACCAATTATGAAAAACCAAATACCTTTATTGACAAAATAAATTTTTGAGACATCAGTAAATTAGTTTGAAATTTAATTTTTCTTTTCTTTGTTAGTATAACTAACTAGTAGAAATAAGACTAATCCTCTATATTTGACAACACTAAAGATCAAAAAAGCCCAATTTGAACTGCACCCCAAAAGTTAGACAGAAAAAATCTAACTTGGGGTGTTTTTATTATGAAATTGACTTATGAAGATAAAGTTCAAATATATGAACTGAGAAAGCAAGGAAAAAGCTTTAAACGACTTTCAAATCAATTTGGGGTGAACGTTTCTGGTCTAAAGTACATGGTGAAATTAATTGACCGTTATGGAATAAACATCGTCAAAAAGGGAAAGAAGAGTTACTATTCTCCTAAATTAAAACGAGAAATGATTGATAAGGTTCTGCTTAAAGGTTGTTCCCAACAAAGTGTTTCTCTGGACTATGGCCTCTCAAATCAAGGTTTGCTTAACAATTGGATAGCACAATACAAGAAAAATGGGTATACTATTGTTGAGAAAACAAGAGGGAGACCGCCTAAAATGGGACGTAAGCCAAAGAAGAAACCTGAAGAGATGACAGAGCTAGAGCGACTTCAAGCCGAAAATGAGTACTTGAGAGCGGAGAACGCTGTTCTAAAAAAGTTGAGAGAACTCCGATTGAGGGACGAGAAAGAGCAAGAAGAAAAACAGAAATTGTTCGAGAATTGGTAACAGAGTTTGCTTTAGAGATTCTTCTAAAGATTATTAAGCTTGCTCGTTCGACCTATTATTACCACTTGAAGCAGCTAGATCAAACGGATAAGAATCAAACTATCAAAGCTGAAATCCAATCTATTTTTACTGAACACAAGGGAAATTATGGCTATCGTCGGATACATTTAGAATTAAGAAA
>CAKQDX010000011.1 GCA_934229725.1 uncultured Streptococcus sp.
TTGTTCACCTTCATTATAAGCCGAACTTTCTTTTCTGTCATGAGTTAGCAGGCTAAGCCTGCTTAGAGTTTTTGATGCCAAACTCCCTAAAGTAAGCCTTTTCATGATAAAATATAACAAACGTGGAACAAGGAGTATTTATGAGTAAGAGAGCTGTGTTGATGATGACCTTTGGGTCACCAGAAGAGATTACCTATGAAGGAGTAGCAGAATTTTTCACTAATATACGACGTGGGATTCGTCCTGAGCCACACGAAATTCAGACCTTATATGACCATTACCTGCAAATCGGTGGAACCCCACTCCAAAGGATAACTAGAGAAGAAGTGGATTTGGTTGCCTTGGCTCTTGGAGGTCAAGCGTCGGTCTACTTTGCCAATAAATTTTCCCGACCTTTTATCACAGATGTGATTGATGAAATGGAGAATGACGGAATTGAAGAATGTTTGTGCTTGATTCTAGAGCCCCATTATTCCTACTATTCAGTCATGGGCTATGAAAAATTTTTAGAAAGTGAGCAGATTAAGTTCCAAATTATCAAGAATTGGTACCAAGAACCTTCACTTCTCCACTATTGGGCTGATGAGATTCGAAAGATTTTAGATCAAATTGGAGATGATAGCTATAAGGTGATTTTTTCAGCTCACAGTGTCCCAGTTTTGGCACTAGATTTTGGCGATCCTTATATCGATCAGATTTATGACAATAGTCGCTTGATTGCGGGGATTTTAGGACTTGAAGAAGACCAGTATACAAATACATGGCAGAGTGAAAGTGATATTGGTATTCCTTGGATTAAGCCTGATGTCTTAGAATACCTTCGTGATGAGAAGGAACACCCTGACCACTATATTTTTGTCCCGATAGCTTTTATTAGTGAGCATATTGAGGTTCTTTTTGATAATGATGTGGAGTGTAAGGAGCTTTGTCATGAGCTTGGTGTGGCCTATCACCGTCCTCCTATGCCAAATAGCGATTCTCGTTTGATTAAAGCCCTTCTTTCAACCATTCAGTCTCATATAGACGGTGACTATCGTTACTATCAACCTCAGCTGGAGACCTTTGATGAGCTGGAAGCTCCTTCTAGCACAGGCCAGATTTTAGAAGAGGAAGAAGATATTCAGATGCCTGATTTTGTCAAAAAATTGATTGCTAAAAAAGGTCGAGAGAATGTCAAGATGCCATATCTAGTTAAGAAAATGCTGGAAAAGAAGTATGGGAAAAAATATGATTAAGTAACTAAATGTGACCGTAATAGGGAGTGTTTGATGTGAGCGATTTCTTGTTAAAAAGTGTATACTAACAGAAACGAAAGAATAGAGGTTATTATATGAAATCTGCAGTTTATACTAAAGCAGGGCAAGTAGGTCTAGCAGAAATTGATCGTCCGCAAATCGAGGCTTCAGATGATGTTATTATCCGCATTGTCCGTACTTGCGTTTGTGGATCGGACCTTTGGAGTTACCGTAATCCCGAAATCGAAGAAGGGCATGGAAATAGCGGTCATGAGGCTATCGGAATAGTTGAAGAAGTTGGTGAGGCTATTACAACGGTCAAACCGGGAGACTTTGTCATTGCACCTTTCACACATGGTTGTGGTCAGTGTGATGCCTGTCATGCAGGTTTTGATGGTTCTTGTGATAATCACCCAGGTAACAACTGGTCTGGTGGCGTACAGGCTGAGTATATTCGATTCCACTTTGCCAATTGGGCGCTTGTTAAAATCCCTGGTCAACCGTCAGATTATAGCGAAGGCATGCTCAAGTCACTTTTGACACTTGCCGATGTCATGCCGACGGGCTACCATGCAGCACGTGTTGCCAATGTGCAAAAAGGTGACAAGGTTGTCGTCATCGGGGACGGTGCTGTTGGTCAATGTGCAGTAATCGCAGCTAAGATGCGTGGGGCATCTCAAATTGTTCTTATGAGTCGCCACGAAGACCGTCAAAAAATGGCCTTGGAGTCTGGTGTGACAGCTGTTGTAGCTGAACGTGGCGAAGAAGGCATTGCCAAGGTCCGTGAAATCCTCAGTGGTGGAGCAGATGCAGCACTTGAGTGTGTCGGTACGGAGGCAGCTGTTGATCAAGCCCTTGGAGTCCTTCACAATGGTGGTCGCATGGGATTTGTTGGTGTTCCACACTATGAAAATCGTGCCATTGGATCAACCTTTGGACAAAATACAACGATTGGTGGTGGACCAGCCTCTGTCACTACTTATGACAAGCAGTTCTTGCTCAAGGCTGTTCTTGATGGCGACATCAATCCAGGACGTGTCTTCACCCATAGCTATAGCTTGGACGAGATTGATCAAGCTTATAAAGACATGGATGAACGCAAGACCATCAAGGCTATGATTGTGATAGAGTAACGAAAAGTCTAGTAGAATTGTTTCTACTAGACTTTTAACTTGGTGTACATAAAATTTTTTAAAATCCCCAATTTGTAAATTAGGCTAGACAGAAAAAGCCATCTATGTAAGACCAGATAAACACCACATTTATCTGAAAGGAACTAATATAAATGACCTATGCTCATCTTACCACAAACGAGCTCGAAATGATAGAGGCTTACTATCAAGAAAACACAAAAGTTTCAGATATTGTGACCTCACTTGGCAGATCAAAACAGACAATCTACAATGTCATCAACTATCTGAAAGAGGGGCACTCTGCATATGATTACTATAACCGTTATAAAGTCAATAAGAAACGTTGTTGTCGGAATAAAACAAGTCTTACGCAATCAGAAAAAGATTTTATCCAAACTCATTTAGAACAAAATTGGAGCCTTGATGTCATTAAAGAAACTTATCCAGATAGGGTTTCTTGTTCTATGAGAACTCTCTAACGACTAGCAGACCGTGGTATTTTAAAAAAAGAGGATTTCCCTTGGAAAGTCTAAAGAAAACCAAATAGTCATAGTGAAAAACGAGGAAAACAAGCGTTTCGTAGCGATTTGCGTGAGAGAGCAGACAGTTATCCCGATTTTAAGACGGAATTCGGTCATCAAGAAGGAGATACAATTGTGGGAGAAAAGAACAAAAGTGCAGTCATTACCTTAGTAGAACGCTGCTCAAAAGCCATCATCACACTGAAAACCAATGGACGAAAAGCAAGTAATATTGAGGCTTCCATTAATCAATGGTTGTCTCAAGTCCCAAGCCATCTCTTTAAATCGATCACTTTTGATTGAGGAAAAGAATTTTCTAATTGGAAATCTATTTCGAATGCACATGACATTGATATTTTCTTTGCGGATCCAGGATGTCCTGGGTCTCAATGAAAAT
The DNA here is from genome assembly GCA_934229725.1 of uncultured Streptococcus sp. Taxonomy (GTDB): domain Bacteria; phylum Bacillota; class Bacilli; order Lactobacillales; family Streptococcaceae; genus Streptococcus. The sequence continues at coordinate 3,287 of CAKQDX010000011.1, forward strand.
TCTAATGGCTTATTAAGACGAAATGGACTACCTAAACAAATGGGTTTTGCGAATATTTCCCAAAATTATTTATCAGCTATAGCTGATAAAAGCAATAGAATTCCTAGGAAGTCTTTGAATTATCAAACACCATACCAAGTTTTTCTGAGTTGCATGAAAAATCTAACTTAATTTGACAATTTAGGGAGATAAAAATAGGGAGTGAAAAAAGCCCAACCAGACAAATCTTCAAAGGAAGATTTGTTTTTTTAAAAACTTTTTGTTGACAAATGTAAATCTTAGGTGTAAAATAACATCATAAGGTTTACAAATGTAGATTTAGAAAGGAGAGGTCATGCAAATTTCCAATGCAGAATGGCGCATCATGAAGATTATCTGGATGGAAGGCAAGCAGACCAGCACGGATTTGATTGCCGTCTTGTCCGAGCGCTTTGACTGGTCGAAGTCGACCATCAAGACCCTCTTGACGCGCTTGGTTGAAAAGGGCTGTCTGACCAGAGAAAAATCTGGCAAAGCCTTTGTCTACTCAGCTTTGTTGAAGCAGGACCAGAGTTTAGACTTGGTGGTTGAGGAGGTGAAAGACAAGGTTTGCTCAAAAAGAATTGTCCAGGTGCTTGAAAACTTGATTCAGGCGAGTGACTTTACGCTTGCAGATCTTAATCAGCTGCAGCAGGTCCTGGAAGAAAAGAAAGCAGAGGCTGTCGAAACAGTCCGCTGCAATTGTATGTAATAGAAAGAAGGAAATTCCATGTTTGGATTGTTAATTAGTATTGTTTGTTTACTTGGGGTTGCTTTTATTGCTTGGTGGTTCTTTGCAGAGCATGAAAAGGTAAGCGGCCACGCTCGTCAGAAATCAGGTTATCAAGAAATTGAAGTCGAAGTCATGGGGGGCTATTCGCCTGAAACCATTGTCCTGAAAAAGAATGTTCCTGCCCGGATCATCTTTAATCGCAAGGATCCATCTTCATGTCTGGCTCAAGTGATCTTTCCAGATTTTGGCGTTCATGAAGATTTGCCTTTAGGTGAAAAACATGTCATTGAAATTACGCCAGAAAAAGCGGGCGAATATGGGTTTTCATGTGGAATGAACATGATGCATGGTCAAATGATTGTGGAATAAAGGAGTTAGGTATGGTAGAAAAACAAAAAGCAGTTGTGGAAAACGGAGTGCAAAAGATTCGTATTACAGCAGAAAAGGGCTATAGTCCCAAAGAATTTCAACTTCAAAAAGGGATCCCTGCTGAAATCACCTTCCATCGGGTCAATCCTTCCGGCTGTTACAAGGAAATTTTGTTTGAAGATCAGGGGATTTTAGAGCCTTTGGAAGTCGGTGTGGATAAGGTGATATCCTTTACCCCGACAGAAACAGGGGACTTTGAGTTTTCATGTGGAATGAAGATGCAAAAGGGTTCCTACACGGTTGTGGAAAAACGCCGTCGTGTCTTAAGTTTACTGGGTCGCTTTTGGATTACTAGTATCTTTACCCTTCCTTTATTGATCTTGATGATCGGGATGTGGGCAGGACTTGTATCCCATTCAGTCAATCGCTGGGGAGGCTTTCTAGCGACAACGCCGATCATGTTGGTAGCAGGAGTACCTTTTATCAAGAGTGCCTGGGCCTCATTTAAGAAGCACCATTCCAATATGGATACCTTGGTAGCTCTTGGAACCCTGGTAGCCTATGTCTATAGTGTATTTGCATTTTTTACTGGTCAGCCAGTATACTTTGAGGCTGCGGGTTTTATCATCTTCTTTATCCTCTTAGGGCAAATCTTTGAAGAACGGATGCGTAACAATGCCTCCGAGGCTGTGGAAAAGTTGTTGGATTTGCAGGCAAAAACGGCTCAAGTTCTCCGTGATGGGAACTATGTCGAGGTGGCGGCAGAAGATATCCAAATTGATGACTTGATTCGGGTCCGTCCTGGGGAAAAGATTGCGGTTGATGGGACGATTGTAGAAGGAAGTACGACCATTGATGAGTCGATGGTGACAGGTGAAAGCTTGCCTGTGGAAAAATCAGTTGGTGATGCAGTTATCGGCTCCACTATCAACAGCAATGGGACCATTCTCTTTAAGGCTGAAAAAGTCGGTAGTGAGACCCTCTTATCTCAAATTGTGGACTTTGTCAAAATGGCCCAATCCAGTCGTGCTCCCATTCAAGATTTGACGGATAAGATTTCAGGTATCTTTGTTCCAGTGGTGACGATTTTGGCCATTGTGACTTTCTGGGTTTGGTCCGTGCTTCTGGGCGCATCGCTTCAAGAAGCTATGCTCTATGCAGTATCTGTCCTCATTATTGCCTGTCCTTGTGCCCTTGGTTTAGCAACCCCAACAGCCCTGATGGTCGGAACCGGCCGTAGTGCCAAGATGGGGGTTCTGATTAAAAATGGAACAGTTCTTCAAGAAGTGCAAAAGATTCAAACCGTTGTGTTTGATAAGACAGGGACCATTACCATTGGCCAACCACTTGTAACCGATGTTGTAGGAGATGAAGCGCGTGTCTTGACACTGGCTGCTAGTCTTGAAACTTTTTCAGAACACCCACTAGCCCAAGCGGTCTTATCACAAGCAGAAGAAAAAGGTTTGGTGTTATCCCCTGTGGAAAACTTCCAAGCGATTGAAGGAAAAGGGGTCCAAGGTCAGATCGACCAGCAGTTGGTGACCTTGGGAAATGGCAAACTTCATGACGGGACAGCGATGGATCCTGAACTTGAAAAACGGATGGTAGACTTGCAAAAGCAGGCCAAAACAGTCATCAGTTTGGAGGTGGACGGTCAAGTGATTGGCTTGATTGCCATTCAGGATGCTCCAAAGGCCAGCTCAAAAGAAGCGATCAAAAAGCTCAAAGAACGGGGCTTGAAAACGGTCATGTTAACGGGGGATAATGAACGGGTGGCCCAAGCTATTGCTAAGCAAGTGGGAATTGACACCGTCATTGCTGATGTCCTTCCTCAAGAAAAAGCTAGCGCCATCCAAAAACTGCAAGAAGCTAGCAAGGTCGCGTTTGTTGGAGATGGGATCAATGATGCTCCTGCTCTTTCGATCGCAGATGTGGGGATCGCTATGGGATCTGGAACGGATATTGCGATCGAGTCAGGTGGCATCGTGCTCACGCAAAATGATTTGCTTGGCGTTGTGCGCGCCTTTGACATGAGTCAAAAGACCTTCCGCAGGATCTTACTCAATCTCTTCTGGGCCTCTATCTACAATATTCTTGGGCTTCCAATTGCTGCCGGAGTCTTTGTAGGACTGGGATTGACCCTCAATCCAGAACTAGCAGGTCTTGCCATGGCCCTTAGTTCTTTGTCTGTTTTGACTAGCTCTCTGCTTCTCAATGTTGCGAAAATTGATTAGACTCAACAAAAAAAGTAGTACAGAATTCATTTAAGATTCTGTACCACTTTTTTGTCTTTTCTTACAGCCACAAGGGAAAACAGAAGCATATTTTTTATAATAAAATATCCTATTATAAGATAGTTTGTGAAAATTTCTCAAAATCATCATCTGTAATGTAATAGGGATTGAGCATCTCTGAGCAAATCCTTATACATGTGAATCTCTTTGTGCTAAATTAGTACTGTAATCGTTTTGTAAAACGTTTTCATGAGAATGGTCAGAATAAATTTATTTTCAAGACGAGCTTTAATCGCAAAGATGAAGTAGAAGCGCTGTGCTTCATTTTTCAAGGTCAAATTAGAAATAAAGGAGAGTTAGAATGACTCAAGGGAAAATTACTGCATCTGCAGCAATGTTGAACGTATTGAAAACATGGGGTGTAGATACCATCTACGGAATCCCATCAGGAACACTTAGCTCATTGATGGACGCTTTGGCTGAAGACAAAGATATCCGTTTCTTGCAAGTTCGCCACGAAGAAACAGGTGCTCTTGCAGCAGTTATGCAAGCTAAATTTGGCGGCTCTATCGGGGTTGCAGTTGGTTCAGGTGGGCCTGGTGCGACTCACTTGATCAATGGTGTTTATGATGCAGCGATGGACAACACTCCATTCCTTGCGATTCTTGGATCACGTCCAAATAACGAGCTGAACTTGGATGCCTTCCAAGAGCTCAATCAAAACCCAATGTACAACGGTATCGCTGTATACAACAAACGTGTAGCTTACGCAGAACAATTGCCAAAAGTGATTGACGAAGCTTGCCGTGCTGCTGTTTCTAAAAAAGGTCCAGCCGTTGTTGAAATTCCAGTAAACTTTGGTTTCCAAGAAATCGACGAAAACTCATACTATGGATCAGGTTCTTACGAACGCCGCTTCATCGCTCCTGCTTTGAACGAAACTGAAATTGACAAAGCATTTGAAATCTTGAACAATGCTGAACGCCCAGTGATCTATGCTGGTTACGGTGGTGTGAAAGCTGGTGAAGTGATTACTGAATTGTCACGTAAAATCAAAGCACCAATCATCACAACTGGTAAAAACTTTGAAGCGTTTGAATGGAACTATGAAGGTTTGACAGGTTCTGCTTACCGTGTTGGTTGGAAACCAGCCAACGAAGTGGTCTTTGAAGCAGACACAGTTCTTTTCCTTGGTTCAAACTTCCCATTTGCTGAAGTTTACGAAGCATTCAAAAACACTGAAAAATTCATCCAAGTGGATATCGACCCTTACAAACTTGGTAAACGTCATGCCCTAGACGCTTCAATCCTTGGTGACGCAGGACAAGCAGCGAAAGCAATCCTTGACAAAGTGAATCCAGTTGAATCTACTCCATGGTGGCGTGCAAACGTGAAGAACAACCAAAACTGGCGTGATTACATGAACAAACTCGAAGGTAAAACTGAGGGTGAATTGCAATTGTATCAAGTTTACAACGCTATCAACAAATACGCTGATCAAGACGCTATCTACTCAATCGACGTCGGTGACACTACTCAAACATCTACTCGTCACCTTCACATGACACCTAAGAACATGTGGCGGACATCTCCACTCTTTGCGACAATGGGTATTGCCCTTCCTGGTGGTATCGCTGCTAAGAAAGACAATCCAGATCGCCAAGTATGGAACATCATGGGTGACGGTGCATTCAACATGTGCTACCCAGACCTGATCACAAACGTTCAATACGACCTTCCAGTTATTAACGTTGTCTTCTCAAATGGTAAATATGCCTTCATCAAGGACAAATACGAAGACACAAACAAACACTTGTTTGGTTGTGACTTCACAAATGCTGACTATGCAAAAATCGCTGAAGCGCAAGGTGCTGTTGGATTTACAGTAGACCGTATCGAAGATATCAATGCAGTTGTTGCAGAAGCTGTTAAATTGAACAAAGAAGGTAAAACTGTTGTGATCGATGCACGCATCACTCAACATCGTCCACTTCCAGTAGAAGTACTTGAATTGGATCCAAAACAACACTCAGAAGAAGCAATCAAAGCCTTCAAGGAAAAATACGAAGCTGAAGAGCTTGTACCATTCCGCCTTTTCTTGGAAGAAGAAGGGTTGCAATCACGCGCTATCAAATAATTCCTCTCGTCGAAAATCAAAGATAAATTTGTAGACTTCTTTATTAGGTTACTGCCGACGATTTCATCATTGAAACCTTAATTTTCAATGATGGAATCTAGTGCGGAACCTAGAAAAAGTCCCAAAGGATTTTTCGTAGTTTGATGAGCAAGGATTTGCCATCAAACTTGGTTCCACCTTGTTTATTCTTTGATTTTCTTAGAGCAGAATAGTAGGCAACAGATGATATACAAACATGAAATCCCAATTTTAGAGTTTGATGACAATCCTCAGGCTGTGATTATGCCGACTCATGAGAATTTAGACTTGAACTTGCCGGCTAGGTGTGTCTATGCCTTTTTAGAAGAAGAGATTGAACGCTATGCGAACGCTGTTGGAGCTGAAAAAGTGGGAGAGTTTGTCTCTGCCACCAAAACCTATCCTGTATTTGTTATGACTTACAATGGAGAGAAAATTTGCTTGGCTCAAGCTCCAGTTGGCTCAGCTGCAGCTGCACAATTTCTGGATTGGTTGATTGGTTATGGCGTAAAGCAAATCATATCAACTGGAACTTGTGGTGTCTTGGTAGACATTCCAGAGAATGTCTTTTTGATTCCGACGAGAGCATTACGAGATGAAGGTGCAAGTTACCATTATGTTGCGCCTTCTCGCTATATAGACATGAATACACAAGCTCTTGGAGCCATTGAGAGAACTTTAAAGCAAAAGAAAATCCCCTATGAAGAGGTTATGACCTGGTCGACAGATGGCTTTTACAGAGAGACACCTGATAAGCTTGCATATCGCATTCAAGAGGGCTGTAGCGTTGTTGATATGGAATGTGCCGCACTAGCAGCAGTTTCTCAACTTCGTGGAGCTATTTGGGGCTTACTTCTCTTTACTGCGGATTCTCTAGCAGATTTAGAAAATTACGATCAAAGAGACTGGGGTTCAGAAGCTTTTGACAAGGCTTTAGAGCTTTGTCTGGATATCATTGTTCAGATGTAATTTTGATTCAATAGAAAAAAGAGCATGACCATACAATCGTGCTCTTTTCATTATCAATTATTATCTCAAAATATCCCAGAGTTCTTGAGTGGTATGAGCTAAAAAATCGGGATTTTCCGCTAATAGCGTTTCGTTGGTTCCGAATCCCCAAGTAACAGCCAATGTCTTAATACCAACTGTTTTTCCTCCAATCAAGTCAAACTTGGTATCACCAATAATAACAGAACTGTCCTTAGGTGCCTGATTTTCGGTAATAGCCCTCTGTAAGACATCAGCCTTGTGTAAAGCAGTAGGCGTAGATCCATAAATGCCATCAAAATAGGCAGTGAGACCCAGGTGTTGGCACATCTTTTGGGCGACAGGCTCATTTTTGGAAGTAGTGATGTAAATTTTCTTATTAGGATTCTGCTTCAGTTCCTGAAGGACCTCTTTAATGCCATCATAGAGATGGGCTTCAAATTGCCCTTTGGTCTCATAATACTCTCGATAAATTTTGACAGCTTGGGCAGCACCTTCTTCACTAACTTCTTCTTTGAAGGTCACTTCTAGAGGTGGTCCCATAAAGGTGCGAATTCTTTGATCACTAGGAACAGTAAGGCCTAGTCTTTCAAAGGTTTGAACAAAACCATTGTGGATGCCCTCAGAACTATCAATTAGGGTACCATCAAGGTCGAAAAAAATGTGAGTAATTGTCATAGGATTCTCCAATACAGTATCTTTAGGTTTATTTTAACACGATAAGACAGTAATAGTCGTTTTGGTTATTTTTTATTCTAATGTTGACATGACTTTTTTGCGTGTCATGGTGCGTTCTTGCTTGTTACCGAGTGCCTTGATACGGGCCTCAAGTAAAATATGGCGTCCTTGAGGATTTCGTGTATAAATTAGCTCATATTTACCCAGGCTCTTTTGCACGTGTTCGAGAAAAGCAGTCGCATCAGCTTTACGTTTTTCAAACATACTTGGTACAGCAAAATATTCGGTCTGGTCTATAACTTTTCGGCTAGCCTTTAAGATATAACGTTGATTTTCAATCGGGGCGAAAAATTCAGTTACGGCTTGAGCGAAGATTTCTTTCTCCTTCATCGAAGCACCTTTGAGATAAATGGCATTATATAAGGCCTGCTTACCATCTCTCACTACTCTAGGGGCAGATTCTTTAGTTTCAATTTGACCTGAATCTAACAGGGCTTGATGAATAGCTTTTCCGAATATTTCCAAACGTTTATAGGGGCTTTTATAGATGGCATATCTTCCCCAAACGATAGCTAGTGCAATAATGGAGAGCAAAAGAATTGAAAGATCAAAGTTTGATAATCTCCCACTAATCAGATATTTGCTAGCGTCAAAGATATTATAGGTAATAAAGAACGCTTGAAAGAGTAGGAGTACTTTCTTCCAATCGTTAAGGTAAGCCATGGGTATAAAGTGTTTGTCAACGTCAACCTCATTAGTCACATCAATGTCCTCATAAAGAGGCAAGGCTTGTTGCCATCGGTCTTTTAGTTCCTGTCGATTCTGAGATTGCCGTACGGTGTTTTGATTGAGTTTCTCCAAGCTTTTTCGGTTGAATTTGAGATTATTAAACTCCAGTCGCTCCATGCCAGACTCAATCGTCTGCTCAGAATAATGAAGGCCTAGAAATTGCTTCATGCGACGATTTAACAAGTCTAAGTCGGGACTTAGCTCATATAATTGCAGCTCGTTAATCTCAGCGTATTTTTCCTCAATACTTTGAGTTTCATACCAGTGTCTTGATGAAAAATTAATGGAAATCAAATGCCAGATATTACTGGTTTTACCAGGATTGTCATTCCAAATTCGGATAGCACGGCCACGCATTTGATTGCTTAGCATAAAACTGCCAACAAAACTAGCTAAAATGAGGGAATTCACACAGGGAGCATCCCATCCCTCACCCAGAAGAGATTTGGTTCCAATAATCACCTGGATATATCCATCTTGGAAAAGTTGGGTAAGGGCAGTCACTAGGTCATGGTGAGAACCAGAAACACTGACTTTTAGATATTGATTTTGGCTTAACTGTCCAACAACCTCATAGGACAAACGAGAACTAGGAATAAGTTTTTCTAAAGGTTCTTTGGCAGCAGTCGGGATAATCACCAAACTTCCTGTCAATACAGCCATGGATACCGACCAGGACTGGTCGAGTATTTCTCTACGAATGGATTCGAAGTAAGAAAGAACACCAAGTTGTGTGAACTCTGCCTTATCATCACCTAAATGGCTTTGAAAATCTTTGCGAATAAAGTCTGTCAGCACCAACTGTCGAAGATCGTCTCCCAAAGCTTGGTATTCCGCTTTAAAGATGTCTCTGATAGCCTTTAGTTTGCCTAGAGATTGATTGAGCAAAACATCTTGTTTTTTATTGCGAATGAGTTTAACTTGATTTCTCTCAATCAGACCCGTAGCTTTTAAATCACTTTTGATTTGGTCCAAGGCTTCTTCAGTAAAAGTGAACCAATTCGGTACTTGAAAAATGATACCATTGAGCAAGGTTTCAAACCACTCAAGAGAAAAAGCAGGCAAGGCCTTGGCCCCAAGTAGCTCTTGAAAATATTGTGGGAAAGGCAGACCCTTGGAACGTAAGAAAATTAGTATAGCAGAAAGGTATTTGGGATTAGTCAATAAGTCGTCGTCAGTAATCTGACCTGTCAGTGCCAAGCTAGATTGAATGGCACTAGAGAAGTTTTCATCCGCTGAAAGTCTATTTAAACAGTCGTGTTTCTGCTTTTCAAACTGATCTAGGTGTTTTTGTTCTTCCTTAGTCGGAAAGGCAAAGTAAACATAGTCTTGATGAGGGCAGAGTGTCCCTTCCTTAACCAGTTCAGGGACGGTGATTTCTTCGTCAATAGGACCGCACATGCTAATATAACGCTCCCAAAGGGCTGGTTCTCCTTCGTAGGGAGGAGTAGCAGTCAAGGAGACCATTTTGAGATTTGGAAAAGATTTTCTAAAGGTCTCCAAACTCTTCCACCACTCATTACGTAAGTGGTGACACTCATCTAAACAGAGTGTTCCTAAAGCCAACCCCTTAAAGGTCTTTTTAAGGTCAAAGCCATTAAAATCGTAATGTTCTTGGTCGGCAGTATCGTCCGTATCTTCAGAAAGGGCATCTCCCTCAAGCTGATTCATGGCACTATGAAGTGCTTGGTAGGTTGCAACGGTTATGATTTTGGGCTGTTTCAAGTCCTGCGATATGAGTTGGTCAGCTTGACTAGCATCATTTAAAAATGCCTCTTTAATACGATCAACCCATTGCTGCCTGATGGTGACGGTCGGAACAAGAATTAAGCTAGGATTTCCAAAACGCCTGATAAATTCAATTCCTAAGGTCGTCTTCCCTGATCCGGGTGCAGCTACTAAGTGAATCTTGCCATCTGACATGTAAGTATCACTCTTGTCAAGAATGCGCTTTTGATACTGTCGCCATTGTCCTTTAAATGAAAGCTCATGTAACATAATTTCCCTCCAGTGTTACTTATCATTATAACATAGTTCCATGACCTAACCTGCCCCTGTTAATGTTTGCAAGGTCTTAAAACACTCATTGTTGGATTATTTAATAGGACCGATTCAAATTCGCTTCTAAAACAAGCTATTAGCCATTGACATTAAAGAAATTTTAAGATAACGTTAAAGGTAACTGATAGCCCTGATTACAATTAAGGAGTTTAAATGAAAAAAACAAATTTTCTTTATTTAGTAGCCATTCTAGCTATTATTTCAGGCCTCTTTTTGTACTATTTACCGAGTATGAACCTTGGAAACAGTGCCCATGATAGTAAGACTAGTCACACCTTTAAAGCTAAGACTATTGTTCATGATTTTGGAACAACGGAGTTGAAAAAAGCGCCCAAACGTATTGTTATCCTTGATAACCTATACGGTGAAATCCTAGAACCGCTTGACCTCACACCAGTGGGCGCCACAACAGGGCAGGAAGGGAGTCAGGAGTTCTCCACTCTCTTTAAGAAACACTACAAGGATGCAAATGTGGTCTCTGTCGGCTGGCAAAAGACTCCTGACTTGGAAAAAATCAAGGAACTAAAGCCAGATCTTATCCTTATGACAGTAGACCAAGAAGATCTCTATGACAAGCTTTCAGAGATTGCCCCAACCGTTGGTTATCGCATAAACACAGATGAAAATTGGGATTACCACGAAACCTCGCTAAAGGTTGCCGAAATATTTGACAAGCGTGATGAGATGAAAGATGCACTTGATAGAATGGACGCCAAGGAAGCCGTTTTTGCCGAAAATGTTAAGGCTAAGTTTGGTGACCAAAAGCTCATGTATCTGCGCGTGACGGGCAATGACATTCGCTATTATGCTTATGGACATTTTGGTTATCTCTATGACACTTACAAGTTTAATCGTGCTCAAACCTTTAATCCAGAGGATATGTACCAAGCTATTGATATTGATAAACTCAAAGACATCAATCCAGATCTCTTGATTGTTCAAGCAGATTCACAAGATCTCCTTGATAATAAGCTAAAGAATACACCTGTTTGGAGCAATCTAAGAGCTGTTCAAAATAACAATGTTATCTATGCAGATTATTCAACCTACATGCTCGGCTTTGGAATCGTCTCTCAGGAAGCTATTATGAATCAGATTTCGGACGAATGGGGACTGAAATAACGTAAAAACGTGAAAAACGTGCGCATTGGCACGTTTTTTACTTGTTCTTAAAAAGTCGTCTAGCTAACAAATAAGCGTCGAATATGTTTTCGTAAAGCAAAATAGAGTTGAATGGTCATGGGAATCCAAATCAAGGGCTCACATAAGATAACGCCAAGGTAACCCAAATATGGAATAACTAAGATAACAAAGAGAATTTTACCAAAAAGCTCAATGAAACTAGATGTCAAAGGCGTTAATTTTTTTCCTAGTCCCTGCAGGCAATTTCTAAAAATGAAAAGCATCCCTAAAATGGGATAAAAGAGGGAGCTGATACGCAGATAGCGACTGGCATTTTCAATAATAATGGCCTCGTTTGAACCAGAGATAAGTCCTGCTAGAAATGGACTAGCCATATAGAGGATGGCACAAGCCATTAGGGACCAAGTTATGGAAACAAGGCAAGATTGTTTCAGCCCTGTTAGAATACGTTCAAACTGCTTGGCCCCGAAATTTTGCGAGGTAAAGGTCGTGACCCCAGCAGCAAGAGAGGTCAAAGGGAGTACAGCGAAAGACATGATGCGTCTCGCTGCCACCTGAGCACTAATAATAAGAGGACCAAAGCCGTTAATGGCATATTGTAAGGTGACAGTCCCGATAGATACAATGGAATTCATGAGTCCCATTGCCATACCCTGACCAAAAAGGTCTAGATAAAGACTTGAATCAAAAACAAAATCAGACTTGCTAGGAAGTAGAAAGCCCACCCGTTTCTTGATGTAGCATAGACAGAGGATAGCTGAAAGCCCTTGTGAGATAATCGTTGCCAAACCAGCAGACTGAACACCAAGATGGAGCTGGGTGATAAAGAAGAGGTCTAGGATAATATTGACAAAGGCTGAAAAAATCAGGAAATAAAGGGCAGCTAGACTATCACCAACAGCTCTTAAAAGCCCAGCGCAAAGATTATAGCCCATGGTAACACCCACACCGGAAACAATCATGGAGATGTATTGATGGGATTGATTGATAATCGATTTAGGAGTTCCTAAAAAGCTCAATAAGGGATAGAGACCAAAATGCCCTAGCAGCATAACTAAGATACTCAATCCAAGAGCAATAACAAATGTAGCCGCAACGGACTGACGAAGTTTGCTATCATTTTGCGCCCCATAATAACGGGCGATAACAACGCCCATACCATTACCAAGTCCAAGAGCAAATCCGATAACCAAATCAAAAATAGCAGTAGAAGCACCTACAGCCGCCAAGGCATCAGGACCAAGAAAGCGACCAACAATCATAACATCAGCCGTGTTGTAGAGTTGTTGGAAAATATTGGACACTAAGATAGGCAAGACAAAGATTAAAAGAGACCGCAAAATAGGGCCTCGTAACAAGTCAACAGACGAATTTTTCATAGAACTATTATAACAAGATAGCAAGTGTGAGACAATCTAAAAAAAGCCACCTTAGGATGACTTTTTCAATGCTTTTAGATAGCGACTGAGCTTTTGTGATACATGACTATAACCTGCCGCAATCATCGGAAGTTGTAAGTAAATATAAGGCAGGGTGTACTGACTCTTGGTCTCTGAAATGAGATGAAAGAGGATGCCTCCAAAGAGATAAAGGAAGGCATAGAGTCCTAGTGTTGCCCCATATCCCATTCGTTTATAGGCAAAGGCATAATAGAACACGCCGCCCAAGTAGAGGACTAAAAGGTAACCTTGCATATAGGTTACGAAAAAGAGATGTAGGGTTCCATCATGATAAATAGATGTCGCAAAGCGATTCCACAAGGGTTGATACTTGTCTTTACTAGGTCCATTCCAGATGGATTGAAAACTCCCTTCAGTCCAGGAACTGATAAATTTAGTGCTGAAGAACCAACTCGCTTCATCTGGATGATCTAAGAAATATTGTACCCGTTTGTCAAAGAGGTGATTTGCACTTTTCTCAATCTTATCAATATTTCCCTTTTTCTTGGTATAGATTTTTCGAACATAGCCGGTGTACCAGCCTGGCATACGTTTTGAGTCTGGTTCATCCTGCAAGCCCATGGCTAACCAAGCGATTTGAGGTGTTCCAGGAATTTTTTGATGGGTAGTTATTTCATAATAGCTAGTTGTCGCCTTATGCATAGCCATTGGAAAAGCGAAGAAGGCTAGTATCAAAAGTAAATAAGAGTAGCGTTTCTCTCTAAGTATCAACAGTATTAGAATACCAGATAATGCAAGGATGAGAATAATATTATTACTTCGCACCCAGTAAGCCAAGGTTAGCATAATCACAGAAACTATAGCATTGCTAGCCTTACCATACCTCAAATAGCGTAGGAAAAACAGAATAGCAAAACTGGAAAAGAACAAGCCATACATGAGCCCGTAAGCAAACATAATGTTGAAGACTAGAGGTAAAAAACCAAAACTCATGATGACAGCTAAACGACTGATATGCGATCTTTTAAACAGTTCATCAGTGATTTTCCAAGTAGCATAGTTCATCCCAATGACCATAGCCAGATTAAGCACATAGAAAACCGAGATAACAGGTAGAGGAATCAGGTAAAGAATAAGCCTCTCAAAGCTAAGCATACCCAACTGGTGGGGATAACGGTAGAAGTAAGCCCCAGGTTTTATCAAGGAAAAGTTGCCAGCATTGAACTGTACTGCCCCACGAAATACGGTACCTGCATCGTCTCGTCCAGCAAAACTCGTCAGAAAAATCAGAACGAGCCCAAAACTGACAAAGCAAATGGTAAAAAACGTGAAGATTTGCTTGGTTGTATAGTTCTTTAAAAGCTTGGGCCAGAGAAGCGTCAAAAGCAGGATAATCCCACCTGAAACATATACATACCAGGGCACGCTACTAATCTCAGCCCACTCAAAGTAACCGGTCATCATAGTGGTCCGAATAATCATGGCTGTCACAAAGAACACCCCGAATAAGACGAGCCCCACGTAGCGACCTAACCACTCTAAAAAAGAACTGGTCCGTGACATAAGAGCCTTCATTGAAAGTCTCCTTTATATAGGTAATTACCTATATAGTTTAACATAGTCCTTAGAAAAATGTCATGAAAACCAGAAGAAAAAAGGGGTGTTTACAAGAAATTCATCAGTTTTTTGGTTAAGGTTAGTAATGGTCAGTGCTTTAAAAAAGAAAAAGACCGAAAATCGGTCTTGATTTTGAAGATAAAACTTCGATAAATGCTGGCTCCAAACACCTTGTAGAGCTTCTGATTGATATAAACTTAGCTTTCTTTAAAAGGAATGCCAGTCTTATTTAAAACAGAAACAGCACTTAAAATTTTATTCTTGTCAATAGCTGAAGCATTAGAGTTGTCTAGGGCCTCGAAGGCTTCTAAAAAATGAATACAATCTCTTGCGATCTCAAGTCCTTTGGGATTGTTTTGTCGTAAGAAGTTCATGGCTTGGTAAAACTTAAAATTAAATTTTTCAGTATAGAGATGGTTGTAAGAAGGGGATTTAAGGATGTTTTCTAAATCAGCGATTAATTTATTGGCATCCTTGAAATAAGCCTTTCTCGAAAAATAACCAATCATATGAATCAAAATAGCGATATCTTCTTTTTTTGAGGATAGGAAACTTTTTTTATTGTTAGCCATAGCATCTAAAATCTTGTCAGAACGATACTTGACCATTTCATAAGGGCAATCGGCTAAGATATAGCTGAGTACTGAATACTCAAAAATCCCCCATGTATCAATACGATTTAAATAGTTTAAAACAATTTCTAATTCGTCATCCGTAAGTTTGGAGGTTAGGCTCAGTGTTTGAAAATAACTTTGGTAGGATAGTTTATAGACAGTTTCGAGAATGGGATTATCTGAATAATCACCTTCAAAAGAAGATTCGACTAATTTAAAGCCATCATAATAATGACCATTGTTAATCTTGACTAAAATTTCGTCCGATAAAGACAGTTCTTTTAAGATAGACTCCCCATTGTAGTAGCGGAAGAAGTCATTCCAAGTGGCCCCTATACGAATTAGGAGACGGCCAAAGTTATTAAGACTAATACCAGATTTTCCATGCTCAAAAACCCCAAGCATTTGAGGAGAAATAATATTCCCAGCAGCTTCTTTTAAACTGTATCCCCGATCTAAACGCAATTGCCTGAAGGCTTGACCATAGCAAGAACGATTTTCCATAAATAAAATTTCCTTTTAAATCTTCTAAGTCTATTATATACCAAAAATCTGCAATTATTAATAAGGAAAAAATATTTTCAAAAAAATATCTATATTCTTAGAATCTAGCAATATGAAAATATTTTTGCTTTTTTACGTTTGATTCTTAGGAATTAGTTATAATAATTCTAAAAGTTTAAAAGTATATGCTATGAATTATTTGATAATATCAGTATACTCTAACGAAAGCTATTGTCACACGATATATCATAGCTTCATGTTGGTGAACAATGAGGTGAAAAAGCAATAAGATAATCTGTTTTCACTTCAATCTGGTCATTAGGAGAAATTATTATGGAAAAGCAAGAATGGTTTGAGTACTTCGAAGCTGTCAATGGTAGAAAGCCCACTCTAAAAGAATTCAGTAAAGCCAAGGCATCAGGATTTTTTGAAAAAGAGAAAGTGACAGAAAAAGAGGAAAACATAACGAGTCCTCAACAAGAGACGCCTCTATCTCCAAAGCAAGTAAGGGAAAACTGGGTGAAGAATTTTGAATTAAATCATGGACGTAAGCCTAGCTTTGAAGAGTTTTTTGAAGGAGTTGAAGCACTGAAACAGCCAGCTCCACAGCCAACTACAAATCCTGTAGGTCAGACTGTGAATACTCAACCGTTCAATGCAGGCCTTAATCAGCCAAACTCTAGTTTTGGTCCTCAAGTTGATCAGTCCATTGCCAATAACCAATCCCAAAGTGATGTCAATTCGAATCCACAAACGTATCCATTCAGCAGTGGACCAATATCACCTTCACAAGATACACCTCAATGGTCTGGGACAAGCCAGTCAAATCCTTATTTTACAAGGCCATCAAGTCCTTATTCTCAGACTAACTATACTAATACAGGACAAACAGCACCTCTAAATACTTATGCGATGACGGACTCATTCTGGTCTAATATCACCACCAAACATAAGTCTTTGTTGGCTCTTATGCTGATTGCCAATCTCTTCTTTGTCTTTTTCGGTTTGAAACCAGCAGAGGGTACAAATGCTAACGGTTATATCTACGAATCGGGAAGTGTTTTTCTACCTACAAAATACAGTACTGATTATTATGGCTCCAGCAACTTCGACACGACTAGAGAATTCTATAAACAGATCAATAAAAGTGTCGCTCATGAGCGTTATAAAAATTTATTGCCAATGGGGATTTCTGTTTTTGTTATGGGAGTCGCTGCCTTTGTGTTGCATGAGGATCAAGACTTTCAAACCAGAGTTTATGTGACCTATCTCAAGAAAGGGGAAAAATAAATGTACTACGAAACTTGGATTGGAATGGTAGTGTCTTTGGTACTTTTTCCTATTTTCTATTTTTATGCGGTCAGACCTGCAGATACACTATTTAAGAATGCTTTGATTGAGAAGGGAGTCATTAAACAACGTGATTCACAATTATTCATGCAACAAACCCATTCTTTTTATTCAAGAAAAATCACATCCTTAAATGCAATTTCTGAGAAATTAGTTGAGAAGCCCTTTGTCCTACCCAAAACACCTGGCGGTCCCTTTCAAAACGCTAAAAAAGTTGAGCAAGAATTTTATTCTGACCTTATTATTATCACCGTTAAATACATGGGTAAGAAAGCTATTTTCTCTTTTAAAAGTTTGGGTGAATATAATGGTGAATACGTCTATCAATTTTCGTTGGAAACGTTGAAGAAACAAAGCTTTAAAGAGACAGAGTTCGTATACAATTTCATATTGACTCGTATCGAAAATATTTTAAAGCAATTAGATGATAATGTTGAGGTCGAACGTAAGGTAATCGACTATACATCTTCAAGAAAGTAGGATAACATGGAAATTTCATTTTTTTTAATTTTTGTAGCTATGGTAGTGGGTATTTATTTTGTAATACACTTGATAGAGGTTGGTGTTTTCAAAGTTAAGGATAGTATTGAAGACAGTATGATGAATGCCACTGCACATCGAAAACAAGAGGAGCAGCACACCGACAGACGTGAAAAACTTTGATGTCGCTAATGATAAGGAGTGACCTCGTCATGAAGATAGGGTAGGCTTGTTGACAGCCGACGAAGGTAAATAAACGATTAGAATAGACATGGGTATAATTGAAAATTTAGAAAGGTTATTTTAGTGTTATGAGTAAAAGAGATGATTGGATTGATTATTTTGAACTGCTTCATGGGCGAAAGCCGAATGCTGATGAGTATCTCGAAGCAAAAAATGCTGGTAAATTTGATAGTGGTCCAGATAATACAGATCAAAGCGTTCAAGGACAAAGTTCTCCTCAAGTGGCTCCAAGCGTAGAGCAGTATGATGTAGCAGAGACATCTGATTTTAACGATTGGTTTGCATCAGAACATTTGAATGAGCAAACAAACATAGTAGGAGAAGGTCCTAAACAGGATTATCAGGAAGCAGCAACTCCAAACTATTATAATACGCAGACAAACATGGAAGGAGAAGATCTTAGTCCTAAACAAGATTATCAAGGAGATGCAATTCCCAATTATTACAATACTTCGCAAGATCAATATGCCTCCCCTTTTCTCGTTGATCAACGTGGACAAGAGATTACCTTTGGGAGAGCACTTGCTGATTATTTCAGAGGTTACTGGTCTTTTAATGGCTTTACGTCCCGAAAAGGTTATTGGTCAATCGTATTCTTTAATTTGGTGGCTTGGGGAAGTTTTTACGCTATTCTCAGCTTCTTACTCATAAGTAAGACTAATGTTTACCTGCTTGATTATTTGTTTTTTAATCCCTTATTAGGTCTTTCAATTTATAGTATTCTTTGGTTACCCTATTTGGTTCTCATATTGCCAGGATTGACGCTTAAAACGAGAAGACTGAGAGATGCAGGGTTACGTGGACGAGGAATTTTTGTACTTTATCTCTTTACTTTGGTTCCCTTTGTAAATATTATTAGTTCAATCTTTTCCCTCTATGCGCTTTGTCAGAAGTCAGATCATTTCCTTCAAAATGGTGAGTCATTCTTCTATAGAAATCGTGCTCAGTCACCAGCACTGCCTAATTTAGAATTCCCTCAAAGAAAATCATTGGGAGGCTTTTTTGGAGGCTGTTTGATCTTTTTAGGGATTGTTATGCCTCTCATTTTGGTACTTAATGTCAATAATTTCAATAATAATAACGACTATTCTCATGATAGCTCTTACTATGATGGCCAAACAGTTGATTTGTCTCAATACGAAGTTAGTTTGAACGTTGATGGTGAAAATGGCTCGGGGGTTGCCAGTGTACATATTGATGCGACCCCAAGTGTATCAAGTAGTAGTAGTGAGATAAAGAAATTTTTGGAAAATCCCCAAATTACCATTTCTAAGGAAACTGGACTCTCAGATGGGGATACTGTTGATGTTGAGATAACCTTGGATGAAGATAAGGCCAGCGAATTAGGATTATCAGTTACAGGGACGTCCTATCATTATTTCGTTGTCTCAAATTTAGGCTCTGATGGTAAGGCATCTTCAAAAACCTCATCAAACAATTCTTCAAGCAACTCTTCATCACAAAATACTTCTAGTGAGCAAGATACCAAGAAGAATATTGAGACCTTTATGACCAACTTTAGAAGTGACATCAATCGTACCATTAAAGAATCTTCAGATTATGTTTATCCATACTTTGAGTCTAAAGATAACGATACTTATAAGAGTATTATTGATATCTACTTGCAAAATCCTGACCACTATGATCACTTTGAATCAAAGACTGATAATATCTATGACATTAAAGAAAATGGTGATCAGGTAACCTTTACAATAGATTTTACGACGACAACTTACTTTACAGACGGTAAGGCTCCGGCAACCTCATCAAAAACCCGTCATTATGTTTGTAAAAAGCACGGTTCGTCATTCTATATCATTAGTTTTGATAACCTTTAATACGAGAACACATCAGGAAATCCTATGAAAAAGAAATTGTTTAATGGGTTAGTAGCAAGTCTCATCCTTCTTTTAACAGTTCAACCACTTGCTTCCCCTTTTATATCCCAAAATGGTCTTGTTTTTGCTAATAACATCACTAAATCAGAGACCTCCTCTTCCCAAAAATCACCTAATCTAACTGCCTTATCCAATAAGCATACGCAAATAGATAGTAAGAAAGAAAAAAATCTAAAAAAAGTTCTGACACAACCTTTGATGTCATTAGGTTCTTCTCTATCTTCATCGGAAAAAGCGGATACCAAGCGACTGCTGGGTGATACCAATATCGCTGAAGACCAAGTGATAGACGTTGATGGTAAGACCATCGCCAAATACTTGGACGATGTTGATACCAATTCCAAGGTTTATTCAAGTGCTTATATTAAACCATTGTCCGAAGGTTCTGGTGTTCAGGTTGAGATTGTGACACCAACAAAAATTACTAAAGTTTCCTCAACAACATATCAAAATGCAGCCATTACATCTGGCGTATCTGATGTTCTTATCCGCATTGCTTCAGTCAATGAAGTAAGTGGGGAGGGAGCCTTAGCTGGTGTCTATGCTCTGCTTGACAAGGTTGGCTTTTCGGTAGACAAAAAAACTATTAAAACCAGTCAAGACGAAATTGGTCTCATTGATAAAATCAAGGAAGAATCGCATCTCTCAGACGATGATGCCAATAAATTTTTAGCCGAACTCAAGAAGCAGATTATTAAAAAGGTAACTGATAAAGAAAAGATTGACGATAGTTGGTTACAAGATATATTAAAGAAGGCTTGTGAAGGTTATGGCATAACACTAAGTGATGGCTTAAAATCAGATATCATTACCTGGTTGAAAGAATTTTCTTATACAGATACCGCAAAATCTAAACAAAGTGTGAATCAATTAGATCAAAGCTTGCTGACCTCTGATTGGTCAGAAGTCTTGTCTAAATTAGACAAACAGGACTATAGTGAAAAAAATGGCTATCATGAGATTATAGCTGCCCTATATAACAAACTTTTAAAAGCTATCCAGGATAAAGATTTAAAACAGGTTAAGCTTATCTATACTAATAGTTTTGCGGTTGAACATCTCTTAGGTTCGCCATCAACTAAAGAAAAGGAAGCTTTAAACTATATTCGGATGCTTTGCTATTATTTCATCGCATCGGTGGAAGATAGTAAACTCGAAGATGCCCTACACTCGGATGACAAACCAGCTTGGTTGGTCTCTGATAACACCAAAGATAATCTCTTAGCAAGTCTGAAACGTTATCAGAATATCGGTCAGAATCCTAGTCTTCAAGAATTGCTCATTCGTATCGCCATTGCAACGGGCTACTCTTATGAGGCCTTTCTCTACAAGGATATAAGACAAGAAGGGCATGTCATCAAACTAACGATTGTTTGTCCTTGTTTGAAAAATGATTGCCAACTCTATGTGGTTTATAACCTCAAGACAGGTGTCTGTCTCTTGAAAGATGGAAAAGATTCAACCAGAACGAAACTTTATGATTTTAAAAAGGCTTATGATGTTGATCTTGAAGACAAACACCAGCCCCTAGTGGATGACCTTGAAAACTTTAAACTTTCTCAAAAGGATTCAAACATTTTTAAAGGAACGAACATAAATGAAACGGCTCATTCAGCTTACAAGGAAATCGTGAAGGATTATGTCTTGAAAGTCAGTGATCCCAATTACCAACAAGGCTCAGGTGTTGATTACGATCCTGTAATGGTCCTAAAAAATCAAAATAATAACAAGGTTAACTATTTAGTAACCGACCTGAATGATGATGGCGTTGATGAATTACTGATTGGTAGTCAAGATAACTCCGTCTACGTCGTCTACACATTTGACGGTAAGAAGGCTGTCAATCTCTTTGATAATAAAATTCCGTTCGGTCTCCGACCTGGTCTTACGATTTTTAAAGACGGAACCTTGCAAGTTCACTGGGGTTCCAGTGCTTATATTTATTCTGAAATGACTTATCGTATCAATTATTCACGAACGGGACTAGATAAACTTCTTGATTATACTGTTTATTCCCCAAGCGAATCAACCAATGTTTCTGAGGTAACTTATAGTGTTGACGGTCATAGTTATGACGAAGATGAATTTTGGTCTAAGTATGAGGCTTTCAAACCATATGTGATTCAAGAGTCCGATGGAGACACGGAACCTGCTGAGAAAGCAGACTTCCAATTGATAGAGGCCACACTTAAAGAAACCACAACTTCTACAGATAAATAAAAACAAGGGCTTAGTCTGTCATCTTTAGGCAATGCCTTGAAATAAATATTTGTCACTCATAAAGCATAAAAACGTACTTAATGTGTGACTGCAAACCTATAGGAGTGAGATAGAATGATTGATTCTGTCTCACTCCTTTTTATGATGTAATGTTTAAGCAATTTCTTGCTCTTGAGACAAGAATAATAAAAAACCACCAGATAGTTGAACTGGTGGTGGTGAGATGAACAATTTATTTGATTCGCATGCTATCGATTTTTTCTTCAGTCGGTGTGACACGTAAGGTCTTTTGTCCTGTGTAAGTTACAAAGCCAGGCTTACCTGCCGTTGGTTTATTAAGTTTCTTAACATCAATCATATCTACTTGAACCAAGTTTGACAGACGAGCTTTAGAGTAGTAGGCTGCTAATTCAGCCGCATCAGTCTTGACCTCGTCAGTAGGATTAAGATTATCCTTGATGATCACGTGACTACCAGGAATATCCTTGGCGTGAAACCAAAGCTCACCTTTTTTAGCCATCTTGAAGGTCAACTCTTCATTTTGCAGGTTATTTCGACCAACCATGATAATGGTTTTGCCATCAGAAGCCAGATATTGTTCAGGTTTCTTGCGTTTCTGTCGCTTGTCAGTTAAACGACGTTTCATAAATCCAGCTTGGACGAGCTCCTCACGAATATCTCCGATTTCATCCATGTTGGCTTGAGAAAGACTGAACTCCACACTTTCTAAATAGTCAATGGTTTGCTTGGTTTCCTCAATCAATCCAGTCAAGTGCTTAACAGCTTCCTTGAGTTTTTGGTATTTCTTGAAGTAACGCTGAGCATTTTGGTTAGGCGTTAGAGCTATAT
This sequence comes from uncultured Streptococcus sp., assembly GCA_934229725.1. Lineage (GTDB taxonomy): Bacteria > Bacillota > Bacilli > Lactobacillales > Streptococcaceae > Streptococcus. The sequence continues at coordinate 25,629 of CAKQDX010000011.1, forward strand.
TTAGAGGAATGGTAATCTTTTCACCAGTGTAGTAGTTGTCTAACTCCACACTATCTTTGTCGTTTGGCACCATACTGAGGTAGGTGGTCAACAGTTCCCCTTTTTGACGGAACTCCTCAGCATTTTCAGTCGCCACTAGCTCTTTTTCCTGTTTAACAAGCTTCTTCTTGTTTTTTTCCAATTCATTTTGCACACGATGGATCAAATCACTAGCCTGTTGAGCCACACGGTCACGCGCCGCCTTGTCCAAGTAGTAGTAGTCCAATAGAGCTGACAAGGTTTCAAACTCAGGCTGGTCTTGGCTATCTGAGAATCTTACAGCTGAAAATGCCTTAGCCGTTAAGTTTGGCTCTACTTCACGATTGAAGAAGGCACGGAAATTCTTGAGCTTATCAGTCTCAAGTAAGGCTGATAATTCATTGGCCGTGTCACGCCCCAAACCTTGGAAAAGTTTTTGAAGGTTTTTAGCTGACAAATCCTCCGTCTGCAAGATTTCAAAGAGCTTTTCGTCTGGAATATCGAAAGGATTCTTGGCATCCGTTTTTGGTGGGGCAATATAGGTTGACCCCGGTAGAATCGTACGGTAACTATTTTGCGAGAAACCAACGTGCTTGATAGACTCGATGATTTTGCTCTCGTTCTTGTCAATCAAGATAATGTTGGAGTGTTTCCCCATGATTTCCATAACAAGAGTAACCTTAATGCTATCACCGATTTCGTTTTTGTTGGACACTGAAATTTCAAGGACACGGTCATTTTCTACCTGCTGGATATCCTCGATAACCGCTCCCTGAAGGTATTTTCGCATAATCATGGTATAGGTGTTTGGATTCTGTGGATTTGGCAACTCAGCCTTGGTCGTCTGAATACGCCCAAAGACAGGGTGAGCTGAAAGCAGAAGCTTGTAATTCTGACGATTGTTACGAATGGTCAGGACTAACTCACGCTCAAAAGGCTGATTAACCTTCTGGATACGCCCGTAGAGCACCTGCTCACGTAGCTCTGTCGTCATATGATGAAGAAAAAAGCCGTCAAAAGACATGATGTACTTCCTTTCTTTATATTGTTAATAATCGTTTTTTTAGTTGTGATAAAGCATAAAACGCCTATCCATTATAGCATAAAGCCTCTAGAAATGCTTGGGGAGGGATGGCGTATTAAAACTTATTTTTTTAATGTCGTATAAATCATCATGAAAAATTGTATGACTGAAACAACTAAAATTTATATCAAATTTCTTCATATATTCTTTTGAATTTACTTCTAACTTATGGTATCATTTAATATGCTGAAAATTAAGGGAGCATTAAATGAACGATATAAAAAAGATTAGCAATGCGACTAATTTGAAATACCTAGCTGTTGCACTTATGTTTTTGGACCAAATCTATCAGATGTTCGGGAGTATGGGGGCACCTATATGGTTGACGATGTTGGGACGTCTGGCTTTCCCAATTTTCCTCTTTCTTGCTGCTGATAGTTTTCACTACACACACGATCGTATGGCTTTTCTCAGGCGTCTGCTTTACATGAGTTGGTTTATGATCATTGGCAACGCCATCATTGGTAGTATTTTTCATAATGGTAGTATCGGTTTAACCAACAATGCCTTTTCAACATTCTTTATTACTGGGATATTCATTTACTCTTGGGATTTGTTGTTTAAGGGACTTCGTGACAAGTCTTATAGGGAATTGATTCAGGGTATGGGTGTCTTTCTCTTGCCAATTCTTTCGGCGATTCCAGTTGCTGTACTAGGGGGGATTTTTGAAACACCTAACGGAAATCCATTTGTGGCTCATAGTGTGGCTTTTCTCTTGTCTCTGGTTCCAAGCGTTATTATGGTTGAGGGTGGCTTTGTGATGGTTATCCTTGGTCTGCTCTTCTATATTTTCCGTACCAATCGCATGGCTCAAATCATTGTCTTGGCTGTTATTTCAGTGATTGCCCATCTTTTTGACCCGACAGGCGTTCAGTGGATGATGATTTTTGCGGCAATTCCTATGTATTTCTACAATGGTGAGCGTGGTAGTGGCAATAAGAAGTTCTTTTACATTTTCTACCCAGCCCATATTTATCTCTTGTGGATTTTAGCAAGTTTTTTCAGATAAAAAGACAAAGACAGTCCTTGCGCTGTCTTTTTTCGTGCTCAAAGTCCGTTTTTATGGTTTGTTTCCTGCTTTTAAAACTGCTATAATTTAAGGTGAATATAAGCTAGTGATAACTAAATAGGAGGTATATCATGACAAAAGTAGCAGTAGTATTTGCGGAAGGTTTTGAAGAAATCGAAGCCTTGAGCCCAGTGGATGTCTTCCGCCGAGCAGGATTTGACTGTAGCATGCTTGGACTTGAAAGTGCGTCAGTAACTGGCTCTCATGGGATTCAAGTAGCCATGGACGGGGTATTTGACGGTAGTCTTGATGCGTATGATTTAGTGGTGCTCCCTGGAGGTATGCCTGGATCAACTAACCTACGCGACAATGAAGGCTTGATTACTTCTCTCCAAGCGAGAAATAAAGCAGGAAAATATATTGCTGCTATCTGCGCCGCACCGATTGTTTTGAACGGTGCAGGCTTGCTTGAAGGGCGTAAATTCACTTGTTTCCCAGGTGTAGAAGAACAAATTGCGTCTGGCGAGCATCAAACGGACTTGGTGGTTGTTGATGGCAATATCATCACTAGCCGTGGCGCTGGAACAGCATTAGCCTTTGCCTATGCCTTGGTTGATTTGTTGGGTGGCGATGGTCAGCAGTTAGCTCATACCATGGTTTACGACAGATTGTTTAAATAATAGTTTATTTGAGCCTTTTATCAAGAAGTCCTAACATATGATGCTAGATAAATAAACAATCTATGTTAGCTTGTAAGATGATAGAGCACTTATCAAACAAATGCCCTAAGCATAGATTAGAGAGAGACCTTAGCTTAATTTTATAAGCTTTGGTTTTTTCTTTTCTCCTTTGACATCTGTTATGAAAACGGTTATAATTATCACAAAATAACCTTTAAATGAGTCCAGAGAGACTTAAAAGGTCGGACAGTTTGAAACAGCAGGGTTCTCCTGTGATTTTTTGTGCGACCTTGCCATGTGGCGAGGTTTTTTTGATGACATTTTACAGTTTAGAAAGGGTTGTCATGATTTTAGTTGAAGATTTAACCATTGTGAGTCAGCGTGAGATTGCACCTCGTATTTTTGAGATGGTGCTTAAGGGAAAGATGGTTGCGAATATGCAAGCTGGTCAGTTTCTCCACCTCAAGGTGCCAGACCCAAGTAAGCTCCTTCGTCGTCCGATTTCTATCTCAGAGATTGACTACGACAAGAAAGAGGCGACTATTGTCTATCGTGTGGAACGTGAGGGGACAGCCATTCTTTCAAAGATGGTAGTTGGTCAAACCATTGATACCATGGGGCCTCAGGGAAATGGTTTTGATATTTCCGTTGTTGAGGCTGGGCAGAAAGCCCTCCTCGTTGGTGGAGGTATCGGTGTGCCACCTTTGGTTGAGACGGCTAAACAGTTGAAGGCTAAGGGTGTAGAAGTCGTGTCCGTGATTGGTTTTGCCAATAAGGATGCCGTCATCTTGGAGGACAAGCTCAAAGCTTGTGGTGATGTTTATGTGACGACTGATGATGGTTCATACGGTATCAAGGGTTACGTTTCAACGGTTATTGATGGCTTCGACTGGACACCAGATGCCGTATACAGTTGCGGAGCGCCAGGTATGCTTAAATATGTCGATAGCAAGTTTGAAAATCATCCTCATGCCTATGTTTCTATGGAAGCTCGAATGGCTTGTGGTATGGGAGCCTGCTATGCTTGTGTGGTTCACGTTAAAGGGGAGTCGGATGCTAAAAATCTTCGTGTCTGCGAGGAGGGGCCAGTCTTTCCTACTGGAAAAGTCATCGTCTAGGAGGTTACCATGTCAGAGATTAGATCAGAAAATCGTTTAGCTATTAGCCTTCCAGGGCTTCACTTGAAAAATCCTATTATCCCAGCCTCAGGTTGCTTTGGTTTTGGGCAAGAGTATGCCAAGTATTATGATTTGGACAAACTTGGGTCCATCATGATTAAGGCAACGACTGCCAACCCTCGTTTTGGGAACCCAACACCCCGTGTGGCAGAGACACCATCAGGCATGCTTAATGCCATTGGCTTGCAAAATCCTGGTGTTGACGCTGTCTTGTCTGAAAAACTTCCTTGGTTGCAGGAGCATTATCCAAAGCTTCCCATCATTGCAAATGTAGCTGGATTTTCAAACGAAGAATATGCAGAAGTGTCTCACAAGATTTCCAAAGCCAGTAACGTCAAGGCTATCGAGCTCAATATCTCCTGTCCAAACGTGGACCATGGCATTAACGGCCTCCTCATCGGACAAGTCCCAGAGCTTGCCTATGCGGCAGTAAAAGCCAGTGTCTCTCACTCTGATGTGCCCGTCTATGTCAAACTGACACCGAGCGTGGCTGATATCACAAGTGTCGCCAAGTCAGTCGAAGATGCCGGTGCTACTGGTTTTACCATGATTAACACCTTGGTCGGAACACGCTATGACTTGGCGACACGCAAACCAATTATTGCCAATGGTCAAGGTGGTATGTCAGGACCAGCTGTCTTTCCAGTAGCCCTTAAACTCATCCGCCAAGTCGCTCTAGCGTCAGACCTTCCAATCATCGGTATGGGTGGCGTCGACAGTGCCGAAGCGGCTATCGAAATGTTTATCGCTGGTGCCTCAGCCATCGGTGTCGGAACAGCCAACTTCGCAGATCCCTATGCCTGCCCTAAAATCATTGACCGACTCCCTGAAGTCATGGACAAGTATGGCATCACAACACTTGAAGACTTGCGTAAGGAAGTTCGAACAGACTTGTTGGGGAAATAAAATATAAACAGCCTTTTTAAGGAATTTAACAAAGGGATAATTACTGTCATCCCCCTTTGACATTCCCTTATAAAAGCGCTATAATAGAACAAATTGAACTGAACCTTTAATCGAGTCCAGAGAGGCGAGAAAGGTGTACTGAGATGCTACGGCATCACTAAAGGGTAGGGACTGCCCTATTTTCGTGCAACCTTCGCTGACTGGCGGAGGTTTTTTGTATGAAAGGATATAAGAAATGAGAGAAAATCGTCCTGTTATTGCCCTTGATTTTCCTACTTTTGAGGATGTCAAGGCTTTCCTTGCTAAGTTTCCTACTGATGAAAAGCTCTATGTGAAGATTGGTATGGAACTTTACTATGCGGCTGGGCCTGAGATTGTGCGCTACGTTAAAGAGCTTGGTCATAGTGTTTTCCTTGACCTTAAGCTTCACGATATTCCAAATACTGTCAAATCAGCTATGCGTGTCTTGTCTAACCTTGGTGTTGATATGACTAATGTGCATGCGGCTGGTGGTGTGGAAATGATGAAGGCTGCGCGTGAAGGTTTGGGAGATGGTCCAATCTTGATTGCCGTGACACAGTTGACCTCTACCTCTGAGGAACAAATGCGTGATTTCCAAAATATCCAAACTACACTTCAAGAATCAGTGGTTCATTATGCTAAGAAGACGGCTGAAGCAGGTCTTGATGGTGTTGTTTGCTCAGCACACGAAGTAGCTAAAATCAAAGAAGCAACAAATGATGATTTTGTTTGTTTGACACCAGGTATTCGACCAGCAGGAGCGGCAGTTGGTGACCAAAAACGTGTCATGACACCTGCTGATGCTCGCCAAATTGGTTCAAATTACATTGTTGTTGGTCGTCCAATTACACAAGCTGAGGATCCAGTGGCAGCTTATCATGACATCAAGGCCCAATGGAACGGTCAATAAATTTTCAAAAAGACCTTATTTCATAGGAAAATAAATTGAATTAGGTTATAATAAAGAGTAGAAAACGCTTTACGGAGGATAATAATTATGACATTAGCATCACAAATCGCTTCAGACTTGCTAGATATCAAAGCGGTTTACCTTAAACCTGAAGAGCCATTTACATGGGCGTCTGGTATTAAATCACCAATCTATACGGATAACCGTATTACCTTGTCTTACCCTGAAACACGTACCTTGATTGAAAATGGTTTTGTGGAAAAGATTAAGGAAGAATTTCCAGAAGTAGAAGTGATTGCTGGTACTGCAACTGCTGGTATTCCTCACGGTGCTATCATCGCTGACAAGATGAACCTTCCATTTGCCTATATTCGTAGCAAACCAAAAGATCATGGTGCTGGTAACCAAATTGAAGGTCGTGTGGTTAAGGGCGAAAAGATGGTTGTTGTTGAAGACTTGATTTCAACTGGTGGCTCTGTCCTTGATGCTGTAGCAGCTGCAGAGCGTGAAGGCGCTGATGTTATCGGTGTTGTGGCTATCTTCACTTACGAATTGCCAAAAGCTGAGAAAAACTTTGCGGATGCCGGTGTTAAATTAGTTACTCTTTCAAACTACAGTGAGTTGATTAAAGTCGCTAAGGTTCAGGGCTACATCACTGCAGACGGACTCAATCTTTTGAGAAAATTTAAGGAAAATCAAGAAACTTGGCAAGACTAATAGCCAGATTTCAGGCGGAACGTTTCGGACGTTTCGCTTTTTTTAGTATAATTGATTACAGATTACCTATAGGGAGAGTATGCGATGTTAATAAATGAATGGTCGGATGCGACAGCAATGGCTGAAGCAGTACGAAATAAGACAGTCAGTCCTCGTGAATTAGTAGAGGCCACTATCCGTGAAGCGGAGATGACGAATCCCAAAATTAATGCTATCGTCAGTCAACGCTATGAGAAAGCTTTAGTAGAAGCGGAGACAAAAGAATTTTCAGATAAACCTTTTGCTGGGGTTCCAATTTTTCTCAAGGACCTAGGTCAAGATCAGGCTGGTGAACCTTCGACTGCAGGTTCTCGCTTATTTACAGACTTTCGACCTAAGGAAACAGATAACTATGTTAAGAAACTGGAGGACCTTGGCTTTCTCATCTTGGGACGTACCAATACTCCTGAGTTTGGTTTCAAAAATATTAGTGATGCCAAGATTCATGGTTCTGTCAATCTTCCTGATGATGTAACACGCAATGCTGGGGGGTCAAGTGGTGGTCCAGCTGCACTAGTGAGTTCAGGCATTTCTCGTTTGGCCCCGGCTAGTGACGGTGGGGGCTCTATTCGAATTCCAGCTTCCTTTAACGGCCTAATCGGTCTCAAGCCAACTAGAGGACGAATTCCTGTCGGTCCTGGTTCGTTTCGTGGATGGCAGGGAGCTTCTGTCCAATTTGCTTTGACAAAGACTGTTCGAGATACTACATGTTTGCTTTACCACATGCAGACTTGTCAGATGGAAAGTCCATTTATCTTACCCAAGCTAAGCAAGCAAGTTTTAGACCAGCCAATTAAGCCCTTGAAAATTGCATTCTCAACAGTCTCTCCAATTGGTGGTAAGATTTCAGAATCTGCTATAAAGGCAACTAAAAAAGCCGTTAGAGCACTGGAAAGCCTAGGACACCAAGTCCACGAATTGACGGAACAGCCCTTAAATGGTATTGAGGCCATGCAGTCTTATTACCTTATGAATAGTGTTGAGACGGCTGCCATGTTCGATGGCATTGAAGCTGGTCTGGGCCGTCAGATGACTCTTGATGATATGGAATTAATGACTTGGGCTATTTTCCAATCTGGTCAAAAGATTCCAGCTAAAGTTTACTCCCAAGTCCTCACTCAGTGGGATCAGTATAGTCATCAGATGGCAGAGTTTCATGAAACTTATGATATTTTACTGACACCTACAGTTGCAGATGTGGCACCGAAACATGGACAATTTGCTCTTTCAGAAAGCTTGAAGACGAAACTTAAGCACATAGCTGATTACAAGTGGGAAAAGCAACAGGAGCTTATCTGGGACATGTTTGCGGATAGTCTAGATTGGACACCTTTCACGCAACAGGCTAACCTGACCGGACAGCCTTCAATTTCTTTGCCTGTTTATCGTGATGAGCAAGGACTTGCGCTCGGAGTTCAACTGACGGCTGCCAAGGGACGTGAAGACCTTTTGTTACAAATTGCTCAAGAAATGGAAGAAGCTTCGATTTTCAGTTAGAAAATTTTTTCTCAGTTCAATTTTTTGTAAAACCCTTTCAAATAGTGTAGGCTTGTATTATAAGTTTTTAACTTACCTCAATTTTTATTTTTAAGGAGAAAGATATAGATGAAAAAGAAATTTTTCGCCGTTATTAGCCTAGCAATGGCTGCGGTCTTTTTGGTCGCTTGTTCGTCACAAAGTTCAGGCGAGAAGAACTGGGAAAAGATTGAAAAACGTGGGACTATCAAGGTTGCGACTGCAGGAACCCTCTACCCACAAACTTACCACGATGACAAGAATAATCTGACTGGTTACGATGTTGAGATTCTTAAGGAAGTTGGAAAACGCCTCAAGTTGAAGATTGATTTCACTGAAATGGGGGTAGACGGAATGCTTACAGCTGTAAATAGTGGTCAAGTAGACATTGCCAACTACTCACTTGAAGATGACAATAAGAATGTTAAAAAATTCTTGCGTTCTGAGCCATACAAGTATTCCTTTACTTCAATGGTAGTCCGTGACTCTGATAACTCAGGAATCTCTTCATGGAAAGACCTCAAAGGTAAAAAAGCAGCTGGTGCCGCAAGTACCAAATACATGAAGATTGCTAAGAAAATGGGGGCTGACCTCGTCGTTTATGACAATGTTACCAACGATGTTTACATGCAAGACTTGGTAAATGGTCGTACAGACGTTATTGTCAACGATTACTACTTGCAAAAGATGGCCGTAGCTGCGGTTAAAGATAAATACCCTGTAAAAATCAACGATGGCATTTACAGTAACCCATATTCAACTAGCTTTACCTTCTCTTTGAAGAATAAAGTTCTTCAAGAAAAAGTCAATAAAGCCATTAAAGACATGAAAAAAGACGGTACTCTTACTAAGATTTCAGAGAAATTCTTTGCTGGTCAAGACGTTACAAAGAAAACTAAAGTTAACTATACTAATATTGATATCTCTGATGTCGAATAATATAAGCGATCCATTAGGGTCGCTTATTTGCTAAAGAAATGTTTAGAAAGATAGACTTATGATTATTGATTTTCAGCTGATTTTTAAAAGTATTCCCTATGTTCTATCAGGATTGCCCTATACTTTAGGAATTTCCATTTTGAGTTTTATCGTTGGGAACTTATTTGCGATTCTCCTAGCCTTTATGCGGATGTCGCAAAAGTCATGGTTAAGGTACCCTGCTCGGATTTACATTTCCATCATGCGTGGTGTCCCCATGTTGGTCGTGCTCTTCATTCTTTACTTTGGCTTGCCTTATGTTGGTGTCCAGTTACCTGCTCTTCTTTGTGCCTTTATTGGTTTCACCAGCGTAAGTGCTGCCTATATGGCTGAGATTCTTCGTTCATCTATTTCTGCTGTAGATAAGGGACAATGGGAAGCCGCACGCTCCTTGGGGCTACCAAAGAAGTCTATTATTCGTCACATCATCTTACCTCAGGCCATGCGTATTGCAGTAGCACCACTTGGAAATGTCATCATTGATATGGTTAAAAGTTCTTCATTGGCTGCCATGATTACAGTATCAGACATTTTCCAAAATGCTAAGATTATCGGGGGTCGTGAGTATGACTACATGTCTATGTATATCCTGATTGCCTTCATTTATTGGACCTTGAGTTTCACATTGGAATTGCTTCAAAATCATCTTGAGAAACGCTTGGCAACTTACTAATTATTGAGACATAACGATTGAATTTCTAATCAAATAGTGAAAAATATTTAATTCTAATCTTATAATATGTGGTATAATAAAAACGATTTAACATAAGAAAGGTATTTTGGAATGAAGAAGAAAACAGTCGTTGCAACGACTCTCTCAACCTTACTCGTCTCTACTGCAATCTTGGCAAATGCTGTCCAAGCTGACGAGGTAGAAACGAATGCAAATGCTACAACTCCAAGCACAGAAGTAGTAGCTACACCAGCCACTACAAGTGCAGCATCTACAGCAGACTCAACTGCATCAAGCGAGTCTGTCGCTCCACTTGTTAGCGCAACATCAACACTTGCAACTCCAACAAGTGAACCTAGTGTATCAGCAGTTGCTAGTGCAAGCGAAACAGCGACATCAACTGCAGCTGCTACCCCAGCAACAGAGACAGTGACAAATACTAGCACAAGTACCAATAATGATACGGTCACAGTCCTTCACACCAACGATGTTCATGGTCGTATGGTGGAGGATGACCGAAATGGTGTTATTGGTGATGCGCTCTTGTCTGGCATCGTCAATGATTATCGCTCAAAGGGAACAACCCTTGTCTTTGATTCTGGAGACTCTTTCCAAGGTCTTCCTATTTCAAATAGTTCTAAGGGTGAGGATATGGCTACAGTCATGAATGCGGTCGGCTATGACGCTATGACCGTTGGTAACCATGAATTTGACTTTGGACTTGACCAATTGCGCCGTTTGAGCAAACAGATTAATTTCCCAATCATCACATCTAACGTCTATGTCAATGGTGTTCGTCTTTTCCAACCATCTACAATCGTTGATAAAACACCTGGTGTTGATGGTGATGAAGTCGTTGTTATCGGTGTCACTACCCCTGAAACAGCCACTAAAACACACCCTCGAAACATTGTTGGTGTGACTTTTAAAGATCCTATTTCAGAAGTCGAAGCTGTTATTGATCAAGTCGAATCAAATGCTCGTGCCGAAGGTAAAGACTACAAAACTTACATTGTTCTTGCTCACTTAGGTATTGATACAACAACTCCTGTTGAGTGGCGTGGTTCAACTTTGGCGGAAGCTCTTTCAAATTATGCACCACTTAAGGGTAAACGTGTACTTGTTCTTGATGGGCACTCACACACCCTTCATACAGCAACTTACGGCGATAACGTCACTTACAATCAAACAGGTAGCTACCTTAATAATGTCGGCCGTGTTGTCTATAATTCTGACCGTATTTTGTCACATGGAGTGATTACCCATGACGAAGCCAAGAAGAATTACCAAGTTAACCCTACGATTAAAGCAATGCTTGATGATATCCAAGCTAAATACAAAGCTGATTCGTCAAAAGTTGTTATTGAAAACAGCCCTGTCAAACTGAGTGGTGACCGAATGGATGTCCGTGTTCGTGAAACCAATCTTGGTAATGTTGTCGCAGATGCTCTCTTGGATTACGGTCAATCTGGTTTTAGCCACAAATCTAATCTTGCAGTGACTAACGGCGGTGGTCTTCGTGAAACGATTGCCAAAGATAAACCTGTGACAAAGGGAGATATTATTGCTGTTCTTCCATTTGGTAACTCTGTTGCTCAAATTCAGGTTACTGGTCAAAACATCTATGATATGTTCGTCAAGTCTCTTGGTTCTATTCTTCAAGTTGATGAAAGTGGTAAAAATGTTCTTGATGAAAATGGTCAACCTTTACTTGAACCTTCAGGTGGTTTCCTTCAAGAAGCAGGAGCTCGTGTCTATTATGACACCACCCTTCCTACAGAAAAACGTATCCTTTCTATTGACATTTTAGATCCAGAAACTAAAGCCTACAAGCCTCTCGACAAAACTGAAACCTACTATCTTGTAACCAATGATTTCTTGGCTGCTGGTGGTGATGGCTACACAATGCTGGGTGGACCACGTGAAGAAGGGCCTTCAATGGATTCTATTTTTGCTGATTATTTGGCAACAGCAGACCTTTCTAAATATGCTGTCATTAATCCAAATTCACGTACCATTTCAATTTCAAGCGCTAATTATGCTGCATTGACTAAGAAAGATGAAGAAGAGCAACCTACGCTTAATCCATTAAGTCCAGTTACTCCATTGGATGTTGCTAAAGAACTAACAACAACTAAACCTGTGGTTTCTAAAGTAGTAACGACACCAAACGGTAAAGTCTTCTTTGTGTCAACAACAAATGATGCTCTTAAAGAAACAGAAAAAGTAACAGAAGATTCAGCTCAAGGCGAAGTTCTTCCTACAACAGGTGACAAGAGCTCACATGCTGGTCTCCTTGGCCTTGGTATGTTACTTACTATCTTTGGACTAAGTGGTAAACACAGAAGTAAAGCGAAAAACTAAGCTAGTATACATGACAAGAAAAGTAATGGGCTAATTACAGTTGTAAACTTGTCTTTCTTAACACTGTCAAACACCTGAAACACTTGGTTTCAGGTGTTTTTATATGGTCGAAAACTATTCCAATAATCATAACACACAATTATAAATGGAATAGTTTGGTTTTATATTTACGTAACTAAAATTATGTAAAACTTTACCATAAAAAGAAAAAGATAACGGAGTATCTTTTTACATAAATTTAGTTATGTCTATTTTCCTAGACAGAATTGACTAAAGAGTTGCGTAATGAGTTCATCTGGAGCAGCATCACCAGTAATTTCACCAAGAATTTCCCAAGTACGTGTCATATCAACCTGTAGTAGGTCAACCGGCATGCCTAATTCAAGACCTTGATTAACGGCTTCAAGGCTCTCAAGAGCTTGTTCAATAAGAGAAATGTGACGGGTATTTGAAAGATAGGTGGCATCTTTTTCAACCAAACCAGCATTATCAAAGAAGAGTTGATTGATGCGTTCTTCAATCTTATCAATGTTTTCATTTTTCAAGACTGAAATTGGGATGACATCTTCGGGAAGCTCTTCAAGTTGGATAGCTTGGGGAAGGTCAGTCTTATTTAGGAGAATGATGCGATTGCTATTTTGGCTGATATCAAGGAGGGTACGGTCTTGCTCAGTTAATGGCTCGGAGCTATTAAGGACAAGAAGAACCAAATCAGCTTCTTCTAGGGCCTTTTTAGAACGTTCTACACCTATTTTTTCGACAACATCCTCAGTATCTCGAATACCAGCCGTATCAATTAACTTAAGTGGAACACCCTTGATATTAACGTATTCTTCAATAACATCACGTGTGGTCCCTTCAATGTCTGTCACGATAGCTTTTTCCTCACGTAGGAGGTTGTTGAGAAGACTTGATTTTCCGACATTTGGACGACCAATAATTGCCGTCGAAAGACCTTCTCGTAGGATTTTTCCTCGTTTGGCAGTGGCAAGAAGATTTTCTAAAAGTGCTTGGAACTCTTGCGTTTTTTCACGGACAAGATTTGTGGTAACCTCTTCGACATCATCATACTCAGGATAATCAATATTAACTTCCACCTGAGCTAAAGTATTAAGGATTTCTTGGCGAGTGTTGTTAATGAGATTCTTGAGTGACCCATCAAGTTGAGAGACGGCAACGGCCATAGCCCTATCAGTCTTAGCACGAATCAAATCCATGACAGCTTCAGCCTGAGTCAAGTCCACACGACCATTCAAAAAGGCACGTTTGGTAAATTCTCCAGGTTCAGCCATACGAGCTCCAGAACGGATAAGGAGTTGCAGAATTTCATTAGTTACCGCAACTCCGCCGTGTGTGTTGATTTCTACCACATCCTCACGGGTAAAGGTTTTGGGAGCACGCATGACACTGACCATGACTTCATCAATGATGTCATCATTTTCCACGATATGACCATAGTTGATGGTATGAGAATCAACGGTTTCAAGATTTTTCCCTTTGAAAACCTTATTAGCAATGGCAATAGCATCTGTTCCTGATAAGCGAACAATACCGATAGCCCCCTCGCCTAAAGGGGTTGAAATAGCTGTAATAGTATCAAATTCTTTGGTAATTGACATGTTTTATCCTTTGAATATTTCTTTATTTGTGTTAAAACGAATTTATTTCATTGTAACGCAAATAAGCAGTAGTCGCAAGAATTGGCGCTGATAAAGACAAGAAAAAAGAGCCTGAGCTCTTTTCATTATTTATGACGTTCAAAATATGATTTGGTCTCTTTGATAATGATTGGTGAGAGGACCAGAAGGGCAATCAAGTTAGGTAATGCCATCAAGCCGTTTACGATATCCGCAATTTTCCAAACAACATCAAGGGTTAGGTAGCCACCAAGAGCAACCATGATTACAAAGACTAGACGATAGAATGAGAGGAATTTGGTAGATTTAAAGATAAATTCGAAACAACGTTCCCCATAGTATGACCAACCTAGAACTGTCGTAAAGGCAAACAAGACTAAAGAAAGTGTTAGGGCAATTTCTCCAAAAGTTCCAAAAACTGAAGAGAAGGCTGCTTGTGTCATTGGTGCCCCTTCTAAGCTGCCAGACCATTGTCCAGTTACGAGAATAGCAAGTCCGGTAAGGGTACAAATGATGATAGTATCAATGAAGGTACCTGTCATAGAAATCAAACCTTGTTCAACAGGTTCTTCAGTCTTGGCAGCAGCAGCGGCAATAGGGGCAGAACCAAGACCTGATTCATTAGAAAACACCCCACGCGCAATACCAAGTCGCATTGCGACCATGACAGTTGCGCCAGCAAAACCTCCGACAGCAGCTTTACCAGTAAAGGCTGATTGGAAAACCATTTCAAGCACAGGAAACAGCTGATTAAAATTAGCAAAAATAACAATAAGTGCGGCAATGATATAAAGACCAGCCATAAATGGTACAACTTTTTCAGATACTTTTGAAATAGATTGAATACCACCGAAAATGATAGCAGCAGTGATAAGGGCTAAGATCACACTGACAATTTTTGGTGACCAATCAAAGCTGTTTTGAAGAGATGCTGTGATTGAGTTAACCTGTGAGAAGGTACCAATACCCAACCATGCAACAAGCACACCGGCAAAGGCAAAGAAGTAGGCCAAAGGCTTAGCGATTGTTTGCCATTTCCCTTTAAAGCCATTGGTAATATAGTACATTGGACCTCCAGAGACATTCCCCTGATCGTCAAGTGTACGGAATTTGATAGCCAAAAGTCCTTCGGCATATTTAGTTGCCATACCGAAGAAGGCAGCAATCCACATCCAGAAAAGGGCACCTGGTCCACCAGTCTTAATGGCTGTGGCAACCCCAACAATATTACCGGTACCGACAGTTGCGGCAAGAGCTGTCGCAAGGGCTGCAAAACTAGAAATATCACCTTCCCCTTTATCTTCAGCAAAGATAAGTTTAAAGGCTTTAGGCAGACGAATGATTTGCAAAAGTCCAAGACGGATTGTAAGGTAGATACCAGTTCCTACAAGAAGGACAAGGAGGGGAGGTCCCCATACAAAGTCATCAATGGAAGTGAAAAAGTCTAACATAAGTTTAGAATCTCCTTAAACCGAGACGCCAAAAAAGAGGTTTGGCTTAACCAGACCTCTGAAAATACAAAGCTATTCATACAAGTTAAAAACTTGCAATGCTTTCTGTCCTTTTACCTGAGAGTTTCGGGTGTTATCCCTTGCCCCTTCGGTGTCTTGTAAACAGCAATAGCTGTTTCAAGCTCTCTCCAGAAGTCCGTCAATCACCAGTCATCCTGATGATGTCATTCGGTTATTATTTTATTGTGACTCTATCTTACCGAAAAAACCGAACACTGTCAATACCTATTTTCTTAATTAACCTAAAAAATCCGAATATTACGCTTTCATTGTTACACAAGAACAAGTAAATCTCATATAGCTTATTTAATATCTCAAGGAACTGTTAAAAACACACTGCGAGTAAAAGTATAGAGAAAATTCGATGACAATCATGATTACAGTCTGCATTTTCATCGGAAAAATGATAAAATAGTAGAGCTTATTTTTGAGAATGGAGAACATGATGAACCCATTATTAAACGGTATGAATGATAAACAATCAGAAGCAGTTCAAACGACTGAAGGACCTCTTTTGATTATGGCAGGTGCAGGTTCCGGTAAGACACGAGTGCTTACCCACCGTATTGCCTACCTGATTGACGAAAAAATGGTCAATCCTTGGAATATTTTGGCCATCACCTTTACCAATAAGGCAGCTCGTGAGATGCGTGAGCGTGCTATGGCTTTAAATCCAGCAACTTCAGAAACTTTGATTGCGACCTTCCATAGTATGTGTGTGCGAATTCTTCGTCGTGAAGCGGACCATATTGGCTATAACCGAAACTTTACTATCGTGGATCCTGGAGAACAACGCACCTTGATGAAGCGTATTCTCAAGAATCTTAATCTCGATCCTAAGAAATGGAATGAGCGTGCTATTTTAGGAACGATTTCCAATGCTAAAAACGACCTTTTGGATGAAGTGGCTTATGAACATCAAGCTGGTGACATGTACACGCAAATCGTAGCCAAATGTTACAAAGCCTATCAGGAAGAGCTTCGTCGTAGTGAGGCCATGGATTTCGACGATTTGATTATGATGACTTTGCGTCTCTTTGATAAAAATCCAGATGTCCTCGCCTATTATCAACAACGTTATCAGTACATTCACGTGGATGAGTACCAAGATACCAACCATGCTCAGTATCAGTTGGTAAAACTCTTAGCATCCCGCTTTAAGAATATCTGTGTCGTGGGTGATGCCGACCAGTCAATCTACGGTTGGCGTGGGGCTGACATGCAGAATATTCTTGACTTCGAGAAAGATTATCCTGAAGCCAAGGTAGTTCTTTTGGAAGAAAACTACCGTTCAACCAAGAAGATTCTCCAAGCGGCCAACGAAGTCATTAAGAACAATCGTAATCGCCGTCCTAAGAAACTTTGGACTCAAAATGATGACGGTGAACAAATCGTTTATTACCGTGCTAATGACGAGCGTGATGAAGCTGTTTTCGTAGCTTCTACGATTAATAATATCGTTCGTGAAGAAGGTAAGAATTTTAAAGACTTTGCAGTCCTCTACCGTACCAATGCTCAATCTCGTACTATTGAAGAAGCCTTGCTCAAGTCTAATATTCCTTATACCATGGTTGGAGGTACCAAGTTCTATAGCCGTAAAGAAATTCGTGACGTCATTTCTTACTTGAACTTGATTGCCAATCCTGCGGATAATATTAGCTTTGAACGTGTCGTGAATGAACCGAAACGTGGAGTTGGACCTGGTACCCTTGAAAAGATTCGTACCTTTGCCTACGAGCAAGACATGAGTCTCCTAGATGCTTCCGCTAATATTATGTTGTCACCAATTAAAGGGAAAGCAGCTCAAGGCGTCTATGACTTTGCTAACGTTATTCTGAATCTACGCAACAAACTAAATGACTTAAGTATTACTGAAGTTGTTGAAGCTGTCTTAGACCAATCTGGTTATCTGGACGCTCTGTCTATGCAACAAACACTTGAAAGTCAGGCACGTATTGAAAATATCGAAGAGTTCATGTCTGTAACCAAGAATTTCGACGAAACCAATACAGATGGTACGGAAGACGAGACAGGCATTGACCGTTTAGGCCGTTTCTTGAACGATTTGGCTTTGATTGCTGACACGGACGATGGTGATATCGAAGCAGCAGAAGTGACCTTAATGACTCTTCACGCTGCCAAAGGACTTGAATTTCCAGTTGTCTTTCTGATTGGTATGGAAGAAGGCGTCTTTCCCTTGTCACGTGCTTCAGAAGAGCCGGATGAGCTTGAAGAAGAACGCCGCTTGGCTTACGTAGGAATTACCCGTGCTGAAGAGATTCTTTTCCTAACCAATGCCAATACTCGTACGCTTTTTGGTAAGACTAATTACAACCGTCCAAGTCGTTTCTTGCGAGAAATCTCGGATGATTTATTGCAATATCAAGGTCTGGCACGTCCTGCCAATTCATCTTTTGGTGTTCGTTTTACAAAGGATGAACCGACACAATTTGGTCAAGGGATGAGCTTACAAGAAGCGCTTCAGTCAAGAAAAGCCAAGGCACAACCTCAAAGACGTTCTAGCGCTCAGCCATTTTCAAAAGCTACCGGAGGGCTACCATTCGGAAAAACGTCAGACTCTGGCAACTCAACTACTGATTGGGAAATCGGAGATATTGCTCACCATAAGAAGTGGGGAGATGGTACCGTCCTAGAAGTGACTGGTAGTGGTAAGACCCAAGAACTTAAAATTAAATTCCCAGAGGTGGGACTTAAAAAAGTTCTCGCAAGTGTTGCACCCATTGAAAAGAAATAAAAGGACCGAAAGGTTCTTTTTATAAACCCTATCTATCACACCGATAAGAAATTTCTATTAGACAGCTTGACTTGGTAGGTGTAGAATGAAGGCAACTTTTGTTTTGGAGGAAACACATATGACACGAGAATTTTCATTTGAAACCCTACAATTGCATGCTGGACAAGCCCCTGATAAGGAAGCTAAATCACGTGCGGTTCCTATTTACCAAACAACTTCATACGTTTTTGACAATGCTCAAGAAGGTGAAGACCTCTTTGCCCTTAGAAAACCTGGTAATATTTACACTCGTATTACCAACCCTACTGTAGCAGTCCTTGAAGACCGTATTGCAGCCCTCGAAGGTGGTGTTGGTGGCTTGGCAACTGCTTCAGGTATGGCTGCAATCACCTATGTGGTCCTTGGTTTGGCACATGCTGGCGATCATGTCGTTGCTGCGACAACACTCTATGGTGGAACGTTTAACCTCTTGAAAGAAACACTCCCACGTTATGGTGTCACAACAACTTTTGTTGATGTCAACAATCCTGAAGAAGTAGAAGCTGCAATCAAAGATAATACAAAACTTGTCTTGATTGAGTCTTTGGGTAACCCACTTATCAACATTCCAGATTTTGAAAAGATTGCTGACATTGCTCACAGTCATAAGATTCCATTGGTTGCTGATAATACATTCGGTACACCTTATCTCATTAACGTTATCTCTCACGGAGTAGATATCGTGGTTCACTCTGCAACTAAATTTATCGGTGGACACGGGACAACTATCGGAGGACTTATTGTCGATTCTGGTAAATTCAACTGGGAAGCTTCAGGTAAATTCCCACAATTGGTGGATGAAGACCCTTCTTACCACAATATCAGTTATACACGTGATGTCGGTGCAGCAGCGTTTATTACTGCCCTCCGTACACAACTTTTGCGTGATACAGGTGCAGCCTTGGCACCTTTCAATGCCTTCTTGCTCTTGCAAGGCCTTGAAACCCTCTCACTTCGTGTAGAACGCCACGTCGAAAATACGAAAAAAATCGTAGATTTCTTGGAAAACCATCCAAAAGTTGAGAAAGTAAACTATCCTGGATTGTCATCAAGTCCTTACTATGACTTGGCACAAAAATACTTCCCTAAAGGACCAGGTTCTATTTTCACTTTCCATGTTAAGGGCGGACAAGATGAAGCTCGTACAGTCATTGATAACCTTGAAATCTTCTCAGACCTTGCTAACGTTGCCGATGCAAAATCACTAGTGGTTCACCCTGCAACAACAACCCATCAACAATTGTCAGAAGAAGATTTGCTTGCTTGTGGTGTCACTCCAAATCAAATTCGAATCTCTGTCGGTTTGGAAAATGCAGATGATTTGATTGAAGATTTGAAACTTGCCTTGGAAAAAATCTAAAAGTATTATAATACGATTGGGCTCAGCGTCTAGCTTGGCCTTTTTCTTTTACCTTTAAAAGAGTTATAACATCGTATTCTTAAAGAGATTTTAGCAACAAACATCTCAACATTTTTTAAATCAGTCTGTCAATAAATAGCAGTATTTTAATACAATGTTGCTTTGATAAAGCTGGGCCTAAAAGCTCCTCAAAAAAAGTTAAAAACATGCTTATTATGAAAGCAAGTTAGCAGATAGTTAGACCTTCTGTGATTATGAAATGCTCTTTGTTAAAAATTTATAAACAAATGGTTAGTCATGTTCTAGCATTTAAAGTACAATAAAGAAAAAGTATTGGAGGAATATTATGCCAACATTTATCGGAAAACCTGTCACAGTAGACGAAGAAAAACAGCTTCAAGTAGGAGATATCTTGCGTGATTTTACATTGACAGCAACAGATTTAAATCAAAAATCACTATCAGATTTTGATGGAAAAAACAAAGTTATCTCTATTGTTCCATCTATTGACACAGGTATCTGCTCAACGCAAACACGTACTTTTAACAAAGAGTTATCAGAACTAGATGATACTGTGGTAATTACTATCTCTGTAGACCTACCATTTGCGCAAGCTCGTTGGTGCGGTGCTGAAGGGCTTGAAAATGCTATTATGCTTTCTGACTACTACGATAATAGCTTCGGAAAAGAATATGGTGTTCTTATTGAAGAATGGCACTTGTTAGCACGTGCTGTTTTAGTAGCTGATGCTGATAACAAAATTACTTACGTGGAATATCTGGAAAATATTAATACAGATCCAAACTATGAAGCAGCAGTAGCAGCTGTTAAGAGCTTGTAATTAAGAGACCTAGTCTCTTTTTATTTTACATTTATTGCAGTTTTTACTTGCAAAAGTATTAGCTTCTTGCTATTATTGTATAGCAATACTCATTAAGGATACTTAAATATAAGAAAGGAGATTCAATGACTGAAAAAGAAAGACCTCAATTGATTGTCAATTATGAAGCTAATACTGATAAGCTTATTCGTTTAGGTGATGTTGTGGATCAGTTCAAAGGCAAAGCTGTCCCTGCTAAAGCAGAACCAGGCGAATTTGCTGTTATTAATTTATCCGATATGACACCAAGCGGTATTTCATATAAAGATCTTAAAACTTTTTCTGAAGAACGTCGTAAGCTCTTACGGTTTTTGCTAGAGGATGGTGATGTCCTCATCGCTTCAAAAGGGACAGTGCAAAAAGTAGCTGTTTTTGAGGATCAAGGTAAGCGTGAAATGGTTGCCTCGTCAAATATTACAGTTCTTCGTCCTAAAGAAAAACTTCGTGGGTTCTACATCAAATTTTTCCTTGAGACTGAGATTGGACGTGCTTATTTAGATTATGCTGATAAGGGCAAGGCCGTTCTTAATTTATCGACAGCTGACCTCTTGGATATCAAAATTCCTGAGATACCAATTGTTAAGCAAGATTATCAGATTGCCGCATATTTACGTGGCCGTGCTGATTTCTATCGTAAGATGGTTCGTGCTGAGCAAGAGTGGGCAAATATTCAACATAATGTTACGGAAGCTCTATTTGGAAACTAATTAAAGGCTACAGACTCAGGTTTGTTGGCCTTTTTTCATTATTCTCGTGTATAATGGTAGTAGTAAATATGTTATTAGGAGGTCACTATGACAACCAACACTATAGATTTATCTCAACCCGTCGCAACCATCATTAAAGAGCATCCCGAGGTTAAGGAGTTACTGATTGATCTTGGTTTTAAGCCCTTGTCCAACCCAGCGATGCTAAATATTGTCGGTAAGGTAACCAGTCTAAAAGCTGGCTCCAAGTTAGCTAACATTCCCTTGGACAAAATCAAGCAAACCTTACTATTCAATGGTTATGATGTCATTGGAGACTAATATGGAAAATAATCGTATTCAAATACTCAAAGAGATACTCCTAGATTTGCACCATGGAGCTAGTCCCGAAAGTGTTCAAGAGCGCTTTAATCAACACTTCAAGGGAGTTTCCGCCCTTGAAATCTCTATGATGGAACATGAATTAATGTCATCAGATGAGGGGGTTACCTTTGAAGATGTTATGAGCCTTTGTAATGTGCATGCTAACCTCTTTAAAGGAGCCATTGCAGATGTGGAAGTCGCAGATGCTGATCAAGAAGGCCACCCTGTCTATGTTTTTAAACAGGAAAATTTAGCCCTACGTTCAGCTATTCTCCGTATCCGACGTATCATAGAAAACATCAGTAAACCTGAGAATGAAGACTTTAAATCTGACCTACTCAATGGACTTAAGCATCAGATGTCTTTATTGGGACAATTTCATAACCATTACACACGTAAAGAAAAGCTCTTCTTTCCAATAATGGAGCGTTACGGCCATGACTCCCCGCCAAAAGTGATGTGGGGTGTAGACGATGACATCCGAAAACTTTTTAGAGTAGCAGAAGCTAAACTCAAAGCACTTCCTGAAGGTGCTTTAGAAGAGTTTTCAAAAGCGTTTGAAGCTTTTTCGGAAGAGTTTGAGGCCATGATTTTCAAGGAAGAAGCCATCCTACTTATGATTCTGCTAGAAACCTTCACACAGGATGATTGGCTTTCCATTGCCGAAGAAAGTGATGCTTATGGCTATGCAATTATAAAACCTACAGCAGTTTGGAAACCTAAGCGTGAGCGTTTTGATGATACTGTAGTAGAAGAAAAGTCTAGTACAAAAGCCGAGGAGGATACAGGAAATACACGGGTCATTGATACCCCTGAGGGGCAATTTACCATCAGCTTCACCCCAAAACCAAAAGCTGAAACCGGCTTTGATAGAAAAACGCCTCAGCCTTTTGGCAATGGTTATCTTTCTGTGGAGCAGGCCAATCTCATTCTTAACCATCTCCCTTTGGAAATCACTTTCGTAAATAAAGATGACATTTTCCAGTACTATAATGACAATGTTCCTGCCAATGAAATGGTCTTTAAACGAACACCTAGTCAAATTGGACGAAATGTTGAACTTTGTCATCCGCCAAAAGTCCTTGACAAGGTCAAGAAAATCTTTGACTTACTCAGAAGTGGTGAGCGTGACCAAGTTCCAATGTGGTTCAAATCTGAACGTTTAGGAAAATTCGTCTACGTCACCTATGCTGCTGTACGAGACGATAAGGGAGACTTTCAGGGCGTCCTAGAGTATGTCCAAGATATCCAGCCTTTCTTTGAACTAGATAGCGATCTCAAAAGGGATATTGATTAAAAAGAAGAAGTAATTGTGACGTTATAAGCATCTGAAGAGGCTAGAGAACTTGCTCTTGGCCTCTTTATGTTTCTACCTAGCTCTTTAGGTTTGCTTTTGATATAATTAAAAGTATGATTTCAGGAATTATTAATCTAAAAAAAGAAGCTGGAATGACCAGTCACGATGCAGTATTTAAACTGCGTAAAATGTTACATGAAAAGAAAATCGGACACGGTGGAACCCTAGATCCTGATGTTACTGGTGTTCTTCCCATAGCAGTTGGAAAAGCTACCCGTGTCATTGAATACATGACTGAAGCTGGCAAGGTCTATGAGGGCGAAATTACCATTGGGTTTTCGACAACGACTGAAGATGCTAGCGGTGACGTCGTCCAAACGACACCTATAACAGAGCTGAATGAAGAATCTGTTGATAAAGCCATGGCTAGTTTTGAGGGCCAAATCACACAAATTCCACCTATGTACTCAGCAGTTAAAGTCAATGGGAAAAAACTTTATGAATATGCACGCGCCGACCAAGAAGTCGAACGTCCACAACGCCAAGTGACAATTACCGAGTTTGTTCGGACCTCACCTATTAAACTAGAAAACGGCACTGCAAGATTCACCTTCCGTGTTGCTTGTAGCAAAGGAACTTATGTCCGTACCTTATCTGTCGACTTAGGTGCTAAACTTGGTTATGCTAGCCACATGTCTGCTCTGCGTCGAACAGCTTCAGCAGGGTTAATGTTAGATTCGGCCCTAACCCTTTCACAAATTTCAGAAATGGTAGAAGCAGGGGACGAGTCTTTCTTACTCCCTATCGAATTTGGCGTTCAGGACCTGCCAGCCGTACAAGTCACCGAAGATGACGCCAAAGAAATCTCATTTGGTCGCTTTATTTCCTTAGAGAGCCAAGAACCTCTAGTAGCTGCCTTTTTGGGTGACAAGGTTCTAGCCATCATGGAAAAGCGACATCACGTCTATAAACCTAGAAAAGTATTATGTCAATGAAAGTAACGTCTATTAACGATTATAAAGATATCCATCAAGAAAAGGAAACGGTTCTGGTCTTAGGATATTTCGATGCGCTTCATCGTGGTCACAAGGTTCTTTTTGATAAGGCACGACAGATAGCTGATGAGAAACAGCTTGAAGTAGCTGTCCTTACCTTTAACGAGAGTCCGCAACTGACATTCCAACGCTATACAGATGACCTCCTTCTTCATATCACTGCACCTCAGAGACGGTGTGATCTTTTTGAAGCTTACGGAACAGATCAGCTTTATTTAACTGACTTTAATAGTGATTTTGCTCGAACAAGTTCAGACGATTTCATTGCTCGTTATATTAAGCGTTTGAAAGCTCAAGAGGTTGTTGTAGGCTTTGATTACAAGTTCGGACACCATCGAACAGATGCGGACTATTTAGCTCGAAATTTTTCTGGAAGAGTACACGTCATTGAAGAGCAAAAAAGTGATGGTGAAAAAATTTCATCAACTCGTGTTCGCCAGTTGATTAGAGAAGGTAAGGTTAAAGAGGCTAATGACCTCTTGGGACATGAATTCTCTACACGAGGTATTGTGGTTCACGGAGATGCGCGTGGACGCACTATTGGTTTTCCAACGGCCAATCTAGCCCCAATTGATAGAACCTTTTTGCCAGCTGATGGGGTTTACGTTGCTGACGTCGTCATTGATGGAAAACGCTATCGTTCTATGACCAGTTTGGGTAAAAATGTCACCTTTGGAGGGACGGAACTCCGTCTTGAAGCCAATATTTTTGATTTTGAAGGCGATATCTATGGAAAAACGATTGAGGTCTTCTGGCTAGAATATATCCGTGATATGGTTAAGTTTAATAGCATAGATGAACTTTGTGCACAATTGAATGCAGACAAAAAAATCGCAGAAAATTTTAAGAAAGCGTAGCCAAAACTATACAAATATTGTATAATGATTAGGAATGTTAAAGTGAAAGGGGCGTTTGCATGGTAACTTTATTTTTATCACCCAGCTGCACCAGCTGTAGGAAAGCAAGAGCCTGGTTGACCAATCATGAAGTTGCTTTTAACGAACACAATATTATCACAAGCCCATTAACCCACGATGAGTTGATGAGGATTTTGTCTTATACAGAAAATGGTACAGAGGATATCATTTCAACCCGTTCAAAAGTCTTTCAAAAATTAAACATCGATGTAGATGATTTAACCATCAAGGAACTTATTCAATTGATTTCTGAATATCCAAATCTTCTTCGTCGACCTATCATTATGGATAACAAACGCATGCAAATTGGTTTTAATGAAGATGAAATTCGTGCCTTTTTGCCTCGTGACTATAGAAAGCAAGAACTACGTCAAGCGACCATTCGTGCTGAAATTGAGGGTAACAATGACTAAAGGAAATTATTCCTACCCACTCGATCCATCATGGAGCACTGAGGAAATTACCACAGTGCTTCATTTTTTGAGTCAGGTAGAAAAAGCATATGAAAGCAAGGTTGATCGTGATCAGCTCTTACAAGCCTATAAGGCATTTAAGACTGTTGTCCCTGGTAAGGCACCTGAAAAGCAACTCGACAAGGCCTTTGAAGAAGCTAGCGGTTTTTCAACCTACCAAGCTATCAAAGCTGCCAAAGCACAAGATAAAGGATTAATCTCACTTGGAAAATAAATTGAGTTTCGCAAAAGAAATTATCAAAGAAGCTGGAGCTTTTATTAAAGACAGTTTGACAAAAACGATAACAGTCGAAGAGAAGACAGCCTTTGATGATTTAGTAACTAATATTGATAAGCAAACACAAGATTTACTCGTTGCTAGGATTCAATCTGCTTTCCCTACGGATCATATTTTTGCAGAAGAAAATGGCCTGGTTCATGATATAAAAGATGGCAATGTCTGGGTTTTGGATCCTATTGATGGAACAGTCAATTTTATTGTTCAACAGGAAAATTTTTGTGTCATGATTGCTTACTACGAAGAAGGCCAAGGAAAATTCGGCCTCATTTATAACGTCATGGCTGACGAACTTTTCTATGGTGGTGGCCAATTCGATGTTTATTGTAATGACAAGTTGCTTCCAGTATATCAAGATCGTCCTTTAAATCGATGTCTAGTTGCTAGTAATGCAGCCATGTTTGCTAAAAATTTTCATGGCCTCCAAAACTTTATTGATAAAACCTTGGGCGTACGTGTTTATGGTGGTGCCGGTTTAAGTATGTCAAAAGTCCTATCTGGTCAAATTTTAGCCTACTTTTCTGTCATTTACCCGTGGGACTATGCTGCAGCAAGTATTATGGGCGAAAAATTAGGTTATCAGCTTGAGACCATTAGCGGAGAGGCTCTTGATTACTCTAGTCGTCAGGCGGTAATGCTTGTTCCTAAAGCAAAGCTCAATGACATTAAAACCATTATGAGCTCTAAAGATTAATTGAATAAGTATACTGGACAAATCAGGACCATAAGTCCTCTTGGTTGGTCCAGTTTTTTAATAGAAAGGAAACTATGGAATTTCCATTAGATTTTATAGAAAAATACACTGACTTATTGGGGAAAGAAGCGGATAACTTCTTCGCCTCTTTTGACCAGGAAGCCGTGTCTGCCTATCGCACAAATCCTCTTAAAAAGCAGCAGAAGGACTATCCTGATGCTATTCCTGAAACACCTTGGGGCCATTACGGGAAAATTTCTGGGAAATCTTCTGACCATGCGACTGGTTTGGTCTATTCTCAGGAACCGGCAGCTCAAATGGTCGCTCAAGTGGCAGCTCCAGCCAAGGGAAGTCGTGTCTTAGATTTAGCAGCTGCTCCAGGCGGAAAGTCTACTCATCTTCTAAGCTATCTAGACAATACAGGACTGCTCGTTAGCAATGAAATCAATCCCAAACGTAGTAAGATTTTGGTTGAAAATATTGAACGTTTTGGAGCTAGAAATGTTGTGGTGACTAATACGTCAGCCGATAAACTAGCCAAAGTTTTCAAAAATTACTTTGATACGATTGTCTTTGATGGACCATGTTCTGGAGAAGGAATGTTCCGCAAAGACCCTGATGCAATCCAATATTGGCATAAGGACTATCCGAGTGAGCTAGCACAATTGCAGAAGGACATCTTAACAGATGGTTTGAAGATGCTTGCCCCAGGTGGACAATTAATCTACTCGACTTGTACCTGGTCACCTGAGGAGAATGAAGGTGTTGTCTCTTGGATTTTAGAGAATTACCCTGACCTCGAATTGGTGCCAATCCCTAAATTGAATGGCATGAGCCAAGGTATTGATTTTCCAGAAACAGCTCGTATGTATCCCCATCATTTTAAGGGGGAAGGGCAATTTGTGGCAAAATTTCAAGATCAGCGCCTAACCGAGCAAAAGCGTATCAAAGAAGGGAAATCTAACCTCAATAAGGAGCAGAAGCAACTTTGGGAAGATTTTGCTAAAAAGCACCTTAAAACACATTTAGATGGTTTAGTTCAGGTTTTTGGAGATAATCTTTACTTACTTCCTAATGGTCTTCCAGATCTTTCCAAAGTGAAAATCGCTCGTAACGGATTGCATCTAGGTATCTTCAAGAAAAAACGTTTCGAACCAAGCTTTGCACTCGGAATGGCATTAACCTCTGAAGAAGTTGTTTCAAGTCTATCCCTCAATCAAGAGCAGTTTGCCCAGTATGTTTCAGGCAATGTGGTTACTTTAGACCAAGCCCTTCCTAACGGTTGGTATCAATTATTGGTTAACGGTAATGGGTTTGGATTTGCCAAAGTCGTCGGAAATACCGTAAAAAACTACTATCCCAAGGGGTTGAGATACCATATCTGACAACCTGTAATCAAAGTTTAATGTGACTTAATCATCCCATCCTTGGTATAATTAAAGAGATGTCTTTTAGAAGCCTATATATTACGCTATTTTGTTACAAAAATGTCGGAGGACAAAAATGAAAAAAACAAAAGTCCTTGCAGTGATTTTATCACTAGCAATGGCCACACTAGTCTTAACTGGCTGTGCCTCTTGGATTGACCGTGGTCAGTCCATTACAGCAGTTGGGTCTACGGCTCTTCAACCTTTAGTGGAAGCAGCAGCAGATGGTTTCGCTGAAAAGAGCCCTGAAAAAATTGTTAATGTCCAAGGGGGTGGTTCTGGTACAGGACTTTCACAAGTTCAATCAGGAGCTGTCCAAATCGGTAACAGCGATCTCTTTGCTGAGGAAAAATCTGGAATAGATGCTAGTAAGCTTGTTGACTTTCAAGTTGCTGTTGCAGGTATTGCTGTTATTACCAATAAAGAAGTTTCTGTTGACAACCTAACAACAGAGCAACTTCGCAAAATCTTCACAGGCGAAATTACAAACTGGAAACAACTCGGCGGACAAGATTTGGACATTACCATCATCAACCGTGCAGCAAGTTCAGGATCACGTGCTACTTTTGATGCTGTCGTCATGGATGGGAAATCTCCTATTCGCACACAAGAGCAAGATTCTAACGGAATGGTTAAGTCAATTGTGGCTCAAACGCCTGGAGCAATCTCTTACTTATCATTTGCTTACCTTGATGACTCTGTTAAAACATTGAAGCTTAATGGGTTTGAACCAAAGGCTGAAAATGTTGCGACTAATGATTGGCCAATTTGGTCTTACGAACATATGTATACTAAAGGTAAGCCCAATGGTTATACGAAACAATTCCTAGACTATATGATGAGCGATGAGGTTCAAGAAAACGTCGTTTCAAAAATGGGTTACATTTCCATCCATAGTATGAAAGTAACGAAGGATGCTGATGGTAAAGTCACAAAGAAGAGTGAGGAGTAAGCATGAAAAATGAAGATTTGGTGAAGCAGTTAACATCACCCTCGAAAAATTCACGCCTCGAAAAATTTGGTAAAACAATCACTTTTCTTTGCCTAGCTTTGATTGTTTTCATTGTCGCAATGATTTTACTATTCGTAGCCCAAAAAGGACTAGCTACTTTCTTTGTCAATAAGGTTAGTTTGATTGAGTTCCTTTTTAGTGGAGATTGGTCACCATCTGAGGGCAAGTTTGGGGCACTTCCAATGATTTTGGGCTCATTCGTGGTTACCTTACTTTCAGCCTTAGTAGCAACGCCATTTGCCATTGGAGCAGCCATCTTTATGACTGAAATTTCTCCTAAGGGGGCTAAATTCCTGCAACCTGCTATTGAACTTTTGGTTGGGATTCCATCTGTTGTATACGGATTCATTGGTCTCCAAGTCGTGGTCCCATTTGTTCGTTTCATTTTTGGTGGTACAGGATTTGGTATCCTTTCAGGTACCTTTGTCTTGTTCGTCATGATTTTACCAACCGTAACCTTTATGACGACAGATACGCTTCGTGCGGTGCCACGTCATTATCGTGAAGCCAGTCTTGCCATGGGAGCTACTCGCTGGCAAACCATTTGGCGTGTGACGCTTAATGCGGCTAAACCGGGTATTTTCACGGCCGTTATCTTTGGTATGGCCCGTGCCTTCGGTGAGGCTCTTGCCATCCAGATGGTCGTCGGAAATTCTGCTGTGGTTCCAACTTCTTTAACGACACCAGCAGCAACCTTGACTTCCGTATTGACCATGGGTATCGGGAACACTGTTATGGGCACAGTTTCAAACAATGTCCTTTGGTCACTTGCCCTGGTACTCTTATTAATGAGCCTTGGTTTCAATATGTTGGTTAAATTCATTACCCGTGAAAGAAAGAGAAATTATGAACGCTAAAAAAATTGATAAAATTGCCATCGGTACACTCTATGTGATTGCTGGCATTATTGTAACAATACTAGCAGCCTTGATTCTCTATATCTTGGTCCGTGGGTTACCACACATTAGCTGGTCATTCTTGACAAGTCGATCATCGTCCTACAAAGCCGGAGGAGGAATTGGTGTTCAACTCTACAATTCATTCTTTCTTTTAGTGATTACCTTGATTATTTCTGTCCCTCTTTCAATGGGAGCAGGTATTTATCTTTCCGAATACGCTAAAAAAGGAAGACTCACAAACTTTGTAAGGACCTGTATTGAGATTCTGTCATCACTACCATCAGTAGTAGTTGGACTTTTTGGTTATTTGATTTTCGTTGTCCAATTTCAGTATGGTTTTTCAATTCTATCAGGTGCCTTGGCACTTACCGTTTTTAACCTACCACAAATGACACGCACTGTTGAAGATAGTTTAAGAACGGTTCACCATACCCAGCGTGAGGCAGGACTTGCTTTAGGCTTGTCTCGCTGGGAAACCATCTGTTATGTTGTCGTACCTGAGGCCTTACCAGGAATTGTAACTGGGATTGTACTTGCATCTGGCCGTATTTTTGGGGAAGCAGCAGCACTTATTTACACAGCTGGTCAATCAGCACCGGCCCTTAACTGGGGTGACTGGAATCCACTTTCTATCTCTAGTCCGATTTCAATCTTCCGCCAAGCTGAGACGCTTGCTGTTCACATCTGGAAAGTCAATTCTGAAGGAACGACACCTGATGCCACTGCTGTATCAGCTGGTTCAGCAGCAGTACTCTTGATTTTCATCTTGATTTTCAACTTTGGTGCACGTCGTTTAGGGGCCTACCTCCACAAGAAATTAACATCCGCTTAAAGGAGTTACCATGACTAAATACAATTGGGATGAGCGTCATATTATCACCTTCCCAGAGAAGGAGCTCGCTCTTGAAACCAAGAACTTACATGTCTACTATGGCCAAAAAGAAGCCATCAAAGGTATTGATATGAAGTTCGAAAAAAATAAAATTACGGCTTTGATTGGGCCTTCGGGATGTGGAAAATCAACCTTCCTTCGTAGCTTAAACCGTATGAATGATACTATTGATATTGCCAAGGTCACTGGACAAATTCTTTATGAAGGCGTCGATGTTAATGCTAGTAATATCAATGTTTATGAAATGCGCAAACACATTGGCATGGTCTTCCAGCGTCCTAATCCTTTTGCTAAGTCTATTTATAAAAATATTACCTTTGCCCACGAACGTAAAGGGGTGAGAGACAAACAAACCTTGGATGAGATTGTTGAAACCTCACTTAAGCAGGCTGGACTTTGGGAACAGGTAAAAGATGATCTTCATAAATCAGCCTTTACCCTCTCAGGCGGTCAGCAGCAACGTCTTTGCATTGCAAGGGCCATTGCTGTCAAACCACGTATCCTTCTCATGGATGAACCTGCCGCTTCACTGGACCCTGTTGCCACGATGCAACTAGAAGAAACCATGTTTGAACTCAAAGAAAACTACTCTATTATCATCGTAACGCACAATATGCAACAAGCAGCGCGTGCTAGTGATTATACGGCTTTCTTCTACCTGGGTGACCTCATCGAATACGACAAAACTAAGAAAATCTTCCAAGATGCTGCCCTACAGTCAACCAGTGACTATGTCTCAGGACGCTTTGGATAGAAAGGAGCATCTATGACTGAACCAATCATTTCCATCAATGATTTATCGGTGTATTTCAATAAGAAAAAAGCCCTTAATAACGTGACCATGGATTTCTATCCAAATGAAATCACAGCCCTAATCGGACCTTCAGGATCAGGAAAATCAACCTTGCTCCGGTCTATCAACCGAATGGGAGATTTAAACCCTGAGTGGACGCTTACTGGAGCAGTATCTTACAATGGTCATAATGTCTATAGTCCTAGAACGGACACTGTTGAGCTACGTAAGCAAATTGGTATGGTCTTTCAACAACCTAATCCCTTCCCCATGTCTATCTATGAAAATGTGGTTTATGGCCTTCGTATCAATGGTATCAAAGACAAAGCAGTCCTTGATAAAGCAGTCGAAGAATCTCTAAAAGGCGCTTCAATATGGGAAGAAGTAAAAGACCGTCTCCACGACTCAGCTCTCGGCCTTTCAGGAGGACAACAACAACGTATCTGTATCGCAAGGGTTCTTGCGACATCACCAAAGGTTATCCTACTTGATGAACCAACATCAGCTTTGGACCCTATCTCGGCAGGAAAAATCGAAGAAACCCTCTATAACCTTAAAGATCAGTACACTTTGTTGCTTGTTACTCGTTCTATGCAACAAGCTAGTCGTATCTCCCAACGAACAGGATTTTTCCTTGATGGACAACTCATTGAATATTCATCTACTAAGCATATGTTCCTTAATCCAAAACACAAAGAAACAGAAGATTATATTACCGGTAAGTTCGGTTAAGAAAGGACGGATTCATTACCAATTATGATGTTACGAACACCCTTCGAAGAAGAATTAGCAAAACTCCACAATCAATTTTATGCCATGGGTACCGAAGTTGCTGCACAGCTCAAAAAAGCCGTACGTGCCTTCATCAGCCATGACCGTGAATTGGCTAAAGAAGTTATTGAAAACGATGAAATTGTCAATAACTACGAAACCAAACTTGAGAAAAAATCGCTTGAAATTATCGCCCTTCAGCAACCTGTATCAAGTGATTTACGTACTGTTATCACTGCACTAAAAGCCTCTAGTGACGTCGAGCGTATGGGCGACCATGCCGTTGCCATCGCTAAGGCAACCATCCGTATTAAGGGTGAAAACCGAATGACTGATATTGAAGCTGAGATCAAAAAAATGGGAAAAGCAGTCCGCCATATGGTCGAAGAAGCTCTTGAAGTTTACTTGAATGCTGATGAAAAGCGTGCTTATGAAATCGCAGCTTCAGATGAAATCATTGACAACTTTTTCCGTGATATCCAATCCATGACGGTAGAAGGTGTCCGCAAAAATCCAGATGCAGCCTTCGCTGCCAAAGAATATTTCCAAGTACTCATGTATTTGGAACGCATTGGTGACTATGCCCGCAATTTATGCGAATGGGTCGTCTATCTCAAATCTGGTAAAATCATTGAACTGTAGGCAAAGCTTGCAATCTATGTTATAATGGGTCTGTATTGAATAAATTCAGGCTCTTTTCTTTTAAAGGAAAGTACCTAATATCGAAACATTTGTCAGTCTGTTTCGATACAAAAAGTTAGTTAGGAGTATATACGTATGACAGCATCTGTTGCTCGTTTTATCGAAAGTTTCATCCCTGAAAATTATAATCTTTTCTTGGATATTAATCGTTCTGAAAAGACCTTTTCAGGGAATGTTGCCATTACAGGTGAAGCCCTTGATAACCATATCTCCCTTCACCAAAAAGACCTTACCATCCATTCTGTTCTCTTGGATAATGAATCCCTAAATTTCCAAATGGATGATGCCAATGAGGCTTTCCATATTGAACTTCCAGAGACTGGAGTTTTGACGCTTGTCATTGAATTTTCTGGTCGTATTACAGACAATATGACTGGAATCTACCCATCATATTACACCCACAATGGTGAGAAGAAAGAAATCATTTCAACACAGTTTGAATCTCATTTTGCGCGTGAAGCCTTCCCATCTATTGATGAACCAGAGGCTAAAGCGACCTTTGATTTCTCCTTGAAATTTGACGCTGAAGAAGGCGATATTGCCTTGTCAAATATGCCTGAAATCAATAGTCATCTCCGTGAAGAAACTGGCGTTTGGACCTTTGAGACAACACCTCGTATGTCAACTTATCTCCTAGCCTTTGGTTTTGGAGCTCTCCAAGGTAAAACTGCTAAAACTCAAAACGGTACAGAAGTCGGTGTCTTCGCTACGGTTGCACAAGCAGCAAACAGCGTTGACTTTGCGCTTGATATTGCCGTTCGTGTCATTGATTTCTACGAAGATTATTTCCAAGTCAAGTATCCTATTCCATTGTCTTACCACCTTGCTCTTCCTGATTTCTCAGCAGGAGCTATGGAAAACTGGGGACTTGTTACCTACCGTGAAGTTTACCTTCTTGTAGATGAAAATAGCTCTGCTGTAAGCCGTCAACAGGTAGCCCTTGTTGTTGCCCACGAATTGGCTCACCAATGGTTCGGTAACCTTGTAACGATGAAATGGTGGGATGATCTCTGGCTTAACGAAAGTTTTGCCAACATGATGGAATATGTTTCAGTAGATGCTATTGAGCCAAGTTGGAACATCTTTGAAGATTTCCAAACAACTGGTGTACCGCACGCACTCCAACGTGATGCTACAGATGGTGTTCAGTCTGTCCATATGGAAGTCAATCATCCTGATGAGATTAACACCCTCTTTGACAGTGCCATCGTTTATGCCAAAGGTAGCCGACTCATGCACATGTTGCGCCGTTGGTTAGGTGATGAAGCCTTTGCCAAAGGACTTAAAGCCTATTTTGAAAAGCACCAATATAATAACACTGTTGGACGTGATCTTTGGAATGCCCTCTCAGATGCCTCAGGCAAAGATGTCTCTAGCTTTATGGATACTTGGTTGGAACAACCAGGTTACCCAGTGGTTAATGCAGAGGTTGTTGATGACACGCTTATTCTTAGTCAAAAACAGTTCTTCATTGGTGAACACGAAGATAAAGGTCGACTTTGGGAAATCCCGTTGAACTCAAATTGGAAGGGTCTACCAGATACACTTTCAGAAGGACGAATTGAAATTCCAAATTATAGTCAACTTGCAGCCCAAAATGAGGGAGCTCTTCGTCTCAACACAGCAAATACAGCTCACTACATCACAGAATACCAAGGAAAACTCTTGGACAGTATCCTTGATGAATTTGCAACCCTCGATACTGTAAGTAAACTTCAAATCTTGCAAGAGCGTCGTCTCCTAGCTGAAAGTGGACGTATTTCTTACGCAAGCCTAATCACCTTGCTTGATTTGGTTGAAAAAGAAGAAAGCTTCTTGATTGCTCAAGCTAAATCACAAATTCTTAGCGGTTTGAAGCGCTTTATTGATGAAGATACAGAAGCAGAAGTGCATTTTAACGCCTTGGTACGTCGCCAATACCAAAATGACTTTGAGCGTCTTGGTTTTGAAGCCAAAGAAGGCGAGTCAGATGAAGACGAGATGGTACGTCAGACAATGCTTGGCTATTTGATTCAGGCAGACTATCAACCAGCTGTTTTAGCAGCAGCAAGTGTTTTCCAAGCTCATAAAGAAAACTTTGAAAGCATTCCAGCAAGTGTCCGAGGTCTTGTCCTTATTAACCAAATGAAACAAGAAAACAGCCTTGAGCTTGTTGAAGAATATGTGAATGCTTACGTTGCAACCAACGATAGTAACTTCCGTCGTCAATTGACTCAAGCAGTCGCTTACCTTAAAAATCAAGAAGGTCTTGACTACGTTTTAGGCCATCTGAAGGATAAAAATGTTGTTAAACCACAAGATTTGTACCTTTGGTACCTAAGCTTCCTTAATAAATCTTATGCTCAAGAAACCATTTGGAACTGGGCTAAAGAGAATTGGGAATGGATTAAGGCTGCCCTTGGTGGAGATATGAGCTTTGATACCTTTGTTAATATCCCAGCATCTGTCTTCAAAACCCAAGAACGTCTTGATCAGTATATTGCCTTCTTTGAGCCACAAACAAGCGATAAAGGCTTAGAACGTAATATCTTAATGGGTATTAAAACAATCGCCGCACGTGTAGATTTGATTGATAAAGAAAAAGCAGCTGTTGAATCAACACTTAAAGATTATTAGTGAAAACAAACAAGCTCTCCGTTTTGGAAAGCTTGTTTTTGTGTGAGTAATTTTACATAAATTAAGTTACGTTATTCTAAACTGCTTTATTGCATAATTATATTTATGTAAATTTCAAAACCATTCCGAGTTGGAATGGTTAGTAGTAAACTTATCAGAGATTGTCTAGAGCATTTTTTTGCTCATCATTAACAATATGCGTATATAGATCGGTGACCTGGGTAGAAGCATGGCCAAGTTGGTGACTAACCAAGACTTGAGACTTGGTAGCATCATAAAGACGTGTAGCCAAGGTGTGTCGTAATTTGTGGGGAGTCACACGTATCTTGAAGACTTGAGAATATTTAGCAACCATTTTTTCGATACTTGAAGCATCAATACGGTTAGGCACCCCTCGATATTCCGTTAAAAATAGGGCAAGGTCTTGCTTCTCAGCCTTATAGCGTTTATCACGTATACTAAGATAAGTCTCAAGATAGGGTTTTGCAAAGCTCGCTACATTAACTGAGTCCCGTTTGCCACCTTTTCGAGTGACATCAATGACCATCATCTTTAGATTGATGTCTTTAAGGTCCAGATTAACAGCCTCAGAGAGTCGAACACCCGAAGCCAGCAGCAAGGCTATGATCGCTAAATCACGTTCCTTATTCTTATAAAACGACGATTTTGCACGATTTGAGAGCTTGACTTCGTATTCGTTTTCTACATAATCAAGGAATTCCATGGTCTCATCGCCTAGAAAGAGTTTTTGTTTGATATTCTCAGCTCGAGCAGCTAAAGTTTCTTTCTTTTTCTTAGTGGAAACTTTTTTCATAACGTTACGATAGAAATAAGGCTCACCGTCAGGACCCTCGACCTCCTCGGTTAAATACTTATAAAGACTAGAAAGCGCTGAAAGTGTACGATTAATGGTCGTTTGAGAGACACCCTGTTTCTTGGAATAGGTATTCAAAGATGGACGTTCACGTAGATAAAGGACAAAGGATTCCATATCTTTTTTGGTAAGATTTTCCAAGGTTTTGATGTCAATTGAGGCAATATCATCAGCATCTGAAATACCAGAGTCAATCAACCAGTCAAAAAAGCGTTTATATTCCTTGAGATATTCATATAAGGTTGTAAAAGAATACGGTACCGATAGTTTCGACTGGTAATATTCCAAGACGAACCAAGGCATTAGAGTTTTGTATTCTTCAATTTTTTCCAGTAAAAGTTCACGTTTCATTGGTTTATTTCTCCATAATTACTTAATAGAAGTATATCACACCCTTATCTTTCTTTCAAGAAAATTACAGTTTTTCGGAAAGATGTTATAAGGTGTTTTTTACTTAGAGGTTTTTATAGATTTACCGGCCAGCCTATCCAGCCTATATAGAGACTCACTTAGTCAATCATAAAAGAAAAAACAACCTGGAGTTTTCCAGATTGTTTCAAACAATAATTAAGCAACGATAGCTTTTGCAACCTCCTCGGTTGTCATACGTGAGAAATAATGTGTTGTATCAATAGTTTCAAGTTTAGCCAAGACATCGTCGTACTCGTAAGGTATTCCGACCAACAAGTCTTCAATATCTGATACATCTCCGATACCAAAGAAATCTCCGTAAATCTTAACAGATTTAATGATTGAATTTTCAACATTGGCATAGGTTGAAATCTTACCAGCTGGATAACGAACGTTACGTTCTACTGTGTATTCTGGTGATTGACCGTATGTCCAGTCCCAGGTATTGAATTGTTGCTCATAAGACTCTTGAATCTTAGACAATTCGTCTTCAGAAAGGACGTATTCGGTCATTTCTGGGTAGAATTCTTTCATTTTTTCCAAGATTTTATCTGAGAATTCGTTTACGGTAATCTTTTCTGGCAATTCGTCTACAATGTTTGTCACACGGGCACGTACAGACTTAACGCCTTTAGATTCAATCTTGTCTTTGCTGACTTTGAGAGCTTGGCCAAGAACGGACATATCAACGTCAAAGAGCAAGCAACCATGGTGCATCATTCGACCTTTATAGTATGCTTGAGCATTTCCACAGAACTTTTTACCATCAATTTCAAGGTCATTACGGCCAGTAAATTCAGCCTTAACACCCAAATCAGCAAGTGTAGCGATTACCGGTTGAGAGAAAGTCTTAAAGTCAAAAGCACCTTCATCTGCCTTATTAGAGATGATGGTATAATTAAGGTTGTTCAAATCGTGATAAACAGCGCCACCACCAGATAAACGACGAACGACCTTAATATCATGAGCATCTGTATATTCTTTGTTAATCTCTTGAATGGTATTTTGGTGTTTCCCAACAATGATAGCTGGACGGTTAATCCAGAGAATGAACAATTCATCTTCATTTACCAATTCACGAAAGGCATAGGCTTCCAAAGCAATATTATAGGCAGGATCATTTGATGTGTTTACGATGTATTTCATGAGGTCTCCTCTTGTAATGTGATACTTATATTATAATGGAAAACGGTGACAAAGTACACGAAGATGGCTTGGGAACACTTATTTTCATGATATAATAGTAAAAACATGGGGGTTATGGATGATAAAAAAATTACGCAGTTATTGTAAAAAACTGAAAATCATACTAGCGCTTCTTCTTATTGCTGGTATAGGTATTTTTCTTTTTAACAGTTACCAAAGAGCCTATAAGCCTTATCTCTATGATAAAGGTAATTACTATTACAAGGCTTATCATTACAGCGTTAAAAAGATAAAGTCTCAAAAGAAGATTGTCAAAGATATAGAGATTGAAGTTCTACACTTTGGAAAAGACGATTTTCCTTATGATTTGTCTACCTATAAGATAGGCCAATATATCGATAAAGGAATTGATCCGCGAAGTCTTTTTTTGCATATCACTTTTACTGATAATACCAATATGACTTTACCATTTGGACAGGTGACCTCTACTGAAAACCATTATGAAGAATATCAAAACTATTTCGATCATAAAGTATTTGAAGTCGGTCCAGGCTTTGATAAGGAATGGTTTTCGAATGAAGAGAATTACAGACAAATAATTCAGCGTTTCCCTGGAATACATGATAAAACAATGGATACCAACTTCGAATTATATCTAAGGGATTTTCACTTTTTGATAGTTCCAGGCGATACCTTATATCAAACTGGTGCTGTCAAAGATGGTGTTAGAGAATACCAGTTTCAGTTGAAAAATCCTAAATCAGGAAAAATGCAAAGTTATATTATCTATGGAAATGGAGGTGACATTCCAATATGGGATTGGCAGGCTCCCTTCGTTACCTTTGAAAAGAATTATGATAACAAAGAAATAATTCAGGAATTCTTTGATGACTACGATAATAGAAAGTATGGGAATTATTGGGATGGAAGATACAATATAACAACATTCCCTCACTTAAATTCTTTTAGAGGAGATGGGTATCTCTTTTATAAGAAGGCCTTTTACTCAGATGAATTTACAAATTTTCCGCTAAGCTTGGACCTAACGGGTAAGAGTGAAGATTTTAAGATTACAATTACGAATTCTTACCTTCAAGAAGAATCCAGGACTGCCAAAGATGAAATCCATTATCTAAAATACTCAACATCTAAAACTTATGATTCATCAAATAAAGAAGCATATATAAATGATATATTGAATTACCACACAAAATAACATAAGTTTATTTATGTAAATACAGCTAATAGAGATAGTTAGCTGTATTTTTTCATGCAAAAAAACAAGATCATTTCTGATCTCGTTTTTCTTCTATGCAACTAGAATATTATTTTGTGTGCCAGATGTCTTTGTCATACTGTTCGATTGTACGGTCAGATGAGAAGAATCCTGCTTCAGCGATGTTGTAAACGACTTTCTTGTTCCATGCATCTTGATCTTCGTAAGCTGCGTATACTTCTTCTTTCTTGTCAATGTATTCAGCCAAGTCAATCAATGTCATGAACCAGTCTTTAGAGATAAGTTCATGGTGAAGACGTTTCAAGCGTTCTTTATCACCAAGTTTAACAAGGTCTTCGCTGACGATAAAGTCAACAGCCGCTTTGATATTAGCATCTTTTTCGTAGTAATCACGTGATACATAACCACCTTTTTCGTAAAGGTCGATGATTGTATCAGAGTCTTTACCAAATGTGAAGATGTTTTCTGGACCTACCAATTCAGCAATCTCAACGTTGGCACCGTCCATTGTACCAAGTGTAAGGGCACCGTTAAGCATGAATTTCATGTTACCTGTACCTGAAGCTTCTTTAGAAGCCAATGAGATTTGTTCTGAAATATCTGTCGCTGGGATAAGGTGTTCAGCAACTGTTACGTTGTAGTTCTCAACCAAGTGAACGTTGAGGTATTTGCTTACTTCTGGATCATTGTTAATGAGTTCAGAAAGTGACAAGATCAAGTGGATGATGTCTTGAGCAATAACGTAGGCAGGAGCTGCTTTACCACCAAAGATGATAGTGATTTTACGTTTAGGAAGATTCCCTTTTTTGATTTCCAAGTATTTGTGGATGACATACAAAGCGTTCATTTGTTGACGTTTGTATTCGTGGAAACGTTTGATTTGAGTATCAATGATTGAGTTTTCGTCAAGATCAATACCTTTATTGGCTTTAAGGTAACGTTTAAGTGACAATTTGTTGTCATATTTGATTTGAGACAAACGTTTGTGTACTGCAGGATCATCTGCAAAGGCAGCCAATTTTTCCAATTGAGTAGCATCAGTAAGGTAATCATCACCAATCAACTCTTTGATGTAATCAGCAAGTTCTTGATTTGAGAATTCCAACCAACGACGGAATGTAATACCGTTAGTTTTGTTGTTGAAGCGTTCTGGGTAAAGGTCGTAGAAAGGTTTCAACTCAGATGCTTTAAGGATTTCTGTGTGAAGTGCAGCCACACCGTTTACACTTGTAGAGAAGTGGATATCCATGTGGGCCATGTGAACACGGTTGTGTTCGTCAATGATTTGAACACGTGGATCATCGTATTTGCTACGAACGATGGCATCCAATTTCTTGATGATAACAACAAGGTGTGGAACAACTTCTTCAAGGTAGTCAAGTGGCCATTTTTCAAGAGCTTCAGCCAAGATAGTGTGGTTTGTGTAACCAACCATTTTGCTTACGATTGCTACTGCTTCATCAAAATCAAATCCATGTTTTTCTGTCAAAAGACGGATCAATTCAGGAATAACCATTGATGGGTGAGTATCGTTGATTTGTACATAAGCATAATCTGGAAGATCGTGAAGGTTAGAACCACGTTCGATAGCTTCGTCAATCAAAAGTTGAGCAGCGTTTGATACCATGAAGTATTGTTGGTAGATACGCAAGAGCTCACCTTTACGAGTTGAATCATCTGGGTAAAGGAAAAGTGTCAAGTTCTTTTGGATTTCGTCTTGATCAAAAGTGATTCCTTTTTCAATCAAACCATAGTCCAAACCATTGATATCGAAGAGATTAAGGTAGTTCTTAGTTTCTTTCTTATAACCCAAGATATCCAAACGGTCCAAGCGAGATTTCAAAGTGAAGTTTTTGAATGGAACATCATAAGAAATGTCAGTTGGTACCAACCATGATTGGTCTTCAATCCAGTAGTTTGGTTCTGCTTCTTGTTTGTTATCTTTAAAGACTTGTTTGAAAAGACCACAGTGGTAGTTAAGACCGACACCTTCACCGTTGATGCCAAGTGTTGACATAGAATCGATGAAACATGAAGCCAAACGTCCCAAACCACCATTACCAAGAGATGGTTCTGGTTCAACATCTTCAATTTCGCTGATTGATTTACCTGCAGCAGCTAATTCAGCTTTAACATCTTTGTAGATTCCCAAGTTGATCAAGTTGTTAGACAACAATTTACCAATCAAGAATTCAGCTGAGATATAGTAAACTTTACGTTTGCTATCATTTTTAGGTTTTGGTGCAGCTGCTTCTTTTACGAATTCCAACAAAAGATAGTAAATTTCTTCGTTTGAAAGGTCTTTAAGATTTTTGTTTTTTGCTTCAACATAATTTGTAAATGTAGACATTTTAGTTATTACCTCGATTATATCTTTCTGTAATATCAGTCAAAAATTCTTTCTTATCAACAGTGATTTCACCTGGAAGCATACGCCATTTCCAGTTTTCCCCAACAGTGTTAGGGAAGTTTGTACGGCTATTTTCAGGTTTATCAAGAATATCTTGCATCGTCGCAATGGCTGTGTTGCTTACTGTTGCAAAGAGTGTGCGTAGAAGGGCACGCGTGATAGGCTCACCTTGACGACGGTTGATATATGCATCTGTGTAATCACGTTGCTCTTGCGTCAAATTGTCATACCAGCCGTTAACCACTTCGTTATCATGTGTTCCTGTGTAAGCTACTGAGTGTTGTGTATAGACATGTGGAATGTCAATACTGTTTCCAGTAGTGTCGTAGAAACCAAATTGCACGATTTTCATTCCAGGATAGCCACAGTCTGCAAGAAGTTGACGTGTCTTTTCATCAATGTTACCAAGGTCTTCGGCGATGATGTTAAGGTCACCCAATTCTTTTTTAACCACTTTGAAAAGATCGTAACCAGGTCCTGGAACCCATTCACCGTTTTCAGCAGTATCATCTCCACCAGGAATTTCCCAGAAGTCAGAGAAACCTTTGAAGTGGTCAATACGCAAGTAATCATAAAGTTTGAATGATTCTTGAATACGGAATACCCACCAAGCATAGTTTTCAGCTTTGTGTTTATCCCAAGCATAGATTGGATTTCCCCAAAGTTGACCAGTAGCTGAGAAGTTATCTGGTGGAACTCCGGCAATGTAACGTGGTTTACATTCAGCATCTAGTTTAAAGAGATATGGTTGCGTCCAAACTTCAACACTATCAGCTGAAATGTAGATTGGCATGTCACCAATGATTTGAATACCATTCTCATTGGCATAAGCTTTAAGTTCAGCCCATTGACTGAAGAATAGGTATTGAACCACTTCGTGATAAGTAATCACTTTAGCAAGTTCCTTACGAAGTTTAGCGAGAGTAGCTTTATCGCGTTTAACTGCTTTTTTATCATCCCAATCTTGAAGAGCTTTGTTATCAAA
Organism: uncultured Streptococcus sp.; assembly: GCA_934229725.1. Classification (GTDB taxonomy): domain Bacteria; phylum Bacillota; class Bacilli; order Lactobacillales; family Streptococcaceae; genus Streptococcus. The sequence continues at coordinate 67,861 of CAKQDX010000011.1, forward strand.
GTGTTCTTTGATAGCCATAAATTCAGCATAATCAGCTAACCAGTTAGCATTTTTAGCTTTAAAAGCTTGGAATTTTTTAGCTTCTTTTTTATCTGCCAAGATAGCTTTTACTGCTTTTTCAAGGATTGGACGACGTGCCTCGTAAACTTTAGCATAGTCAATAAACTCAGGATCTGACCCAAAGTCAGCATCTTTAACATCAGCTTTAGTTAAAAATTTGTCACGAATAAGGAAATCCAAATCGATAAAGTGTGTATTTCCCGCTACCGCTGAGAATGATTGGTAAGGTGAGTCCCCATAACTTGTTGTAGTAAGTGGCAAAATCTGCCAGTAAGTTTGTTTTGTTTCTTTTAAGAAATCAACAAAGTCATAGGCTGCTTGACCGAAAGAACCGATCCCGTAGTCACCTGGTAGTGATGTGATGTGCATCAAAACACCGCTTGCTCGTTTGTTCATAAAGTTTACCTCAAATTATTTTTTACACTTATGATTATAATGCAAACGCTTGCATAAGTCAAGAGTTTTTAACAAAAAAATGGGATTTTTTTATATTTTTTTGAATGAACGTTCGTGAAATAAACGCTTTCACATCTAAATTATAGCTTTTTTAGATACATAGGCTCTTAGTTTTCTGAAAAATACGTCAATTCGAATATTAAAAATAGTCGGAACTACTTCTGTCTAACCATTTTTTTATGATCCTTTTATATAGATGTTACACTTTCTCTTTCAATGAGACGGAAGGGTATAGTTACTTTCTTTGGCTCGGTTTCTTCATCTTTCAGGATAGCAACTAATTGACGAACACTTTCTTTTCCAAGTTCCTGAATGTTAATGTCATAGGTTGTTAAGAAAGGATGCATGATTTCTGCAAATGAAGAATTGTTAATGGAAATAATAGAATAATCTTTCGGAATCTTTATTCCTTGATTGTTTAACCATTGGATAAGCCGAAGAGCAACAAGATCATCTTTAACAACCAATGCTGTAGGTTGAAAAGTTCGCAAGTGCTTTTTAAACGAATCAATCGTCAGAGACGAGAAAACAAGTTCAGGTAAGCTTTCTATATGCAACTCACTAACAGCATCTTTATAACCTTGATAACGCTCTTGGCCTACCTGACCAAAAAGGTCATCAGTGACAAAGCCAATGGTTTGGTGACCTCTTGAATTTAGATAAGAAACTGCTTCTTGACCTATTGCCTTGTTATCATTATCAATATAAGTAACTTTATTTGTATTATCCACTGGTGCTCCAATTACTACAAAAGGTACTTTTTCTTTTAAGAGATAATCTTTAACAGGATCTTTTGTTTCTGAATAGAGGATGATAAATCCATCTGCACGTTTTTGACGATGCATCAGTTTAACCTGCTTAACCAATTCATCTAAAGTTGCTCCTGTAGCGATGCTGACAACCTGAGAATTACAACTAGCTTCTTCGTTAATCGCTGTTAGAATTTCCATATAGAAGGGTTGGCTAATATTTTCACGATTTGTTAATGGCGGGAGTATAACACCTAAACTGTGTGTTAAGCCAGTCGCTAATACTTGAGCAGCTATGTTAGGAACATACCCTAATTCATCCATAGCTTTTCTAACTTTAATCTTGGTTTCTTCTGAAATAGCCGGATTATCTTTTAACGTTCGACTCACTGTCGACGGGCTGACACCAGCCTTCTTGGCAACATCCTTAATTGTAGCCATGCATATCCCTCTCGTTTCTATTCATAATCTAATTTGCTGAAGTGTGAGAATTACCCAATATAATTACTATCAAGGTAATATTATAGCATTTAAGCAAAGAACTTCAAGTATTTTTGCAAGCGATTGCAAAAAATAATTTTTTTATAACAAATCACTTGATAGAAAATGAAAACGATTGCATAATGTATCAGTAAACTAATTTTTTGGAGGAATTCGAAATGAAAAAATGGCAAAAAGTGCTACTTGGTAGTGCAGGATTACTAGTTGCTGGATCGCTCTTGGTAGCTTGTGGGTCTAACTCAAGCAAGAGTTCAAGCTCAGATAGTAAGACTTTGAAACTTTGGGTACCAACAGGTGCTAAGAAGTCATACAAAGACACAGTCGCACAATTTGAAAAGAAATCTGGCTATAAAGTTGACATGGTTGAAATGGAAGATCCAAATGCTCAAGAAAACTTGACTAAAGATGCCTCTACTGCTGCAGATGTCTTCTCACTTCCACATGACCAACTCGGTAAATTGGTAGATGCTGGAGCTATCCAAGAAATCCCAGAGCAATACTCAAAAGAAATTGCTGATCAAGATACTGAGCAAGCTGCTGTAGGTGCTCAATACAAAGGTAAAACTTACGCCTTCCCATATGGTATTGAAACACAAGTTACTTACTACAATAAGTCTAAACTTAATGAAGAAGATGTCAAATCATATGAAACAATCACTTCTAAAGCTAAATTTGGTAGCAACTTGAAAGAAGTTAATGCTTATGTAACTGGTCCTCTCTTCCTTTCAGTTGGTGACACACTCTTTGGTCAAAATGGTGAAGATGTGAAAGGGACAAACTGGGGTAACGAAGCTGGTGTGAACGTTCTTAAATTCATCGCAGCTCAAAAAGACAACAAAGGATTTGTTAATGTCGATTCAGCTAACATGATGGCTAAATTTGAAGATGGTTCAGTTGATGCCTTCCAATCAGGACCATGGGACTACGCAGCGGCTGCTAAAGCTGTTGGTAAAGACAATCTTGGTGTTGCTGTGTATCCAACAGTTAACATCGGTGGTCAAGATGTTCAACAAAAAGCCTTCATGGGTGTAAAACTTTACGCAGTTAACCAAACACCATCTAAAGGTAACGCTGAACGTATCGCTGCTTCTTACCAATTGGCACAAGCTTTGACAAGCAAAGACAGTCAAAATAACCAATTCACTACTGAAGAACGTCATATCATCCCAGCTAACAAAGAAGTTCAAGCTTCTGAAGCCGTTCAAAAGGATGCTCTTGCACAAGCTGTCATTACGATGGGTTCATCTGACCAATACACAACTGTTATGCCTAAACTCAGTCAAATGTCAGTCTTCTGGACTGAAAGTGCTGCTCTTATGAGTGATGCCTATAACGGTAAAATCAAGGAAGATCAATTCCTTACTAAATTACAACAGTTTGATAAAGATTTGGCAGCAGCTAAATAAGAAACCTACAAATGAGATGATAAAGAGGCAGGTGAAGGTCCTAGCCTCTTTATCTATGACTTATAGACAAAATAAAAACATCACTAATCATACATTTATCTGAGGAGATATCTATGTCACAAACAATCTACGACACAACTCCTATGCGCCAGGTCTTCAAAGAGGGTACATGGGATGTCAAATTATCCTTTCTGGTAATGGGATTGGCAAACTTGGTCAACAAACAGTTCACCAAGGGTTTGCTCTTCCTCCTCTCTGAGATTGCCTTTTTAGCGGCATTCGTCATCCAAATTATCCCAGCTCTTCAAGGCATGATAACCTTGGGTACTCAAGAACAAGGTGAAGCCATTAAAGAAGTTAATGGTATCAAGCTAACTGTGCAAGTTGCTGGAGATAACTCGATGCTCATGTTAATTTTTGGCCTTGCTTCAGTAATCTTCTGTGCAGTCTTTACTTACATTTACTGGTGTAACCTTAAAAGTGCTCGCCATCTCATGGCTCTTAAGCAATCAGGTCGTAAGGTACCTAACTTTATTGAAGACTTTAAGACCTTGGCCGATGGTCGATTCCATATGGGGCTAATGTCTATCCCATTGATTGGTGTTTTGCTCTTCACCATCTTGCCTTTGATCTACATGATTTGTTTGGCCTTTACAAACTTTGACCACAATCACCCAGCTCCTAAATCACTTTTCGACTGGGTTGGCTTTGCAAGTTTTGGTGAAGTCCTACAAGGTCGTATGGCTGGTACTTTTTTCCCACTTTTGACTTGGACCTTGATTTGGGCGGTTGCCGCAACAGCAACTACTTTCTTCTTCGGTATTGTCCTTGCCCTCTTGCTTAACACTAAGGGGCTAAAATTCAAGAAAGTTTGGCGTACGCTCTTCGTTATTACTATCGCCGTTCCTCAGTTCGTATCACTTCTTTTGATGCGTAACTTCCTTAATGACCATGGGCCTTTGAATGGTTTGCTTCAAACCTTGCATCTTACTAGTGGACCAATTCCATTCTTGACTGATCCAGTTTGGGCTAAGTTCTCTATTATCTTAGTTAATATGTGGATTGGTATTCCGTTCACAATGTTGGTCGCAACTGGTATCATCATGAACTTGCCAACTGAGCAGATTGAAGCAGCTGAAATTGATGGAGCAAGCAAATTCCAAATCTTCAAGAGCATCACATTCCCACAAATTCTCTTGATTATGGCGCCATCATTGATTCAACAATTCATCGGTAATATCAATAACTTCAACGTTATCTACTTCCTTACTGGTGGTGGACCTACTAACTCTGAATACTATCAAGCGGGTTCAACTGACCTCTTGGTAACTTGGCTCTACAAACTGACTGTTAGCGCTAAAGACTACAACTTGGCATCTGTTATCGGTATCTTGATCTTTGCCATCTCTGCAACATTCAGTCTCTTGGCCTACACAAGATCATCTTCATTCAAGGAAGGGGCTGCTAAATAATGAAACGTAAGAAAAATCTTTACCTAACTGGTACTTATATCCTATTGACAGTTCTAGCTGTCATCTGGTTGATTCCGATTCTTTGGATCTTCCTTACAAGTTTTCGTGGTGAAGGAGCTAATGCGGTACCATACTTCTTCCCTAAGACCTACACTTTTAATAACTACATCAAACTCTTTACTAGCGATGCTTATCCATTTGGAAAATGGTTCATCAATACCTTCATCGTTGCCACATGTACATGTATCCTCTCAACTCTGATTACTGTTGGGATGGCTTACTCACTTAGCCGTATTAAATTCAAACACAGAAATGGCTTCTTGAAATTGGCACTTGTGCTTAACATGTTCCCTGGTTTCATGTCAATGATTGCGGTCTACTACATTTTGAAGGCCCTCAATTTGACACAAACCTTAACATCTTTGGTTTTGGTTTATTCTGCTGGGGCAGCACTTGGTTTCTACATTGCCAAAGGGTTCTTTGATACCATTCCTTACTCATTGGATGAATCAGCAATGATTGACGGTGCAACTCGTCTTCAAATCTTCACTAAGATTACCTTGCCACTTTCTAAACCAATCATCGTCTACACTGCCCTCATGGCCTTCATGGGACCTTGGGTAGACTTCATCTTTGCATCTGTTATCCTCGGTGACGTTAAAGATAAATATACGGTTGCCCTTGGACTCTATCAAATGCTTAACCAAGACGCTATCAATGAATGGTTCCTTCCATTTACCGCAGGTGCTATTATCATCGCCATCCCAATCACCCTTCTCTTTATCTTCATGCAGAAATACTATGTTGAAGGTGTAACCGGCGGATCAGTTAAATAATAAAGGATAAATGATATGACAACTCTTAAACTGGATAAAATTTACAAAAAATACCCAAATGCAACTCACTACTCTGTCGAAGATTTTAGTATCGACATCAAAGACAAGGAATTCATCGTTTTCGTAGGTCCTTCAGGATGTGGTAAATCAACAACTCTTCGTATGGTTGCTGGTCTCGAAGAAATCACAGAAGGTAAACTCTATATCGACGGTGAGGTGGTTAATGACAAATCACCAAAAGACCGTGATATTGCCATGGTATTCCAAAACTACGCACTTTACCCTCACATGACTGTTTATGAAAATATGGCCTTTGGTCTTAAACTTCGTAAATACAAAAAAGACGATATCGACAAACGTGTGCGTGAAGCTGCCGCTAGCCTTGGTTTGACTGAGTTCTTAGATCGTAAGCCTGCAGACCTCTCTGGTGGTCAACGTCAACGTGTAGCTATGGGACGTGCAATCGTTCGTGACGCTAAGGTCTTCCTCATGGATGAACCTCTCTCAAACTTGGATGCTAAGCTTCGTGTTACCATGCGTGCCGAAATTGCTAAAATCACTCGTAATATTGGTGCAACTACCATCTACGTAACCCACGACCAAACAGAAGCCATGACTCTTGCTGACCGTATCGTTATCATGAGTTCTACTAAAAACCCTGATGGTTCTGGTACTATCGGTCGTATCGAGCAAATTGGTACACCTCAAGAACTTTACAATGAACCAGCCAATAAATTTGTTGCTGGATTTATCGGAAGTCCTGCTATGAACTTCTTCAATGTCAAAGTTGATGGCGATCGTATTACTAACTCTGAAGGTTTGGATATTGCAATTTCTGAAGGTCAAGCTAAAATCTTGAAAGAAACTGGTTACCAAGGTAAAGAAGTTATCTTTGGTATCCGTCCTGAAGACGTTTCAAGCCGTCCAATCGTTCAAGAAGTATATCCAGATGCCAATGTGGATGCTGAAGTTGTTGTTTCAGAGCTCCTCGGTGCAGAAACCATGCTTTACCTAAAACTCGGTCAAACTGAGTTTGCTGCCCGTGTGGATGCGCGTGACTTCCACAATCCAGGTGAAAAGGTTAACCTGACGTTCAACGTTGCTAAAGGTCACTTCTTCGACGCTGAAACAGAAAAACGTATCAGCTTGTAAGCACAAAAAAATCAGCCCACTGGAGCTGATTTTTTGTTTGTCATCATACCAATAGCTTCTAACTGTTAATTACCCACACTCACTAACCCTATCTCTATCAATCTATGATATAATAGCCCTTGGCACCTCAACACCGCCTACGAAGGGAGGTGAGTTTGCCTATGATGGATTTACTATTCAAAACTATCATCGGACCTATTGTGGTCGGTATTATCCTTCGTCTAGTCGACAAGTGGCTAAAGAGGGATAGGTAGTGCTAAAAAAGACCCCGAGCTTATGTGGAAGTTAGCCCGGGGTCTTTTCTTGCCTATGATATAGACTTACTATTCAATACAAAGGTATTATGTCATAAAAGCATAGAATTGTCAAGAAACTAGAAGACGTCTTCGAGATTGAGTGATTAGTCTTTTGTCTTGTCTTCTTCGTCCTTTTTGTCATTATCGGTCTTATTTACGGCTGCTTTAAATTCGGATAACATTTTACCAATGGATTGGCCAAGTTCAGGCAAGCGTTTAGGACCAAAGATGAGGAGGGCTCCTAGGACAATAATAATAAGTCCTGGGGCTCCAATATCACGTAGAATACCCATAAGATCTCCTTTCTATTTATCTTTACATTTTCTTTGTTTACGTTTATAAATGAGCTTACTAAGCGTTACGCTAACTTCATAAAGCAAGATTAAGGGAGCCGCCATGGCCAAGTCGCTAATAAAATCAGCTGGTGTCAGAACCACCGCCAAAACCAAGAGAATAAAGTAAGCATAGCGTCTATAGTGTGTCAGAAATACGGGTGTGATTATGCCGATAGAAGTCAAAAAACTCACAACTACTGGTAGTTCAAAGAGAACTGCTAAAGGCACTGTCGTATGCAGTAAAAAACTGAGGTAGTTTTGCGCTGTTATTTGCGTATTAAAGAGTCCTTCACCTAGTTTCAAAAGCACTTCTAAGATAGCTGGACTCACAAAATAATAGCCAAAGGCTAAGCCCAATACAAAACAGACAAAAGTTGCTGGAATATAAGCAAAGATTGCACGCGCTTCATTGTCCCTCAAGCCAGGTTTCACGAACTGCCATATCTGGTAGGTGGTAAAGGGCAGCGTCACCGTAAAAGCCATAAGACTTGCTAGGTTAATATAAATCCAAAGAATATCGTTAGGACCAAGAACCAATAAGGGCTTATCAAATCCTCTTGTCAAATAAGCATAGAGCTCCCCAGCAAACAACAAGGTAATACAAAAAACAAGGAAAAAACAAATTACTACTACAATAAAACGTCTCCGAAACTCCACTAGATGCTCAATAATTGTCATCTCGTCCTTACTTCTTGCCATGCTGTTTCACCGTCACAAAGGCAATAATAACAATAAAGATCAGTTGTGGAATTAAGACTTCCCAGCTTGGATAGATACCAGCCCAATCGATGGTTGGGAAACTACTAATCAAATGATTGGACATCATATTAGTCAACTGAAGGGCATGTATGCTGACACCGAGCATCTTGAAGGCCAAGGCATAAATCAACCAAGTCAATATAAAGAAGATACGATGCGGTTTAATATAGTGACTCGCTTTAGTCATGGCAATGGCAATGATAACAAGAACTGCAATGGCTAAACCAATACCAATCAAGAAATTTGCCGTCGTGATACGTGGGATGATACCGACGTAGAAAAGAATAGTCTCGGCACCTTCACGGAAAACAGCCAAGAAACTGAGGGCAAACATGGATACAAAACTTCCAGTAGCCGTCACCGTCTTCATCTGACGATCCATAAAGTCATTCCACTGTTTGACTGAAGACTTGCTGTGGAGCCATATTCCGATAAGAATCATCATCGCAACTGCAAAGATACCAACGCCACCTTCAATGATTTCTCGGTTAGACCCAGAGGTCACAGCTGGAAAGACAACTTGCAAGATAACAGCTATAACTGCGCTGGCAAGAACACCAGCAAGGGCCCCGCCATAAACCCATTTGAGTCCCTTACGCATCTTGGCTGCCTTAAGAGTTGTCACAAGAGCCATGACGATGAGGAGGGCTTCGACTCCTTCACGCAAAAGAATTAACATGGCATCAAAGGCATTATAAGAAGCGCTGGTATCGATAGCAGATAGATCTGTAATTAAAGCTTGCAGTTTATCTTGATAAGCCTTTTCTTTCCCCTTAACCATGATAACAGGCATTTCACTTTCCACGCGCGTATAGAGGCTAGGGTTAGTCGTGCTCACGTCACCTTCAATGGTTGGCCAGATAGTGATGAACTTCTTCATCGTTGCCGCAGCCGTTTTTTCATCACCTGCTTGAAATTGACCTAGAGCCTTTTTCAAGAGTTTAATACCATCATTAAGGGTTAAACTTGAGCTTGTACTATCAAGAGGGACGCCCTTGATAAAGTCATCGATTCCATCCTTGAGGTCATCATAAGATGACTGGATGCTAGTGAAATCAGTAGGTTCTGTTTCAATGCTGCTTCGCAAAAGTGAAATAGCCGTCTCAATCTTTCCATAGTAAGCAGTACTATGGTCACGGACAACAGCTTCATTTCGTGTCCAAGCATTATTTAATTCGCTGTAAGTTTTGCGGGTCGCAGCCAGGTCTTTTGCTGTGATGGCATCCTGTAAGTTCTTAAAATAGGGATCAAGACGAGTGACAAGTTTTTCCTTTTCAGCGTCTAAATCAACGGGATTTTGCTCTTTTTCAAATTTAAGAAGGGCTGACGAGATAGTGGTTAGGTCATCTTCTGTCACATCACCCTTAATATCAAGAACCTTTCTAACTTCTTTACCCGCCTTGGAATCATGATTTTCTTTCGTCTCGAAATCAGTCTTAATCTCACCAACCAATTCCTTGGCTTTAGCTTGATCTTTATTTTGAACAGCTGTTGTTGCATCTGTGATTTTGATATAGAGATCACTATAGGATTCAGCAGCTACTGGATAAGTCCAGAATAGAGCCAGAAGTCCAAGCAAAACGAGGAGTTTATTCAAAGAGTGCTTGACCAAGGTAGCCTCCTTTCTCCACGCCAGCAAAGCAAGCAAAGAGCCCACTTCCGATATGGGTGATGTACTCATTCATCTTGTCTACAGCCCCAAGATTAGTCTGTATTTTGACAAAACGATTAGGATCCTTCTGGTAGGCAATGAAAATCAATCCTGCATCAAACTGACCAGTTCTCTCATCAATGCCATCAGAATAGGAATAGGAACGACGTAAGATAGGAAGGTCTACTTCTTTAGCCAAACGGACATGCGAATCTACAGGAAGTTTTGACAGATCTACTTCGTCAAACTCATCTTTCTTACCAAAGGGAGCACCTGATTCTTTGTAACGGCCAAAGGTGTTTTCCTGCTCCTGCAAATTGGTACGATCCCAAGTCTCCAAGTGCATCTGTACCAGGCGAAGAGCCATATAAGAACCACCCTTCATCCAATCCTTACTGTCAGTCCAGACAACCTTATCGAATTCCTTTTCAGTTGTAACATTAGCAGTTCCGTCCTTGAAACCAAACAGATTTCGAGGTGTTTCCTTGCGGTCACCAATGGCTGCAAAACCTGATTTGCTCCACTTCATGGTGATTTTATTTCGACCTTTGCGAATCAAGTTGCGGACAGCATGAAAGGCTACTTGCTCATCGTCGGCACAGGCCTGAATGACGATGTCACCACCTGTGTATTTGTCCTGCAACTGCTCCTTAGGAAATGGTGGCAAATCACGAAAGAGCTTGGGACGCTTGGATTCCAAGCCAAGTTTTTTAAGAAAATCAGCTGAAATCCCAAAAGTCAAGCTCAAGCGATAGGGATTAAGCCCCACAGTTTCACCTGTATCTGTTGGAGGCAAGAGGGCATTAGAACCAGCTTTCTTAACCAGCTCTCCCTCAACCAATTTACTACTATAGTCTGTCCAGTCTTTAAAGAGCTGGATGACTTCCTTCTTATCTGTTGTGTGAAGATCTAGCACCACCAAGTAGCAAGCCTTCTGCATGGGGGTCGTAATCCCTGCCTGGTGCTTACCAAAGAAGCTAATATCTTCATCCCCATCTAGGGCTTTCTTTGTTGAACTATCCTGATTAGCGAAAAAAGCAGATGCACCAGAAAGCCCAAGCGCAAGCCCAGCCCCTCCAATACCTGCTTTTTTAAGAAATTCACGACGGTCCATTTTTTTATCTAAAAATTTTTTGCCAGTCATTTTTCTTATTTCCCATCTAGGATAACACCCATTTGTGATAATGGTTCACCAAGTTTCGTTACAGCTTCGGCCAATTCCTTAGTATCTGCCTCACTCAAATCAGTATAAGACTTATAGTTTTTATCATCAGTCATGTGTTTGTCCAAAAGTCCATTCACATTCTTGAATTCTGTTTCCAAAGTCTTCACAAGCTTAGCATCTTTCTTCTCAATCAATGGTTTGAAGAGTTCAAAGATTTTTTCAGCCCCTTGAATATTTGCACGGAAATCGTAAAGATCAGTGTGTGAGAAAACTTCTTCTTCACCTGTAATCTTTTGAGTGGCTACTTCGTTAAGAAGGTCTACTGCTCCTGTCAACATGATATCTGGAGTGACTTTAACAGTCGCAATTTTAGCCTTGAGTTCCTTGATATCGTTGACCAATTGATCTGCATAGGCAGCTGTACCATCTGTCGTATTGTCTTGCCACATGATGCGTTCAATACGGTGGAAACCTGACCAGCCGTCTTCTGATTTATTTTCGTCCATGTAATCTACCAAACGGTAGTCAATTTTAACATCAGACTCACCAAAGCTTTCTGCAATTGGTTCCGAACGTTCATATGCCATACGAACTAATGGGTATTGTTTCTTGGCTTCTTCAAGATTTCCTGACTTGAGGGTTTCACTGAATCCCTCAGTATCTTTCAAAAGCCGATTGATTTCACCTTCCACGAAAGTCTTGTAATCACTTGTAGCCTGCTTCAATTGCTTTTGCTCACTGGCTGTGAGTTTTGAGCTCGTTGAGCTTGAATGACTTGAATTACCAGACTTGGCACAAGCCGTTAACAAAAGACCTGATGCTAAAAGAACAACACCAAGTTTATTTAATTTTTTCATGAATGCCTCCTATTTTCAAGATAGTGTGCGACATCTGTCGATATATATGTGAATCGTTTGATTTTCTAAATGAAAAATGAACGATGATAAGTCAATAATGATCTCCCAATGTAGGAGAACATAATCTAAACTAACAGAAGAAACCAGCACTGTCAACGGTTTTAGGCTATTTAAGAACTATTCTAAAGAGCAGATAAGAATGATTCTAAATAAAAGAAAAAGGTATTTGATGAGGTGTTCCTATGTTTCACAAAGAAAATCCTGAATACAATCGACGTCAAGTAGGATTCTATACGCTTGATGAACTTGTGCCTAAAGACCATTTTCTAAGAAAAGTTGAGGAAAC